>NZ_CP065589.1:2012096-2681129 GCF_021278965.1 Chryseobacterium capnotolerans | reverse complement strand
TGCTTTTGATGCCAACGGAAGAATGCCTTTTTATAATTTTAAGAATAAGGGAGCGTCCTATAATTATAATTCAACAGTGGCAGGAATGCTAAATTTTGGATTGCAGCTGGGAAAGAACAGAATTTCATTCCGTAATTCATATACCCATATCTACGATAATACACTGACAAGAATTACAGGCTGGGATGAAAATACCAGTGGAAGCGGTTCTCCTGCCAATGCGGAAATTGCCTATAATTATTTTTATCATGGAATAATACCTAATAATGATCCGTCAAAAATACCATCTTTAGATAAACCTTTTACGGAGAATACGGTTTATCCCGTTTATCAGATGTTTTTACAGAATAAACTGGAAGGAAATCATAAGTTCGGAAATATAGAAATCAACTGGTTCGCTGCCAGAACGGGAGTTTCATCAGATACTAAGGATTATACCCAGCACAGGACTTTATACAAGTTTGTAGGACGTGAAATCATGAATTATCATGTAGCCAATAATTCGGCAAGTGATTTTGCACGAGGGTATATCGCCAGCAAAGAAACAGATTATAATTATGGAGCTTCTTTTAAATGGAGCCTGGACAGAGGGAATTTTAAAAATGATATTAAAGTAGGATATGCCGGGGCCTCAAAAACGAACACGAATCAACAGCAGAAATTTTTACTGAGAGTAGATGGAAACAGGAATGTTCCGAATCCAAAATTTATGGAAATGTATGGATCTCTTGCCGACTGGTTTGATGGCTCTCATTATGCACCCGGAGGAATTGGATGGGAGACCCGGGCATTGTACATGGATGATGGTAAATATGAAGGTGAAGTTGAACAGCATGCAGCATATATAATGTTTGATAACCGTTGGAACAATAAATTCAGGTTAGTTTGGGGATTGCGTGCTGAATATTTTCAATATGATCTTATTTCTCAGCAAATTGAGTCTAAAAATGATTCTAATAACTTCACGAAAACAGGGGTAGATGATCAACGATGGAAATGGATGCCTTCTGCCAATTTTACCTATAGTCCCACCAATAAAATAAACCTGAGATTAGCCTATAACAAGACGGTTATTCGTCCTCAGTTTAATGAGAGAACCGGGTTGCCTTATTTTGACCCGATAGCCAATGGGCAGATTTTCAATACACAGATGGTATCTTCTACAGTGAATAACTACGATTTTAAATTTGAATGGTTTCCGGGATTGGGAGAAATATTCTCTGCCGGATTGTATTACAAGGATATTGACAGACCTATTGAGCGTGAAGGGCGTCTTTCAAATGATGGGAATTTATCGCTGTACAATGGAAACTCAAAAAATGCGAAACTGAAAGGAGTAGAAGTGGAAGTACGTAAAAACCTAGGATTTATTGCTGAAGGATCATTATTTAAAAAATTGTTTATCAGTGGGAATTTCACTTACAATACAACGAAAGTAATTGCTTTTAAAGATCAGTATAACACAGGAGAAAACGGTGAAACCTATGAAGTAGACAGACCTCTTTACGGACAAACTCCTTATGCCTATAATATTGGGCTGATGTATGATGGAGAACGATTTGGATTCAACTTCTTATACAATGCAAAAGGAGATCAGTATATGACGGTAGGATATTCTTACAATGCAGAAGAAATTCAGCGTCCTTATGCTGTGGCAGATGCGCAGATCTCATACAAACTCTTAAGAAACAGGAATCTGGAAGTGAAATTGAATGTAAGGAATATCTTCAACAGGGTAAAGGAATATTACAACAATTTTAATTCTTATTTAGGACATACTGACAATACAGGAAATAAAACTGCCCGGGAATTACAGGAACTAGTACCAGGTGCTACCAATAAGTACGATAAAGATATCGATAAGATTTTATTCCGTGCTTACAGCGGAAGAATATTCGGGCTAAGTGTCAATTATACATTTTAATGACGTATTGAACTCATCAAGAAAACTAATAAACTAATTAAGCAATGAAAAAATTACTATTAATTGGAATAACGATATTCTCGCTTACAGCGTGTCAAAAAGATGATCTAGCCGATTCTTCTGCTCCTTTCGAAATGAAGTCTACTTCAGCAGAATATCTTACAGTTTCTGAATTTCCTGTAACTCCTGTAAGTGGAGATATTACGTCCAATACAACCTGGAGTGGGGTAATTGAAATGAATGGAGTGATAAGGGTTAAAAACGGAGCTACATTAACGATCCTCCCAGGAACATTCATCAAAGCAAAACCGAATTATGATTGGGCTGCTGTTAAAGGAGTTCTTGTAATCACCAAGACAGGAAAGATCAATGCTGCAGGAACAGACTCTCAGCCGATTGTGTTTACAAGTTATAATCTTCTGGATGGAAATGAAGATACAACCGCCGCTCCGGGGGATTTTGGAGGAGTGATTCTTTTGGGAGATGCTCCTACGAATGTACCCAGTACAACTTCTATTGAAGGATTAGGTCTAAGTGGTGATTACTATTTCGGAGGAACTAATCCATCTCATAATGCCGGAACTATGAAATATGTACGCATCGAGTTTGCAGGATACGATTTTATAGGAGCCAATTCTGGTAATGAAGTGAATGGTTTAACATTAGGAGGCGTTGGCAATGGAACTACCTTAGATCATATTCAGGTTTCTTACAGCTTGGATGATTCCTTCGAATTTTTCGGAGGTACAGTAAACGCTACCAATTTGGTTTCTTTTGCTCCTGAAGATGATAATTTCGATTTTGATAACGGATATACAGGAAATATTACATGTGCTCTTTCTTTAGGAGATTATCGCTCCTATCATGCCACGAGCGGTGGAAATTCTGATTCTAACGGTATCGAATTAGATAACAATTCCACAGGTACAGCCACTTCCTTGATTACCAATCCTACCATCAACTACATTACTATCATTGGGGCAAGAAATGGAGTAGCAGGGCAGGGACTTGTTTATGAAAACGGAATTCATATCAGAAGAAATGGAAGGCTAACATTAAACAATGCTGTTGTAACAGGATATCCTACCGGAATCAGGGTAGAAGGGACAGGTTCACAACTTTCCGCGACTTCTAGCCTGAATTCAATCCTTGTACATGGGTTCAGTACTTCTGTTACTGGTACCGGCACAGCAGGAATCCCAACAGCTAATCTTCTTACAGGAAATATAGCGGCATTATGGGGAATGAACCAGCCTTTCTTCAATGAAGGCAGCTGGAATGTAGCTCCGCGAAATTGTGGAAACTTTCAAGGGAATTGGAATAAATATGATTTTTCTATTGTGGAATAAGTAATAAGAGCGTGGATCTTATAGATTGTTTCCAGCTCTTATAAAAATAAATGAGCTCTAGACAGAAAGGTACAGGTTTTCGGGATCCTGAAAATGATACGGAATAATACTGATGATGCGCACAGCAGTACCCAATCACTTAAAACCCGCACGCTATCATCTTTTCCCGGAAAATAGCGGATCTATAGGGAACTCAGACAGCTCAGCTCCTCCTGGTCTGTAGGATGAAAACAATAACCAAATCGCAGAAATATAGAGGCGGATATTTCTGAATATTAAAAACTTCCGGTCATAAAATAAATAACCGGATCTATCAAAAATTATAACAATGAAAAGATTAACTCTAATTGCAGCTGCTGCATTATCTCTTACAGCTTGTCAGAACGATCATTTAGCAGATTCTTCAACTCCTTTTGAAATGAAACCTACTTCAGCTGAATATCTTACAGCTTCTTCGCTTCCTGTAACTAAAGTGAGCGGGCCTATCACTTCCAATACAACATGGAGCGGAGTGATAGAAATTGATGGTACTGTAGCGGTTAAAGACGGAGCAACACTTACGATCCAGCCTGGAACATTCATCAAAGCAAAACCTAATGCAATAGGAGAAGGTTCAGGAATCCTGGTTATTACTAAAACAGGTAAAATCAATGCTACAGGAACAGAATCTCAGCCTATTGTTTTTACAAGCTACAGACTTTTAGACGGAGATGAAGATACTACAGCAACTCCGGGAGATTTTGGAGGAGTGATCCTTTTAGGGGATGCACCTACCAATGTACCTTTTACAACGACTATTGAAGGATTAACCGGTAGTGATTATTATTTCGGAGGAACTAACCCTTCTCATAATGCAGGAACATTGAAATATGTACGTATAGAATTTGCTGGTTATGATTTTGTAGGCGCTAATTCTGGTAACGAAGTAAATGCTTTATCACTAGGAGGTGTTGGAAATGGTACTACTTTAGATCATATCCAGGTATCTTACGGTCAGGATGATTCTTTTGAGTTTTTCGGAGGAACAGTAAATGCTTCTAACTTGGTTTCATTCGCTGCAGAAGATGATAATTTTGACTTTGATAATGGATATACAGGAACTATTACATGTGCTCTTTCTCTTGCTGATTACAATTCAGCACACACGGTAAGCGGAGGAAGTCCTGATTCTAACGGTATTGAGCTTGATAACAATGCAACAGGTACTGCTACTTCACTGATTACAAACCCTGTTATCAACAATCTTACTATCGTAGGTCCTAAATTCGGGGCTGCAGGACAAGGTGCAGCTTACGAAAACGGTATTCACATCAGAAGATATGGTAAATTAACTTTAAATAATGCTGTAGTAACAGGATATCCTACCGGGATCAGAGTAGAAGGTACTGGATCAGAGCTTTCTTCAGCTTCTAATTTCGCTTCTATTCAGGTTCATGGCTTTACAACTTCTGTTATGGGAGCTGGTACAGCAGGAATTCCAACGGCTAACCTTCTTACAGGAAGTACAGCGGCATTATGGGGGATGAACCAGCCGTTCTTTAACGAAGGCAGCTGGAATGTATCTCCAAGAAACTGTGGAAACTTCCAGGGCACTTGGACAAAATACAATTTTGCCATTGTAAACTAAAAAAATTATAAAAGCAAGGAACGGCCTAGGCTTGCTCCTTGCTTTCTTTTTCTAAAAAAATCTTAATAATCAGTATCATGAAAAAAATAATTTTATCATCTGTTCTTTTGTTATCTCAGCTGGCTGCAGCACAAATTCTGGTTTGGGGAAATACTTTTGATACTCCTGCCGATCTTCAGGGATGGACCTTCCATGATCTGAATGGCAACAGCAACGGGTGGATTCAGGGACCCAATATTTATCACAATGGAACTTCTTTAACTTATGGAAGTGCCGGGGTTCTAAGACATTCAACTAATAAGGTTCCTACTGGAAATGTTACAGATTTTGGAACTGAAGATGACTGGATTATTTCTCCTCAGATTGACCTTACAAACGCATCAGGAACAATTCAACTTACTTCTGCTATTGGAAGACAGAGAGCTTCCCATACTATTGTGAGCCGGGATCTTTATATTTATGTAAGTACGCCTCAAAAACAAGTTCCTGTTTTAGCAGATTTCCAGGCGATGACAGTAGACGGATCAGGAAATTACCTTCAAAGTCCATATAAAATACAGGTAGGTGCTTCAACTAACCCTTTTCCGACAAATCTTACTGAATTTGGGGAAAGCCTTGTAGACCTTTCAGCTTTTGCAGGTAAGAAAATTTATATAGGAATGTGGGCCAATAGAAATGCCTCAGGAAATAACATCATGAATATCAATATTGATGAAATGGCTATTTATGCCACCTCAACAACCTTAAACACAAAAGATGTAAAAAAGAAAGAAAATCTTACGAAGATTGCAGAAAATCCAGTAAAAGAACATTTACAGCTGCAGCTTAATCCTGCATTGAAAGAAAACAAAACAACAGTTCATCTTTATAACGCAGCAGGACAGCAGGTTCTTAACACTCCGTACTCAAGATTAATCAATGTAGCAGGTTTATCACAAGGAGTATATATAGCAGAAGTAACTGATGGAAAGACTACAGAACGTTTGCATTTTATTAAAAAATAAACATTCTGCGCTTTACAGCTAACCATGAAATATAACATGAAATTTTAATATACAATAATGGATGGTTGTTTTGATAAGAAGCAGCTGTCCAGAACATATCCAACTAGTTTTTTTATAATTGTGTATTGCCCTGCACAATGAGCAGGGCAATATTTTTTAAGTTAAAAAATAAGATAAAAGATGAATAAAATCTTTGCACTACTATTATTGTTCATATTGTTTTCCTGTACAGACAATACGGTGATGGAAAAATATGATCTTGCCCAAAAACCAGGAGAAGTAGCAATCAAAGGATACTCTAAACCAGATATACTTCAGTTGAGGTTCAATGGAGAACCCGTATCTATTGATGGAAAAAACTCCTATACCAATAAAATAGAAACCACGCTTCAGTTTGTATTGGATCAGGGAGAGACCAACAAGCTGGCAATATATAATTATGAAACAGGAAAAGAGGTCATGCAGTATAATATTACATATGATAATGTAGAGGAGTATAAAAAATTAGATTTCTTCAATCTTCCGGGAATCTTCCTGCAGACTGAAGTGATAAAACCACAAGTTAACCTTGGGAAGGTAGGGTTTGAATTTATTTTTCCGAATCTGGGTGAATTTTCGGGATCATCACTTGAAAATGTGAAAGGAGTTTTAAAAAGAGAAAACGGCGTTGTGTTAGCAGAATTTGACAATATTGGAAAGAGCAGTTTTACTCCCGTGAAGATATATAATTCTTTCGGTATTGCTGCCCCTGTATACCTTGAATTATACAAACCGGGAACTACAGAACCTTATGCCGGAGCTGCTGTAGTTAAAGTAAAAATAAAGCAAGATATGGGTGCCAATATGATCATCCTGCAGGAAAAGCTGGAGAATGGGGTATGGGTAGTAAAAGGGGATGTAGATGTGGTAGAATATTTATAACCAGAGATGAAAAACTTTTTTAAACTTCAATTCGTAGTGCTTCTCATCACTTTGATATCCTGTACGGATCATGATGAAAATCCTCCTGTTTTTCCGGATGGAAGTACAGAGTCCGTTAATCTTTGGATCCAGGATAGTCTGAAACGGTATTATTACTGGGCAGATCAGATGCCTGCCAAACCAGATTATCGCCTTCCGGTAAAAGATTTTTTCAAAAGTCTGCTGGCTCCGCAGGATCGGTTTTCTTTTATTGTCAATACAGAAGATCCTTCCAGTTATCCACGCTCGATACGGAATATGTATGGTTTCGATTATACAGTTCTTCAGCGGACCAATGGAGAAGTGATAACAGTGATTAAACTGGTTCTTAGTGATTCACCAGCATTCAATGCCGGACTTGAACGGGGAATGATCATTACTAAAATTAATGGAAAAACAGTAACACCAAGCAATGCTGAGGCTATCACTTCAACCATGAAAGATCTTATGGTTCTGGATCTTACTGTAGGACATTGGAATAATGGTGCTGTTACTGATGAAAAGGAGATTAAAGTATATTATGGATTATCTTTTGAACAGCCTTTATTGTCTAAAATATTTGAAAAAAATGGTAAAAAAGCAGGCTATCTGTATATCTACGATTTTCCGGATGGGATGACTCAGAAACTTAGCCAGAAATTTGCAGAGTTTAAAGCTGCCGGGATACAGGAACTGATTCTCGATCTTCGATACAACTACGGAGGGTCAGTGTCTGCTGCGGCCGCTCTTTGCTCGCTGATTCCTTCGGGAATATCCTCCACTTCTCCCTTCATTATTTTTAAAGGAAATAAAAACGGTGGTGAAGTCAAAAGAACATTCTCCCAACAGATCGCTTACGATCCGAAAGCGCTTGATTTTAATAGTTTACGCGCTAATGCCTTAAATTTGAATAAAGTTTATATCCTGACTTCAAACAGTACAGCTTCAGCTGCAGAAATCGTTATTCATAATCTGAAACCTTATTTGCAGGTAATTCAGGTTGGAGATGTAACGTTAGGAAAAGATATGGCAGGATTCACTGTGGAAGACAAACGTAAGCCTCAAAAAATACGCTGGCAGCTACATCCGGTAATTTATAAAGTATTTAATGCCAATGGATCCGGAGAATACAGTAGCGGAATTTCACCACAGATTTCAGTTAATGAATATACTGTATTGCCGTTATTACCTTTAGGTCATCCCGATGAAACATTAATTTCTTCTGTTTTGAATGGATCTTATTTTAAATCTGTCAATCAAAATAAATCTGCTGAAGAGGTTAAGATTTTATATCAGAGTGATGTTCCTCCTATAGCGGCTGGCAAGAATTTATAAAATATACATTGACCTTAAAAAAGAAAAATTAAAACCATGCAGGGAATAGAACCAAAACTCCACACCAGCCTGACCAGTCGTATTGAATATTACCGTTTACTGATAGAGGCAGAAAATGATTCCGAAGCCCCTTCATCAGATGTCATTACCCAGATTTCGGAATTGAGCAATTTGTATGAAGAATACCTGATGAATAAAAAAAATCTTGAAGAAAGTATCAAAAAATATAGAGCTTATCATAACGATCTAAGAAAAAAGCTAACCATGAGGCTCCGGGAAGTTAAGAGAAAAACGAGGCAGAAGTAGTTTCTTTTTTTATTCTTAAAGATGGTTATCGAAGAATAGAATTGCTTTTTGGGCTAAAGAGAAAAGAGAGCTCAATGGCTTCCGGACTGATGTTTACGTGAGTGTTCTTTCCTTATTTTAATCCAAAATTCATACATTTATAACATCAAGTTGAAAGATGAGGGGTTATGAGTTTTAATGAGTCTGTACTTTCCGGTTATTTGAATATATTCTGGCAGTTTTCCTGGCCACAATGGATAGTGTTTAGTCTTGTGAGCAATGTATTTTTATATTTATTTTCCATTGGATTGTATCTTTTTATTGATAAAACCTGCCGTAAAAGCCTATTGCAGGAGAAAGATCATCCTGTTTCAGCATCAGATTTTTATCTCAGTCTTTTTACTGTGATCTGTAATAGCGTTGTGATGCTGATAGGAGCTTTTCTATGGAAAAATGGATGGATTGTGCTGGGAAATAGTCCATCAGGGTGGATTGTTTTTGCTGAGGTTTTAGCATTACTGCTTTTAATGGATCTTTTTATGTATTTCTTTCACTATACTGCCCATTTACCTTTTGTATATAAAATAATCCATGGAAAACACCATGAGCATGTAAGTACCAACTACCTAAGCCTTTTCGTTCTTCATCCCTTTGAAACCATTGGATTTGGACTGATGATGCTGGTAGTATTACTCTGCTATGATTTTTCTGCGATTTCCATTTCCATTTACCTCTTCATCAATCTTGTATGGGGAACCATAGGGCATCTGAACCGGGAATTTTTCCCAATCAGTTTTGACCGTTTTTTTGTAGGAACTACAAGATTTCACAATCAGCACCATTTGGATGAAACTAAGAATTTTGGATTTTATACTTCTATCTGGGATAGATTGTTTCGAACATATAAATAGGAGAGTAGGTCATTTTAGTGTATAAATGGGATGTGATAAATTTTCTCGCAGATTTCATTTATTACACAGATTCTCCAAAGACTTTTTAATCGCCACTACTACACGAATAAAAACATGCATAATTCTAAAAACTATGTTTTCATGTTGTAAAAATTAAACTTTTTAACGAGGACATAGGTCCATAGAATGTAGAGGGGAAATACGTGGAGTTGTTTTTCTTGCTGAGGATCTTTGATTCTCTAGCGCCTTAACAACAGTTTGTATCATATTCCTTTGCGTCCTCGCGTTTCCCAACTAAAAAATATTACAGATTACAGAGATTTTCCAAAGGCTTTTTAACCGCCACTACTACACGAATAAAAACATGCATAATTCTAAAAACTATGTTTTCATGTTGTAAAAATTAAATTTTTTAACGAGGACATAGGTCCATAGAATGTAGAGGGGAAATACGTGGAGTTGTTTTTCTTGCTGAGGATCTTTGATTCTCTAGCGCCTTAACAACAGTTTGTATCATATTCCTTTGCGTCCTCGCGTTTCCCAACTAAAAAATATTACAGATTACAGAGATTTTCCAAAGACTTTTTAATCGCCACTAATATACATGAGCTCAAAAACTATGTAGTGAGAAATACTCACAAGATGTTTTCCTTGCTGAGTGAAACGCCCCTGCGAACATTATCAGAATCATTATTTTTCATCTCCTTTGCGCCTTTTGCGTTAAAAAAATATAGAATATTTATAAAAAGATGACCAGAAGTAGATAGAGAATAATAACTTCTAACTTCTAGTTTCCATCCTAATTCCCATTCAGCTCTTTGGCTTCATCCCAGCATGCCGCACAGAGGATTTTATAGTCACAGCTGGTAAACCAGTCTTCCTGGTCCTGATCTGTTTCAATCTGTTTCTCAATTTTTTCACATTCATCACACCAGGCGTCAGGGCGGCCAAGGTCTGCATCATCAAATTCATGAAAACCAACAGGAATTCTATCCAAAAGACTATGAGCGAGATGGGTACACAACAAACCTATTTCCTGCTTTCCGTGCAGAGCGCATTCTGTATATTTTTTTGACATTTTTAATAAGTAAAATTTTAGGTGTATTCAAAGCAGATTACGGCCTTTTTAATAGAATCATCATGGAATAAAAAAATCTGATCCGCTGCATTTTGCTGGAAATCATACCCTTCAATACAGGCGATGTAATCTAATAGCTGATTATTCAGAGTCGGTTTATTCATAAGATTTTCACCACCAAAATTAGAGTCTTCTAGGCTATTTTTCTCAATATTAAGTTCTTCAAAGATGCCATATACCTTTTGCTCTGCTCTTTCCACCATGTATTCTGAATCTTCATCCTTTTCAAGATCTTCAACGGTTAACTGACGTAACCTTTCCAGTCTGCGGATATCTTCAATGGTAAGGCCCGGTCTGTAAGAGTATTTGTCGTACAGTTTTCCATGCTTGTTGAAGTAGGCTTTTTTCAGCTGGTACATCGCTTCATTCATATTATATTCAATTTCCAGCTCAGAAAATTTCTGATGGTATTGTTCAGGAGTAATTTCTGTGGAAGTCTGGAAGTAATTCCAGTCAGCATCAAATTTATATTTACCCTCAATAATATCAAAACCCAGCATATCCTCTTTGGTAAATTGGGTATGATATTCAGGACGCGTTTCTCCTACACAGCCATCATAAATTTCCTTTACGGAAACAATATGAAGCCATTCATTTTTAGAAGGATCAAGCAGTTGAAGATTAAAGGAACAAATTGGGAGGAAATATTTTTTGTGATTTTCCAGGTCATCAAAGAATACATCCTCATAGGCTGGGAAAAGTTTGATCAGTTCACTCATGAAATCGAAATTAATTTTTAATGATTATAGTGTTACCACATTTAGTGCTTTCCAAAAATACAATTAATTAGAAGGAAACGGATGAATCAAAGCTTGATTTCCCTCAAAATCTTGTCCAGTAAGTAATTAAAATGCTCAAGTTCAGCTGAAGTAAGTATAGAAGCTGTCTGCTGTGTCATGGTTTTCCGGAATGTTTCAGAATTTTCAACTACAAATCTGCCTTTTTCAGTAGCTGACAGATTAAATTTTCTCCGGTCTGTTTCATCTTGATTCTGAGTAATAAAATCATTCCTAATGAGTGTCTTCAATTGCTTTGAAACCGCTGCAGGAGTAATTTTAAAAGCAGAAGCGATCTCTTTCCCTGTTGATCCTTTTTTACGAAGAATAAACTCAATTATATTATAGTGAGAAGCCGTTATTCCGTTAATATCTCCTCTGTTCATATGAGCGAGAATAAGACATTGGAAATCGGTAAACGTATCAAAAAATTTTTTTTCAACTGGTTTCATGGAATGAATTTTGATTAACTTAGTTAACTATTAACAAAGTTAATGATTTTAAAATGGAAAACATAGAAATTACTAATGCAAGGCAGAATAATCTCAAAAATATTTCCATAAAAATCCCAAAATATAAGATCGTAGTTTTTACGGGAGTATCGGGATCCGGCAAATCATCGCTGGTATTTGAGACCATAGGAGCGGAGGCGCAGCGTCAGATAAATGAAACGCAGAACAGCTTTATCAGAAACCGTTTACAACATTATGGCATTCCAGATGTAGACAAAATAGAAAATCTGAATGTTCCCATTATTATCAATCAGAAGAGGCTGGGAGGAAATGCGCGCTCTACTGTGGGAACGGCAGCTGATGTTTATGCTTCTCTGAGATTGTTGTTTTCACGAATGGGACAGCCTTTTGTAGGATATTCCAACGTATTTTCGTTTAATAATCCACAGGGTATGTGTCCGGAATGTGAAGGACTGGGTATTGTACAGACGGTAAATGTTGATACCCTGATTGATCAGACAAAATCTTTAAATGAAGGAGCTATTCAATTTCCAACTTTTCAACCGGGCGGATGGCGTTTAACAAGATATACGGAATCAGGTTATTTTGATAATGATAAAAAGCTGAAGGATTTTACGGCTAAAGAATGGAATATCCTGCTATATGAACCTGAACACAAACCGAAACACCCTGATAAAAGTTGGGGTAAAACTGTGAAGTATGAAGGAATTATCCCGAGGATTGAAAAGACATTTCTAAAAAAAGACTCCAAAGAGAATATTACCCGAAAAGATGCTTTGAATAATGTAGTCATCACAAAAGCTTGTCCGTCATGTCATGGAAAGCGACTGAATGAAAAGATTCTGAGTTGTAAGATCAAAGGAAAAAATATCGCAGACTGTACTGCTCTTTCTATCGATGAGCTGCTGGAGTTCATCCATAGCCTGAAATCTGAAGCTTATGAAGTGATTATTAAAGAACTTTCCGGAAAGCTTCAGAATATCATGAATATAGGCCTGCAGTATCTTACATTGGACCGGAGTACAAATTCTCTCTCAGGAGGCGAATCTCAGCGGATAAAAATGGTAAGAAACCTAGGCAATAGCCTGGTAGATTTATTGTATATCTTTGATGAGCCCAGTATTGGACTTCACCCAAAAGACCTTCAGAATATTAATACCATTATTCAGCAGATTAAGGATAAGGGGAACTCCGTTCTGGTGGTAGAGCATGATCCGGATATTGTTAAAGTGGCCGACTGGGTTATCGATATGGGGCCAGGCTCTGGTAAAAATGGCGGGGAAGTGGTCTATGAAGGCGATTTCAAAGGATTAAAGAAATCTACAGGAAAAACAGGATCTTATTTTAAAGAAAAACCTGTTATCAAAAAACAGTTCAGAAAACCTGACGGATATCTTGAGATAAGGAATGCCAGTCTTCACAACCTTAAAGATGTCAGTGTCAATATCCCAACTGGAATTATGACGGTTGTTACCGGTGTGGCAGGTTCTGGAAAAAGTACTTTGATTAACCATGTTTTACCTTCATTTTATCCGGATTTAACAGTTATAGATCAGTCCTTATTTACAGCAAGTGTCCGTTCTAATCTCCTGACGTATTTGAATATATCCGATACGGTACGAAAACTGTTTTCAGAGTCCAATCATGTTTCAGAAAAGCTTTTCAGCCGTAATAGTGAAGGAGCCTGTAAAAACTGTAAGGGACTAGGTGTAGAAAAAATCGATTTAGCTTTTATGGATGACATTGAACAGCCTTGTGAAGTATGTGGCGGTTCAGGATTTGATCCGGAAGTTCAGCAATATCAATATCATCAGAAAACGATTGTAGAAGTGATGAATATGACTGTTTTAGATGCCCGGGATTTTTTTACGGATCAAAATATGATCAAAAACTTTGATCTGCTGATAAAGCTGGGACTGGATTATCTGATGCTGGGGCAAAGGCTGGACAGTTTTTCAGGTGGTGAAAGGCAGCGTTTGAAACTGACCCGGGAACTGAAGAATACGAATCAGATTATTGTTCTGGATGAGCCAAGCACCGGATTGCATCCAAGTGATACTCAAAAACTATTGTCATTTTTTAATGATCTTGTAGGCCAGCACAATACCTTAATTGTTATTGAACATAATCTGGATATTATTGTCCAGGCTGACTGGATCATTGATATCGGGCCCGGAGCCGGAAAATTTGGTGGAAAAGTTTTGTTTGAAGGAACTCCTGCTGAATTATTGGAAAATAATCTATCTTTTACTGCTGAATTTCTGAGGAAACATCTTGAATAAATAAACCATTAAGATTTTTAAAGAAGATAAGAATAGGTAAGAAAAATTTTAGGATTTTTATAGTCCAAAGCTCTTAAAGAAAAGTTCATTCTTAATTCTCCTTAAACCCTTATGAAATCTTAATGGTTTACATCTTTATTGTAATCACAAATATCCACTATTATCATTGTGCTGTTTGTGAAAATATGAGTGCTAAAAACTACTTTTTCGATGCTTTTACAGCTGCTTGAATTCTCTTTTCAATAAGTCTCCAATCAAACATATGAAACACTCTTCCGTTACTCATCGCTACAAATACTCCTTTGGGAAATTTTGGTCCTAAATTAACATTCGTAACTTCTGAACCATCACTTTCAAGGGTAGAAACAGGAATCGCTGCAATTCTTCCCTTTGCCGGATTCTCTCTCAGATAGACATTGAAGGAGTCATTCTGCTGATCGGAAACCAAAATATATCCCTTTCCTTTGGAGGTAGGATAAATGGAGATTCCTTCCACATCAGATGTAAAGTCGCCCTGCCCGAAAACAAGAAGCTCCTCATTTCCTTTGGCCGGATCTGCATCATATTGGTGAACTCCAAACTGCTCATCAGAATAATAGATATATCCCAATTCATCATCTACTGCGATGCTTTCGATTTCCTTCAAGCCGCTGTATTTTCCAAACTTACGGACCACATCTCCTGTGATCTTTCCATCTTTTTCTGAAAGCTTATATTGCCATAGATAACCGTCCTTTGGTCCTGATTTTCTTCCGACAATCACAAAAACATCTCCGTTTTGAGGGTTTTTATACATGGATATTCCCATTGGACCACGTTCTGTTTCACCATCAAAAACAGAAATCTCACCAATCTCTTTCAATTCAGGAAGTGAATACAGCTTTACCTTATTGGTTTCACGTTCTGTAAAGGCTGCGATATCTGTTTTTTGTCCATTTAAAACAAAACCATATTCAATGTCCACATTATTAGGTCGTTTAAGCCCTGAAACTTTGTGGGTTATTTTACCATTAAGATCAAAGGCATACAAGCCGCCATCGGTATCTTTATCTGTACCAATAATAATGCTCTTTGAAGCATCTTTGGGATTGATCCATATGGCTGGGTCATCAGTATCATGAACTACGGTTTCCGTAATAACGGTTGGCTTTAATTTGTCTACGGATTGATTCTGTCCTTTGCAGCTCATTACAAAAGGAAAAATGGCAAGGGCTGCGATATAATATGTTATCTTCTTCATGTTTTTAAAAATCGAATTTCACGCCCAGGGTAAATCTAGGTCTGTAGTATTCTGCTTGTGCAGTTCTGTTGGGAATACCCTGATAATATCTTAACGGCTGATTCGTAAGATTATTGGCTTCTGCAAAAACTCTTAGTTGTTTGGTCACTTTATAGGAAGCATTGGCATCCAGGAAAAACTGTTTATCATAATAACGGTCGTCAAAGGATTTTCCACCTAATTCATCAATATAATGAGACGCATAATTCATAGAAACTCTTGCGGAAAAACGTTTGTTTTCCCATGAAAGCGATCCGTTGAACATATGAGGAGCGGCTCCCGGGAATCCTACATCTGTTCTTTCAGTCCCTTCATCATTGGTAATTCCTTTTGCTTTGGAGTGGGTATAAGTATAGTTCACATAAACTCCCAGACCTTTCCAGAATGCTCCCGGGATAAAGTCCAACTGTCTCTGTAAAGCTACTTCAAAACCGTAGATACTTACATTATCCCCATTGCGCTGCTGGGTAAATTTCCAATTGCTTTCGCCTGCAGGAATAGGGTTGGATTGTCCTGCAAAGTCGTTGGCGAAATCATTTGTGGTATAATTTCTTCGGGAAAAAGTATAAATAAAGTCTTTCAGGTTTTTGTAAAAAATACCTCCGGAAAGAATTCCGACTGACTTAAAGTACTTCTCTGCCATGAAATCGAAATTGTAAGCATAGGTTGCTTTCAGGTTAGGATTTCCTGCTGAAACGATCTCATCTTCTGAAATAACGTTCAGATAAGGAACTAGCGAATAATAGTTCGGTCGGGCAAGGGCAGTGGTAAATGCGGCACGAAGAACAAGGTCCTGAACAGGAACATACTTGAAAGATAAGTTAGGAAGCACATTGGTATACGTATTCGTATTATTGATTTTTCCAACCAAATCTTTTTCATTCATGACATAATTTCCGGTATAATCAATCTGGGTTGTTTCTACACGGGCTCCTACAATCATAGAGAGTTTATCATTGAAATCCTGATCCCAACGGATATATCCTGCATAGATCTGTTCTTTTGCACTATAGTTGTTGGATAAGAATTTTGAAGGTTTCGAATTACCTTTAAATAAAGTGGGATTAAACAAGTCCAATCCACCTAAATACACTGGGTCTACAAATGCTCCCGGAATGTAATTTCCAGCCTGGAAATTAGTTCCATCCAGATATACTGTGGGTACAGAAAGTAAACTTCCCATATTGCTGACAGGAGTGAAGGCATAGAAATCATTCTCTCTTTCTTTTTCCTTTAAACGCATACGGAAACCGGTACGAAGTCTTCCTTTTTGATCATCAATGACAGAAAAAGGGAAACGCACATTTACTTTAGCACCAAACTCCTTTTCCTGAGTGAAGCTGTTGGCATCTGAAAGGTCACTCAGTTTATAGCTTCCCAGATTATCTGCAGCAAGAAGATTGAACATGGGAGTCCTTGGATTACTTAAGTCCGGAGAGAAATTCATCTTGCTGTTTTCAAATTCAATATAGCGTTGATGAGGTTTGTCCTCGCTTGCAATAGCATAATTCATAGACCAATCCAGATCTACCTTAGAACCTAATAAATGTTCTCCTCTTAAGGCGTAATTCTGCACTTTTTGTTTCTCAAGTCGGGTATTGTCATTAGCGGCATCACCACCTTTATTCTGTCTTGTAATGCTGCCTTTCCAATCTATAATTTCAGACTCATCAGCATTATAAACCGGTTTTATTTTATACCCTAATGCAAATCTGTTTTCCTTATCATTTCTGAAATTGTACATGGCAGAAGCATAGATCTTATTTTTAGAATTGAATTCATAATCCATATTCAGGTCAAAACTATGTCTGATGCGGTGTTCATTATAGGAACGTATTCCCATTTTACTGATATAAGCAGTTTGAGCCTTATCATTAGCCTGGCTCCATACAGGTTCTATATTATCTGAACCAAAATTATTGTTGTTATAGGAAAAACTGAATACGGCACCTAATTTTTTGTTTAAAAAACGATTTCCATACACAAATCCGGCCGTATAATTTCCTTTCTCACGAATGGGATTGTAACCTCCTGCTAATGTTGCCGAAATCCTTTGGCCATTAGGAGAGGCTCTGGTAATCAGATTCACTGATCCTCCAATCGCATCGGCATCCATATCAGGAGTCAAAGTTTTATTAACTTCAATTGTGGAAATCATATCAGAAGGAATAAGGTCCATCTGAACATTACGGTTATCTCCTTCAGCAGAAGGAATCCGGTCTCCATTTAAAGTGACTGAGTTCAGATTGGGAGCAAGACCTCTGATGATCAGGTTTCTGGCTTCTCCCTGATCATTTTGTATGGTAATTCCCGGAACACGTTTTAGCGCGTCCCCAATATTCGCATCAGGAAAACGGCCGATCTGATCAGCAGAAATCACATTGGTAATATTAGAATTATTCTTTTGTTTATTCAGAGCTCTTGCCTGGTTCTTCAAGGTTGCTCCGGAAACTACAATTTCACCAATAGTGGTTTCTTTTTTATCGAAAATAATATTCTGACGGGTATTTTTTTCAGATTCCACTATCACATTATACTGATGAGTTCCGTAACCAAGATAGTCTACTTTCATGGTATAATTTCCCGGTGGAACATTCAGGAAAACAAAATTTCCATGTTCATCAGAGGTGGTGTATATATTTCCCGGGTTTAGGGAGATTTTGGCTCCCGGCAGGGCAATTTTGGCGTCATCATTAATATTTCCGGAAAGAGTTCCGGTTTGTGCATAGAAAAATAGAGAAGCACAAAACAAAACAGATGTAAAAATTTTCTTCACTTTCTTTTAATTAGATAAAAATCGGAACAAAATTAAACGTCTGTTTGGGGAATTACTTGAAGTAAAAATTAATATTATTTTAAGATTTGTTAATACAGAAAATTCTAAAGTATAATGAGAATTAAAAACCTGTTTTCATATATTCATGAAAACAGGTTTTTAAGGTATTACAGCCTAAATTCTGATTGGAATTCTCTGAAAGCTTTGCCAAATTCTTCTGTGAACTCATAATGACTGAATTCATACTCTTCCCGAAGTCCGGTTTGAGTAGAGAGTCTAATATTGCCATACCGTACTATAGGGATTTGATAATTACTTTTAAATCTTTTGTCACGAGTTCCGTTTTTATTGACTTTAGCCCAGGTCTGGCCAATGATTTTAGAATCTCTGGGAACAGTTTCCGTTTCTGTAAAACGAGTATAGGTTTGGTGGAGATTAAGTTCATGGACTCCGATAATGGCAAAATTATTTTCATTATTATACATGACTATGAATGTTGGATAAATGTAAATGTCAGCTCCATTTGCATTTTTCATGTATAATGCCTGATAATCTGATTTGATATAAGGAACGGCTTTTAAGGCAAAATTAACCTGCCGCCTGCTTACGATGGTACCAGCGGAAGAACGCGTTGCTACTCTGTCTTGAAAATGAGCACTCGTAATATCCCATATTTTATGCGATGTAGTAAGCTTTGAAAAAGATTCATACACTTTCTCAAATTTTCTTTTGATTTCGCTGTCAAAATCAATTTCGAGATTTACATAACATTTTTCGATCATTTCTTTGGTTTGCTTAATTGCTTCCTGCTGCACTTTGATGTCCTGATCAGAATTTTTTGGAATTTCTTTTTGATCAATCCATATAGAAATAGATAACTAAGAATTTTCTTAGTTTTTGTTATAGAAAGAGTTCTGGTAATTTTCTTAAGGTCAGAAGTAAGATCTTTTTTTTGCTGTTGAGCCAAAATAATAGCTTCCTTAATCCCCTGCATATTTTGGCTTGTAATTTCGTGGATATCGGCACTGAAAATATTTTCTTCCAAAGGATAAGGTTGGTTTTCAGGAAGTCCAGGATAAGGTGAAACCGGATTAGGCCTTGAACCAGCCAGCTTATGACGTGTAGAAAATCCAAGAACATTTGTATTGACTGTTGTTCCCGATTTGCTAAAGTTGATACTAGCTCCTTTGACACCAATAGTGGTGGAAATTCCTCTTTTACTAAAATTAAGATGTACTCCAGGTATTACTTTAATTCTTTTTCTGTAGCTCCAAGCCATGATTATCGTTTTATAGATTACTTTGTGGACCAAAATTAACAAGCAATCTTATCATTTATTTACGGAAAACCGTAAAAGGTAGCTCGTGCCCTGAATCTATTTTTTTAAACTTCAGATCCCAGATTTCTGGATGAAAAATCCCCTTCCAATAGCAAAGTCAATTCATCACATTGTATGATTTTGTTCTCTTCAATGGTAAACTCTGCGAGTACTTTATGTACTACCATACTTCCATCTTTTAATATGGATTTTGCTATATGATGGGTGAAAATAATATTTCCATTTTCAGCGTAATTTAGGATATCAATCTTTTGTTCAGCTACTTTTTCTTTGAGTTTTTTAATATGCAGAATGAACTCTTCATAATTAAGCTGATGATGATCCACAAACTGGATGTAATCTTTGGAGAAATATTTTTCAATTAATGATAAATCAAATACAGGATTTTCTAAAATAGTACTGAAAACCTGTTGGATAATATGTTTCATAAAGTATTATTATGAAACAAAAATACATCAGGTCTTGATGGATAAACGATAACATTTGTAAACAGTTTATTGAAAAAAAAAATATATATAATTTAGGTACAAATGCACAAATAAATACATGAGAAAAGTTAATTCGTGCATTTGTGGCCTATACATTATTTAATTTCTATAGAAGGAATATTGGTGATCACCTGCCATTTTCCGTTTTCCTGGACGCAGGTAATAAGGGATGAAAATCGTAATGCTGAACTTTCAAGAGAAACCAGAGCATATGCAATATTATTTTTCTGCTCCAGGGAATGGTAGGTAATCTTACGAGGTTTTCCACCAAATATTTTATTCCGTACCAAGCCAATGTATTCCTGTTTCGGGATGACAAAAATCCCTGGTTTATCAAAAAATCCATCCTGAATATTCTGGTACTTTTCGTGAAGAATTTCTTCCAGAAGTACTGTGTCACTACGATCACCTCCTTTAATAAACTGTTCTAGAGTTTGTTTAATCTCTTCCATAATTAGTTGAGTTGTTTTAAAATTTCAGATTGCTGTAACACTATTTAAACTACTGTCGATTCTAAAGATTGTGCTCATATACTTTTCTATAAAGACACAGTTCGTGATTAAAACGTGACAATTATTGCAATCTCTTTAGTTTTTCCGGATCAACAATGGAGTAAATTTTCCGGATCATTCCTTCAGAATCAATATCCAGAATGTGGCAATTATAAATACGGTTATCCTGCCAGAAACATATAGCCGGCTGATGATTAAAAATATGGAAAGTATGAGGTTTTTTACCCAAAAACTGCTGTTGTACATAAGCCAGAAGTTGTGCAGCTGCTGATTTCCCAACTTCCACCGCTTTGATGACCCGAACACGTTTTCCACCATCTGCGGACAGTCTGATTTCATCAATAAGTAATTTTTCAATATTAGGAACATCTCCTTCGCTCAAAGCCAGTTGATATTGTTGGAGGATATCAGTATGAATTAAGGTATTGGCGTTGTCCGGTTTATAGGGTATACCTCGTAATTGCTTTGCTGCCCGGCTCAAAAGCTTTCGGGAGTTTTCTACTGAAATATCGAGGGTTTCTGCAATTTCCTGATGAGAATAATCAAAAGCTTCTTTAAGAATATACACTGCACGCTCTCTTGCATTCAGTTTTTCCAAAAGAACAAGCAGGGTATAGCGGGTAGTTTGTTCCTCAATTAGCTTGTTTTCTGCATTTTCGAAAGAAAGGGGCTCAGGAAGCCATTCTCCAAACACCATTTTTTTGCTGTGCCTGTTTTTAAAATTAATCGCATGGTTAATTGTACTCTTGATCAGGAAATTGGTTTCATTCCTGATCTCAGATTTATCTAAAGAAATATATTTTTCAAGGACATCCTGTACCAAATCCTGAGAATCTTCATAAGAACCAGTGATATTGTAGGCATAGGTAAGAAGCCTGTTGTAATTTTCCTGCATGATATTTCTTTTTAAGACAAACTTAGTGAAGAAAATGTGACAAGTTTAAGATAAAAGATAAAAGATAAAAGATAAAAGATAAAAGATAAAAGATAAAAGATAAAAGATAAAAGATAAAAGATAAAAGATAAAAGATAAAAGATAAAAGATAAAAGATAAAAGATAAAAGATCTTTTCGTTAAACAACTATTATGCATGTTGGATATCAACATCAATAGGGGCGGGCTTTAGCCCGCCCTCACCAAAAAATAAATAATTCCATTGGCTTTAGCCAAAACCTAAAATAAGCATTCTATTATATCATTGTAATTTATTTTTCCCAATTTGCATGTGAGAATTATCCAAATTAAAAATTACCTTAATATGAGCTTATTCCCGGAGATTTTAACAGATGAAAATGCTAAACAAAAACATCCTGATTTTAAGACAGCGTTATTTGACCTTAATGCTAAAGATATCACGTCTAAAGATTTAGAACATTTGATCCGGATTTATACAACCACCAAAGAGATTTCCTACCGGAATAGAATCCTCAAACTGTTATATGATCATAACGATCCCGAACTTTATTCATTTTTTGAAAAGGCCTATAAAAAAGAAAGGTACCATGATATGAAAGTGTATGCTTTGCGTGGGCTGGCTCAGTTTGCAGAAGAAAAAGAGCTTGTAAAACTGATTGATAAACTTAAAATCTCATTGGCCAAAACTGAGAAAACAACTCCTTATAATTACCAGGAATATGAACTATTAAGAGGAAAGAATGCATTGCCGTTTTTGATTGAAAAATACAATTATGTTTTGTTCAAAGTACTTCTGGCTCAGGTGAACGAACAATATGAAAAGATGCCTGATGCTTTTAAAGGGCATATTACAACAGATGAATTTGGGGAAATAGTTCTTCTGAGAACTCCTGGCGAAAGTTCAAAAATGATAAGGGCTTTCTTTGATGGTGTGAAGGAATAATAGAGCGCCAATCAATAAAAAACCGCATTGAAATGACTTCAATGCGGCTCATGGTTATTAGTTGGTTTGAATGAATTTCTGATTCGTTTTAATCATTGTCTATTCTAATCCATTTTCCGTTTTCTACCCCTTCATAGAAATGGTCATTATGGTAGATGATTGCCCCCTGAATATAGGTTTTATTGGCTGGAAGGGTAAGCGTTTCCGGTAAAGCATTGCTGTTTCGGATCATGAATACCTCATTTCCTTCTTTTACAACAATCCCTGTTCCCGAAACAAGTCTTGTGACTCCTGCATCTGAAGGAGGGTTGGATACTGTGATCGGGCTCAGCTCAGACAAACGTCTAGCTCCCATATCGGAAGTACAGCCTCGAAGAATACCATCCATCAACATCATTACCCCTGGAGTAGGGCAATCCGGATTGATGTTCACAACAATTTCTTTATTGATAGTTACAGAACAAGCTTCTCCGGTCGCAAAACGGATGCTTTTAAGACGGTATACAACTGTTCCCGTTTGACCTTTGGAATGAAGAATAATTGCCTCTCCGTTTGCTGCAGAAGTAATGGTCTGATCCGGGCCATTATTAATGGTATAAGTGAAAATATAGGTTTGAGCAAGTGAGCCTTTAAACTTTACCTGTATATCTCCTGAAGCCTGTTTTGCTGCACTCATAGATGAAGATGTGGTATTGTCTGCCGGTAGAACAATAGAAGAGATGGTAAAGTCCTCCGTAATGTTACATCCGTCCTGGCTATATGTTACATTGACTCTATAATTCCCTGGTTGAGTAAATGTTATCAAACGTCCTGTACCTATCACTCCCGGATTGGGATTATTAAGTTTAGTCCAGGTATAGGCAGCATTAGGATCCGTACCGAATAAAGCCGAAGCATCATAGGTCTTAGGGAATTCCGAGGCACAAATAGCTTTATTTCCACCAAATCCTGCCGCCTGAACATCGGTAGGGATAATAGAAAGATTGGCTGTATTTCCAAGATCCTGGCTATTTCCATAAGCACTTACGGCACGGGAAAAATTCATATCTCTGATAGAAGCATAAAACATGGTATATGCTGCGGTAGGGTCAAGAGTAATCGTATTTTGTCCCGCTGTGGATCTCAGTACAGAAATTCTGTTACATGGAGTTCCTGTCATGAAAAGGTTTTCAGTAACGGTTTGATTATTATCAACCTGATAAGATCCAGGATTAAAATATAATGTTTTATATTTTCCGGCAGAGGACAAGGTACTTACACTATTGACGCTTGTACTTCCAAGAAAGGTCATTTTATTGAAATTCCAGACTCTTGTTCCTGTATTTACAGCTCCATCTTTCCAAACCGTAAGTTCTCCAAAGTTGAAACCTGTAGGAGTGCTGGTTGTAAAATATCCCAGATCAGCTTTTACATCAGCAGCATTTAAAGTCAATGGATTATTTCCGGTGCTGATATAAAAATAAGGCGAGTAGAAATTATAAAAAGGAAGAGAGGGCATATAATAGTTGGTTGTTCCTGCACTGTTAGTTCTCGTTCCCGTAATGACCGATTGGGCAAGATCCACAACCGGATTATTATTAACAGACTGGTTCCAACTGAAGTTAACCAATGTCATAGGATGGTTATTGGTTTTGAACCCTGCTGCATTAAGGAAGTTAATATCTCCCTGATATGGGCTTTTCAGTTCAAAATAATCCTGAGCATTAATATTCAGGTGAATAAAGGCCCCTTTTGTATCAATATACCGCGTTTTTCCGGTAGCTGTTCCTTGAGCCATGATAATATTCCGGGTCAGACCAAAAGTAGACATCGGAACAATGACTTTTGCATCACTTTGCAGCATAAGATTACCATAGACAGACAAATAATAAGGATTTCCACCATCTGTAGTAAAATCTAAAACAGGTTGGTTGGCTGCGTTATTGAAAGTAACATTATTCGCTTTTGAAAGATAAGCTCCTCTGATCTGTATTTTATTTAAAGTAGATGTAAACCCTGAATTTTGATCAAAAAATACATTATCAACGGCTGTTGGAATATCACAGCCTGAAACAGGTGTTCCTCCTGATGTAAGTGACCAATGCTGAGGATCTCTCCACAATCCCTGTCCTCCAATCCAGTAAAGGTTTCTTGGAGTAGAAGGAATAGCATCCTGAAAATTAATCCCGGTATTTCCACCAAGATCTGTACTTCCTGTAACGGTATATGTTTGTCCACCGGAAGAAGCAATTGACTTTAGCTGTACTTTATCTATGCTGTAATTGGCTGGATTGCTGCTGTAATTAGGGAGAATTAACGTTCGTGAAGTGGCTCCGGTTGCTGCAAAAGTAAGCCTATCCAAACAATCTCCAAACATTTTCAGTGATTGGTTTACCTGTAGATTCCCGCCATCTAAAGTAACATAGTTGTTCTTTTCAATAATTAAATTATTTACAGCTGT
This sequence comes from Chryseobacterium capnotolerans, assembly GCF_021278965.1. Classification (NCBI taxonomy): domain Bacteria; kingdom Pseudomonadati; phylum Bacteroidota; class Flavobacteriia; order Flavobacteriales; family Weeksellaceae; genus Chryseobacterium; species Chryseobacterium capnotolerans. Next base: position 2,656,394 of record NZ_CP065589.1, on the reverse strand, counting down.
ATTGGCTTTAAGAACAAGGGATGGGTTCACTTTATCAATTCTTGAATTTATGGCAGAACGGACGATGAAATTATTAATCACTCCACCAGGGAAATTAAAAGTGATGATATAATCCGTATTCGTTGTGGTATTGGTGTATTCTATCTTTTCGAAATAATGATTTACGTTGCTGAAGTTTATATCAGCATCAGAACCTCCTGAAGATTTGAATAATTTAATTACACTATTGGAAGTCTTTATAACCGGTTGTTTAGTGTTGACTACGAGGCTGTTATTTACCGTAAGGTCTGCGTTGTCCATTATCAGCTGTGAACCATTGAGATTAAAGATCTCAAGATTCATTACTGTACTGCTTATATCCAGACTGTTACCTGGAACATTGGCCTGGCTGATGCTTGAAGAGCCGGAAAGGTCATATTGTGATGTTCCTCTGTTGATTTTCCATTGGGCATCACCTGAGAAGTTTAAGGCAGAGGTAGCTCCGTTGGGCGTTACATTTTTTATAATCCCTGCAGGTTTATTGATGTTTGTAAAAGTGAATCCGCTGAAGTAGCCGGCATCATAATATCCTGGATGTAAAACCATATTTCCATTAACATTCATTTTATAGTAATTGCTATTTCCTGTAAAATGAGATCTTGATCCTGGGGTTAATCCACTGAAGGTAATGTCATTAATCGAAATATCATTGGTAAGCTGTACACTTGTAATTCCAGTCGTAGAGAACCCTGAATATTGATCAAAGAAAACATTATCATTAATGGTAGGAAGACCACAGTTGGCTGTAGCTCTTGTACTGGATGGATCCAAAGACCAATGGCTTAGATCATTCCAATTTCCGTTACCCCCTTTCCAATAGAAATTTTTAGCGGTAGATGCCATAAAATTGATCCCTGAATTATTTCCACTGTCTATAGAGTTGCTGGCGTTGATAGGTTTTGCCCCGGCAATTGGAGTAACATAACTTGCATTGATCCCTGAAATATTCATTCTGTTGAGCTCAACGAATCCATTTCCGTTGATATTGTTTCCAAGAATCAGATTATTGCCGCCCTGGCCTGTAAAAGTAAGAACCAGGTCACAGTCTGCCCGGTTGAATAACCAGCTGTCGGTGATGATTAGTTTTACCGTGTTATCCCAAATGGTAAGATTGGATGCGGAATTAATGGCTACATTTTTTGCCTTATTATTCCCAAAAAATCTTAGATCCCCTCCGTTTACCTGGAAATTATCCGTATTCAAATATTGTATACTTCCAATGTTGTTTCCTTCTTTATAGATTTTACCAAAAAAATGATTGGTATTTCCTGAACTGGAATAACGGCCATTATAATTTTGGGTGTATACAGAAGTATTGGGTGCAGTAATGGTTTGCTTGGTTAAAATATTGAAGACGTTTTGGCTCAGTAAAGCATTATCGATATTCACATTATTACCTCCCAGCCATAGTTCACCGGCTTTTATTTTCCTTCCGTCAGCATAAAGGTTACTTGTTAAAGCATTATTATCAAAATTAAAAACTCCACCCACTTCAACATCATAAGGTGTTCCGGAATTAGAAGGCATCAGATAAAAATTATCATTTCCAGTGATGGCCAATTGAATTATTCTCTGGCCTTGAAAACTCATATAACGATTGATAGCTGGATCTTCTGTGTTATATTTAAGGAAATTGAAGGTTATAGGAGCAGACATATCTTTTTGAAGATAAAGATTACCATATAACGTAGTCGTAATATTGAAAACAGGATTGGCAGGAGCATTATTCCAGGTCATATTTCTTACATTAGCAACCGATCCGCCATTATTAACACTGTTATTTCCTGCTGTAAACCCTGAATTCGCATCAAAGAAAACATCATCATACATAATAGGAATACAGTTGGCAGAAGGCCCACCTGAAGTAAAAGACCAATGGGCAGGATCATTCCAGTTACCACCACCGCCTATCCAGTAATATGTTTTTGCTGTGATTCCGGGATATGTAATATTACCCGTATTATTTCCGCCGTTTATTCCTGCCGTAACAGAAGCACCACCTGTAAGCCTTACAGTGCCTAAATGATAACCATTAAAAGATACGGCTCCATTTCCATTAATAGAACTTGGTAGAATAAGATTTACCGGTAATATAGGATCTACAGCCGCAAATTTCGGAATAACCCCATTGCAGGGAACATTCGCTGTAAGAGTCTGATTAACCTGAAAATAAGAAACAGGACCTGAAGTCTGGCGGAAATTATACTGTCCGCCGTTCAGCGTAAGATTATTGATATCAAATTGGGTCGCTCTGAAAATGTTGTTTCCCTTACCAAGGGTCATATTCTTAATTTCAAACCGGTTTCCCAACATTTCAGCACTCCCATCACCTAAAACGATGTCGTTGGCTTTCAAAAGATCAGTGTTAATAATGCATGAGTATATATTGAACTTATTAAAATTAAATTGAGATCCTGTAAAATTAGCTCCTGACGTACCTACACCGGTTACTTCATCTACTGTCAGCATATTTCCGCCTGCTATTTGAGAATATCCTGAAGCACTAAGGACGATCTTTTTAATATTCTGGGTCGTCTGTATGTTCAGCATGGGAAAAGAAACAGTTGCCTGGGTAAGATTGGCCGCTGAATTCAATGTCATTGTACTGGTGGTAGTTACTGTTGAAGATCTGAAATTAGAAGCTGCTGTAGAAGTATGGTTGAAGACCATCGCACTGATATTCTTACTATCCGTATCTAAAAAAGCGCTTTCATTGATGTTGAAACTGAAAAAACCATTGCTGGCAAAATTTTTCACAAGTTTGAAAGTACCGTTCCCTTTAAAATTGATAGCAGATTGATAACCACCGCTGATATAGTATGAGTCAATCATATTATCAGGAATATCAATCAGATTAGGGGTTGGATTCGTGCTTTCTGAAAAGAGATTCACCGTAAGGTTGTATAAAGCTGTGGCATTGGACTTCCATTTCAGATTTCCATAGATATTAAAAACACTTGCTGATGGAAAGCTCAGTTTAGTGGTAAATGAATCATCTATAATGAAATCTTTACAGGTAGCTGATGATGGGATGGTTAACGTTCCTCCACTGGCAGGAAATCCACTTCCTGAAGTAATATAAACATTATCATACCGTGAGGGGATAATTGTGGCTGCTTGTCCTGATGCTGACCCTATTCGCCAGTGATTCAGGTCACTCCAGCTGCCAGCACCACCTACCCAGTAGTAATTATTCTGGGCCATGAGAAGCTGAGAGGCCAGGAATAATATGATGAAATATAATTTATGTTTCATGTTCTTAGAATTACAAAATTGGTAATCGATTGAGAGATTCTGTCTCAATCTTTGCTAAACATAGTACACCTTTGAATTAAGGTGTTCCTGGATGAAGTTTATCTGGATTTTTTCAGATGCTGCAGTTCTTTCTGTAATTCTTCTATCTTTTTGCCCTGTTCCTGAACGGTTTGTAATAATAAAGGAATCAGTTCGTTATAATTGACTGATTTATAGCCTTCATTGTCGGTGCTGACGATATTGGGCAGCACTTTTTCTACCTCCTGAGCAACAAGACCATATTGAAGCTGGGCATTTCCGCCTTTCTTTTTTCCGGTTTTATTCCAAAAATAGGAGACAGGTCTTAGCTTGTTGATGATTTCTTGAGAAGAGTGTAATTCAACGATATTTTGCTTTAATCTTTCATCAGAGTTATAATCTATAGCACTGGCTTTTATTGTTCCGGCAACATCCAGTTTAGCTGTTGCAGAAGGAGTGGTTCCAATCCCAACACTTCCAGTTCCGGAAAAGACAAGGTTTTTACCATTCAAATCTACATTTCTTGCGGCCAAAGAAGTTGTGATAGCTCCATCCGAGGTATAGAGGTTTGAGTTTACCCCCATACTTTCCCAATTGCTTCCATTCCAGAAATAATAACCTGGCTGAGTGATCTTTGCGACCTTAGAAGTAGGAGATGCTGGAGTAGCGGTTGCATAGATCATCAGGGACTCCGTTCCCGGCTGGATGCTTGCTGTCATGGTTTGAATCTGATCTCCCGTGAGTCTTGGAATCATCAGCCCTTCAGCCTGGGAACTTCCGTCCGTTTTAGCATTAATATCCAAAGTAGCTTTTGGGTTGGGAGTGTTAATTCCGATTTTACCTCCTGCTTGGGAAAACATCATTGAGCTGGTAGTGATACTTCCGATGAGGCATAGTCTGAACATTGCAGAATAAGTCTTCTGCACAAAAGTAGAGTTTTGCATAGTTTTTTAATTGCTTTTTATTTGAGTATGTTTAATACTTCCTTAGTGCGAGGTATGAAGTATATTTTTAATAATCGTTTTGGAGGTTTCAATGAATTCGTTTGACCTGTAGAGCTGGCTGGTAAGTATTGAACTTTCAAAAAGGAGATAAACATGTGCTGCTGTTGTCTCATTCTTCATTTCATCGTTGAAGAATATTCTCAGCTTATTCTTGTGATAACGGAGAGTAGTATGAATGTTCTCTTTATCAGCGGGTATTTCAGATAAGATATTCCAAAAGCTGCAGCCTCTGAAATCTTCTTTTTCATTCATATAAATAAGGAAATCAAAAGATTTCAAGACTTTTTCTTCAGGCGTTGAAGTTCCGGAAATAAACTTTTCCAGCTCAGACACCCAATAATTGTATCTTTTGTTAAGAAATTCAATACATAGATCGTCTTTTGACTTAAAATGTTGGTAGAAGCTTGCTTTTGAAACCTTGGCTTCTTCAATAATTTGGTTAATACCGGTACTGTTAAAACCTTGCTTATGAAACAGAAGCAAAGTTGTACTTAATATTCTTTCACGAGGTTTGGACATGGGTCAAAGTTTTTCACAAATGTAATTAAAATATGAACAGACTGGTATGTTTGTTAAAAAAACATTAAAAAATATATAAAATGTAGATTTATAAAGATTTATATTAACTAAATTAACTTGTTTTGGGATAAAGTATTTCTTTTTTAACAAAGTAAGGAAGCCTGAAGTTAGATGAAGGAATCTATTCAGCCTCTGTTCAATCCGCCAGTCTTCTCAATCTTAATTTTACATGGATATCAAAAAATGGCAGTGAATCTCACTGCCATTGGATAGGATATAAAATAAAAAAGTTAATTTTTTACAACAAATAAGGTATTGAGCAGGAAAGTTCCCTGCCAATTGTTAAGTATATTATCAGCTCTTACGATCGATACAGTCATTCTTGTTTTACCACCTATTGTTTCGAGCTTAATAAAAGAGGGAGTATATACATCAGGAAATGACTGATTATTACCTGCGGTGAGCTGTGGATAAATCTTTCCAGGATCTGAAAAAGGAGTTCCTTGATATTCATAGACGATAGTCATTCTTGCAGGATTGAGATTAGTTGCTTTGGTTGTGTAGGGACTGCTGCTTCCGCTAAAACCACTTCCAGTTGTTGTAAAAGTAACATTGGATGCAACTGATGATTTTGAGATTACCCACCATCCATTAGAATCATAAGCTGTATTTGAATGGTTACTAAAATCTGCAGTAAATTCATTGTGTGGTGGGATCATCAACTGGAAGGAAGACATAGAGAGAGAAGAATATCCTAACGTACCATCTGCTTTGGCAACAACCGATCTAGGGAAGTTTGCAGCATCATTGCCGTCTACTAATCCTCTTATGCGGGCATTACCGTTTACATCCAGCTTTTCTGTGGGAGTATCCGTTGTTCCCACCCCTACATTTCCTGTGGGTTTGATGACTAGGCGATCTGTTAGTCCGGAAGCATCGCCTCGTGTTTGAAAAGATAAACCACCAAAATTGCTGCCAACATTTCTATCGATGCTTTTAATTACTGCTGCTGAAATTCCGGTGGAAGCAATGGCGGAAACAAAATCTATGGATCCTGCGGAAGTGCTTGTCGCATTGGTGTTATAAATAACCATATTTCGAGCTGCACTTTGGGTACAGTTTGCTCCACAATTACTGATTCCTGTTGCAAAAACATCTCCGGTATCACCAGCAATAGGATTAAGTGTGTTGAGTATGGCTGATGGAGTAGTTGTTCCCATTCCGATACGATTTGAGAAAGTATTGACACTGAAGGTAGTTCCGTCAATATTAAAATGATCTGATCCTGAGGCAGCAGAAGAAGTAAAAGCAAGTGTTTTATCTGTCATAGTTACAGTACGGTTCGCTCCAATAGTTCCGTCAGCTGTGTAGATATTAACAGCCCCGGGACCACCACTTATTTTCTGCCATAAAGTTCCATCAAAATAATAATAGCCAATAGTATTCATATTAATTCTTGAACCCGTTGTATTACCACTACTACTATCAGTAATATAAACTAATGCCCCTTTTTGATCTGCTCCATAGTCCGCTGTATTGACTGTAAGTTCCCCTCTTGTAATTCTTGGTGCTTGTAACCCAATAAACTGGCTGTTATCCGTAATATTTCCCGAAGCATCTCTTTTAGCACTTACATCTAGTGAAGTTTTAGAAATAGTAGTGTTAATTCCTACCTGTGCATTGATTAAACTGTTAAAAGTAATAATACCAATAATAGATAAAATAGTTTTTTTCATAATTTTATATTGTAAAAGGTTATTAATTAAATGAAGTGGAAAGGTATCCAGGTGAGAAATATTTTACGATACAAGAATTATTTAGTATCTCTTTGTACTCAATAAAAATACCTCTCAAGTGGTATACAATAACTATATATTGTGTAATTGGAATAATTTTTCGATATAAAATAGACTGGTTTTAAACCTAATTTCTTTTCATGATAAAAATAATTTTTTCCATTTGGTAACAGTATTCCTGCTAAGTCTGAAATGAATTGCCAACTGACTGTTATTCAGATTGTGGGTTTTTTGATATTCCAGAATCTGTAAAATAGAAGTTTCATTAAATGACCTGTGCTTTTGATTAATGTCTGTATATCCAGTGTTAAAAATAAGCCTGTTCAGCTGTAGAACATCCAATGCCGTAAGTTCTTTTTTGCTGAGAATAGGAGTGCAGGTTTCTAATTTTTCAGGATATTTTCTGGTAAGGATATCTGTGAAAATACGTCTATAGTTGGGCTCGTGATACTTTTTCATATAATAGTAATAAATAATGGTCGATTTAGGAGGAATATTTTTCAATCCATTTATACAATGTAGTTTTAGGAATCCTGTATTCCTTAATGACCTGTTGTTTGGTTTTTGTTCCGGAACGGATCATTTCTAAAATAAAATCTATCATTTCAGTGGTGTAGATATTTTTTCTAAATTGTGGCAGAGAGGTTTTAAATTCAGAATCTTTACGTTCATTCTTAACAACTGGCGGAGAATAGAAAATGAGATGCTGGGAATAGAGCCTGAAAAAATCATATTCCAATAGCTTACTCCATTTTAAAAGTAATGCTGCCGAAATATCTTCAGATTTGTATATTTTCATAAGATCATTTTCCGTGCATTTAAAGTAACTGCATAAACGTGCAGTTTCAATTTCCATTTCTTCAACTCTTATGTGTATGAGTTGACCAATATGTATTTCCTTCAGATTCATCGGTATATGGTTTTGTGTTTTTTTATTGACCTCCCTGCCACATGTTTATAGAGATCTAGTGATTCCCAAATAGTAGCAAAAATAAAAATGCTAATTCCTACTTGCGTTTTCCAGATAATAACAAATAATGGTGAGAATAATTAAAATACTTTTTATCCATGATTGTAACTTTTTAAAGAAAATAACTTTCAATCCATGAGAATTGGATTTGAAAATATTTTGTGTTTTATATGAATACAATGTTAGTGAAAAACAATTTTCTATAAATGATAATTCATGCCTACTTACATTATACATGATTTTAATTTATTGAAAATCAGGTTGTTTTATATTTGAAGAGGGATAAATGTAGTATCTTCAAAAGAAATAAAGAATCTTTTTTTATATCTTTTTGAAGAGAACCATGGAGTCAAATTATAGATTTTGGGACATAGATATTACATTTTTTCTTAAGCAAATTGAATAATCGGGCCTAAGAAATAATATTTTATATAAATCCTTTCGTGTAATAAAGCTGGATAAGAAAAAATAATAAGGTAAAAAACCATACTACATAAGGATGGTAACGGAAATTTTCTTTCAGAATATGATGCAGGGCTTTGAATAGTTTTGCCAATCCAATGATTCCAATGATAAAAAACACAATGAAAATGATAAAAAAGAATTTGTCTCTCCAACTATAGCTTCCGGAACGGGTCAGGTTATCAAGGTGGTCTAAATAAGATTGGACATTGATGGTCTGTCCTAGAAACATCACCGAAAAGATCAGGATAAAAAATGGAGTAGAAGTATAAACCGTAGTATAGATAAAGGAAAAAAGTAAAGTACGGAAGGTTACCGTATTCACTTTTTCTTTTTTATACCATAATAAGATTACGCTAAAAATGACGGCCGTAAAATTGTTCATCAAGAAAATAAATAAGGCTTTTTCCACCATACTTAATCCTTTGATCTTTGACAGAAAATTCTGTTCTCCGCCATAATCCATTAAAAGCACAGATACAATCACTGAAGTATAAACTGAAAGTTTGATAGGAGACAAATAATCACGAAATCGCTCAGTTTCTTCTTTTTCCATTTCATGTACGGACAGATCATAGCAGCGGCGTGGATCCTGAAACAATTTAAAGATAGTTACCGGAACCAGCAATATTTCAATAATAATCTGAAGACACAGCTTCTCAAAACTGTCAATCAATTTTTCGAACATACACTAGGTGTTAAGGGAACGGGTTCTCTATGCAATTTAATCATTTTTAAATTGCATATTGTATAAAACCTGTGAATTAAAGTGTGTTTATTTAGGAAGCCCTTTTTTCAGAGCGTTATTGGCTCTTTCTACGGATTTTCTTTCCTTCCAGTCCATATATCTTTTTTTATACCTCCCTTTCATGAAGTTATCAAAATTACGCTGAATGGCAAGATTCCATAGGGAATGCGCTTTTACCGCCCAGCTTTTATCCCATGCACGAAGAGAAAGCGAGAAAGATCCATCCAGATATTTCATCCAGTGCCACCAGCCGGTAGGCATAAACAAAGTATCTCCATGTTCCAGATAGCATTCTATCCCTTCAATACCGTTCAGTGCCGGGAACTTTTCAAAATCAGGATTGGCAATATCATAGTCTTCCAAAGCATAAGTAGCGTAAGGAAGCTTGTACAAACGGGTTTTCCATTTGTATTCGAAAAGAAGGACATGCTTTCTTCCATTAAAATGAGTGTGGAAGATATGAGGCATATCGATATCATAATGAAGGAAAGTCACAGAACCCTTACCCCCAAAGAACATACTCGGATATTTATCCAAAAAACCACCCATTAGATTCTTAGGCGGGATATAGTCATCCAACAACTTAGGCGCAAATTTGATCGGGTCAAAAAAGAAGATTCTCAGATCTGTAGGTTCCCGTTGAATCAAATCCACATATTCTCCAAAAGGCATTTTGGTGGTAGGTGTATTGATAGGAGCTGCAGGATCAGCTTTAGCACTGTCGTATAAAGGAACAACAACGTCGCCAACCACTTCCTTCATATACTCCATGGTCCATTTTTGATATGCAGGCCAATTTTTAGCCATGTTTTTGATGACGACTGGTTTGCGAGGCTTTAAATATTTTTCACGGAAATCTTCTTGTGAAATATCATCTACAATATCAATCGGTTTAAGGAGTATGCCCATTCGTTTTAATTATTCCGCTAAATTATTAATAATTTATGATAATAGATGAAAATAATTTTGTTTATCTGGAATTAATATAAATAAATAAAAAAGTAACAAGATGTTTTTTATTGTAAAGCGTTTATTAATAAGGTTATTTGTGCTTTTTTTTGCTTAAAATAAATTTAATTTTTTGAAAATAATTATTGCTTAAGTTACATCATAATATAGCATTATGTCTCATGTTGGCAGGAAGCAAAATGGGCCGCCAAATTCTACCAATAATTATAAAACGAAAGTATTGAAAACGGTGTATATTTTTTTGTAGGAGAGAAAGCCGCTTTTCTTCTTGTATTTTTACCACTGCGGAACTGGCAGAGCAATGAATCATAAAATATTCTTTAAGTCGAATATTAAGCCAATATTCTGTAGATGAAGGACTCTATGATTGGGCTATAGAGAAGGATTTAAGGTTAAAAATGTACTTTATAGAATATTTTCATTTTGAAACGGAAAAAAAGATAGGTCAATGTGATTTTTGATTGATTTTTTTCACTTAGCTTCCAATCGTTATATTATATTTGATGTATGAAAAAAGTACGTCTATTAGCATTATGTCTTTTCGTTTTCAATAGTGGTTATTATGCACAAACAAAATCTTTACCTAAGATTGAATCTGGAGTATCATATGAATTGGTCCAGTTGAGAAAAAGTACATTAAGTGATATTAAATATGAGCTTCATCTGAAGATTCCTGAAAGTAAATCAGAAAGAATTTCCGGAACTGAAGTTCTTACATTTAACTATAAGAAACAAAACGAATCTCCGTTACTAATAGACTTTAAAGAAGATCCCGCTTCGCTTTTATCAGTATCTGTGAATGGGCAAACGATACAACCGGTTCTGGAAAATGAACATGTAGTTATTGATACCCAATACCTGAAGTCGGGATCCAATCAGATTAATTTCAGTTTTCTGGCAGGAAATGGAGCATTGAACAGACGTGACGGATATTTGTATGCTTTATTTGTACCGGATCGTGCAAGAACGATGTTTCCATGCTTTGATCAGCCCAATTTGAAGGCGAAATATTCTTTGACCTTAACAATTCCTGAAAAATGGAGTGCAATATCCAACGGAAAATTAGAGGATACCTTTGTACAACAAGGACAGAAAACATTGCGGTTTCATCAGTCGGAGCTGCTTCCAACATATCTTTTTTCTTTTACAGCGGGAGATTTTAAAAACCATACAGAGAAAATTAGTCAGCAGGATTCCAGAATTTTATACCGTGAAACCGATTCTGAAAAAATTAAAAACAGTATGGATTCTATTTTCACACTGTACCGTAATTCTCTGGCCTATTATGAAAAATGGACAGGTATCAAACATCCTTTCCAAAAACATGGAATGGCTGCCATTCCGGATTTCCAATTCGGAGGAATGGAACATCCGGGAGCTATCTTATTCCAAAACTCTACATTGTTTTTAGATAAAAGTGCAACACAGAATCAGTTGAATAACCGTTCCAATCTGATTGCTCATGAAGTGGCTCATCTTTGGTTTGGAGATATGGTGACGATGGATTGGTTCAATGATGTCTGGATGAAAGAGGTCTTTGCCAATTTTATGGCAGATAAAAGCACTGGAGCGTCTTCAGATAAGAGTATATATGATCTGAAGTTTTTAACGACTCATTTTCCGGCTGCATATTCCGTGGATCGTACTTTGGGGGCAAATCCTATCCGCCAGATTTTAGATAATCTGCAGAATGCAGGAATGATGTATGGGCCAATTATTTATAACAAAGCCCCGATTATGATGCGCCAGTTAGAACTATTGATCGGTGAGGAAGATTTCCGAAAAGGAGTCAGTGAATACCTTACCCAATATGCCTTCAACAATGCAAGCTGGCCGGATCTTATTGCCATTCTCGATAAACATACGCCGAAAGATCTGCAAAGTTGGAATAAAGTATGGGTAAATGATCCCGGAAGACCAGTCATCGATTATGATGTAAAATATAACGGTGATAAGATAGAACGTTTTACCAGTATTCAAACACCGGAATATGGAAAAGAACCTAAACTATGGCCGCAGGAATTTGAGATCAGTTTATTTTATCCTGACAGAATTGAGAAGGTTATTGTAAAACTGGATGGTAAACAGCAGGATATTCCTGAATTAAAAGGAAAATTGAAACCTCTCTTTATCCTGCAAAATTCATCGGGAATAGGATATGGAGTGTTCAAAACAGATCAAACGATTATCTCCAATTTTGCTTTGATAAAAGATCCAATCAACCGTGCAAGTGCTTATATTTCTTTGTATGAAAATATGCTGAACGGAGCAGGGGGTAATAAACAGGATGTATTGAATTTCTTTGCAGAACAATTGCCTAAAGAAACTACAGAACTGAACCTTCGTTTGATTACCGGCTATATTTCCTCTGTTTATTGGAATTTTTTACCTGAAAATACCAGACTGAAGGAATCTGGAAATATAGAAGATAAATTATGGAAAGCATTACAGGTACAGACAGCAAAAAACAACAAGAAAATTGTGTTTGACGGTTACCAGAGTATTTTCCAATCTCAACAGGCTTATGATAATCTGTATAAGATCTGGAAGTCGCAAACTCCTCCACAAGGAGTATCGCTTAATGATGAAGATTTCACAAACCTTGCACTTGCTTTATCATTAAGAAATTCAAATAATAATGATTTGCTGCAGGAGCAACTGACAAGAATTAAAAATCCGGATCGGGTGAATCGCTTCAAAATCATTATGCAGGCGGTTTCATCCGATCAAAAAATACGTGACAATTTTTTCAACGGACTGATGCAAAAACAGAATAGATCCAATGAATCTGCTGTGGGATCAGCGTTGGGTTATCTGCACCATCCATTAAGGCAGCAGACATCCGTTCATTATCTTCCTAAGACTTTGGAGATTTTACAGGAAATTCAGAAAACAGGGGATATATTTTTTCCGGATAACTGGCTCCGTTCCACATTTAGCAGTTATCAGGATCCAAAAGCGTTTGAAGTGGTCAATCAGTTCCTTTTGAAAAACCCTGATTATAATGCTATTCTGAAAAATAAAATTTTACAGGCGACAGATAATTTGAGAAGAGCACAGAAGCTGGTGAAATAAAATCTAACTGGATATTTCACTCTGTCATTCTGACGGAGGAAGAATCTAAACAATAAATGAGACTCTTCCTTCGTCAGATGATAATAGCGTAAAATTGTATATTAAGTACTTTGATTTTATCTGATGCCCCTAATAATCATCTGAAACACATATCCAAAGCTTTATCTTGATAATTTAAGCTTTCAATACTTCTTCAGGAAAAAATAATTTAAAATATATCATTTTTTAGTTGAAAATTTACACTGCTTTTCCCGGTGTCTGATAACGTTATTACCAGACAAAAGGCTCCTTATTTCTCAGAAAATGGCTATATTCGGCTTCATAAAAAAAATGATATGCAATTATATGAAGGGATTTCTGTGGGGTTGTATCTGTTATTAATGATAGGTATAGGCATATATTCTTATAGAAAATCAACAAACAATTCAGAAGAATTTTTAATTGGAGGAAGAAAAATGGGGGCGGCTGTTACGGCACTTTCTGCAGGAGCAGCTGATATGAGTGGCTGGCTGCTGATGGGAGTTCCGGGAGCCATGTATCTTTCCGGTATTTCTAGCTCATGGATCGCGATAGGGTTAACCCTTGGAGCATTTCTGAACTACATTATCGTAGCACCGAGGCTTAGAATTTATACCGAAGTGGCTCAAAACGCTATTACATTACCCGTATTTTTTGAAAACAGGTTTAAAAACAAGAACCACCTTTTGAAGATTACGTCTTCAATCTTTATTCTGGTATTTTTTACCCTTTATACCTCAGCAGGAATGGTGTCGGGCGGAAAACTTTTCGAATCAGCTTTCGGAATGGATTATACTGTAGGGCTATTGCTGACGAGTTTAGTTGTGGTTTTATATACTTTCTTAGGCGGTTTCCTGGCCGTAAGTCTTACGGATTTTGTGCAGGGAACGATTATGGTATTGGCGCTAGTCATTGTACCCATTGTTGCCATTATTCAGATTGGAGGAGTAGGAGAGACTTTATCACTGATTGAGGCTAAAGATCCAAAATATCTGGATTTATTCAGAGGAACAACTACCGTGAGTATTGTATCTTTATTAGCCTGGGGACTAGGATACTGCGGACAGCCGCATATTTTGGTTCGTTTTATGGCTATTGATAAGCCTAAAGATCTGGTTAAGGCAAGAAGAATCGGGATTACATGGATGATCTTTACGGTAGCGGGAGCCTTAGCGATTGGACTGGTGGGAATTGCCTATCTTCAGAAATTTGATATCGAAACGATGATGAAATTCGACGGATCAAAAACCGAGGCAGAAACTATTTTTATTTATTTCTCACGTATTTTATTTCATCCATTTATTGCAGGATTCTTATTGACAGCAATTCTTGCGGCTGTAATGAGTACTATTTCTTCCCAGTTATTGGTAACTTCAAGTTCATTGACCGAAGATATTTACAAAGCGTTCCTGAATAAAAAAGCGACACCCAAGCAATTACTTTTTGCCAGCAGACTTTCCGTTTTATTAGTTGCTGTTATTGCGGTACTTTTATCATTAGATCCTAAAGATAGCATCCTTAATCTGGTTGGAAATGCCTGGGCAGGTTTCGGTTCTGCATTCGGACCATTGATTCTGTTATCTCTTTTATGGAAGAAAACAACCTGGCAGGGAGGTTTGGCAGGAATGTTAGTGGGAGGAATTACAGTGCTGGCATGGGTATATCTTCAACACCCTTTAAAAGACTGGTATGAAATCATTCCGGGATTCGTTCTTTCTTTACTTACCAACATTATTGTATCCTTAGCCACTTACAAGTCTGATGCAGTAATTGAAAGTGAATTCGATGAGGTTAAAAAGATTATGCAGGAACCATAGTGGTAACTGAGCTAGAATATAATAGATAACCCTTGCCGAAAAGCGAGGGTTTTGTATTTTTATAGGAGATAGGGAAAAGAAGCTGTGGCGCTGGAAGAGGAAGTAGCTAAAGTTCTCTAGATATTTTTATTAAGATTGGAATTTCATTGACAAATTATAAATGGATTTTTCTTTCAGTTTCACTTAAAGCCGAACTTGAAAAAGAATATGCTCCTTATTTGTATTTTTCAGATAAAAGTCTCAACTTTCAACTTTTTACAACCAGTCAGAACAAATTGTATTTGATAAGCCCTCTTCAATAGACTTTATAGATAAAAAAGATAACCTTAGAACCTTTTGGAAAAACTCATTAACCATTTTAAATTCAGATTCGTTCAGGTCTTTAGAATATTCAACCTGAATCCTAAAGTAAGTATTCCTGCTTTGCTTGTTTTTGTCGCTTTGATTGCCGTAAAGCTGCCGAAACACTCTTATTACCCCATTATATTCTGCGTTATTATCGCTCTTTTTCATGCTGAAAGAAAGGATATTCCTTTTCTGAAGAAGGTTTTTGTGCAAAACTGGCGATGGATTATTTTATTGGAAGTAACCATTATATACACTGTTTTATTGTTGGTAAACATCCATTACAAAATTGAGAGAATAGGGTTGATTTCCTATCTATTGATAACTTCATTGATCTTTATTCCTTCAAGAACAAAACCATGGCTCAGTTTGGAATGGAATATTGTTCCTAACAGTTTGTTTGAATGGAAGAGCTTTTTGCGTAAGAATAGCTGGAAGGCAATACTGGGATTTATAATTGTTCTCTTTTCCTCCTATCAGCCGGCAGTCTTGATTTTTATAGGAGCTTTTGTGCTGGATTTTATTTCCCATATTTATCAACCGCATGAAAGTAAGGAAATGCTTGAAATGTACTTCAAAAAATATACACTGAAGGAAAAAATACGGAAAAACACCTTGTTTTTCAATATGCTGCTTTTACCTACTTGCTTTTCTTTTTTGATTTTAAATCCTTATCAAAGCCTATATATATTATATTACTTTGCCTTTATGAACCTGTACCTTCTCTTAATGCTGGTGAGAAAATATAAAAATTACAACCATAAAAATAAAGATAGCGATTACAATATGGGTATTTATTTTGAATATTTCCTATGTAGTATGACTATTATTCCTGCTCTTTTTATCCTTAAATCCGGAATAAAAGAGGCTAACCAAAATATTAAAACCTATGTTGGAAATTAAAAATGTGAATGTTGAATTTAAAAATCAGAAAGTTTTAAACGATTTGAACTTATCAATAGAAGAAGGATGTATTTTGGGAATTCTCGGAAAGAATGGGGCAGGGAAGACCACTTTGTTTGAATCCATGTACCAAAGTTTATCATTCTCAGGAAATATTACCTGGAAAAATATGCGTTTACAGCGGAAACATATCTCTTATCTGGAAACCGAAAATTACTTTTATCCCTATATGACAGGAGAAGAGTACCTATCTTATTTTTCTTCTGAAAAGGAAGACGAAATCCATAATATCATTGATAAATTTAATCTTCCACTGAAAAAATATATACAATATTATTCCAGTGGAATGAAGAAAAAATTGTCCCTCATTGGGATGCTTATGTTGAATAAACCGATTAATATTTTGGATGAACCTTTTAATGGAGTAGATTTCGAGGGCGTTCATCTTCTGTATGATATCATCAGACAATTAAAGACGCAGAATAAAGTGGTTGTGATAAGCTCCCATATCATAGAAACACTTTTCCATACCTGTGATAAAATTGCTTTGCTGCAAAACGGAAGAGTTGAAGCTATATACCATAAAGAAGATTTTGGACAGCTGAATACACTAAGATTTTAAGGCTGGCAGTGATTTATTTCACAAGTTTTTTCTTAATGCAGACCATTATTAAAGCAAGGATCAAAATCAAAATGCTTGATCCAATACTGTTTTCAATACCGTAATGAGCAATCCAGAAACCTCCGAATAAAGTTCCGACTGTGACTGCAAAATTTCCACAGGAAGTAAAAATACTGTTGATAAATTCCGAAGAACCAGAAACAGAAGAAATCACATTCATATTGCTGATAAGAAACCCTCCGGAATGAATCATTCCCCAAAATGCAATAATCCAGATCATGGGAACAAAATAACTTCCATAAGAATAGATAAATATATGGGTAACAGTGAGTAAGATCAGGAATAAACTGGTGGTATGTAACGGAAACCTGCTCATATATTTTCCTGCCATTTTATTTCCTAAAATTCCCACTGTACCAAACATAAAAAAGCATTATACTGATCTGTTTGCCATTCATATGGGTTACTTTTTTAAGAAAATCAGCCATATATCCGTAGGTAGAATACATTGCAGCAATGGTGAAAAATGCAATGGATAATCCTATCCACAGGCTTTTATTTTGAAAAATTTTAAGATCAAATACCGCTTGAGCTTCAGTTTCTTTTTCAATAACCGGCAATAAAAGCTGTACTCCAATTAATGCCACTATGTTAATACCTGCTGTAAGTAAGAATGAAGACTGCCAGGAAAATAAATCAGACATTAAAGTGGCTAATGGCACTCCTAAAACAGTGGCTAATGTAAGTCCGGAAAAGATAATGCTTACCGATTTTGATGTATCAGAAGGATCAGAAGTTTTTTCGGCAAATGATAAAGCAATAGACCAATAAACAGGGTGAAAAAATGCCGGAATCATTCTAACCGCCAATAATGCATAAAAATTTCCTATATAAGCAGAAAGAATATTAGCCACAGCAAAAATCAGCAGGGAAGAAACCAACAGGCTTTTTCTTTTGAATGCAGATAATGCAATCAGCATAAACGGCCCGAAAACAGCCACAATCAAAGCGAAGGCACTCAGAAGCCAGCCTGCTTTTTCAATGGAGATATTGAAGGCAGATGCAATTTCCGGTAATACTCCAATAACTCCAAATTCTGTAGTGGTAATCCCAAATACTCCTAATGCAAGCACATAAAGATTTCTTTTCGATTTCATAATTTTTTTTGTGCAAATTTGCAGAATAGACTATCGGAAAACTATATACTTACCTTTTAGTTCTATACTTACTTTTTAGAAAGTGTAACAATAAAAATACTACTATGCCTCAGTTTTTTCACGATAAAAGATTGTATTATACTCCTATAGAATTTGCATTGAGCCATATTGGAGGGACATGGAAAATGCCTATTCTATGGAGATTACAGGAAAGGCCACTTCGTTTTAGTGAATTGAAAAAGGATATTCCCCATATCACAGACAAAATGCTGACCAGCCAGCTTAGGGAATTGGAAAGTAAGGAAATGATTCATCGTGAAGTATATCCCGTTGTGCCTCCAAAAGTAGAATATAGTCTTACTGAAAAAGGCAAAAAATCCATTCCTGTCATTGAAACCATCATGCAGTTTGGATATGACCTGATTCAGGATGCCGGGATTACTTTCCCACCCAAGGAATAACAGATTTTTCTGTATTTCTTTTCATTCTTAAAAAATAAAGTATCTTTACTCAAAGGATTCTGATACTTTCAATATTCCATGTTTCTATTGGATGTGAAACATGCTGCCGGGAATATTTTTGGCTTTCTATGCTGTTCTTTGCCCGGACACTTACTTTTCTTCATTATAGTAATTCATATTCATAGTTTTTATAACCTTGTTGATAAGAAGACTCGTTCGTATGCTGTTTCCACAATATAATTCCGACTAAAAAATGATCAAATAAGATTTAAAAATGAAAAATAATAGGACAGTTCAAAATTTTTATATTCTTACCGGAGGGCCAGGAGCTGGTAAAACAACTTTACTGGATGGATTAAGGCAGGCAGGCTTTACAACTGTACCTGAAGAAGGACGGAAAATTATCAAAGAGCAGCTAAGTGCTCATGGAAATGGACTGCCCTGGATCGATAAAGAATTTTTTGCTGAGCTTATGTTTGATGCCTCTGTAGATGCCTATCAGAAGATACTTCACACTTCAGGTTCTGATCCTGTTTTTTTCGATCGGGGAATTATAGACACCATTGGCTATCTTAAGCTTGAAAATATTCCTGTTCCTGAGGAGATGAAAACTACAGCACGCGAAATGAAGTATAACAAGAATGTTTTCATTCTTCCTCCATGGCCGGAAATCTATGAAAATGATTCTGAAAGAAAACAAACTCCTGAAATAGCCCAACATACCTTTGAGTACATGTATGAAACTTATCAGGAATATGGCTATCACGTTATTGAGGTTCCCAGATTAACAATAGAACAACGCGTCAAGTTTATTCTGAATACTCTCAATCAATAATTTTCATGAAGCTCTATTGAAAATTAACCATTTTTGTAACTTTGAGTGAACCTTTAGTTATATTCTAAATATTTTAAGTTATGAATCTGAGACCAATGGATGAAGAAGAATTTGAAAAAGAATTAATAAGTCTTGCCAATCACGATCTCGAGATAAGGGAAAAACTATTTGCAGAAGGAAAGCTGGAGGGAGGATATCATCCGGAAATGGAGGCGGTTCATAAAGCTAATGCCAAAAGACTTCGGGAAATCATAGAAAAGATTGGGTTCCCAACGATATCAAAGGTAGGAGGAAAAGCAAGTGACGCTGCCTGGCTTATCATTCAGCATTCTATTGGGGAACCAGAATTTATGAAATCATGTTATACAATAATGGAGGAAAACGGTCTTGATGTTAATCTCAAAAATATAGCCTATTTATACGATCGGATTCAGGTTTTTCAAGGCAAACCTCAAAAATATGGCACCCAGCTTATTGTTGGCGGAATTCCTTTTCCGGTAGAAGATAAAAAAGGCTGAATAAGGAACGGGAAAAAATGAGTTTACATCCACTATCTGCAAAAGAAATTGATCAGATTTCTGATCCGGGAGAAATTCCTGAAATTGATAGCAGAGATCAGGAATATTTAGCCTGGAGAAAGGAAGTAGGATGGATATAAGGAGCAACCGGTTTAATGTTTAAAGCGCTGGGTTATGAGTCGAGTACTTTTGATTACTCATATTCACAATCATTACTCTGACTGTTTCAGGATTCAATTATTCTTTTTTCGGGAGATTCTGCTTTTCATGCATCCTGTTTTTATACTGTAACAGCATCTATGAATTGCACAGAAAGTTTGCATAAGACCACCACTTCTGAGGAATGGCAGCCTTTATCTAGTATTTGAAAGACAATTACTGACCGTTCAGCAGTGGCCTTGGATCAAACAGAACTTTTAAGGAATGGATTTTTCCATTATTGATCTGATACCATCCGGAGGCTTCTATAGTTTTATTACCCATATCAATCATATACCAGAAAGAAACATCTTCACCAGCTATAAAGGTTTTTATAATCTGATATTTAAGTTTCATTTGCTTCATCTCCTGAATATAGAGTGAAGCACCTTCTCTTGTTCCCAACACTCCAATGAATTTAAAATCAGGATCGAGACAGCCTTCTGCCTTTTCAAAATTTTCTTCATTTAAGTATTGAATAAACTGTTCTGCGACATTTGGGGTTGTATTGCTCATATGGATTGTTTTATATGAACAAAATTAATGCATCAGGAAGGATCTTCTTTGTGACGATCGTCACAAAAGAAGGATACATCTAATTTTTTCAACATCTTTTTATCTCTACTAAAAAAAGCCCGGGTTATCATAAATATTCTGCTTAATAATAATTGCTAAAGGTTTATTGATACTGCTAATTTCTTTAGTATTTTTCAAATTATGCTGGTAAAAAAGTTCAGATATAGTATCATAATATGCTTCTGTAATTTCGTCTTTTAGGGTTATTTTCATAGGTAATTATTAGATAATGATTCTAAAAAAGCTAAATCAAAAGGTTAAAATTGAGTAGTGAAGAGTCAAAGGCTATTTTACACCAAGCAATGAGATTCTGCCTTTAGCATAAGCAATTTGGTCTTTTTCCTTTTCCTGATCTGGAGTATTCTTAAGGTATAAGTGGTAGTAAATAACGGCATTTTTAGGCTGCTTCAGGTTAAGATCATATAAAAGTCCTAAACGATAGTAAATCATATTGCTGGCTCCAAAGGTAAGCCCTCTTTTATAGGCTGTTACAGCATCGTTATACTGATTTTTTGCTTCATAAATTCCTGCCAGTGCAGCATAATAGAGGGGGTGTGGTCTGAAATCGCCTCATCAATGGTCTTTTGAGCATAGATAGCTGCTTTATCATAATCTTTCAGTTCACGATAACTCAATGTCATAAAGTATAATGTTCCTTCATTCTGCAGCCCTGATTTTTCCAATGTTGTATAAATTTCAACACATTTCTGGTAATTCTTTACATAAAAATAAGCTTGTCCCATTTCGTTCATAACGTTAGCATCTGTATGAGCCTTTAATAATTTTTCTCCTGTTTCAATAACTTCCTGGTATTTCCCCAACTTGTTGGCGATGGGCAATTGGGCCTGCTGCAGAGTGAAATTTTCCGGATCAGTGGCAATAGCTGTTTTTAAAATATCATAAGCAGGCTGAAACTGCTTAAGTTCATTATAAACCATAGCCAGATCATAGGCGGTGTCAGGATCAGTTGTATTCAGATTATTGGCTTTTTTAAGGTATTCCAGTTTGGTTTCAGGAGTATCTGCATAACCTGCCATTTGTTTGTAAGCATTGAAGTTTTGACTGTCAAGCTTGATGATTTGTTGAAGGTAAGCCTTTGCATTTGTAATATTTCCTCTTCTGGAATTGATACTGGCCAGGCTGAAGAGAGCCGGAATATTGTCAGGCTGAATGGTATTAATTTTCATATAGTTTTTTTCAGCATCCGGAAGTTTTCCTGCCATCATTTGACAATAAGCAATCTGAGTTAATGCCTTTACATCCTGTGTGTCTGCCGAGTAAAGACTTTGAAGATATTGAGCCGCATCTGCAAAACGCTGAGTCTCATAATATCCAAGCAGCTTTTCGGTATCAATTTTTGTTGTCTGGGCTGTCATTATTCTAAAGCCTAATCCAATAAGGACGATAGAGAACCATATTTTCATCATTGCTTTTAATTTATAACTAAAATATTTGTTATTTGATACACTTGCAAGTTTTGCAGTCACTTATTAGGGAATTTTTTGATATTTTAGTTAATAAGTGATGTATAATGATATAGCTATTTCTGTATTTCTTATATTCACAATACCGAAATCATCATTAAAGATTATAAAAACCTTTTCGAAATGGAAATTACATCTGTAGCATCATTCATTGATTATTATGAGAAAATAAGAGCCAGAACCAACCGGATTATTGAAATTGTTCCTCCTGAGCATATTGATTTTTCTTATAAACCCGGAAAATTTACGATTGGAGATCAGATCAGGCATATTGCGGCTATAGAAAGGTATATGTATGGTGAAACCATCTCAGGAAGAGAAAGTGCCTATCCCGGATGTGGAAAAGAACTGGCAGACGGATATGAAAATAGTGTAGTTTTTTTCAATGAAATGCACAGACAGACTCTGGAAATTATTTCGGGACTTTCGGATGAGGACCTTAACCGTAAATGTATGACTCCAGCAAATAATCCAATCTCTATATGGAAATGGCTTAGGGCTATGGTAGAACATGAGATTCACCATAGAGCAGAAATTTATATTTATCTTAATCTGCTTGATGTGAAAACACCGCAGATCTTTGGTTTTTCAGCAGAAGAAGTTCAGGATTTGAGCGTCAAGTTATAATCCTTAATACCAGCAAAGATAGGCAGCCACTCAATGGATGAAGGTTAATTTGTATATTGCCGTTCAAAAATTAATAATGATCAGACCCTTTATTATTCCTTTATTACTGCTTGTAAATTCTGTATATGGCCAGAAAGATATTGAGTTAAAACCAGGAGATACGCTGAAGTATTCACCAATATCTCAAAAACCAGTATGGGTAACCATTCAGTCAAACGAAGCCAATATTGCAATGAGCCTGTTTATAGACGGAAAAAAAATAAAGGAGCAGGATGATTCCAGAGGAATAAAAAGTATTGAAAGACTGTTTTTTACTCCTGAAAAAGGCAGAAAATATGAACTTCGAATCTGGGCTAAATCCTATGTTGAAAAAAATAAACCTTCGAAGATCTCTATTACAGAATCTAAAACCGTTTCCAGCCTGAATGGGCAGTTCACTTCAGCCCAGTTTGTAGAAGATCTGCGGGTTTTCCGTTCCATCAGAGAAAAAGCAAATTCAGGATTATATGTTTACAGAAGCAGGCATCAGATAGATAGTATGTATAAAAAAGCAGAGGAAGAAGCGGCCAGCAGCAAGAATATATTTGATTTCTATAAAGTAATAGCAAAGGTCACAGGCTTTGAAGGAAGCTGTCATAATTATACAGATCTTCCTAATCACGCATCTTATTATTTAGCACAAAGACCTGAATATCTGCCCATCACTCTGAAAAATATTGACGGCCGTTTGCTCCAGGATTCAAAAGATATTAAAATACCGCTTGCTGCCGAAATTATTTCTATTAATGGCATTCCTGCAAAAGAAATGATTAGCCGTTTTTCCCAATACTATTTTTCTGATGGATATTCTGTACCTTACAGAGAAACGGCAGGCTTTGAAAGAGGAATGCTGGATAAGTTTTATATAGAATTCGGTACTCATAAACAATATGACATCAGGTATCAATGGAATGGGCAGACTCATGACGTAAGTTTGCCCGGAATATCATTGGAAGCTTTTAAAAAACTTCAGGAATCAAGACACTCTCTTACTTTGGATAAAAAATTGATGGCTGAAAAATACAGTTTTACCAAAGAAGGTGATCACGTATACCGTTTATCAATAAGAGGTTTTGATTTTGCCACAGGTAAAGAAGATCCTGCCTATAAAAAATTCAGTATTTTTCTTGATCAGATGATGGATACTCTGGAGCGTGAGAAAATAGAAAATCTTATTATTGATCTGAGAGGAAATACCGGCGGAACCGGAGCGCTTTATGAAAAAGTTTTCTCTTATCTTACCCAAAGGCCTTTTCGTGACAGCAATTATGCTTATACCTGGTTCAATGAGGTTCCCATGGAAGATAAGTTAATCATTACCCCACTTTTCCTGTCCAATGGAGTAACGGATAAGAATGGAATTAATACTTATCTGAAACAGCTTTATCCTAAACAAATCCAGGGTAAATATTATTGGGCTGATGATAAGAACCTCTTGATTTTACCCAACGAAAGAACCTTTAGAGGACAGCTTTATCTTCTGGCAGATCAACGGGTGGCTTCTGCAGCTTCTCACCTGGCTTCTTTAATAAAATCTTATACCAATGCCATTGTGATTGGAAAAGAAACGGTTGGCGGATATTACGAACATAACGGGCATCTTCCGTTAGTGTATGAGCTTCCCAACACAGGAATTCAAACCGGATTCTCTATCGTTCATGTGATTCAGGATGCTCAAAATCTTCCGGATCAGAAAAAGGACAGGGGATTGTTCCGCATTATGAAATCCGGCTTACCAATCAAGAGTTTCTGGATCAGTCTGATGTTTATTTGAGAAAAGCACTTGAACTTCAGAAACACAACCAAAAGTAAATTAGAAGAGCTGCAGAGGATTGATTTGCAGCTATTTTTTAAAATAATAACAAAAATGTTAATTATATCCCATATCGGGCGAGAAAATATGTTTTTATAAACATGTTGTGTCGCTTGTATGATTTTAAAACAGAGTTGGTTAGGGTGTTTTTTGTCTTCGAAATACCAGAAATAGTATTTAAAAGTCGTAGAACTACTACAAATTTTCAGATTGATGCTTTAAAATTTTTTGAATATAAATAACCGCTTTATATTTGTTATACCATCACATCATTACAAAGTATTATTAACGATTAAAATTTACATACTATGACGGCAATTAAAAAGAGATCCTGATACCCGATAATAGGAAAAGAGCAAAAGCTGTTCAAGCTGTATCTGATCCACCAGCAATTCATAAAGCTTATACGTATCTATTAATGAATTCATTTTAATTATTTTCTGAAACTTTTGTTTCAGGATGTATTTGCTGTTGCCGAAAAATAGAAATAAAAACCTAAGAACATGGACATTAATCACTTTAAGGAAACCATTAAACCCTTCTCTTGGGTAGAGCATGCCAACAGTTTTTCGGTATGTTTAGATGTGGGAAGTTATAAACAGGAAATCTTTGATACCAGGGCAGATGAAGGTTTTGAAGGAAATGGATACGACTGGGGTTCATTAGCTCAGGTTTTTCTGGATGAAAAAAGACCGGATTTAAGAGAATATATAAGATTTGATCCTGAGGGTGGGATGTTTTGTGCGTACTCGTCTGAACAAAATCAGCTAAAAGATTTTATTCTGGATTTTAAACAAGCGTGTGAAGATGAAACGCTGATAAGAGATTTGTTTTCAAGAGCAGAACTGGATTGATTCACATAATAGATCAGGGAATTTCGAACAATGAAGATGAGATCTGCTTGTCTTGAATCGTAAAAAGAGTTAGTATGACCGGATTCGGTACATCATATTTTAAACCAATCTAATAAAAGTAATATGAAGAAAATATTTTCAGAACTCAAAGGATTTGTGATATACAGCCCCGAGCTTTTAGCAAAATATCTGCAGGATCATAATTTGCCAGGAAACAATATCCTGAAATATTTTGTAGAAAATGACCACGGAGATGTAATAACAAAATCTGGAATTGCTATTCCTGTAATAGGGGTAGAAGAGGATTATTATTCATTCTGTATTTCTGCTAACGAAGACCACGTATTGGGGCATGATGAAGTTGCTGCACAGTCAGAAGGATGGATATTTCAAACTTCTAATAACGAGCTGAGAGTTGTAGGTATTGGTTATTTAAAAGATATCTCTACCATTAATGATGAGAACAGCATCCGCATGAACCTTGAAAACGGATGGTTTTCGTTAAAAATACGGGCCGGCCATAAAAATGGAGAAAGGCTCTTCGAACTCAATACAAGGAAACAGGAAAATAAACCGGACTTTAGCGGCGATCTTACTGCAACGTATTATTTTAATTGATATGACAGATGGCTTAGATTAAT
This sequence comes from Chryseobacterium capnotolerans, assembly GCF_021278965.1. Taxonomy (NCBI): domain Bacteria; kingdom Pseudomonadati; phylum Bacteroidota; class Flavobacteriia; order Flavobacteriales; family Weeksellaceae; genus Chryseobacterium; species Chryseobacterium capnotolerans. The sequence goes on along the minus strand of NZ_CP065589.1, from coordinate 2,630,631 downwards.
GTAATATCTTTAAGAGATCTTATCAGGTATGTAGAAGATATTCTTGAAAAGAATGGTGGAGTCTTCCTAATAGAAGAAAAATATGAAGATGATGCTTTTGGGATGAGAAAAATTCCTTGCTGCAATTCAGATGCTTATATTGAAGACTGCCGGGAAAAGAATCTTGGATTTTTATTGTCTCTCAGGAGATTGATGGAATTTCATCTGATCATATGTATAAAGCTGAAACAGCTCCTTTTATGTTAGAAGGAGAAGGAGGATGAGTATCTGAAGACTCTATCGAACGGATTTCTCTTAGGATTCTTTCAAAAGATTCTGATAGAAATGCCGCAAAGATCTTTAAGGCCATCAGAAACAAATTAAAGAAAGATCACAAAATAGGAATGGGAGTTGAAGGCGGCTCACAACTACACAATAATTATTTTTATCAAAAACATTATGTTGGCAAAAAAGTTTTTAAAAATGATTTTTATAATGAAAAAGCAGGAATTATCCTTGTGAAAGAATAGTTTGAAAAGCAGATACGAAGAGATTAAAACCCGAATAACCCGCTGAAAATCACAAAGCATAATATACCTAAAGCCAGGGCCAGGTTAATAGCAACCTGTTCATATTTTTCTTTCCATATAACAACAGGGATTCAATGACAGCATAAGTAAAGATCGCATAGCCCATCACCATCATCACAATATAGAGTATATGGCCTGCTCCTATCCCTAAGGTCTGCTCTTTAAGAAGCCATATTGAACCAATTGCAATGAGAAAGAAAAAGATCAGAATCCCAAGTCTTAAGAATAGATGCTTTTTAAGTTCACTTTCTGAGCTGATTGGGCGGTAAATAAGGGTATACACTCCGCAAGCATATACAAATAGTAAAATAAAACCAATGATGGATCGGAATTGATAAGGTACAATGATCCAGTTTTTTGTAAAAACAAATCCTGCCATCAGGAATGCAATAAAGAAGTATTTTATTTTTTTGAAATCCATCAAAGATCTATTCATGATATAGGGTTGTTTTTCAAATTTATTTAATATTTTGCTTGTGTGCAACTATTCTATTTTCAGAAGGTTAATTCATTTTTGTTAATCAGTGGGAAAATCGTATTTTTTGAGAATAATCTAAGGCTTACTGTTGTATTATATAATCCAAAACTTAAAATAAAATGAAAAAACTATTTCTTTTAGTAGGTATAAGCCTTTCTGCATGTCTTTATTCCCAGCAAAATATTCTTTTTGACCGGGCGGGTCAGTATTTTGATTTTATAGAATTGAGTTTTAAAATGGAAAATAAGCCCAATGGTAAGTTTCATTTGATAAAATTTGACACTATTACAGCCACTGGTAAAAAAGATAACATATTGATTGATAATTATGAGGCAGAAAATATCTATAGAAGAGCTAATATTCTGGTGCGTTATGAAGTCCCAAAAGAACAGTTGAAAAGTGTAAATGCCAGAGGAGTTATCAGATATTTCAAGCCTTCAAAGGATAATAATTCTTATTTTGTATTGGGTACAGTAAAAGAGGTAAAGAAAGATGTGAATCTTATTGATAATAGACTTCTGGCTAAAAATCCGAAGCTTTATTTTGGAATCGTATCTGTAGAATCAGCCAATGAAATTTTTAAAGAATTTATCATTTACAAGATGAATAAAGGCGAAAAGGTGAATTTTGATCATTATGACCTGATCATTGCGAAAACAGCAGGTAAAAACCATGAAATCATCCCGGTTATTCCCACAATGAATGATGAATTGGATTACGGATACAACAATCTTACTCTAAAAGATCCCAAAACAAAGATGATCTATACATTTTATAAGCTTGAACAATCTATGACACCCGCAGAACGAGGTAATATTCCACTTGAACTGTTCATTGAAAATGAAGAATCTGTACAGAAGATTCCTTTTGATTTCAAAAACTTTCAGGTGAAACAGTAAAATATGAATCTTTAACTCATTTCATTATAATCTGTTAAGGATGATGAAGAGGGATTGTAATCAATTTCTTTGTTTATCTTCTTTGTATGCAGTGATATATCATAAAAATTTATATTTTAGGGAAATAACCATGAACACTTATTTATGAGCAGTCTGTATTTTATTTTCGTTCTGATTTTAATGTTTACTTTTCAATATACTAACGGGCAGGGAAGAGCTGTTTCGGGAGCTGCTGATGAGAGTAATGATGTAAACGAAGACTGTATTGGAAACGAAAATTATTGCTGCAATTCCACTTTGGTAAAGACTAATGATTACCTGGAAGAAAATCAGGAACTCATTGTTAACAGCCCAATCCCATTGGATGAGAATGTTTTCTTCGGGCCTCTGTTGATTATTATTAGCCTGTTGGTTTTGAGGTTTTTTTTCAAAAAGGGTAGAAGAGTAAACAATATATATACTGTAACTTTTGTAATGTATTGATATGGAAAGGAGTTGACTTTTACATTCTGGTCAGAAGTGTTGTTTCTCTCATACTGGCTTGTATGAGCATTCTACTTTATAGCTTCTTATTCAGATCATTTTCTGTTTTTGATCCATTTGATGGCGTATTCTACTGGTTCGGTTGAATCAGAAAATGCAGTATTGTGGCCTAAGTCTGGGTATAGTTTGTACTCATACTGTTTACTGCCAGGCTTTAGTTTGTTCAGCAGTTCAATGGATAAGTTAACAGGGACCTGTATATCCTTACCTCCAAAAATCCATAACCCTGGAATTGACAATTTAGTAAGAGTATCTAAAGGATCAGTATCTATAAACTCATATTTATCTGGGTCAGTCATAGTGTGGTTCCGTGCATCTTCTTCTGTGTGTGTATCCCAAAAACTTGAATTTCCATTGGTGTAAAACTGAAAACGAAGCTGTTGTTTCACAGTAATCAGTGCCCCGCTGAATATCGTCATAAATTTGATTTTCTTATTTTTTTGAGCCGTCAAAGGAATGATCCATCCTGCTTGACTGCCGCCAATTAAGCCAATGGGGATGCGATTATTCTGTAAATCCTTAGACAAAACATCCACAGCGGAGCTTGCATCTAAAGACAAAAGGTTAAGATTTAAAGAATCTACATTATTGGTTCCCACTTCCGGTCCCGCATAAACACCTCCGGATTCTCCAACACCGCGTTTGTCATAAGTTAAAACAGCAATACCATTGTTAGCCAAAAGTGTTGCAAACTCTGTCATCCTTTTTTCCTGTCCGGATCCATGCACAATGACAACTGCAGCAGAAGCATTTTTAGGATTGAAAATTGTCCCCGAAAGAGATATTCCTTCACTTTGAAACTTTACATTTTTAGTCGTAAAATTAGAGGAAATTGCTAATAATGAATTGCTTATAAAAAGAAATGGCAACAAGAGAAAGTTCATAAAAAAAGTCTTGCAGGTATGGCATTTTTAAGAAGAGTCAATGGGGTTAAAACAGTATGTTTCATTTTGTTATTAGTTTATTCTTTCTATTAGTTTAAAAAAACTGAAATGATAGTTTTGCTGTTGAAAGATAACATTTTTATACGAAGCTATATACAGAAAATCTGATGGGATTTATATGAAGTTTATATTACATGAAATCAGTGTTTCAAAATTAATTTAACTTTGATTGTTTTTTGTTAGATATACTTGTTGGGTATCCGCATGATATCTATCTGTAATAAATGTGGGTGATATAATGTTTAATTGTAACATTTTATTGTAAAGATGTTTATGTTTTGTATTTGAATCGGATCAAATTAAAATTTTTAGAGTTTTCTTGTGGGAATATACTTTTGATTAAAAAAAAATAAAAACAGTCAATCTAATTTTTATATTTGCATCTGTTGGATTTTTAATATTGATAAACAGCCTGAATTCCAATAAAAGCTTAAAAATAAAACAATAATAAACAAAGAAAAGTAAAGAATGGATAAAATTAATTTATTGGTTATTGTGACTATAGTCTCTTTATTCATTTCACTTTTTCTGGTATTTTTCCTGATTACAGTTAAAACAAAGTATAAAACAAGTAACTCCTTATTTGCAATCTTTATTCTGTTAAATGCAATAGATATTAGTGAGCCTTTGTTTAATATGATGACGGATGGCCCTTCAAACCTGGGAATGTTTAGGAGCACCTTTGCTTTCCTGCAAACTCCGGTTTTTTATCTCTATGTATTGTCAGTTTGTTACTCAGATTTTAAGCTGAAGCCAAAACATCTACTGCATCTAGTTCCATTTTTAGTTGTGAATTTGATTTTAATGCCGCGTTTTTACACCGTAGATCTGGCATCAAAAATGAGTTTTCTTCAGAACCGTCAAAGTATGATAGAGTTTCAGTTCATTCATATTTTAATACATACTCAGATTGCTTTATATATCATAGCCGTTTTCAGAGTATTAAGAAGATCGAAGACACTTTATCTTGAAAACTATGCCGGGAAAAGTATCAATTCTTATCATTGGTTATTTCAGTTTACCATTGTATTGACCACTTTGTATACGGTGGCACTTATAAAAAATATTTTTAAATTTTCGGATTATCCACATATTTCTGAATGGTTAAAGATCGGGCTTCTGGTATCTTCTCTCTTTATTTTTTGTTGGTATTTATTCAAAGCATTAAATAATCCTGATCTTTTTAGAAATATTGATTCAAAGCTAAAGCTTGTTGCTGAGATTGTTTTAGAAGAAAAAAGCAGTGAAGAATCGATAGGAGATGAAAGAGAGTTTAATGAACAGGTTTTGAAATTAAAAAAATATATGGTTGAGAAAAAACCTTTTCTCAACTCTTCGCTCACTATTCAGGATGTTTCCAGGGATATTGAAATTCCGGTAAGAGATTTGTCTCTTTTAATCAATCATCAATTAGGGAAGCATTTTTATGATTTTGTGAATACCTATCGGATAGAGAATGCTATGGATATTTTAAAGGATGGTACAAAAAGTAAGGTAACAATTCTTGAAATTCTATATGAAGTGGGCTTTAATTCAAAATCTTCTTTTAATACTGCCTTTAAAAAACATACAGGTAATACACCAACTAACTATCGTAAAGGATTGAAGGTTAGTGAATTGTAATTATTCGTACTTTTTTTGTAAATACTTGTACCTATTTTTCTGAGCAAATACGACCAATTGTTTTTATTCGGTCGCATAGCTTGAATGCCTTCCGCATTTTTGTATCGAAATAAACTTTAACCTCAAATTCGATACCATGAAAAATAGTTTTTATTTACTCATTCTAATAGTTCTGATTTCAAGCTGCCAGACAAGTAAAAAAATCATTTCACAAAAAAAAGACTACAGTTTTCTTACTGATAGCTTACATGTTGAACAGCAATTGGAGAATTACAAACTTCCGGGATTGAGTCTTGTTGTTTTTAAAAACTATAAGATTGTATATTCCAATCAGACAGGAGTGAAATCAATGAGCTCCAAAGAAAAGATAGATGAAAATACTGCTTTTTCCACCGCATCAATCACAAAGCCAATCACAGCACTTCTTTGTCATATCCTTGAAGAAAAAGGCTTAATTAAACTGGATGAGCCCATTGATAAATACTTAAAACGATGGCATTTACCAAAAAGTAAGTTTACGGAAAAGAATAGCCCAACCTGGAGACAATTTTTTAATCATACCTCAGGTACAAACCAAGGTGGATTCTCAGATTATTATAATGGAGATGTTATTCCAAGTATAAAACAAAGCCTTTTAGGGCAGATCCCAAGATATGATAAGGAAATTGAATTCCTGTTTACTCCGGGAACCGGTTTTGAATATAGCGGTGGAGGGTATGTAATTGTTCAAATGGCATTAGAAGATACTTTGAATAAGTCTATTGCAGAACTGGCAGAAGAACATCTTTTTGCACCTCTTGGTTTGATGAATACCACGATGATACAGCCTAATGAAAAGGGATTTCCAACCAATGTAGCTTCTGTTCATGATAAAGATGGAAAAGTGATAAGAACAGGCTTGCCAATTACTCCACAGATTGGAGCATCAGGAGTATGGTCTACCCCTACAGATCTGGCTAAACTTTCTATTGAAATACAAAATGCTTTACGCAATAAAAATAACAAAGTGATTTCTCATCAGGTTGCCAAAAAAGTAACAGAAGTAACCGCTTTGAAAGATGCTGTTGGAGGTTGGGGATATGGCTGGCAAAAGTCTGTTGCTTATAACAACTATGACTGGTTTATGTGTAATGGTTCCAATACCGGAGTTGGAGGAAGTATTTTGGCTAGTATGGAAGATGGAAATGGCTTTGTAATGCTTGCGAATGGTGAAAAACCTAATCGTATTCCGGTGATCAACGAAGCCCGTATAAAACTTCTGACTTTAATGGACTGGAATAAGAAAATATCTGATGAAAACACTCAGGAACTTCCTTTGAATTTTAAAAAACAACTTATCGGGACGTATAACGACTTTCTTTATGGACAGGGAGCGGAAACGAAAATTGTAGAAAAGAATAACCGTCTCTATGTTGAATCTCTATTTTTAGGATATTTTAAAGGAAAAAACGAAAACGAGTTAGTATACCTGAAAAATGGAACCTTTAGAATTGTAGATTATCCAAATACATTACAATTTGATTTCAGCAATGGAACAGTGAATTCTGTCCTCTTAACAAGAGATTCCATGAAAACAAGAGTTCAAATTACAAAAAAATAATAATAGCCCCATTCATAAGCATGTTTGTAAGCGTTACAACATCTCAAAATGTTTTTAGATAGTATATATCAATCAAATATCAAAAAATGATAAAAAAAATTCTCTTATTATCTTTTGTTTTAATATTTACAACCAACTTTTTATCAGCAAAGGCGAAAATTCCTTTTGGCAAAATTGACAAAATAGAAATAATAGCAGATTTGCCCGACACGGAGAAATATGCTGTAAGTAAAGGTTCAAAAGAATACCTGGATTTAGCAAGAATACACCAGGAATATAATATTGCCTGGGTGCTTCCGGTCTGGATAACCCAGGAACCCAAATTGGTTCTGGCAAAAAAGAAAGTGATGAATATTTCGAATTAACCAATGAACAGCTTGATCAGGTGGTGAGTGAAAATAAATTGAATAAAGAAAGTCTTCTACAGCTTCGATTTTACACAAAATATGGAGGGAAATTCATAGGGCTATTGATTATCGCACTAATCCTATATGGGATCTTTTCTAAAGACAAACCTAAAAAAATAAATACAACACATATCTAAACCTAAAAAACTTAAACCTACAAAAAATGAATCCATTATTTTTAATTCCAGTCGTATTAATCATTGCAGGAGTAGCTTTCATGATCGTCATGAATAAAAAGCACAAAACTGCAAAACTAGAAATTGATTTAGATTCTGAAAGAACTAAATATGGCCAATACAAACAAGAGCTTCTCGCTCAGGATTTTTCAAAATTGACACAATGGATGAATGGCAAACCCATTGATGCTTTTACCTCTGCCTCTGTTCCGCAGTCAACAAGTGATAAAGTGCAGGAACTTGTAACTACCGGAATGAAAAATGTTGCATTATCTGCCATTGGTGTGAAACTTAAGCGAATTGAAACAGATTGTTTCTGGGTTTTAAGTGGAAATGATCTTCATTTTTTCAGTACCAATACAGTGGGCGAATTAGATGAACACATTGTATTCGATCATTTTAGAGTTGAAAATGCCAGCCTTCGATATGGAGGAATCCTGAAATCGCAATTGGGGGTGTATTCAAAATCATCGGAAGAATATTTACCCCAAACCCATGTTATTACTTTTGATATTGACGGAAGTTCGCTGTCTCTTGAAATTCATGATAGACTTAATTATAGGGTGGATCCGGGGGATATGCTCAATCTAAAAATGCAATTGGAAACGAGAGCAAAATATCAGGTCGTTGGTGAAAGGTTTGTGAAAATTTTACAGGATAAATTCTCTAATTTAAAAATGTCTTAATGTATCATGGGATTTTTTTCAATTTTTTTTAATTCATTTAAAAGCATTCGATTAAATGATAAAAATATGGTAAGTGGTTATTTATTAGAGCACTTACTCGTAGGTTCAATGTATGCCGAACAACAGTCGGCATACTTGAATTCTTATGAAACGGGTTTAAATCAATCTGATATTATAACTCTAGTTGAAACGTATTGGGGGATATCAGATCAAAATGGGGCTGTAGAAATACTCCAGAGTTTACATGATAGAAATCAAGATGAAAATATTGATATTGTCTATAGAGCATTTGAAAATTCAGAAAATTATGTTGATATTTTAAGATCAAATCTACCCCATGAAGATGGTCTTTTTGAATATTATGTAGACCTATACCGAAAACTGAGAAGTGTTGTTCCTGAATTGATTGAACAAAAGGTTATTACAGGCTTTACTCAACTGAAAAAAGCAAAAGATAGCAGCTGGAATTATGGTAGAGGTGCATTTTTAGCACGCTGCTGCTACGAATTAGGTTATATCTCTGAAAAAGAACTCAAAGAGTATTTGGCAAAATCCCACAATGAATTGAAAAAATATTGTAACACCTGGAAAGAATATACAACGAGTTATATTTTCGGAAGAGCTATTTGGGGTGGAGGGAATAATAATGGAATGGTGCAGATTGCAAATGACTTATTGAGTAACCCAAAAAGCCCGCTCAAAAGCAGAACATATATCTGATTAGAAAATTCTATGCTCAAAAATTTTCACCCTTTTTCTTTTTAGAATAACTCAATTTTGACAAAAGAATCCCAACTCTGCTCTGTTGTTGGGATTCTTTTTCATTTTTTTCAGCTGAAAAAAAAGCATATTGTGCTTTTTTAGATAGATTAGGTATTAAAATCTATAGCCAATACTCAATCCAAGCTTTATAACCTGGTCATGATCTGTTTTGTTTGCATTGAATACAAGTCTTCCGTACCCTGCGTTGGCTTCAAAAACAAGTCCTTTTTTTGTGGCCAACTTCCAACCTAAACCGGCCCCCAGGGCAAGATCATAAACATCTTTGCCTTCAATAAAGGTAAGGTTGTCTGCTGCAACTATTTTTTTTCCATCAATGGATGTAAACATTCCAAATCCTTCCACAAAAAAACCGGAAGCATATTTTTTCCCAAAATAATATCTGTAATAAGGAGAGAGATAGTAATTCATATCTTTCTCTTTTGTATTATCATAAACAGTAAATGCAGAGATTCCAAGGGATGATTTTTTGTTGAGATACCGTTCAAAACCTACTTCCACAGCACCGGATAACGGCGCGATTACGTTTAATTTAATTTCATTATTTTTCTGATAAGGTGTTACATCAGTTTCACTTTGAGCTTTTATAGAATAAAAAGCAAACAAAGTAATGAGTGATAAAAACATTTTTTTCATAAAAAAGTTATTTGAATTATTGAAGTGCAAAACTCAAATAATTCAAATTAGAACGGGTTTCAAAAGCTTAAAAATGGATAAAATGGTACTTATTTGATGGTGTTTTTATATTCATTGGGTGTCTGACCCGTGACTTTTTTAAAGGCATTATAAAAAGTTGTTTTTGAAGTAAACCCAGATTCTAATCCGATCGTTAATAAAGTATAGTTTTCATATTCCGGATCTGATATCATTTCCTTTACTGCCTCCACCCGATATTGATTGATGTAGTGGGCAAAGTTGTCTTCTGTTATGGTGTTTATAATTTGTGAAAGATATCCTGCGCTTATGCCTAGTTTTTCAGCAACTTTCTCTCTGTTTAATGTACTGTCAGTATAAATGTGCTGATCTTTGCAAAGAAGTTCCAGTTTTTGAAAATAAAGATTATCAGCCGTAATAGATTCCTTATATTGTTGTGGTATGTTGTTTTGTGGAATTTGCGGATTGGTATATGAAATATTTGAATCTTGATTTAGAAAATTGTAGACAGCATTTCTGTTTTTGGCCAATTTATATTTATAAATGCCTATATAGGCTGTCCAGTGCATGATAAATGTCGCAGATAAAGCCAGCCCACTCATGGTAGAGGAAATGTCTATTCCAAAAAGAAGCCAGCCATATACGTAATTAGCCAGGTAGATAATAATAAATAGAGAGTAGTTAGTAAGGTCATTATCCATTTTTTCTCTTGTGGATCTTTTAAGTGCTTTATCATAAAATAAGAATAAAAAGGAGGAAACAGAATAATGATAAAGGCAAATATAAGCTGAATCAGTCTGAGTATATTGATGATGAAAATACCAGAATCTGTGATTTTGTAAATTCCTAAAATATTATTAAGATGGTATATAATGGTAAAAGTAGAGGAGTAGGCAAACGGAATGTAATACAAATAAGTTCTTTGTCTGTTCCTTACAGTATCATCAATTCGGTTTATTATAAAAAGGAAGATGAAGACGGAGGGTAGAAATATCCACTCAATATAGTCCAGAAAACATAGCAAAGGATAGGATTTAAATGCCCCTTCAATTTCAAAAACGTAATTCAATAAAACAAAGGAAAGTGCAAATAACAAGTAGGCTAAATATCTATTTGATTGACTATTGAATAGGGAAGACCTTAAAATAACTATGCCCAAGACTATTCCCTGAAAAATTGCAATATTTAAAAGTGTTGTATAGATCAATTTTTTAATATAAAATTTGTTTTAAATATAGCTCTTTCGTACAAAATCTATGAAAAATAAAAAACCTACTGGTATTCAGTAGGTTTTTTATTTGTTTTTGCGGAGAGTGAGGGATTTTGTGCCCAATCCTCATCGCTTTATGGATAAGATTTTCGCTGTAGCATCTCTGTGAATGGCCTCAAATAGGACATTTGCAAAAAAGTGGTAAAATCCTAATTTAAATTTTACGTAGTAAAACTAAAAATTTCTGCTCAAATCTGCAAGTAAAAAGGTCAAATTTTGAACAGGTTTTTTAAAGTTTAAGGCCAGAATTTAATCCTTCTCTTAGCGCCTGAATTTTCTCAGTTGAAATATTTCTAAAAGAAAACGAAGAAAAAAAAAATTTAAAAAACAGAAAAAAAGAAAGCCTTTTGAAAATGAGCTTGGCATTCTGTCAAGGTTTTTTGGAAAAAGTTTTTACGTAGATTTTTATATGTAAAAAGTTTTTCTGAAAATCCGGAGGGCTTGACCTTGACAGAATTTAGCTATTGGGCTTGGTAGCGAATTACCTTTGGTTTCTGTTTTTTATTTTAATTTGTAGTTGTAATTAGTTCATTCTTTCTTTTACAAAACTAGAAACGGTTAATCTATGTACACCTAAAATCCTACCTATTGCAGAATATGAAACTTTTTTTTCAATCAATTCTTGAATCTTCTTTTCCTGACCAGTTAATTTTGTCTTAGAAGATTTACTACCCACAGGACGGCCTAAAATTACACCTTCTGCTCTTTTCCGAGCTAATGCTTCTTTAGTTCTTTGGGATATAAGGTTTCTTTCAATTTCGGCTGATAAACCAAATGCAAATGCTAATACTTTAGAATTAATATCACTTCCTAAGCGATAATTGTCTTTAATGGTCCAAACTTGAATATCACGATTCATACATTCATTAAGTACACCCATAATCATCAGAAGATTTCTTCCAAGCCTGGATAATTCTGAGCAAATTAAAACATCTCCTTTTTTCATTTTTTTTAAAAGTTTTCCTAATTTTCTGTCATCAACATTCTTTGCTCCTGAAATAGTTTCTTCAATCCATTTGTTTACCACAATTTGTTGCTTGTCACAAAAATGATTGATTTCAAATCTTTGATTTTCTACTGTTTGTTTGTCTGTGCTTACTCTGATGTATCCGTAAATCATTTCTTTCGTTTAAAATTTTATACAATAATGGTATAAAATATATTATAACTGTCTAAAATAAACATAGACTATTAAAATAACATCTATATGAGCGATTATTTTAGACAGAATTCTTCAGTAAAGTCAAATTTTTCCAGTAGTGACTCCTTGGGTGATATTAAATGATATCGAACAACAGATAAAAGCAAAAATTGAGAAGCTGTAGGAACACCTCTTGAAAGAGTGGAATATGGATAATATCTACAGAGGAATCTTGACTGGGTATAATGAGGCCTTTATTATAGATAAAAAAGAAAGAAAAGAACTTATTAACAGAAGATCCAAAATCTGCCGAAATTATACGACCCTTATTAAGAGGGCGTGATATTAAGCGATACTCATACGAATTCGACTGATTTATATCTTATTACGACTCATAATGGAATCAAAGTTTGAAAATAGATATTGAACTGATTATCCCGTTGTAAAAAAGCACCTTTAGATCCTTCGGATATGATCTAGACTAAAACAGACTGGAGATAAAGGTGCTCGTAAAAGACTCCAATAATCAATGGTTTGAAACACAAGATTCGATAAGTTATTGGGAGGATTTTTTATAGACCGAAAATAGTCTGGATCGTAATATAACTAACAATCCTAATTTTTGTTTAGATAAAAACAAGTATTTATTAAAATAATACTATCTTTTTTGATTAGCGGGAAAGCATTAGTATTTAGTATCACTGATTTTTGAACTCGTCAAATTCTGCAAATGGTATTTTACTGATAGCTTGCCTGCATTACAACTGGTGTTGGCACGACAAGATGAATTAAGGAAAATATATCTGAGCAGCTAAAAGTTCCGTATGGGGAATTGACCCAACGATTTAGGAACTATTTACTAATTTAGCAATAATAGTTAGAAAATTCAGGCAAACTCATAGAGTCCAAAACTATTAACCACACTTATATTGGAAAATTTAGTGAATCAAAGGATGTTACAATTTATTTGAGTTAAATGATGAAGAAATCAGGTTTTATTGAGATCTCAATAAAACCTATTGCAGTTCATCATTTAACTCGGATAATCCATATAGGTCAAACATCATTTTATTCACTAAATTGTCCAAATAGATCAGTTGGTTAATAGTAGTGGAATTCTATGTTTGCCTGAATTTTGCTAACTATTAGTTCAAATTTAGAGTTCTAAATCATTAGGTCAATTTCCAATACAGGAATTCTTAGCTGCTCAAGAATATTTTCCTTAATTCATCGTGTTCCTCCTATGTAATTCAGGAAAGTTATCAATAAAACAATATTTGAAGAGTGACGAGTTCAAAAATGCAGTCTAAATAAGAAAGATGCTTTCACCGCTAATCATAAAGGATTGTATTATTTAATACATAAATGTTTTTATCGTAGAGATAAATTTGGAATTTTTGTTATATTAGGATACATAATTTTTTCGGTATATAAAAAATCCTCCATATAAGCTTATCGAGTCTTGTGTTCAGACCATATGATTAGTAGTCTCTTCTACCAGCTCCTTTATCGACAATCTGTTTTAGGCTATCATATCCGAAGGATCTAAAGTGCTTTTTTACAACAGGATAATCATTTCAATATCTATTGCCTTTACGCCCTCTTTGATTCCATTATGAGTATTAATCAGCCATAAATCAGTTGCTTCATAAGCATATCTTTTTATATCTCGGCCTCGTAAAAAAGGTCGTATAATTTCTGCACTTTTAGGATCTTCTGATTAATAAGTTCATCTTTCGTTTTGCTCCGTCTATAATAAAGGCATCATTAAACCCTGTTTAGATTCCTCTGTAGATTTATCCTTATGTTCCAATCTTTCAACGGTGTGCCAATCTTCTCAATTTTTTCCTTTATCTGCTGTTCGATTAGAGTTAGTATTACCCAAGTTTCAGAATTTGAAAAATTTGACGACAATGAAGAATTCTGTCTAAAATAATCGCTCAAATTAATTAACAGCTTTTCTTTAACAATACAGGCTTCTGTTTGTTGTCTATTTTTATCCCTAGTAAATGTCAAAATATTAGTATCTACTGTTGCTGTATCAAATATCTGATTTCCTGAGAAGTCAATTAAAATTTCAGGATTTGTTTTCTCTGCAAAAAATTTACGCAGACTCTCGCCATAGGCAGCTCTCATCCATTTATTGGAAGTAATAAAGGTTAATATTCCTTTAGGTTTAAGAATATCATATCCTAACTCATAAAATAAACTATAAATATCCCCAGTTTTAGCAAAAGTTTCATATTCCATTTGCTGAAGCGCATCACTTTCAGCTCCCATTTTTTGTAGTTGAATGTATGGGGGATTCCCTATGATAGCATCAAAACCAATAAAATTTCCTTCGTTATCCAATACTTCCGGAAATTCAAAACGCCACTCAAAAGCATTTTCATATATCTTATTGTTCTTAATCTCTTCAATAAAATCTTCAATTTTTTTGATTTTAGCTTCCAGAGTTTTCTTATCTTTCTGTTGAGCCTTTGTTAATGCAGTTTCAAAAAGTTGCTCACTCTGATATTTTGTATAATATTCTCCTCTCAATAAATTGAGAGATTTTATTTCCTTACTGTTTTTGCTAATTTCTGTCCTGAATCCTGTTTTGATGTTATTAATAACTTGTTCTAATTCCCATTTTTGAGCTTTACTTTCTGCATTACGGTAAAGATCAACAGCTTCCTTATATTTTTCTATGGAAATTCCTGTTTTTTTCAGAGCAGATGACAAGTTACTGTCCAATCCAAACCGGTTAATTAATGAATTGCCATTCTTAATATTAATATCAATATTAGGAAGTGTTTCCAATTCGTTCTCTGATTTATAATAAGCATTCTTCAGTAATTCAATCCAAAGACGAAGACGACATATTTTTACAGAATTAGGATTTATGTCTACACCAAACAAACAGTTTTCTATAATGGTTTGTTTTTCGTGAAATAAAGTCTCCTGAATTCTCTGGCTTTCTTTAATTTTAGGATTATATTCGAAAAGTTCTCCATTTTCGTCTGTAATTATTAATTCGTCATTCTGTACTTCGATATTATAATCTTTTAATTTCTTCCCGAATTTATCTACCAGAATTCCAAGATCATTTTTAATCGCTATCAATTCATTAAGAGCAGATACCAAAAAGTGACCTGAACCAACCGCGGGATCGCAAACACGTAAAGAATTGACAATCTCATTTGCCTCTTTTATATCGTTTATTCTATTATGTAAATCGACAATTGATTTACAATCCCAATTCTTTATCTCATTGAATTTTTGTAAAACTGCTTTGCGTAACGTTTCTTTACACATATACATTGTGATAAAGCCCGGAGTATAAAAACTACCATCTTTATATCCATTAATCTTCTCAAAAATCAACCCTAGGACAGAAGCATTAATCAAGGTCTTATTTTCATCTAAAATATCTGCTGTCCCTTCACTTGCAAAATCATAAGCATCTAAAAATTCAAATAGATATTCTAAAGTATTAAGTTCTCCACTTCTTTTTTTACCTGTTGTATCTTTCAGAACTGTTGTAGGAAGTATGGGTATTTTCTTTTCGTCCTTTAAATTACTAATAATTAGAGTCGAATGCTCTAATTCGGTAGGTTCAAAAAGCGAACTATTCAAGTAAGGAACCTTTTCATATGCTTTCTTAACATCTTCATTTCTGTCCTCATACCTTCTCGCTAGAACCTGAAAGAATAAAGTATTAAGGTCATCGTACTGTCTTATCTTATTAAAATTTAAGAAGAGAAATGCTTTGTCACCTCTGTGATAATTGACGAGCTGTCCCTCCATTAACTTTAGGAATAAAACCCGGTTAATCCAAGTAATATTGAGTTCTAGTGCGATGTTGAAAAGTCTTTCTTCATATGAATCTCCATACAAGAATGGCTTATTGATACGATTTACCTTATCCAAAGAATCCAATTGTATAATGGTATCTTCTAATAAAGAACCTAAATTTCTTTGTCCAGACTTATTGCGCTCGATTAATCGTTTTCCAGCTTCCTTTGTCTCTGTTAATCCAATAATATGTAACAATTCATTATAAAAACTCTTATCTAAAGTATTACTGTCATTGATGAATGGAAGTTTTAGGAGATGAGCCGGACTAAATATTTTAAAAATAGCAATCAGCTTGTTGTCATCCCTTTGAGAATGGTTCTTTACAATAGATGCGTAATCTTTTAAATTGAAATAGGTAAACTCTAATTGACTAGCTACCTCATCTAAAAATGGCTTTGCAATTTCTTTATAGAATACATCTGTTGATATTCCTGAAAGTCTTTTCGTTTCAAAATCCTCAAATTGCTTAACTAATTTTTTGTTCTTAGCAAAAAAATATTCGAATTGATACGCATCAAAAATGAACCACTCATATAGATTGGTTACAATAAGATGTTTAACCTCCAAATTTTTATGTGTAATTCTCTCCCTAAGAAAATATAATAACAATTCCTGAAGTGCTTTAGTGTTTAGTCTTTTAGCACTTACCATTTCCGCAGAATTGCTAATGCTCTTGGTTTCAATAATTACCCCTACAGGACTAGCAGTTGTTTTATCAGTATGTATAACTAAATCATTTTTTCCTTTTGTATTTATATAGAAATCAGCATCAAAACCATTTTTTTTAGGAAGTCTATAATGAGATTTTTTTGAAATTCTTCGGATTCTTTTTCATTGATCCTTTCAAAAAGTGTTACAAAATTGTGCTTGAAATTTTCAATATCTTTTCTGTTTGGTTTAAGTTTCAGAAAGGATTTATTTAGAGATTTATGAGGAGTTAATATTTTTTGTGACACAGGTTTAGTTTTTATTGATGGTTATCCAATTTGTTTTTTTAATTCTTCTTTACTTGGAAGAATAGCTTTGTATTCTTTCGCAAAAATGGTCTTATTGTTTTCCGGAAGTGTAAATTCTATCACTGTTTTGTTCTCCTCTTTACAGAGAATGATTCCTATTGTAGGATTTTCATCCTTCGTTCTTATCTTTCTATCATAATAATTTACATACATCTGCATCTGTCCAATATCTTGGTGGGTTAGTTTTCCAATTTTTAAATCTAATAGAACAAAACATTTTAGCAACCGATTATAGAAAACCAAATCCACAAAAAAGCTGTCACCGTCAAAAGTAAATCGCCTTTGCCTGCCTTCAAAAAGGAAACCTTTACCCAATTCTAACATAAAATGTTCCAGCTTATTGATGATTTCTGTCTCCAAATCACTTTCGGAATAGCGACTATCTTCTTTCAAATCCAGAAATTCCAAAACATAATGACTTTTTAGAACGTCGGTGGGCTTTTCTATAATTTGCCCTTTTTGAGCTAATTGTTTCACACCTTCTTTATCCCTGCTAAGAGCTAATCTTTCATAAATTGCAGAATTATATTGTCTGGTCAATTCTCTTACGCTCCAATTGTTTTGAGAAGCTTCTATTTCATAAAAGTTTCTTTCGTCTTCATTCTCAATTTTAAGTAATTGTATATAGTGAGTCCACGATAGTGTAAATGGTAAATTACGAGATGGTATTTCATCATTTAAATTTTCTGAAGAAATCCCAATCACTGATTGGGATTTTCTAAATTCCCCAGTCATCGATTGGGGAATTCTGTCTTGAAATGTTAAATAAAATTTTCTGAAATATTCCAGATTTGAAATAGAATATCCTATTCCAAATTCTTTCGTTAATTGTTTACTGAGTTTTTTAAGTATCTCCTTAGCGTATTCGGCTCTATCTCTGCCATTTTGTTCGTCCTCAACAATTATTCTACCTATTTCAAAATAAGTTAACAACATAGTAGTGTTAATATTGCGGACGATACTATTCTTAGCATTTTCAATCAAATGCTTAATGGATGTGAAAAGAGTGGATGATAATTGATGCATATTTACAAATTTAACATTATTTCCATTATCCTTCATCAATATCATATACTAAGAAGATGATTCTTTTCTTACGTAAGTTTATTTATTTAGGAATTGATTAAAAATACTTATTCAATTTGTTCGTTGGGGATTTTAAGAAAAAATTACTTTTTCCTATTTTGCTGTTTAACACCAACCTTCAGCTCCCTAGCAAAATCCACCATCACCACCTGACTTCCCTGAAACGGATTATAAGACGGCTGATAATCAATATAGCCCGAAGAATGGAGATTCTTCAGGCATTTATGATAGGTGGCTTTTGAGCGGATTTTACTGATGCGCATCACCTCATCGCGGGAAATACTGACCGGATTTCGGAAACGGCTGAAATTCCAGAACTGGAATAAGGCTAAATAGAGGCTGATGTGTGATGGATTAAGTGTATTATCCTGAGCCACCTTTTCATAGAAAGCTGTGAGGTGTTTGATATAATTCATAATTTGGTTCGCTGTTGTTAAATCATTACTTCTTTTTCAGCATTTCTTCAATGTCTTTGTAATTGTAATATAATGTCCCGCCGACACGGGTGTAAGATAAAGTTCCATTGATACGTAGCTTCTGCAATGTTCCGGAGGAAATTTTTAGAAGCGCTTTGACCTCTGACGAACGCAGCCATAATTTCTGCTGGGAAATCTTAATTTGAAACAGGTTTTGTAGGTCTTCCAGCAATTCGGTTCTAAATTCCTGAAGGCCTTCTTTGGTAATTAGGTTTACGATCATAACTACTTCATTTTTGTTTTTGACTTAGCTTTCTTCTACAAAGTTGCAGCAATAAAACCCTGAAAACAATAGGGTTAGAGGAGCGTGGGCTAAATAAGAACAATCTGGATGATGCAGAAATCTTTTGGAGATTAAAAAAGAATAAATTGGATTCTACTAGATGGTGTACAAAGAAAAAAGACGAGTTCCGAAGTCTTTTCCCTTTTTGCAAAAAAGGCAAGAGAGTCTTGGATATAAAACTTGAAAAGTTTGTATATACAAAGACACATCTTGCTTAATTGTACCGCCGATTTTTCAGAGTTCTAAAAAAAAGCTTACATTTGATTGATTATTAATGAGTTGCATTAATTGCTTTTGAAAAGAAAAAAAGCAGAAAAGACAATGACATCAGGGTTGTTCAATTTTTGAGCCGCATTAACAGTACCCGGCTCAAATTCTGAGCCGGCTTTGGGATGAGCGGCTTACTTTTTGAGCCGGATCGGAGTGTTGTGGTAACAATTTTGAGCCGGTTTTCAAAAAGGGTGCTCAATTTTTGCGCAGGGATATGAGTTGCTATAGTTTCTTTGATACAGTTTAGCAATATGGCGGTTTAATTTTTTGAGCCGCATCGACAGTACCCGGCTTAAATTCTGCACCGAGTTAGAATTGACCGGCTCACTTTTTGAGCCAGGTAAACCCTTTGTGGTAACATTTTTGAGCCGGTTTTCAAAAAAGTGGTTCAATTTTTAAGCAGCAGAAGAGCTGCTTTACTTTATTGAGATATACTTCAGAAATATGGTTGCTCAAATTTTGAGCACGCATTTAAATATCCTACTCAATTTTTACGCAGGATCAGTGTGGAGTTGCTTAGTTTTTGAGCCGGTTTTAAGTTGAGCTGTGCACATTTTGCGCAGGCTTCCAGTTAACCTGTACTAAAATTACGCAGGTTTATGATAGATTATCCATCAATTTCTTTTTACATAGATTGATTATATTTGAATTACTTTGAAGTTTTTAAATAAATGACTTTTTTAAAGAAGCCAGATGAATTACCAAACATTTGAACCGGATCAGGACTTGACAGCATTTATCAAATGTTATTGGACACTGGAAAGCCCGAAAGAAGAAAAACCTGAAAAACAAACCATCGTTCCTGACGGATGTATGGAGATGATCTTTCATTATGGCGATCTATACAAACAATACTTGGACAATGGGAACAACATTATCCAGCCCAGATGTTTTGTCATCGGACAACTGACAAGGCCACTTGAGATCGAACCGACAGGCGAGACAGGAATTTTCTCCATTCGTTTTCGTCCGGAAGGATTTTTGCCTTTTACCACTACTCCCATAAAGGAGATGGAAAATACTGCTGTTTCATTGGAAAAGCTGTTTGGAAAGGATGGACAGGAAATAGGGCAACAGATCTTAAGTGCCAACTCCACTGCGGAGAGGATAAAGTTTATTGAAATATTTTTACTTGATAGGCTAACTGACCTTGAAACTGTTGACCGCATTGTAAAATCAACGGTTGAAACAATTATGACAGCCAACGGGCAACTCTCGGTTGATGAATTGTCCAGACACTCCAAAGTCGATCGAAGACAATTGTTACGCAAATTTTCTTCAGCCATTGGCCTAAGTCCGAAACAACTGTCTAGGACGATCCGATTGCAGGCTGCACTCAAAATGTTACTGAACGATCAGTTTTCCAGCCTCTCAGATCTGGCCTACGAAAACGAGTATTACGATCAGGCGCACTTTATCAAAGATTTTAAAGAATTTACCGGATCTACGCCCAAAGAATTTTATGGTACTCATCTTAAGATGTCCTCGCTTCTTTACAGAAAGGATTAGACTTGTCCCATTTTTACAATTTTAGTTTTCAAAAACATTGCAACTTTGTCATCTCAGCTTTCACAAAAGAAACCATTTGGTGTTTGGAAATCAAATAAAATGACAATTATTCAATCAGCTAAAATTATGAAAACAGGAGCAAAATTTTTTATTGCGGTCGTTAGTTTGGCGATTCTTTATGCCTGGACAATAAAGCAGGCAAATGACATTCAAAAAGCGGAATGGCTGATCGGTACCTGGGAAAATAAAACCCAGAAAGGCAGCATCTATGAAACCTGGACCAAAACTGGCAATAATGAATTGTCGGGGAAAAGTTATAGTATCAAAGGCAAAGACACGATCGTTTTTGAAAATATCCGGCTCGTGCAGGAAAACAAAAAGTTATTTTACATTCCGACTGTTAAAAATCAAAATGATGGTCTGCCTGTTCTTTTTGCCGCCAAAACTATCTCTGAAAATCAATTGGTCTTTGAAAATCCGGAGCACGACTTTCCGCAGATCATCGCTTACACAAAAATCAATTCCGATTCATTAATAGCCGAAATTTCAGGAACAAAAAACGGACAGAAACGCAAACAGACCTTTCTAATGAAAAGAGTGAAAAGGTAAAAATGTAGATAAGTTTCTATTTTTTCATACTACTTATCTTATCCAATATTTGCTTTTTCCTGTTCTCTAAAGTTCCGCTTACTTCCAGAACTTCATTGCTGAAATCTCCAATCCAGTCTTCTAAAATATCATTTACTTCCTGTCTTAGATTCGGCAGATCCGATTCCCGACAAACTATTAGATCGACTTTTTCTATGGGGATAAAAACCAATAGGTCAATTTCAGCAATTGCCGCGGCCATCTCTTCGTAGAGATCAGATATATTTTTCTTTTTGCCAACCGCATAGACATACGCCAAAAGGTCTAACGGGCAACGGTCAAAAATTGCATTGTCATCACTATTTTGTAATTGTTCTACCGAAAAATTGAATTGCTCAATATAATCTTCCAACGTCGGTATTTCTGAAAACAAATATCCTTCCTCTTCAAGTTGTAAGTAAGGCTCATTTATAAATTCATAATCAGGTAAACTTTCAGCGATCTCTTCCGCCAAAGTTGTTTTTCCGACCCTATGGGAACCTGTAAAAGCTATTCGCATAATTAGTTTCTCTATTTAATTTAAAACTATCATAAACTTTGCAATAAAAGATTTTTATCTTCCACTCATATTTTGGTCATAAAAATCTGTAAACTTATTTATTAGCTCGTCTAAATTTTCTCTATTAAATTCACCAAAACCTAAAGTCATAATGTGCCCTTCAGTATTATTTGACAAAACACGGTTGAAGTTTTCTATATAAGTATGAGCGTGTCCTTGTAATTGTAATTCAGTATTTATTATTTTCACCCAATGCTTCTCATCTTTATCATCATCTATCGAGTAAGTTAAATAAGGTAGAACAAAAGGAACAAATTTATCATATTGCTTATTTTTATGTGGATTTAAATTGTCATTTGGCCAAATTCTGAAATTTTCAAATAGGTTTAAATTTTCAGATTGAACGATTGTAGCAGTCTCATTTTTTGCAATTTCTGAAATGATTTTCCCTTGGTCCTGAGTATACAACCAAAACCAAGCTAAATCCCAGGCAGTAGCACCTTTATGATTTATTAAATTATAAGGATGAAATATTGAATCTATTGCGATATAACCTTTTTCACCAATCGTGTTTCTAATAATTTCTATTAAATCATTATGATTGGAGATTTTTTGCATAGGATTTCCATTAATGAATCCATAAATATAATTCGACGTCCAATTTGATGGTTTATGGTATCCGTCATCAAGAATAGAATTTTCAATGATTTTTTTCGATTGTGAAATTGCGTCATCACTTTCTTTTAATTCATTTTCCTTTTTTTGTGTTGTCTTGAAAAAGTCAAAAAATCCCATATTTATCTCTTATTTAATTATTCTTGAACATTCCAAATATACGCATTGAATCAATATATACACGATTTCAGCAATTCAATCTTCCTCAATCTCCTTCAATCTCTTGAATCAAAGAAAATCTATGAAATTGATTTTGGCAATTTTAAAATGCAGATATCAGAAAACTTACGATTTGAGGAGTGTTGTAGACATCATCCAAACACAACTTAATTAAGATCTTCATTCGCAGCAAACTTTTCTCTGCACTGATGCTGATACTCTTGCAGCGACATACCATAGATCTCTGAAAACAGTTTTAGAAAGTTAGAGCGAGAGGCAATTCCGCATAACTTGGATAGAACTTCTGTTTTCTGATTAGCTGATATAGGATCTTCTGCGATCAATTTGGCGATGTAATTGATGCGCAACTCACTTAGGTAACGATTAAAATGCATTCCTTTCTCCGTGTTAATGTAGGCAGATAGATAATTAGGATTTGTCCCTACTCTTATGGCAATTTTTTTCAAACTCAGGTTCGGCTTTAAAAACTCTTTTTCATCTTCAAATTTCTGTAGATTCTTCCGAATTCTGTTGCGAATCTCTGCACTCAATGTGGATTTTGGCGGTGAGACATCAGTTTTTAATCTCTCAATATCAACACCTACACCCGCTAAGACCACATTGTATGTTTTCTCGGACTTCTTTTCCAGATAAGTGTTTATAGTGAATATAAGTAAAAACATAGAGAATGTTACAACTCCAAAGAGAATATTCCTGTAACGCTGTGTAATACTCGAATATTCAATATTTATCCGCTCGGCCTCAAACTGTATAAAAAGATGATGTGTGTCTTCTATGTTTATTTTTTCAATTTTGTGGAGGGTATTGGCAAAAGATAAGCTCTCATCTATATTTGATTTTTTATGGGCATTCTCCAGTAAAATCTTATAGTTTTCCGTAAGCTCAGGAAAGAAAAAATGGTATTTCTGATAAAGAGAATCAACTTTTCTAAAAAAACTAAAGGATTCTTGTTCTCGGTGCTGAGCCAATTTATTCTTTCCCAGATAAAAGTAGATCACTGATACCCCGGCAAAGTCATTTACCCTGACCAGTTCCGGAAGTGCACGATTGAGATCGGCAATACTTTGCTCGTAATTTCCTTTACGGAATTTAGAAATGCCTTCTGATTTAAAAAACACAACTCCTTAACTGGACAAAATCTAAATCTTTGGGTATTTCCCTCTTGCCTATTTCAATTAAGCGGTCGGCACTATCATCATCTCCTATTTGCTGGTAGCAATAGATAAGTTGATGTAAAGTATTATAATAGCCTTTGCGCATATTGTACAGGATATCTGGGGAATTATTTTTCAAAATTTCCTGTCTAAAGAATGCAGAACAGGCCTCAAATTGACTGACCGCTTCATTATAATATCCCAGATAACTCTTCATTACACCCAGGTGATATAATATATTATACTTTATGTATGGACTAGTGCTATATCTGGCGTAGGATAACGCTTTTATATAATCATCCAATGCAGGTTGATAGTCTTTAAAAATAAAGTAAGACACAATTCCCCTTCCAAGATAAGCAGAGCCAATAAGATCGTTATTACAACTATGCTGAGCGGAAGTTATTGCACTGTCTGCATACAGCTTTTTGCGGTATCCTGATGGCTCAAAATGTAGGGCATCTTGGTATGCATATGTTAATTCGGAATAATTTTTTTCTTTTTTCGCGAGGGCAATTAAAAGGTCAACGTAAGAAAGTGCTGTAGTATCATTAACCTTCTTGTAATCGTACTTTTTTCTGATTTGATGATAGGCTACATTGTCTGTACTCTGCGCAACCCATAATTCCGCAGTGGAAACCAAAAGCAATATAAACAACCTGAACATCTGCACGTTATCTTCATTTTATTAAAACCTTTTATAAAATTACGTTATTTTTTATGGAATATCCAACTGTTTGTAAACTACATAACCAAAAATACCATCCATTATGGTTCTTATTCACACAAAATAACATTTGATTTGCTGAATAAGCATCATTTGTCTTTTTGAGCACAATGTCTAATTCCAACTTATAATCACTTTTATGAAAAAAACTATAGCCTACAGCTATGCCGCTCTGGGATTTTGATACAGAGGATCAGTTTATAAACTGGCATCAGACATAGGAAACAGGCATCGTAAATCATTTTTTTGTTGAATTTCTGTTTTACATTTGATCAGTAATTGTAAGAAAAATAGACATACAGTTTACACAAAATACTTTCAACAATAAACTAATGTCATGAAATATTTAAAAAGATAATACCATTTGCGGTAAGCATTTTCTTTGTTATTCTCTTCTGCTATGCAGCTATCAGTAAGATATTGGATTTTGAGAATTTCCAGGTTCAGATTTCAGCATCACCATTGTTGAATGCATTTTCGCAATTCCTGCCTTACACGATAATCATTGTCGAAGTTATTATAGCAGGATTGTTATGCTACCCGAAAACCAGAACTATAGGACTGATAGGAAGCTTTATTTTGATGCTCATCTTTACTGGATATATTGCTAAACTACTAAGTACAAGTAAAAATCTCCCTTGTTCCTGCGGCGGAATATTGGAGAAAATGAGCTGGAACCAGCATCTGTATTTTAATATGGGTTGTGTCGTTCTTTCTATCATCGCTTTAGGTTTAAATCTAAAATACAGCAGGCCTGCTGAATAAGTATGTTACCGTAATATTTACGGACAATTATGACTGAATTTGTAATTAATGTTCAACCTTAAAATTAGACAGCCGAAAGCTGTTTAACAACCCGAAATTCTAAAATGATTTTATTAACAACAATTTGTTTGAGAATATGTAGAATAGGATATTTTGGTGCGATAAGATTTGTAAATCTATCGATTTAATTAAATGACTTAACCTACTCAGTCTTACTTCTCACGCAAGTTTCTAAAGTTTTTATGGTAATCTTTTTTGATGTATAAAAAGACCGGAATTATGAAACTTAATCAAATTTTGAAAGCCAATGCGGTAGCGATTGCAGCCGTGATATTCTCTGGGGCTGTGATGTCGTTTAAAGTGGCAGAGAAAAAAGCGGCTACGACGTATTTCTATAACAGCACGGACATTGCCTCCGGAGCATTTGCCAATACCTCACACTGGCAGACCACCAATGCTTCAGGATGTGAAGTTGAAGGAGAAAGACCTTGTAGTATTGTGGTTCCCGACGGACAGACCCTGAATGATGTTTTGGATGGAAAAAGCAATGCGCAGGTTCTATCTATGAGTTCCAATCGTAAGCCCTAACTACTTTTGGCAATAAATGATAAATTGAAGGCTGGCACTGGCCAGCCTTCTTTTATAGATCTTATTCTACTGCTATTGTATCTATCTTGGATTCTGCGGCATTCCGCTTAGCGTTATAATATCTTCCGGAATAGCTATTGCGTACCGAAGGTCATTCGGAGGTAGCGTATAAGTTTGTCCTTTGACCGTTCTTATTAACGTAATTTTGGCCCCGTCCCGGTTATACCGTTTAAGATCTGCCCAGCGAATTCCCCTGAACAAGAGTTCTTTGCATCTTTCTTTTTTAATAATTGACAAGGCTTCTTGCTTTGAGCCAGCTGTAAAAGGAATATAGGTTCCGCTTTGCCATCTCTTAATAAGCAGATTGTTTAGCATCATCATAGCATTGGTGATGTCATTCGTTTGAGCATAGGATTCTGCGGCGATCAGGTACAATTCGTCCACTGCAACGCTGGTTATTTTCCCTGAAGATCCTCCGGTATAATTGCCCTTAAAGGAAATATCACCGTTAGCATTAACTCTGAAATAGGCCGATCTCCTGATATCATTAGCGTGATAGCTCTGATACAGCGTATCGATCACTTTAGCTGCTGCAAAGCGTACAGGTGCTGAGATCCTCATAGTTGTCCGCAGCAAAACTTCAGAATTCATATCCTTGATGGGGTAAGATTCTGCTACGTTCAGAGTATTGAAATCCACCAGGATATTTTGATAGCTCAATGCCTGCAAGGCATAGGTCAGGGCTGTCTGGTAATCGCCCATAAAGAGATAAGTCCTTGCCAGGTATCCTAAGGCCGTAACCCTGGATGGTCTGCTGGCAGCAACCTGTTTGACCGGCAAAAGATCCACCGCTTGCTGAAGATCTGTCAGGATCTGATCATATGTCTGTTTCACGGTAGAACGCTGGGAGGGAATATTCATATCCGGGTCCAAACGAAGCGGTAGTCCCAGATCTGTTGAAGCCTTATCACTGCTATAGGCAGGACACCAGATCTGCGCCGCATCCAGGTAGCGTATCGCTCTCATTGCCAATGCCTGTCCTCTAACGTTCTCAGATCCCGGAATGGCATAGGTTTCCAGATTATTGAGAACAACATTAGAAATATAAATAGCTTTGTAAGTATAATACCAATCATTGCCTGCACCCTGACTGGCGGATACATGATCTTTCTGCCAGGTGTATAAGCTTTTATCCTCCTGATATTCCATAGCATCAAAATCGGCATCCGACAAATAGAGTTCATCACAGGAGGCCAGTCCACTGGATGCAAAATTGATCATCACATCAGAAAGGCGATCCATCAATGCCTGGTTATCTTCAAGACTCACAGGGACGGCGAGTGTCGAATCAGACTTTTCATCCAGAAAGCGGCTACAGCCTGTCTGTATTGTCAGTATCATTAATACAGATAATAATCCCAATGTTATTTTAAATGACTTTTTCATAATATAATAAATAATGTTAGATCAGAAGTTTAGAAGTTTGCACGTAATCCGATGGTATACACGGAAGGTGGTTTCAATCCGTTGCCACCCAGGTTAAAATCCGGATCAATTCCACTTTTATTGGCTTTCCACAACAGACCAAGATCACTGAGGTTTACAAATAAACTGAGATCTTTGAACATTGTCGATCCTAAAAAATGTTTATTGAAACGATAGTTGAGATTGATGTATTGCAAACGGATGTGGTCTGCCTTTTCTACCAGTACGCTTGAACCACTGTAAAAAGCATCCCTGTTGGCGTTGCTCTGTAAAGTATTGGAAGGAACATCCGTGAATGCTTCATCACCCTCTTTCTGCCATCGGTCGGCAAAATCACTATGCCCCGTCCAGCTCCTGTATAAGTTGGTATAATTAATAGAACTTCTTCTGAAGTAGTATCCCAATTTAAATACAATACCGATATCGAGACTCAAATTCTGATAGCCCACCGAGTTGATGAACGATCCATATACCGTTGGTAAAGCTGAACCAAAAAACACCAGATCATTGACCGATGTTCCTGAGCCGGTAAGAGCTGCATAGTCCTTGCTTACTTCGTCATTAAGATAACCTCTGGGATCTCCCGTTTTGGGGTCCAGTCCTGCCCATTGGTAAGCGAAGATGGAATACACCGGTTTTCCTTCAATTCCTGAAATCGGTACGGAAGACCCATTTCCGATAAATTGATTGGCCATTGGGTTCAGTAGATAATATTTTGAGATCTTATCGTGGTAGATGCTGAAGTTGAGAATCGTATTCCATTGAATGCCCTTATCAATGTTGAGTGTTTTGAATACTATATCCATTCCTTTTCCTTTGATCTCTGCCACATTGGAACGCATATAATCAATACCTGTGGTATAGTCCATCTGCGCAGGGCCAAAGAGATTGGTTCCTTTCTTGGTAAAATATTCTACGGAGCCGCTGATCCTGTTGTTCCGGGATGAAAAGTCGAGGCCCATGTTAACCATACGTGAAGTTTCCCATCGAAGATTTGGATTGTAATAATTGTCAATACGGGCCATTGGCGTTCCCGTATAAAGTGAGTTATCCAGGTCGTAAGCAATGGTACTTACTGCCACCATTGCAGGATCGATATTTCCATTATACCCGATAGAGCCTCTAAGCTTCAGGCTAGGAAGCCAGGCTATCCCATAGAAATTTTCTTTTGAAATATCCCATAAAGTACCGACCGACCAGAAAGGATTCCACTGGTCATTCGTTTTAAGCCCGAACAGGTTGCTGGCGTCCCTTCGGAAACTTGCGGAAACCGTATATCTGTTATCGTAAGTATAGGCTGCATTGGCATAAAGGGAGACAAAACGGGTGGTACGTTTTCCCAAAGACTGGTTTCGCTGTATGAAATCAGTGCTGCCTGTGGGAAGCAGCGGGTATTGATGAGCGTAATCTACGGCGCCGGAGGTCATCCGTTCCTCATCAAATCCATAATAGCGGTTGTAATTATAGGTCCTGACCGCATCACGGCTTTCACCTCCTGCTATGGCGGAGATGTTATGCCTGTTCCATTGCCCTGTATAGCTGAGCTGCCCTCGGATATTGTTGATGGTGGTCAGAGAAGTGGATTGGTCTAAAATACCTCCTTTGGGAACAATGAACGTTACATTGCCATTATTGATCTGCGCAAAACTATTGACATAGTTCCTCGCGTAGTAACTCTGGGCATTATGCAGGTTATCCGAATTGTCATTCAAACGTTGATGCTGATATTTTACATCTGCTTCCAGTCCTTTCAGTATTTTATAATTAATGCCAGCGTTGACCATCACTTCCGAGCCTTTGGTTTTTACCTGGTCATTCTGCCAGTCGGTCAGAGGATAATAATTCCAGTCATTCAGCTTGCCCTTTTCAAAGCTGTCCTTGTAGTTCTGGTTATAATCCTTATTCACGACAAGAGGGCGACCGTTTTCATCTGCCAGCTGCATATAAGGAACGAATGAGTTTTTTCCCATAATAATCCCGCCGTAGGCAGTACGCCCGCTTTTTGTATTGGTTTCCGTGTAATACAGGCTGCTGGTGAGCGATATTTTATTTACAGGTCGCCATACGTTCTGGAAACGCAGGTTCATCCTGTTATAGTCTTCCCCTAAATTGCCGGTATTATCATCATACCCCAGTGCGGAACTCCATAAAAATGCAGGAGCTCCCCCTGTAAATCCTACGTAGTATTGTCTTTTTTCCGAAGGCGTGTACATATAGCGGCGGAACTGTTCTTTAGCGTCAATGCTCTTTAGTTGCTGGATCTGACGATCAGCTTCATCTGAAGAGATCGATCCGTTTTTTGCTCTATTCAAAAGATCGACCACAGGTGACAGGACAGGATGAGAGGAAGAGTTGATATCACTGTTATAAAAGCCCTTTTGAAATAATCCTTTTTCAACCTCTATAAAATCGGAAGATGACATTGTTTTCAGATAGCCAAAATCAGGCTTAGGGCTAAAGCTTGTATTGAAATTGAATTCCACTTTGACAGGCTGATTGAATTTTCCGGTTTTTGTAGTAATGACAATGACCCCATTGGCGGCTCTTGCGCCCCAGATACTGGCTGCTGAGGCATCTTTCAGTACCGTGATGCTTTCCACCATATTGGGATTGATATTACTGATGTCGCCTTCATAGGGAAAATTATCGACCACGATCAAGGGGGATTTGGGACCGTTGATGGTACTGAGCCCTCTGACCATCAGCTGCGGATTTCCGGAACGTCCCCGTTCGAGGAAAACACCGCCGGCAACACTGGCAAGCCTGTCGAGTATATTGGTACTGACCTGTTGATTAAGCAGTTTATTATCCGTGAATGTAAAGGAACCGGTAGCTCTTTCCTTGGGGATCTTCTGGTAACCGGTGGAGATATTCACTTCCTGAATGTCATTCACTTTGTGAGAAAGAACAATTCTCAGCGGTGTACCAAGTGGTAATGCTACATCAAGCGAAACCGATTTGTAGCCGCTGTGCGAAATATTCAGGGTGACCTTTTCCCCATTCGCAGGAAGTTTGAAAAAGCCATTTTTATCAGTGATTGTAACGGTTTTTAAATTTAGAATATTGATCGTTGCCCCCGAAAGCGGAAGCGAATTTTCTTCAGTGATCACATAACCTGAAACAGTGTGCTGTGCCGTGAGTGACAGCGTACAGCATAGCAGAAGCGGGATGCTTAGTTTCTTCATAGTTAAAATTACAGTTTGAATTAATTGTATAGTTTTTTGGAATGATATAGGAAAATGCTATTCTTTAGTACCATTCCCCACAGTATATCCGGGAGCTAATTTTTCAATTTGTCCCCTATGATCAGCATATCAATTTCACGCTCTTCTTCCTGAAGGTCCAGGTCATATTTTGAAAGCGCTCTCCTGATAGAAGGTACATCTGAGATTGTTCCCATTGTCAGGTCTACATTGCCCGTGATTCCTGTATCATCCACTATTGGTAAGGAAACCGTGGACAAGGCATTCAGGTTATTGACCAATTTATAGAGTGAAGCATTTTTTAAAATCGTTTCCGTCATTGAGAATGAAAAACGAGTTGGGCCTTCCTTGGTCCTTAGCTTATCGATGGATGATGTTCTTTTTAGTACTAAACATCTAACCTTCCTTTTTTCGATCGTAGCGCTATAATCTGCATACTCGCTGATATTTTTCAGCATTAACGGATAGAGGGAATCTGCTTTGGATAGCGGAACAATGTATTCATAGCTGTAGAGATTGCCATCTTCTACGGATCCGTCAGCTTTTTTGATATAGTCCAATACGGTAGGGTTTTGAACTTCTACGATTCTTCGCTTCTCACTAAAAGATTCTTTACGCACCTGAAATATCTCATCGGCAAGCGTGGAAAAGATCTCAAGAAGGGAAAGATTGGTAAACTGTCTTCCGTATATCTGGTTACCCGATCTTCGAAAACCGGAACCAAAGCCCATTCCCCGTATTCTTCCTTTGGCAAAAATGGAATAATTGATCATTGACAAGCCCTTTTCACGGTCAAAATCCTCGGAAAGCATCAGGGGTCTTTCCCTGCTCATCTGGATGACGGTCTGAAGACCAGAACTTTCCCCGCCTAAGACCTTACTGATGGTATTTTCATTGACCTGGGCACCGTCTGTTGTGCTGAGTAGCTTTCCATCTTTGATCCATACAACATAGGGAACGCCCTGATGCGGAAACAAGGGATGAAAGAGCTGGTCTCCTGCTACGGAAACAACATTATTGAAACGCTGACCGTTTTTGGAGGCAAAGAACTTTTCAAGGGTCTGGCGGTCCTGGTTGCTTACGGCCAGGATTTTTACTTTATGCCCGAACTGTTCTTTGAGCTGTTCCATCTTGGGAAACGCTTTCAGGCAGGCACTGCACCAGGTGTTCCAGAAGTCCAGAAGAATCAGTTTATTCTTATCGTCAGAAAGATCTAAGGTTTTTTGCGGATGATTCACTACCTGAAAAGAAGTTGTCCAGAAATTGTCAGGAAGAGATTCTCCGACTTTAACAGACTTGTTCTGCGCAAAGGATGTGGTAGTCGCAACAAAGGTAAAAACAAGGGATAGTATTCCCCTGCAAAAGATTTTTTTCATACTTTTGAATAGGTTTTTGATAATTATTAATCACTGATTATGCTCTTTCCGTTTGGTCGCCAAACTCTTGCGGAAAGGGCTTTCTTATTTTATTGGGGATGTTTTTAAGTACTGTTTTCCATTCTCTGCTTTTTACTTTTAATGGTTATTGATTCTTTTGGATTCTTCTTTCGAGGATAAGATGTGTCGCATCCAGCATTTTGGTAAGGTGGATATAAGGGCTGATAAGGCTGCTTTCCTCAGCATTTTTAAATATACCCATTGAGAAATAGACTGCAATGGCTATATAGTAATCAAAGTCCTTAATGCTGTATTCGGCAAAAGCCTTTCTAAATACTAGGGTTGGGTTTAGATATTCCTCATCCGAAAGGGAAGCCTGCATCAATGGAGAACGATTCTCTGTACTACTATTCATTTCCCAGGTCGTTTCCTTCAACCTGATTGCATAACACGCCCGTACAAAGGACCGCAAGGCCTGATGAAAGTGGAAGATTACCGAAGAATCCTCATTAATCGTCGTTTTCTTTTTGCCGGCATAGATCATAATTTTGTTGAGCATTTGTTTGGCAGTAACCAGGTCATTAAAATGGAAGAATGATTCAATAAGCTTTATCCCGGAATGTTTCCTACTGCCAGACCAAAACCTGGCTTCAAAGTCTATCCTTTTATTTTTCAATCGTTTTTGTTTTGTTTAGTGACCGCATAGGAGGAAACCTTGGAAATCTTTCATACAAAGCTCCCTGCCTATACAAGCCAAAATTAATATGAATGAAAATGTGTCCCGTGAAAGCTGTAAAGCCGCAATGGTTGCGCTGCCATTGTATCTGTCTTAATCTGATACTGTATTTTGTAAAAGCAGCTTAGAGAATTGTAGAGATAGCGGACTGCATAGGAAAATAAAACGGCGTGGAACTCTACTTACTGTATCAGAGGTACTGCCATACCTTTTACCACGAATAAGAGAGCCCACGCCAAAGCGTGAGCCTTCTACTTATCCTCTCGTGGTAAAATGAAAATTGGCAGTTTTCTGATACGAGATTCTAAGCGAATAGCTTCTAATGTTTTTCTGAAGTATCGCAAAGTTACGTTTCGGTAACTTATTTTACAAATATAATAAAATTCCAAGTATGTGACAAATATGTCAATGATATTTTTGACAAATATGTCACTTTTATTTAATGAAATATATTGATGATAAATACTTTATCGCGCTTGCTGATCACATTAAATCAATACTTGAAGATAAAAAAATTGATATTGCTGATTTAGCCGCCGCCGCTAATTTAGATAGAAGGCAAGTTTATAGATTGTTAAATAAAGAAAACGTTCCAAAATTATCAACATTAGTACGCATTTCTTTAGCTGCTGGAATAGAGCCGCAACAACTTTTTTCACTAAAATTTGATTTTGATGGTTATATGAAAGAAAATAATATACTTAAGGTAACTAAAAAAAGGAAAACATAGTAATACTACAAATTTTATTATTCTTAAAACGTAGAGGACCTAAATAATTTCTAAGAATATTAAAATAGTCAGAATTTCTGTGAAACAGAAATTTATAATGATGCATATATACCTTTGAAATCAAGCAAAATTATGGATAATTATAACTTTTATAAATCTTTATATGATAGAGAATTAAACAGAAGAAAAGACTTAGATGCTTCAATTAATTTGCCGTTAACAATAATTGGCATTTTGATAACTGGTAATACTTATATTGCAAAAGATTTATTTCCTATTCAAAGTTTTTGCAATATTAATTTCAGGCATTTTTTAATGTTGATATTTTTTCTATTAATTATTCTCACAACAGCTTACTTAACCAAATCATATAATAATTTTTATAAAGGTTTCAAATACAGGAATATAGGAAATTACAAAGAACTAAGAGAATACCAAAATAAAGTTATAGATTATAATGGAAGAATTAACGATCCTAAAAAAAATATTGATTTTGAAACGAAAATTATTGATAAATTTGTAGATATTGCTGAGAATCATTGTACAATAAATGATAAAAGAAGTTACGACCTCTATATTGCAAAAACGATGATTCTTTTCACTATTGCAACTACATTACTTAATTATATAATATTAATTTTTAAAAACAGTTTATTATGAGCGACGAAGATAATAATCCTCAGGATACAGCTCCAGAACCGCCAAGTGAGCCAGAAATTCCACAATTTCCAACAGATAGAATTGAGAATTCTGAAAATGATATTCCTTCTTTTCCAAGTGATAGATTTGAAAAAGGTGAATTAATGGACATCATCAGAAAAATACAGAATGATTTGGAATAATTTTCTATTTCATTTTATTAAAAGATTAAAGTTAATCCTGACAAAAGTTGGGATTTTTTTTTTTTTACGGAAAACCGTAGTGATATAATATATAACCTTTTTAAATTTACTTTACTAACCAAAAATTATTTATTATGAGTGACGATCTAAGTAAAAAAGGACCTCAAGATGCAACTAAAGTAAATGTGAACGAAACTTGGGAACTGGAATACTGGTCAAAAAAGTTTGGTGTTACCAAAGAACGTTTGAAAGAAGCAGTTAAAGCTGTCGGAACTTCTGCTGCTGCAGTACAGAAGTATCTTGGGAAATAGTGTGAGTTTTTAATTTAATCAATAAATCCTGACGAGAGTTGGGATTTGTTATATAGTTACTCGAAAATTATTTATTTTAGCTATATTATCTAAACAGTAACCAATGAAACTTTTAAAAAAACAAGGTGAAAAAATTATTCCCGATTTTATTGAAGAAGATTATATTTCAGCAATCGAGACCGCATTGAATAGATGCTATTATTACTTTGATAAAAATATAGAAATACGAAGAATTTCTCAGGCTGATGAAAATGAATTAGGTTACGATGGAGTTTTAAATACCATTGTACCTTTTTATATTCAGTTTAAACGTTCTGATTTTTATTCTCCAAGATTTACCGGGAAAATAGCAAATCAACGAAAATCAGTCTCTTTGCCAATCGAAAAAGGTTTTTTTGCATTTGAACTTTTAAAAAAAGGTAAAGAATACGGACAACATAATGCCTTATATAAACTTTCACAGAATAACAAAGCAGCTTATGTTGCACCTTTGTTCTTTAAAAGTACCGAATTGAAAAAATTAAAATTCCTTTCATCTGCATTATTACCAGTTCAGTATCGTGAAGTTTATTTCCATCCTTTAAGAGGAAGAGATTTAATTTGGAGAAATAAAACAATATTCAAGAATTCAATTACAATTCCGCCACACGAAATTATTTCAGATAGAAGCGTAAATCATCATTATTCATTTTGTAAAGATTATAAGGTTGGATTTCACAGTGACCCAATAAATTTAGAAAATTCGAAATCAAATAATTTATATTATTTTATTCAAGATGTTTTTGAGCAATTAAATTATAATAATAGCGAAAATATAATTGATAAAAATTTCCGATTATTATCAGAATTACTTGGACTAAAAGATGAGTCCGAAGAATATAATTTTATATTGACAGCTTCAATTAATAGGATTTCGGGTTTAAATTTAGAAAATGATATAAAAAATATAACCAAAGAATTAAGCCCAATAGATAAATTACTGATAATTGAAGATATTTTATATCAATATTTTAATATTCGTCAATTTGTAATGTATAATGCTTGGTAAAGGATTTAAGTTTTCAAAAATATCAGTAATAAATTGCTATAACAATTCTAAAAAAATCATAAAATATGGGTAATTTCGATTTGACTCTTTTACCACCCCAGAAGTGGGAATATTTTGAAAGTTTTTTAAAAGGACTGGTAGATGTAATTTGGAAAGATGAAGGTTGGCAATTGTATGGGAGAAAAGGGCAAAAACAAAATGGTATAGACCTAATAGGATATGATGAAAAACGTAGGCTACCAGGTATTCAGGCAAAGAAAGTCATAAATACAAGTTCCCAAGGACAGTTACTAAATTACAGTTTGCTAACAGAAGATATTATAAAAAAAGAAATAATTAATGCAGAAAATTTTAGTCCCCAACTCGAAAGATTAATTTTTGCTACAACTTCTTTCAGAGATGTAAAAATTCAAAATATAATATTAGCAATTAATGAGGAAAGAGCTAGAAAGAATCTTTTTCGAGTAGAAATATGGTTTTGGGAAGATCTGCAAGCAATGATTTTAAACCATAAGGATTTAATGTATTTCTACTTTTCAGATGTTTTAGATAAAATTTATCAATATGACAAAAATGAACATATTTTATTAACTTTTAGAAGAGCATTTTCTCGTCCTGCTTTTGACAGACATATGCAATATGAGGAAAGTGGCGGAGATTTTATTGAAGCCATTAAAGATACTATGCAGACAATTTCGACTGGAAAATTGTATAATAGAGAAAAAGATTTAATTGCTACAACTTTTGACTTTACTGAATTATCAAATGAAAATTGGAGAAAAGAGATACGAAAAATCGTAGTAAAACTTAACGAAATCAGAACGCTATATTTAGAAGGAATTCAGGATGGAAGAATTAGACAACACGAAACTTGTCTTGAAATTATGGATTTTAAACTAAGGAATAAATTCGATACTGTCAGAAAAGAATGTTTGGAAATAATGAATAAAATTTTGAAGGAAGCCAAATTGGATTTAATCGAATCAGAACTTTTATAAAAATAATGAACTAATTCATTCTGTATATGTTTGTACAATTATTTCAAAATAAAGTAATGAACATAAATTATCAATACCTGTAATCTGATGGAAAATTGCAAAAACAAATGCTTACCAGATTTGGGGTCACAGCTTTCACAATTGCAGAATAATCGCTGAGAAGATTCAGTGAAAATACTGATAGTGAATTTTATAATGGTTTTTATTTTTGTCATTTACAGAGTCAGAATATAAATTAACTGTAATTTAAAAACATAAAGAAATATTTATAATATGAAAGAAAACCATTACTATGTTTTAACCGATTCACATTTAAAACAACATATAGTACGATTTGTTAATAAAGATAATGACAAATTGAATGTATACTTCGTGAAAGACAAAGAAGAAAAAAAATTGAATGCTGACATTAAATATTATGAAGCTCCATTAACTCATTCACATCTAAATAAACTGGGATTTTTAAATAATAGCCATCAATACCTTCCTATTGATGGGAAATATGTTTTTTCATTAAATGCAATAGGAAGCTCTGATAATGGCTTAAGTTTTCTGCTTCTTGGATTTTCGATCGTATCTGAGAAAGATGTATTTAATTTTTTAGTAGAATTTAAAGACAGAACTAAAGAAATTATCACTGAAAAAGAAGTAGTTGAAATACAAAAAAATTTAATTCTTCATATTCAATTAATAATGTACTAGACAATTTTAATTTCAACAATGAATTAATAGATTCAATAATTATAGATTAAAACAATTTTTCTTCGATTTCGGCAATTGGAAATAACTTCATTTTAGTGCTGTATTAATTAAATTTTAAAATTAAATTCAGCACTTAATTTTCTGATAATTTAATAATACCAAACCAAAAATTATAACTGATGAAAACAATATTAGACAGATTTAAGGTAATTAATTTTAGATCAATAGAAGAAAGTGATTGGATAGAAGTATCTGATAATACTTGCTTAGTTGGAACAAACGAAGCTGGAAAAACTAACTTGCTGATAGCTTTGTGGAAATTGAGACCTGCTAACAATGAACCAATCGTACCGTTAGACGATTTTCCACGAAATTTATATAGTAAATACAAGACAGACAATCACTCTGAGGATGTATTCATACAAGCTGACTTTATTTTAAACGATAAGTTGGCAAATGAAATATCATCAGAATTAGATTGTGATATTGAACAAGTCAAAAGAACTTTAGTACAAAGAAAATATAACGGAGAATATCGTATATCTTTCCCATATTCGGAAGTTAGAAGTTTTTCGAGTGAAAGGATAATAACAGTTTTGAACCAATTTAAGACTAATATTGCGAATGAAGATTTTTTCATTAAAGAATCTGATGAAAACAAAAACTTAATTAATGATCTGTTAGAAAATCTAAAGAAAAACTTTGAGGAAGATTATTTTGTTAAATCTGATATTGAAAAAATTATAGTAGAAATTCAAAATTTATTGAACACAAATTTTAGCAGAAAGAAAAATATCCCAGAATATTTTGCAAACAATATTTCTAAAAATCTTCAATTTTTCATTGATGCTTTTGATGCGAAGCCCATTACAACAACTAAAGAAATTAGGCAAAAAGTCCTAAAAAATATACCAAAATTTGTTTATTACTCTGACTATGGAAATCTAGATAGTGAAATCTTTTTACCTAGGGTAATTGAAGATTTGGAACGTAAGGATTTATCTGAATCAGCTAGAGCAAAAGTTAGGACTTTAGATGTGCTTTTTAAATATGTTGGTTTATCACCTCAAGAAATTTATGAGTTAGGTAATGATAGAAAAGTCATTATTAAAAAACTAAATCATTATGAGCAAGAAATAAGCTCGGAAGAAGTTGATTTAACAGATGATGAAGTAAAGGAATGGTCCGAAAAGAAAAAAGAAAGAGGTGTTCTATTACGATCTGCAGCGACGGAATTAACAACTAGCTTTAAAAAATGGTGGCTGCAAGGTGATTATATTTTTGATTTTCAAGCTGATGGAAATCATTTTCGGATAAATGTTTCCGATAAACTTCGTCCAGAACATATTGAGCTTGAAGGAAGAAGCCGAGGTTTGCAATGGTTTTTTAGTTTTTTTCTTGTATTCTTAGTGGAAACAAAAGAAGAACATAACAATACAATATTACTTTTAGACGAACCCGGTTTATCGCTGCATCCGATTGCACAATATGACTTAGCGAAGTTCTTCAGAAAATTGTCAGAGGATAATCAACTGCTATATACTTCTCATTCTCCATTCTTGGTTGATATGGATAACTTGGCAAATGTAAAAGCTGTATATGTTGATTTAGAAACAGGCCGAACAAAAGTTTCTTCCAATTTGCGATATAATGAAACTGATGCTGAAAAATCTATTTATCCTGTTCATGCCGCATTAGGCTTAACAGTATCAGACACGCTTTTGTTAGGCTGCAAGCCCATTTTAGTTGAAGGACCAAGTGACCAGATATACTTAAGTTTAATAAAAAGATTCTTGATTGGAAATGGTGATTTAAAATACTCAAAAGAGATCGTTTTTATTCCAACTGGTGGAGTTAGAGGAATGTCACCCGTTTCAAAATTGGTAGCTTCACGAGATAATGATTTACCCATTGTTTTATTAGACTCAGATAAAGCAGGAGAGGATTTCCAAAAACAATTAAAAACTGGCAAATATTTGAGCCAAAAGGAAAAAGTAATTGGAGTGAAAGATTTTATAGGGGAAGATATTTATGAAATTGAAGATTTGTTGGAACCAGATTCACTAATTAGGCTGATAGACAAAAAATATAGAGCAGAAAATGATTTTGAAGATTTTTATACCAAAGATAAACCTATTGTAAACCAAGTCGAAGAATGGGCTAGAACAGAGAATATAATTTTAGAAAAAGGTTGGAAAGTCGATATTGCAAGAGATATGCAAAATAAATTTGATAAGAATTTCGATAAAGTTGATGAAAAATACATTTCAATATGGAAGAAACTATTTGAGCAGCTTTTAAGGTGATACGCTGCTTATAATGTTAAAAAAACTATTATTGAAAGACTTCAATTGGACATCTATTTTCATTCTTAATAAAACTTTGTCGCTAGCAAAATCCACCTGTAGCTTTACAGGAAACATTCAATTAACATATCACACTAAATATTCGTATGATTCTAAATAGACCTAAATTTTTGGAAGATAATTTAAAATATTATAAAAATTTTCCTAAACAAAAAGATTTAGAAATTGATTTTAGAAATATTCCACCGATATTAAATCTAGACTTTCATGCCTTAAATGGAATATTACCAATTACAAATTCGAGATTAAAATTTATAACTGATTCGGGTCATCCACCAATTTTAACAGTAAATCCTGCTGAAATAGAATATGAATATTATAAAAGTATTGGAGTAAATGAGTTTCAAGCAATTTCAATTGTTTTTAATTTTTTTGCCATAGAAGACAATCCAGAAGGCTCATTAAAAGGTTTACCATATAATATTTCTTTATTACCTATGACAAACAAAGGTAAAATTGATACTTGGAGGATAGAATTACTTGAGCAAATGGATGTTGAACAATTAAGCCAAGAAGGAAATTTAGTTTTCACAGAATTTAATCCTTTTCAATCTTGGAAACAAGGAATGGGAATAGATTATCAAATTTTTTCAAATTTAGATTATAATGATTATATAGATACTGTTGGTTTTAATTGGGGAATGTATTTTTTATCTCCAATTTTTGATAAGCGAGAAATAAAATTCTTAGAGAATAGTACGTCATCAAAAGAAATCAATGCAAAATATAGAAAATATAAGACGAATTTATTTTTTAAAAACTTTTCAAATACTGAACCTCGTAGAATTTTTAGGTGTGATTCTCCTATTGAATTATTTCTATTACAAGGAATGTATTTGAAGAAATTGACTCCAATAATACAGACAAATATTTTTAAGTCAGGAGATATCATTGCAAATTATTTCGAAATGCAAGACAGTGGCATTTGGTTGGGACAAGAACAACTTATTACTCAAGCTGATTTTTATTTTCCGGATAAAAAGTTAGCAATTTTTTGTGACGGAAAAGAATTTCATGATTTAAATAAAGATAAAAAAATTAATGAAGCTTTAAACAAATTAGATATAAATGTTTTAAGATTTACTGGAAAAGATATTACTGAAAATTTAGAAAATGTGTTAGAAACCATTCTAAACGAATACGAAAAATAATATCTCAACTAAAGTTGTATCAATAAACATGGTTGAGATACATAACAGTGATTATCTAAAAAAAATTGTATTTACTTTTATAATAAAAACGATGATAAAAAACTGCGGATATAAATGAAAAAGATTGAGAACAAAAAATTTCAAAGTTATGATTGGGAAGGCAATGAGTTTCCTCTAAAAGTAACTGAACTTTTTTCACTAACTAATCATTATAAAATTCCTTCTGATTCGACTATTGAAATTTTTAGAGATTATGATTATAGCCTAAAAGGGATATTAAAAGGTGTAACAAAAAATCCAAAAGAATTAGAATACTATGAAGACGATGAACTAAAAAAAGTCGGCTTTATAAAAGGTGAAACAATTGAAGCCAAATCAAATGGAAATATATATCGTATAAAGGGATTTGGTATTTCATTTATTAATCAGATTCCATTTAAAAAAGATGATGTATTATATTTTGAGTTTAGATGTGAAGTATATTTAGAAGGTATTGAATTAGTAAATAACAGCAATATTCTACCGGATAAAATATGCGATTACTCTCTTTGCTCAATTCCTGATATTTTGTTTAGTGGACTAACAAAAAGAATAAACTTTAGTGAGCATTATAAATATAGAACCAGTTTAGATCATTACGAAGAGAATATCGAATACTTCGGTAATGGATACTCAAGTTCATGGGATTATTTTGTATTGAATTATCAAAACCAAATTATTTGTATTCAAGCAGTAAATAAAAAATATTTGCCAGATAATATGGATGGAATTTTAGTCGAGTATCGTAATATTTCAAATGATTTTCCAGACCAATATTTCAGAAAAATAGTACAAGAGTTTTTATCATTTATATTTGGAAGTCATCTGCAAAATATTGGATCAAGCTCATTCATTAATGGATATGAACTTATCGCCACAGAATCAATAAATCCGTGGTCGAGAAAGTTGTATAAAAATATAAATATGAATCCTATACCATTAAGTAACGGAAAAGATAGAAATTTTCTTGAGAAAATTCTAAATGAACTTTTTAGTAATTTCGTTAACCAATATAATAAGATATCGCTTTCTGATTGTTTATGGAAACTTTGGATTGGTCAAAGTTCACCGTTAGGAACCAATCTACCAACATTATCTTCGGGCTTAGAGAGTTTAATAGATTCATTTGTTAAAGTTCATGGATTACAAAAAACATACAGTAAAGATGAAAAAAATAATTATCATATTTTAATCAAAGATGAACTCGAATCTTTAGAAAAAAGTTGGAAGGATATGAATTTAAGTCATCTATAATTAATAAAATAAAGAATCCTTATAATTTTAGTATTGGAGAAAAGATGCGAGTGTTTTTTAAATATCTAGAGATTCATTTCGATAAAAAATCTATTGAAAATCAAGCTTTATTAGCACGTAACCAAATGACCCATCAAGCTATAAATTATGATACAGTTGAAGAACAACAAAGGATAAAAAAAATATCTGATGCATACGCTACTCTTATTCATCGAGTTATATTAAAAATTTTAGGATATAATTTTTATTACATAGATTATAGTAAACAAGGGATTAAGTATTTACATATTGACAAAAACATGTAATAATTAAATAAAACAAGAAATTTTCTATCGACTCATTTGTAATAGCCACGACTTTATCTGACAGTTAGGGTTTAAAAATAATTGTCAGTTATCCCATATTTTCCTTACTTCCAAAAGTAAGGATTTTTTGTTCCTCTGCAAGAGTTTCCAATAATTTCTCTTTTGCCATAGTTTTACTATCTAGAAACGTCTGCATCGGTGTTTTACCATAGCAATGTTTTCCTGTATGTGTTCTTTCATTGTTGTAATAGGACAGCCAGCTGTTCAGATCTAATTGCAGTTCCTCAATGCTTCTGTAAATTTTTTTTCTGAAAGCTATGGCATAAAATTCTTCCTGAATCGTTCTGTGAAAACGTTCACAGATGCCGTTGGTCTGAGGACTTTTAGCCTTGGTCTTCGTGTGATCAATATCTTCAATGGCCAAATAGAGCTGGTATTCATGCTGCTCCCTTATTCCACAGTATTCAGTTCCCCGGTCTGTTAAAATTCTGAGTAAACGAAGCTCCTGTTGCTCAAAGAAAGGAACCACCTGATCATTAAGCATATCAGCAGCAATAAGGGCAT
Organism: Chryseobacterium capnotolerans; assembly: GCF_021278965.1. Lineage (NCBI taxonomy): Bacteria > Pseudomonadati > Bacteroidota > Flavobacteriia > Flavobacteriales > Weeksellaceae > Chryseobacterium > Chryseobacterium capnotolerans. Next base: position 2,588,035 of record NZ_CP065589.1, on the reverse strand, counting down.
TTTTACGATCATATAGCTTTGCAAAAACAACTTTGGAATACGTGTCAATAAAAGTTTGCTGATAAATATGTCCAACTCCTTTTATATTGCCCACGTAATAAGTGTCTTGAGCTCCTAAATATCCAGGATGGTGAGTTTCAATTTCTCCATGAGCTTTTTTCTCCTCCTTAGCCTTCTCTAATGCTGAAAGCTGAGATTCGGTAAGGACTATACCATCTTGAGCGGATTTGGCTTCCAGGGCTTTTAATCTAAGTTTAAATGTATGTAGATCGTGTCTTAACCAAATACTTCTGACTCCGCCCGGAGATACGATAAAGCCTTTCTTTTTAAGCTCATTACTTACTCTAAGCTGTCCTAAAGCAGGGTTCTCAATGGCTATCTCAACAACAGCCTTTTCTATGGCTTCATCTACACGGTTTTTTAATACTGGCTTTCTTCTTGAGATTTCCTGTAACGCCAATTCACCTCCTTGCTCATACAGTTCTTTGAATCTATAGAAACTGTCTCGGGAATATCCCATCACCTTACAGGCTTTGGAGACGTTTCCTAAATGTTGTGCTAATTCAAGTACACCTAACTTGTTTTTGATGATTTTTTGTTGTGTTGTCATAATACTTAATCTGTTTTAAAGTTATTCAATTTGATTATAACTGTCAGATTAAGTATTGACTAATTCAACTCATTCAACTCATTCAACTCATTTTTTAGTTTGCTGATATAAAAGACTCAGATTATAAAATCTAAGCCTAGGTCTTTTTAACTTACAAATCTCATGGGATAGGGGTGTAAATGGGTAATTCATTTTATTTTGTAAATTGCCTTAACTTTGCTTCAAGCAATTAGATCTTTTATTTACTGGATTAATATGAAAAACAGATTTTTTCTGCTTTAATGCAAACTCAACAATATCCCCTGTGCCACCTAGGCCTTTTGCTGGCTTTCCATCCCATATAGCTAACATTACTGTTGTTTTATTAACAATTTCAATGCCTGCTGAATAGAATGCAGATTCACTAGGTTTATCAAAATCAAGTGTATAAGTATCTTTTGACATGTTTAATAAATCTAAGAAAGACCTCGAATCATCTAGAGTTTTAAAAGTAGATATATAGTTATTGCATGGAATAACCACATCATAGTTGATATTTCTTTTAATTAGTTCTCTACAGAAAAGTTGATCCGCACCAATTGCTAAGGATGAAACCCCGTTTATAACATTATTTTCCGCTATAAAATTACCTATCGTCAATTTAATCCAGTCTAAATCAAAACTCTCCAGACTTTGATGCCCCGTTATTCCTAAAATCATTTGAATCTGTTTTTATTAATTATTTAAGTATAGAATTTAACATGATTTATTAAAAATTTAAATACTGTTATAAATATAACAGTATTTAAAACGATTTTATTCAGTAAACTGAAAGTTTTCAGTTTCAATATCTAGTTAAAGAATAAATGTATTATTACTTTATACATTTTTCAAAAAATGTTTTAAAGATTTTTGCCTTCCTTCATCATCTGAGAAATAGCCTTTGCAATACCATCCCATGTCCACTGAATAACCCTATTCCTAGCCAATCCAACAGGTAAAATAGATGAAGAATTCGCTCCAGCGACGTATACTCCAAAAAAAGGAACATTGTTTTTAATTGCCATATCAATTTCCTTATTAACACCAGTTGCAGTACCCATATTTCTACCCACCAAAACTATCATCATATTACACCTCTTCATCTTATCTTCAATAATTTTTTGCCATGTTGATTGTGCCAATGCTTCTTTTGAAGACCAATCCTCAATATTAAAAGGAGTACGGGAGTTTACTGCTTGACCGACAAAATACATTTTTTCACCAGCGTTATTATCAAAGTCAAAGCTTATAAATGCTCTTGGATTTGCCATATTGTTTTTATTTTAATTTTGTTTAAATATTTCTTAGGATATTCTTTTAAGCTATCCTTTACTTATTTTACACTCTTATGATTTACTTACTTAAATTCAAGACTGTTAAATTGATCTGAAAAATTTACCATTAATACTTCCGTAAATCTCCCTAATAGGTATCCAAAAGATGGTTCAAAATCAATTATTTCACCATCAGATTTGGTGATACAAAACTTAATTTGTTTCTTTTCAATATTTAAAAATGGTTTCACAAATAAATCATCTTCCCACTGACCTGATTTCGTAGTATGGTAATATAATGTATACCCATTATCATCAGTTTTCTTTTCCCAAGTTTTAAGTTCTGTTGAGATTTTATTTCTAATATCTTGATCCAGTTTTTTTACAGTATCTGTGTTTAAAATAATTTCCATACGTTACTGATTTAATTTAAATTCTATTATTTTTTACAAGATTCCAATAATGTTCACCTAATGTTGTAAGCTTACAAGATTTTGAGTTTATAGCAGCATAATACATATGATCCGCTTCAATTGGAACGACAAGGCCCACTCTGTTATAATTTTGCATAATCTTAAATTTTTCACAATTATTTTTATCTGCATTATCACTTGTTGGTTCATAAGTGGGATTTAATATATGTTCTTCTCTATCTGGAAAAAGTTCAGTGATTCGGCTCAAATCAGAAAGTGAAACAGAAGGATTTACTTCCCGTAAACTAATAAATGTTTTTACATTGGTTCGAAACATTGGACGTTGGCCGAATTCTCCTAAAGATTGATCAATGTGAGCATATACACTACCTGGGGTAATGTTACCCAAAATGTTAGCAGCTCCTCCCATTAATGCATCGACAAACAGTTTAGTAAATAAACCAGATCCGTCAATTTCTGAGGCATATTGTTTGTCTGTGGAGGCTGTTAATATAGTCATCCCCTCGCAGATTGTTACAGATGTTTCAGCACCTGGACTACCCATTTTACCACTGTGACAGCAATCTAAAATTATAATTTTGTTTAAAGCATTTGAATTATTAGCATAATCTAAGATTTCTCTCATAGAAAGTCCTTCATCTCCATCTTCACAATCAGAAGTTACCAGATATCCTCCTGAATCTTCTAAATAGCCATGACCTGAAAAATAGAACAATGCTATTTCAGGATTATCTTCATTAAAAACATCCAAAATGAGATCTTTTAACATTCTTCTATCAATGGATGAATTATCATCAACGGCGGTTTCTAATACCACATCGAAATTTTTTGTGCCGTCGGCATCTCTTTCTAAAACTGTTTTAACTTCATAAGCATCACTTACACATCCAAAAAGATTATTCACCTTATTAGATCTATAATAATTTATACCTACTACTACTGCTTTTGCTCTTCTTCTTCTCATTATTCTAGAGTTTTAATTGTTTACAATTACATTTTGATTTATCTGTAAAAAACTATTATAAGCATTACTATAAGTCCAAGAATTACTAATAAATAATAATTTCATTATCATTTTTATCTTAACCATTCTTTTAAGCTTTGATAATTCCGTGAGTTTTCGTTCAACCATAATATTTCTTCTGTCGAAATATTGCCTGTTACAAGACCTTTTACAGACTCTTTTGTGACATAGGGGTAGACAGATAAAAATTCTTGACCTTCAAACGTAGAGTTTTCGTAATCTGTAATTGGAAGAATGGCACATCTGCTAGTTTCACCATCCATATAGCCTAATTCCCAAGGCATCCAATTTGATGTTGAAGCATTTTCGGAAGTTGCATAAATTAGAGATTTTGACTGCTTCATCCTGTTTCGTATTAAGGCAACAGTCCTCTTATCTACATTTTTTCTGTCAAGATGTGAATCAACTATCCAGTCAACATAAACCTTGAATCCTTTTGATGATAATTCTAAAAATAAACCTTCTATATACTCCTTATCTCGATAACTATGAGACAAGAAAATGTCAAAGGACATACTATTTTTACTTTCATTTACTGTTGCGGAAAAGGTTTTTGTACCCTTTCTTCCGGTTTTTGAGAGATCTCTCAAATAACTTTTTGTGTAGAACATTTTTTTAAATTATATAATTAAACTATTTACTTGGACATGAATCAATCTGCCATTAGGTTCTTTTGTGTTAAGATTTTTGTTGATAACTTGGAATGTTTCTTTTTCAAACTTCATTAATTCCATAAAAACACTAACATTCTGTGACCAGTCTTTTATGAAAAAATCTCCATTTTGATTCTTAATATTTAATTCTGCTGAAACCCCAATGTCTATTCCTTGTGTTTTTAATCCGTTGATGTTTCCTGCTAAAGTAATTTCAGAGTTTTTTGACCTGGACTGCATTATTAAAGCATTTGATGCATAGGTTACTGAAGTTACGAGATAAGTATTGTCCCATATTAGAACCTTACTTTTTGAAATGATTTCATTTTCAAGTTTTGTGATGTCACCGATTTGCTTTTTATAGCATTCAATAGCATGGAAGTAAATAGAACCTTCCGACGTAAATTGCAATTTTATTTCACCATTTGCATTCGGTAACTCGTCTACAACTTCAATTTGTGAATTTGCTGATGTAATACTCTTTACAGAGTTTTTACTCGAAAATTTGTAACTATGTTTATTTCCTAAACTATCATATTCTGAATAGTTGACATCAAGATTTTTGAGAGAAGAAATTTTTGTGAAAGTACCAAGTGGAGCTTCTTTTTTAAAAACCCTGTTTTACCATATGGAAATTTAATAATATCACCTACCTCAATGATTTCACCTGGCAGATAAACCGCAATCTTACCAAGCTCCTTGGCAATTTCTGTTGAATATTTTATTTGTAAAGACATTGTAATATTTTTATAATTTGATTACAATGCAAAGTTAAATAGCCGTATTATAGTGCTTTTCCCCAGTTTTGAGGATTTTTCATCCTCACTTTTGAGGATAAAAAAAGCTGCTCAAGAAGCAGCTTTAAAATTAATTAGGATTACAATATCCGTTTAAAATCGCAAATTTGATAAGTGCATTTGAATTCCGGACACCTGTTTTTTCGAGAAGGTTTCTTTTGTGGGTCTCAAATGTAGTCTTTGCAATATTTAGCTTGTCTGCAATTTCAGGCCCCGTAAAACCGTCTCCAATATATGCAAGTACTTGCTTTTCTTTTTCAGTAAGTCTAATTTCTCCAGCTACATCTTTTGATTTTAATGTCGCATAGATCGATTGATTAACTTCATCCGAGAAATAGTTTTTTCCATTAAAAATGCTATTTATAGCAGCTAATAATTCTTCCTTTCCTTTATTTTTCAATATATATCCATTAGCTTCTGCATTGAATATGTTTCTTATAAAACTTATTTCCTCATGCATACTGAGAATAAGTATTTTAATTTCAGGATGATTTTTTTTAAGAAATTTGGTTGTCTCAATACCATCCATAATCGGCATATTGATGTCAAGCACAACAATATCTACATTTTTAGTATTAACTATTGAAATAACATCTTTCCCTGTCAGTGCACGTCCAACAATTTCAATATTAGGGTCATTCTTAATGACTAATTCTAAACCATCAAGAACTATCTCATGGTCATCAGCAATAATAATCTTTATCATACATTACTATTTATAGGTATTTCTATATTCACGTAGGTTCCACGTCCAATTACAGAATCAATATTGATTTCACCGCCTAATGAGCCGACTCTAGACCTTACATTTTGTAACCCCATGCCACTAGACTGTTCATTAGTGTTAAAGCCGATACCATCATCTTCTACTTGAACATTTACTTTATTTTTAAGCTTTAATATTTGAATAGTTACATGACTTGAATCTGCATACTTTAAAATATTGTTCATCAACTCTTGAATGATTCTATATATTTGGATTTCAACATTGTTTTCTAGTCTGTTTTCTAAATCACCAGCTATGAATTCTATCTTTATTTTCTTAGTTTGTTCAATAGTGATTACTAAATCTTCGACGGCTGATAGTAATCCGAATTTAGTGAGTACTCCAGAGGACATTTCGTAAGATAACCTTCTGACTTCTTGGCATGCTTCATCTATCAACTCATTTGCTTTCTGGAAACTCACAAGATCAAGATTCTTATTTTGTAGAAGCTGTTCTTCCCCAGACTTGTAATAAACCTTGGCAACTGATAGTATGCTTCCTATCCTGTCATGTAAATCTTGTGAAATTCTCTTACGTTCTCGATGCTGTGTATTCAACATTTCATTGTAAGATTTGATTTCTTGATTTTTAATTAGTTGCTCTAATTTTTTTTCCTCTAATTCTTTATCTTTTAATGCTATTTTTTTCTTTTGTCTTTCAACTTTCCATTTTGTCCAAAGAAGAAATAATAATACGAATAAAGAAAATATGGTAGATAAGGTGTATATTAATATGTTATTATTTTGATTTTTAAGTTCTAAATTTTTAATATTTACTATTGAAATTTTTTTATCTCTTTGTAAAAGTTCATTTTCTTTCAGTATTCTCGCAAACTTTTCTCTGTAATCTACAGCTTTCTTATAGTCAGTTTCCAAACTATCTCTTAAAGAATTATACTGTTGGGAGTAATATATTGCAGAATCATAATCTTGTTTTACAGAATATGCTACGTATAACCCATCTAAGGATTTTAATTTTTCTGATTTATTTTTTGAATTTTCTGAGGTTTTTAATGAGTTTTTATAATATTTTATAGCTTGATCATATTCTTGATTCCGGAAGTAAATATGCCCTAAATTTATATTCGCTTCTTTAAGGCTATTTTTAGGAACATATTTTTTCTGCATATCAATACTTCTTTTAAATTCCCGAATAGCTTGTTTATCATCGCCTTGTTTATAATAAAGAGCTCCAAGGTTATTGTGTATTTCAGAATTTGTATCTTTTAAACCTAATTTAACCTTCAGTTTCATAGCTTTATCATAATATTCTTGAGATAAAGTATTATTACCAGTTTCAAAATATATAATTCCTAAATTATTGTATATTTTCGAGAGTTCATAATCATCATTGAATTTAATAAAGTAATATTCACTTTTAAGAAAGTAATCTTTAGCACTTTCATAATTTTTCATTACTAGATAAAGAATACCTAAATTCGTATAGCTATTCGCTATATTTTTATCCTCCTTTAATTGTTCTCTTATAGCAAGTCCCTTTAAAAGGTATTTGTTAGCTTGCTCATACGATCCCATGTTCTGATATATAAGTCCTACATTATTAGAAACTAAAGCCTCTAATGATTGTTTTTTAAGCTGTTCAAATACATTCAATGCATCTAATCCATAAGAAAGCGCCTTAGATAAATCTTTTTTATTTCTGTATATTTCACTAAGTTGATTGTTGGCTCGGCCAATACCATATTTATTTCCGGATTGCTTTTCTAAGCGTAAGACTTTCAAATATTCTTTTTCCGCACGTGAAAATTGTTTATTAAAAATATATGCAGTACCAATTCTATTCAAGCTTGTAACAATACCTTTCGGATAGTTTATTTTCTTACTAATCGTATAAGCATTTAGAGCGTAGTATTTTGCTTTATTAAAATTAGTTTTTCTAAATTCCCAAGAGAGTTCAGTGAAAGCCTGTATTTTCACAGTATCATGTGATGCTTCGGATTGTGACAATAAAATTAGACTATCTATTATGTTTTTTTGCTGGCTGTTAGCATTAATAAAACAAATGCTAAAAAATATTATAAATATCTTGTACATATACAAAGGTGAGGGCTTTACTACGTAAATATAGTAAAACCCTCTGTTTTCAGTTAAAGCGAAAATTTATCGCTTCTTAGGATTTCTCTCTCTTTCTCCAATAGGTTTAATAACTTCACCCGCACCTTCCGGTGATGTTGTTGGAGGTGGATCTACAGTTGTCTTTGAAGGTGTTGATCCTTCTGTTTTTGAACTTTCGGTTTCTCCCGTTGAATCGTTAGAGCTGTTACCAGTTGCATTTGGTTTAGGCTCTTCTTCTAATCTGTTTTTTTCTTCCATAATGAATTTGTTTTAAGTCTTGCAAATTTCAGCAATGGATATCTCAATAAAATCCTTAGAAAAAAGTATTTTTCTATCCTTACATGTGGGGATAGAAATAACAGAAAAAATAAATTCCTGTAAAATAATTTAACTGTCAAAACGATTTTTGAAGTCAACACAATGAGAAATTTCGGAAAATTAGAATCTTTATTTGTTGTTTAAGCCACTGTTAAATAAATCCTTTAAAGCAACCATATCATCACTCACTTTCTTATCCAAAATCTTCGCATAATGCTGAGTAGTTTTAATATTCGTATGCCCAAGCATCTTACTCACACTTTCAATCGGAACACCATTGGACAAAGTAACAGTAGTAGCAAATGTATGCCTCGCGATATGGAAAGTCAAATCTTTATTGATTCCACAGACGCTCGCAATCTCTTTCAGATACGAATTCATTTTTTGATTGCTTAGAACAGGAAACAAAACATCTGAATTGCCGCATTGCTGATGGTTCTCATACTTTAAAACCAGCTCCTGAGCCAAAGGTAATAGCGGAACTCTGGTTGAGGTATCGGTCTTTTGACGATGGGTAAAAATCCATTGATCACCATCAATGCCGACGTTTATGTTTGATTTTGATAAATGCTTGACATCCACATAGGCCAGGCCGGTATAGCAACTGAAAAGAAAAATATCCCGAACCTGGTTCAATCGATCTGATGTAAATTCCTTTTCATAGATCATCTGGATCTCTTCTTTGGTAAGGTAAGGACGCTCTACAGCTTTAATCTTTGCTTTGTAGCCCAGAAAAGGATCTTTGGTGATCCAGCCATGCGCCATACACAAACGGATGATCTTTTTGAAATTCTTGAGATACTTCACAGCAGTATTGTTTCCGCATTTACGGACACTGCGCAGCCAGAAATCATAATCGCTGATAAAACCATGATCGATTTGCTTGATATCAATATCAGAAACTTTGTATTTCCAGTTAATGAATTCCTGCGTATGCTTTAAAGACGTTTTGTAACGCTCCAATGTTCCCGGGGCAAAATCCTGACCGACTAGGGCTTCCACTTTGTCATTATGCTCCTGAAAGATGGGAATGAGCATTCTTTGCTCAATATCGGTTCCAAGCAGTTTAGATTTTAAACTCTCTGCAGTTACAAAGTTTTCTTCTTTCAGCATCAGGTAGTGGAAATCGTAAACTTTTTGTTCCAAAGTTTTAAGATAGAGATTCAGTGTTTTGGCTTCTTGCGAATTACCCAATGCCTTGTGTGCTTTAACATCCCATTTCTTCGGATCGATATACCTTTTAGCAGCAATGTCCGCTGCCTTGCCGTCTATCGTGATTCGTAAGTAGATGGGAGCGGTTCCGTTGGTTCTGATCTTGTTCTTTTTGATGAAGAATAACAGGTTGAATGTTTTGTTCATTGTGTGATAACTTTAATTAATTAATAATTTACTTTTTGTTACCACTTTTTGCAAGATGTACAATCGTTAGACTGCCTATTGGTCGGGCTTTCCTTGATTTTTCGTGACCCATTTTTGTCTTTTTTTGAATGGGACACGAAATAGGACATATAAATCGTGACCTATTTTAATTTTTTTTGATACTCCGCTAAAACAAAAAACGCTGTAAACATTGATGTTTACAGCGTTTTAGCTTATTTTGGTTTCCCAACTGGCGGAGAGTGAGGGATTCGAACCCCCGGACCTGTTACAGTCAACAGTTTTCAAGACTGCCGCAATCGACCACTCTGCCAACTCTCCTTAAACTCCGATAGTATCGTCGTTTTCAGTGGTGCAAATATAGAAAAAATTATAATAACTCTACCCATAAAAAACAAACTAAATCCTATCTGTCGGGTTATCAGAGAGATTTTTTTTATGATCACCTGAATTTGGATTTTTAATCTTAATTTCAGTGCTGCCAAGCGCTATTTGGGCTGGCTGTAAAGCTTTTCATGATAGATGATTCAGTCCCGAATAGCCATAAAAAGCTTATGGAAATTATTTTTTTTCGGTTTTAAAAGATATTTTATATTCTTCAGTATCAAAAGGGTAGTTGTCTTCAGATTTCGTAACCCTGTCTGTTATATAAAAATCATATTCTGTATCATATTGCAGGTCAGTTGTTTCAATGGTTAAAATGATCTTTGATTCATCTAAGCCCACGATATTTTTTAACGGAAAATGTTCTTTTCCATTTTTTGAAAAATTGATTGAAACCTTTTCATTCATTGGTTTTGAGAATACAATCTGAATTTTTTTTGTATGTATTCTTACATTCTGACTGCCATTTTCAAATTCTATGACTTTTATTAATCGGGGTTGATGTTCCTTATATTCAGAAAGGATTTGGTCAGCGTTTTTTTTATTTTCAAAATAATCTGATTTTACTAAAAATTCAAGTACATCGGCCTGATTACTGAAATCTAACTCAATGATGTTCTTAATTGCAGTTTTCTTGTCTGCAGAATTTTCATAATATTTTTTTGAAATCACATATCCTACAAAATATCCAAGATCAGGATTTTTAGCATTGCTATTATAAAACCAGTTCTCAAATCTTTTACTAAACAGCTCTTTTTTAAACTCTGATTTTACGCTTTCATAATTTTTAAATCCATAATCCAGATACGATGCAGTAAACTTTTTGTTCAAAACTAATTCTGCAATAAAATCACAAGAGCCTTCTTTAATGGCCTTCGATAGAACGTTAATCTCTCCATCTTTTTGAAAAGTATGAATAAATTCGTGCACTGTTACCTGTTCCAATTGTGATGGATTGGTAAACTGGAACATTTTTCGAAGATTTTCATTTTCAAATTCAGAAACCACAGTGTTTTGATTACCGATAATTTTTTCTACACCTAATAATAAATCCTCATGATGAATTGTTCCACCAGATTTTAAGGCTCCAATTGTATAATAAATATTTCCCTTAGAATTATTGGGATAAAGTTTCCCCAGTTTCCTTAAAGCAGTATTTATTGTTTTGATTTTTTTAGCATCAATAAAAGTATTGGGTCTGATGGAATTCCAAAATTGAGGGTACTTCTCAATGACATTTAAATAATCATCTTTTCCGAATTTTTTAATCTCCATAAAAGATGTAAGGCCTTCAGTTTTCTTGCTCAGGAAAATATTTTCGAGGATTTCGCTTTTATTTTTTTTATTTTTCTGAATACTGTCATAGGCAATCCAAAAATGATTAATATCTGTACTAATGATTTTTTGAGCACTTGAGTAATTGAAAAATGTCAAAATAGATAATGTGAAGAGTATTTGTATTCTTGGTTTAGTTTTCATGGGTGATGGTCTTTAAAATGAAAAAGGTACAAATCATATGATTTGTACCTTTTTTGCGGAGAGTGAGGGATTCGAACCCCCGGACCTGTTACAGTCAACAGTTTTCAAGACTGCCGCAATCGACCACTCTGCCAACTCTCCTTAAACTCCGATAGTATCGTTGTTTTTAGTGGTGCAAATATAGGAAGTTTTTAATTTCTGGCAAAATATTTTTTGATAAAATTTATTTTTTTTGAATCAGGCAACAGATGGGACTTTTCATAAGATTCTGTTTTAAGATAGCGGATGTGTCTAAAGTGTTTGACTATCATTATTATGGAAAAAAGAGTATATGTAGGCTTTTATTTGATAGGAATTAATCTAAAAGCAGGTTGTTTGTCATTATTTCAATAACATTTGTTGATAGTTGGTATTAAATACAAACTAAAAGTCGTAGAATTACGACAATTTCTGAATTTATACCCAATTCATTTGTCCCTTAGATTTATAGCTACTATCTTGCATGTTAAACAACTAAGTATCATGAAAAAAACGCACAGGAAATATCAGGTAGAGGCTGGAGATACGCTTTCAGCTGTTGCTGGTAAACTGGGATTACCTGTTGCGGAACTTGTGTATTATCATAATCTTCATTGTGGGATAGTAGATGAATACATCTATGGAGATATGCTGCCTAAACAACTCAAAAATATTTTGATTCCGATAAGCTATGATCAGGAAATTCCTACTTCTCCCAAAGTTGCCTACTCAAACAATAAAGTGACCAAGGCCATTGGAAGAACAACGAAGAAATATGGAATAACCCAACGTTATTTTAATCATAAAGAATTGGTGAGTGTATTGGATTTTGAAGTTGATATCACGGAAGAAGCAGATGAAGAACGTTGTATAACAACATTCAATAAACATTCTGTGAGGGTAAATAACAGTGATAACTTCCGATTGGTAGAGCAGCTGTATGATAAGATTGACCATTGTCTTTATCCGCTTATGATCGGTTGTAATAAAGATGGAAGTTTTAAAAATATTGTTAATAGTAAAGAGATTAAAGAGCGATGGATCCTATTGAGGCCAGTATTAGAGGATTATTATCAGGGAGAAACAGGCCAAGAGATTTTATCTAAAGCAGAAGAGGCGGTATGCAATACAGAGATGTATGGAGGCAGGCTTTTGAATAGCATTTTTTTCAAAATATGGCATACTCCAGTGTATAGAAACTATGTAGAAGGACAAACAATAGAGTTTGAAGATCGTTATCTTATCTTTCCGAAACATACAGGGGTGAAATTTAAAATGAAACTGGAGGCCAATCTGAAGATTAGTGAAAGTAATAAGTTTATGATCCGTCTTACAGGAACCTGTACAGATAACAGGTCGGAACTGGAACTTTGGAATGCCCCTTCTCACGCTTTGATCAGCAGAAACCCTGATAATAAAGTAAAGGGAAGCATCAACATTCTATTTAAAATGGATGAAACAGATAAAAGGATTTTTTCCGTAACAGGTTTTATTGAATTACAAGGAAAAATCCATCATAAGAGAATTGAAATAGGAATTTATGAATTATAAATGGCCTGTTAAAGTATACAGGAATAAGGTCCTGTCTGCTGTTTGGAATTTTTCTATATTGGGCTAACCAACCCTAGAATTTTATACACTAAATCAACACAAATAGGAATAATATGAGTGAAAAACACTTGGTTTGTCAAGGGGCAATCTGCAAGTGCAATTTCGGGACAACCCCCGATAAACTTAAAGTAAATACCCAAAGCAGACGTTACATCAATGATAAGGACGGCAAAAAAAAATTGACCGCAACACATGTAGATATAGGATCAACTTTCGAAAAGAATACCTTCGGAAGCTGTTCTAAAAAAAATAATAGTCCATGTACTGCTGTGGTGACACAGTGGAGTGGATATTACGATAAAATAATTATTGAAGATAACGGCGGAATGGTTTTGCTGGAAGACAGCAAAGCAACCTGCCCCATTGGAGGTACAGATTGTATTACGATTGTCAATCATGGACAAATTGCAGAATTAGGCCCTAAAAATAAAGAGAAGTCAGATCCGGATACCTTGAATGAGCTTTGTCCTATGCTTACAGAGCCCGAAAAACCAAGACATTCCTTAACTTTTAATACCAAACAAGATCATGGCCAGGATAGTAGTCAGTAATCATAAGATTGAAAACAACAGAATTGTTGTTAATTTCGATACGATCAGAGATGACTCCTTCAATCTTGAAATGGAGCTTATAGAGACCCCGGCCGCTTCTAAAGCAATTTGGGTAATTTTCAGCAATGGTGAACAATTGGATACGGGCGATCTTACCAAAGGAAATAAAGCAGAGCTTATTGTCTTGAAATCCTATGCAGGATCGCATGAAAGACCTCATCTCTTTACCATTTCCGCAAAAGATGAAAATGGAAATGCTATTGCTTCCATACAACTTATAGTAGTGGCAAAGCCTAGAATTATTGGAAGCAAAATGGTGGAATAGTAAAGAAGATAGGGAAGCTTACGAGGTGGGTATTAATAATAATAGTACTGCTCATATCAGTGGGGTTGGGCTATTTGGACACCCGCTGAAAATAGATGTTTATTTTAAAAGAAGAGATGGCGAATCTAAGCTGGTGTTTACCAGTATCTTTACTATCACTGAACTTTATAGTATACAAGGATTTTATCTCTCACATGAAGAATTTCTCAAAAATAAGAGTTTTTATGCTGCTCTTCTGCCTATTCTTCTTGCAGATATGCTGCCTGATACATTGGCCATTACAGGAAAAGTGAAACATAAATCTTTAGGAAAATTGTATTTTATAATTTCCTATGACGATTTGCTGCTATTTGATGGTGATAAGAGAAAGAAATATCTTGATGTATTTTTTGATTTCAATCTGCAGGATAAACCTGTCACCAATCTAAGTCCTGTCACAATATATGATGAAAAATACTTTACCCAGAAGTACGAGCCTTGTAAATATGAAAAAGTATTTTACAAATATGGAAACGCTCCGGAAGTAAAACTTTTTGATGAAAAAGAGCCGGTCAGAAAAGATCAGAATGGACAGCTGGGAAACATGAAATTTCTGGTTTCTGCCATTGCTCCCCCTAAAGACAGTAAAAATATCAAAGAACTCAGTATACGGCTTGAAAATGTAAATACCAAAGAATGTCAGCATACTGAAGAAAATATGAAGCAGACTTTCTTTTCAGAGGATGATGTCCGGGATAAGAAAACACCGCACAAAGGCCGGGTAATAGATACCCAGATACTGAAAGAAAGTCAGATAAAAGTTCAGGTGGTAAAAGAAGATGAGAGCGTTACCATTTATCCTTCTTTCAATTATCAGTATGATGAAAAAAGCAGCTGGGATTTTTTAAAGAATTATTTTCTGTTTTCCAGTATGATGTCTAATACCGATCCTGCCTATTCTACATTGAAAAGTGTATTGATGGATTGGGAGATCAGCAGTAAAGATCTCATACAATATTATAGAATACCCGTAGAAACCTGCCGCTATCATAAAAGTCTGTATTTGAAAACATTTGCGGATGTTGCGTGGGGATTTCATGCATTGTTTGATGATCCATATATTCCTGAATATTATATTTTTGGCCAGCAAAAAACAATAAAAACCGTAAAGGGACTTAGTGAAGAATTGGATTGGATTAAAAACAGTCCTATAGCAGATCGTCTTTCAGCAACCATTATTAGTCCTGTAATTGGAACGGCTTTTATTCGTAATTTTATTCTTGATATCATAAAAGATATGGCTGATAGATACGAGTTTGGATTTACTGCTTACTATGATTTTGATAATGCAGGGAAAAAGAATTCAAAACAGATTGACTATGCAGAAAAATACCCCGCAGTATTTAAGGCTATGGTTGCTGGTGTGGTTACTTTGGAAATTCTTATTGATGTCCTGCTCATTATTCTTACGGAAGGAGCTGCGCTTGCTAATTTTATTTCGAAAGCGGGAAAGGTGGCTAGTGTAGTCAATAAAGGAGCAAAGATTGCAAATGCCGGAAAAAAAGCAGGAAATATATTGACTAAATATTCGAAAACTTTTGAAACTGCAAGAAACGTAAATATGGCAAAAAATACTCTTGAAATGATGAAAGGATCATATTTTAGAGGCTATAGATTTGCAGATGATCCCAATATTGGGGTTCAGCCAGTTATGGAAGAGCGAATAAAAATTAGTCCGCTTCTCAATATGGGAGTAAAGCAAAAGAAGAGTCTGGGAGAATTATTACTGGATAAAACTCCTGCTGGAATGACTCTTAATATGGCGAAAGCAGCAACAGGAGGATTTGGTTTAGGGGTTAGCAGGATGTTCCTTACAAAAGTAAAAGGAGGAAAGGAGGTTGTTGGCTGGTACGGAGCCATTACTTATCCTTTACATGTTGCCAACACGGCCTTGGATGGAGTGTATAAACTTTTGGCATTTGCTACAGATACAGCGCTGAAAGAGGTTTTTGGTGCTGAAGCAGAATTTGAAAAAGATATTACGGCCCATATAGATCTTGATTTTTGGTTAAAAATTCATAATGCTGAAAAGAGCCTCAATATGGTAACTCTTGCTAAAGGTGAAAGTAAAAAAGATCATTCTTCAATCAGTGTTGCGCCTTCAGGAGCTTTTACTGTAAGGTTAAAACTTTCGGGAAGTATCACCAATCAGAATCTATTGGTAAGAGGTATGCATGTACTAACATGGAATAATAATGAAGAAAAAGAAATGCAAAATTTAAATGCAAAGGGAGCGTTTGAAGTAAATGGTAATGTTTTTATTGAAAGACGGTACTATTTTAAAGCGGATAGTAAGCCTTATCATGAAGATAAAATTGCTTTTACAGGACTAGCAGGAGAATATGAGTATACTGCTGAAGTGGTAGGACAAAGGGGTAAAGGTAAAAGTACTGTCTTGGCAAAAAAGGAACCTACTCAGTTTATGTTAATGGAGCCTTGTCAATTAGTATTTAATTCTTCAGAAATGACTAAAAATCCATCAGAAAGATAATATGAAAAAACTATTTTTAATAATAATAGCTAATACTTGTTTATTAAGTTGTGCTCAGAAAAAAGACAATAACCAACCAACAACAATAAATAATTCTAAAAATATGTATGATATCAATCAATATATCTTTCCAGAAGCAAAGGATATTACGGAAACTAATTTTGTGGCAAAAGTAAGTTCACAAATTAAGCACTATGATAAAGAACCCATGTATTATGTTAGAATTAATAAGGAGAATTGTTTGATTGAAGTATATATTAATGATGTTTTTAATAATAGTGATTATGAATTATCAAATGTAATTACTCCTATCGGAATATATCCGGTTTTGAAATCAGGCCCACAGAAAGTTACTGTAAAAATGTATCCTGTTGGAGATTTAATTAATAAAGATTTAGGATTAGAAAATCAAGTGCCAACTACCAAATTATCAGACAAAGCAAAGGTTGATATTTCAGTAGTCATGATGGATAATAAATCTAAAAAAAGCTTTGATGATGAAAAAGTAATTACAACACAAGTAAGTCCAAAAGAAGCTGCTGGAAAAGAATTTTATGAGTTCAGCTTTACATTTAATGCCGAAGTTCCCTATGAGTTTGAAGGGTGGACAAAAGGACAGGATTTGAGAAAGCTAGATCAGGATTTGGTAAGAAAGAAAGCATTAGAATTTTATAAAATGATTGGCCAAATCCATGTAAATAATGATATAAATGCTGAATTAAAGCTGGTTTATCCGTCTACAGCTAGGATTCAACAAGTATTATATAAAGACAATAATATAAAGAATATATTAGAAGAATATAGAGGGTATGTGATAGATAATTATAAGCAGCTTCCTATTACTACATATAAGATGGATTATATGGGGGATGGGAAATTATTATGCCTTATCACCGATAGCCTGGATCCTAAATTAAGAGGCGGGGGAGCATTAATGCTTGAGTATGGAGAAGACAAGAGTATTTATCAACCCGGCATTACTCTCTATCTTCCAGAAGGCAGAGACTTGGCAACGCAAGGATTTATGATGTGGAAGTAAAAAGATAAGTAATATGATTATATTAGTTTTATTCATTCAGGTAGTGAGTATCATATTTTTTTTCAAAATTATAATAGAAAGTGATATAGAGTCATACAGGTATTATTGGTATAGTGTTGCAGTTCTTCATTTTCTTTTTATCCTGCGTTTTATCTATGTAGAGACTCATTTTTCCTATTCGTGGTATGATCATATTATGGAATTTATTTCATTAGCGATTGCTTTATTAATAGTGATTCCAACCTCAATATATTATCTTATTAGGCGTAGTAGAAAAGAAAAGAAGAAATAGTAGCTTTATGCAGATTGGTATTTAGCTTTGCAATATCAATTTTCAGAATCATAAACAATATATATTTAAATACTTTATGCTCCCTCTCTCGAGGTTCAATATCCCTTAGCAATCAAGCAGATTTATGCTGTAACACAATGAGTGACTAAGCATGGAGAAAAGATCGGTGTAGATGGAAAGAACCTTGTTCTTGAAGAGTGTGAATGGAAGAGTATCAGAATATTTTTAGAAATAACACCAGATCATTTTTGAGCTGGTGTTGTTATTTAAAAAAGATTCATTTTGATTTTTCGTAAAAAATATTGAGAAGCTTTCTAATTCTTCAGTGTATCTCCCTTCTTTCGTCGGAATACAAAATGGAGAATGATTACACTCATAATCATCAAAATAGAGGCAAAGAGAAAAGGAGCTCCTGGAAATTTGAAAGGCGCTTCATCATGGGTGAAATAATAAAATAAATTAGTCATGATTGGAGGGCCTAAAATAGAGGTAGCACTTACTAAACTCGTTAATGCCCCCTGAAGTTCACCTTGTTCATTCGATGGAATATTTTTGGTGATGACTGATTGCAAAGCAGGACCGCAAATTCCACCTAAACTATAGGGGATAAGGAAGATAAACATCATCCATTCCTGTGTAGCAAAAGCAAATAAAAACAATCCTACGGCATAACCAATCAGCCCATAACAAATACTTTTATATTCCCCCAATTTAGGAGTTGTCCATCTTATTAAAATACCTTGAACCAATCCTAATAATAATCCAAGTACCCCAAGAGAAATTCCGACCATTCGTTCAGTCCAGCCAAATGTATACATGGTAAAAAAATGCCAGTTGCTCTGTACAGCATGAATTCCAATATAGATTAGAATTAAAACAATAACCAAACCGGAGATTTCATGGTGCTTGCCTAAAAATTGAAGGGATCCGATCGGATTTGCCCGTTTCCAGTCAAATTTTCTTCTCTTCTCTTTATCCAAACTTTCAGGAAGGATAAAATATCCATAAAGGAAATTTAAAATACAAAGACAGGCAGCAGCATAGAAAGGAATTCTTGACCCATAATGCCCCAGCAGCCCTCCAATAACAGGTCCGATAATGAATCCCATCCCCAGGGCAGCTCCAATCATCCCAAAGTTTTTAGCCCTGTCTTTATCTGTTGAAATATCAGCAATATAGGCGCTTGCAGTTGATATGCTGGCTCCAGTAAATCCTGCAATGATTCTTCCTAAAAATAACCATCCGATAGACGGAGCAAGCGCCACAAAAATATAATCTACAGCAAATCCAAAAAGAGAAATTAAAATAATTGGACGTCTTCCGTACCGGTCACTGAGATTTCCTACCACAGGAGAAAATATAAACTGAGTAAAGGCATAGGCGAAACCAAGCCAGCCACCATATTGAGCAGCTTCACTGATATCCCCATGAATAAGTTCTTTAATTAGCTTAGGTATTACCGGAAGAATAATTCCCCAGCCTGTAATGTCAATCAGTAAGGTTACAAATATAAACCCAATAGCCGCTTTTTTTGTTGAATTTTTCATGGTGTAAAAGTAGAATGAGGTAAGCCCTATTTCTTTTACACTTTGATGGTATTGATGTACTATTTTTAATGTTATTTTTGATTTTATGGTTGAATGTTATCCTAAAATTTGTCTTTTTGTAATACTGCATACCATATCATCTAAAGGTAGGTGCTGCGCATTATCCATTCCTGAAACTTCTTGGTGAAACCCCGGTAATTCTTTTGAAAAATCTGCAGAAGACACTAGAATCTTCAAAATTTAATTCATGGCCAATCTGTTTAACAGATAAATTGGTGGATTTGAGTAATGTTTTGGCATGCAGAATCATCGCATGGTCAATCCATTGCAATACTGATTTGCCTGTTTTTTGTTTCAAAAAAGTGGAGAGGTATTGTGGTGTTAAATGAAGTTTTTCTGCATAAAATTTAACACTTCGTTGTTGGGTTGCATATTTTGAAATCAAAACATAAAAATCGTCAATGATTTCATGAGTGCGGTTTTTGGTAAAGCTGTTTTGATGTGTTAGTCCGGAATAGGCTTCCGAAATCAGACACATGAGAGCCATCACAAGATGACGTAACATTTCTGCCTTTTTGGGAGTGGGACTTTTATGATAAAAATTTTGTATTAGGGTTACCAATTCCTTTTGTAAACCTATTTCTTCAGATTGAAGCCTGATAACAGGCTGCCACCGGACCTCATTGTTCATCACAAATTCACGCAGGACGGGGAATGCTGTAATAAAGTCTAATGAAAGCCCAATCGTAACTATTTCTGCATCTTCGCTTAAGGATTTTGTGTCGATCATCAGTTTTGGCTGTAATACAGCAATATCACCTGCATTGAGTTCATATTCCTGAAAGTGGATCTGGGCTTTCATAGATCCCTTTATCATAAATCCTAACAATAGCCCATCAAATATACGGGTATGCTTTGTATATTCCTTTTCAGGATGATTGTGTTGATGCAGAATAACAATACCTTCTATCTTTTTTGAGGGATCAATATGGTACAGATTATAAACATTGTCAGGAGTTAAGAATAAAGCCATACTCAAAGTTCGGAAAAAATGTACATTTATTGCAAGAATAAAGACCTAGTATTTAATAGGATATTACAAATTGTATATAATTCCAATGAAAACATAAACGAAATATCTATATTCAACGGGACAGAAGTGGTCTTTTGATATGTTCTGTTTTTTTGTTGTGAAAAAAAGGAATAAAGTTGTGGTTTCTCTTTATTATAGATATGATCTACGAATTCGGCTGATAGAAAGCTCTTTTTTTGTTCTTTCTGAAAATAACTATTTTTGTTCAAAAGCATTCAAAAAGATAAGGATGGGAGCCAAGGAATTTATGACCAATGAAATTGAAAAACTGAACAACTTAATCAGCGAAGGAATAGACCAAGAGGCAAATGTACAGTTAAAGAAAGAATTGTCAGAACTTGTTCATTTATTGGATATTTTTCATCGTTATCAGATCAGTAAAAATACAATTGATACCATTTTTGTACTGCCGGATTCTAATACCGGCTATTCAGATTATCGGATTATAAATGATTGTGAATCGGATAATCCAGCTCAATGGGCAGAACTGAAAATCAATGATGAAGATGTAAGGTTATCAGAAGGAGATGTCATTATCAGAAAGAAATAAACTCCGATATTCCTTTTTTAATTAAAAAAAGCCTGATAACCGAATGTAAGAACTCAACTATCAGACTTGAAAATTTATATTTATATTATAGTTTAACCTAACAAATTTTTACGATTATTATCAAGAATATCGGGGGTATTACCAGCAATCAGTAAGTCGAAAAACTTACCATAACCATTTTCTATTTTATATTCCAGTTCATTTTGGTAAAGAGGAAAAAGGGTGTAAAGATTAATGATTCTATCATCACTGGTGATCTGCATAAAATCGTCATCAAAAGTAGCAGAAGGCAATAAGATACAGCTTGTAAACTGAGTGTTTTCGTCATATGGTTCTGAAATATCACTCCATGCCTGTAGAGAGTGTCCTTCGGTTAAGAATGTATCCTGATGATGTGGAAACCTTGCCATATCTTTTATCATGCCTATGATCCAATCATTTTCTCCTTCACTTGGAAACGTTTTTTCAAATTTCAGATCTTTAGGAAGCAAGATCAAAAGTTCTGCAAAAGTATAATCTTCTTTATTTTCGATGGCATCAGGAACCTGCATTTCCAGCAGACTCATACCAGAAGTTATCAACAGATTAAAGTCTTCATCTTGAGGCTGGATAAAGTAGACATCCAGGTGAAAATCAAGAGAAAGCATCTCATGAAAAACAGTCATTTCTTCACTTTTGAAATGTTGGTCCAGATGTTTCTCCAATGCTTCAACATTTTCATGATAGTGTTTTTTATCCTGTATTTTTTTGATAAGTTCTTTGTCCATATTTATTTTCTTTGTTTTAATCTCTCTGAGTTTTGCGTTTAAAAATCGTTTTTTCTTCAAGTTTATTGTTAGTATTGACTATATTTCCTTTGTCATCCCATGCTACCTGCTTCATCCTTAAATGCAGTCTCCCTTTTATAACTTCAAGCTCTATATAATCATTTGTATGCTGCTGGGCAGGAATAATTAGTAAATTTCCTTTCACCTCAGCCTGAAAGGTGTGGGGTGGTGCTTCACCGGTTCCAATATCTGTGAAAAGAGCAAAATCCTTTCCTTGTTCAAAATCAATAGCTACAGAGTTTGTGAAATATTTAGTTTTATATACCCAATATCCTTTAAAGGCATCCTTAGTACTTTGAAGAATTTTATGGGTTTGTGCATTGAATATGCCCATCAATAGAAATAATAAAGTATAGCACAGTCTTTTTATAACTTTCATACAATAGATGATTGAGTTGTTTCTTATAATAACAGAGATTTTTCTGTTAAGGCATATTGTTTCTTTAAATATAATGTTATTTTTCAAATTCTACACGTCTGAAACAATTAATTGGAAGTGTGATTATAGAAAATTCCGGAATGCAAAAGTTCCATATGCGGAGATCATGAAATTTTCAAAAAGAATTTGATAGTGCTTTAAACCAATAAAAGTTCAAATCATAAGCTTACCAATTTTAATGATGATGATATCGCAGGTTTATATTAAATTTATGGTCATCATATAATGGGAACTAAATACCAAATCATGAAACAATTTACATTCAGATACCAGAATAGCAAAGGTGCTTTATATGTTTTGCTGTTTCTTTTTGGAATTCCTTTGGTTATAATTTTGTTGAGTAGTGCTCTTCTGGATACTATTCCATGGAGTTTATGGATTATCATCCCGCTCGGAATCGGAGCCTTACTGTATTGTATAGCCCGTTTTATCAAAATATCAAGTGAAACAGATACACTTATGGTAGATCATGAAGGTTTTACTTCAGAAAAGTATGGTCGTATTCGTTATGAAGATATAGACAGCATTCCACCCTATAACTTTTTGCAGGCTCCGCCACCTTCTATGCGCATCAAGCTGAAGAATGGAAAAAAGCTGGTATGGCAATTTAATCCCCGGAATCAAAAGTCAGCAGATGATATTGCAATATTCATTGCATTCAGGGATGAGCTTCTCGTGAATCTGGAACAGAATACTCAACAGTCTTTTCAGACCAATGAAGAAGAGATTGGGAAAAATAAACAGGAAAAAGAGTCCCATCTTGTAAAACAACTGCAAGTCTCCAAAAATCGTAATTATAAATATATTGCCATTTCTTTGTCAGCGGTATCTGCTCTGTTAATACTGGCCCGTACCTGTGGCTCAGATAGTATTCAAAACAAAAGAAATGAAGAAGCAAGATCTCTCACCAGAGCCATGCTCCAAATAGAATCTGATTATGAGAAAAACTTTGAGCGGGCTCAAAAAGTAGCAGCCGATTATGCACTAAAATTTGGTCCGATAGTTCTCTTTACCAATGATCCGAAAGCTTCTATAGAATTTGTTCCGGAGATAGGCAGCAATCCATATACGCCGAAAATAGAAATCATAGGCTTACGTCGTACGGAAGATAATGAAATTCTTGAAAAATACATCAAACATCCCGATAGTGTTGCCTATCACATGGCGGTTATCAATAAACCTGGAAAATTCTTTGCTGTAATGAATAAAAGTATATTCAGTAAGGATGATGGAAATGCTGTTCCTGTTTATCTGACTGTTTATAATCCACATGAGACATTTCCGGTTTCCAATTTCCAGACATCAAAAGATACTGCATTTAGACCCATTGAGTTCAGTTCTTCCATTAGTTTGCCTCTTAAAGGTGATTTCACAGATGAAATCCTTACAAATATGGACTATGCTTCAGTTCGTTCAGTTCTTCAGAAATATAAGGGTACATTTTTTTATATGGCAGTAAAAGAATGGGATGGAGTATCCGCAGAAAGGTTTCAAAAATTGAAAGAAATGATCATTTCCGATTTTGAAAAACATGGGATTTCAACAGAGTCATTTCTGGAGCAAAGGTTTAATACCCATGATAAGTAATAGAAATTTAAAAATTTGAAACAAAATATTTAGACCATGGAATTTTCACCATTTAATAATGTTGTTAAGCTTTGTATCCAGGGAATGAGCAGAGAGGAACAAAATAATCCTGAAGAAGCTGAGAAATTATTTGAGCAAGCCTGGAATGAGGCAACAAACGATTTTGAAAAATTTCTTGCGGCCTATTATATTGCCCGGAATCAAACAAAATCTTCTGATCGGTTGAAATGGTTTGAAACAGCCTTAGCACATGCTTTAAAAACAAATGATGATACCGCTAAAAGTGCTTTTTACACTCTTTATTTAAAGATAGCTGAAAGTTATGAAGCACTTTCTGATCCGGAAAAATCAAAGGAATATCATGATCTGGCTCTGTCAATAAAAGATAAAATTTTTGATCAAGGTCCATTCTATCATGGAACAAAAGCCGATTTACCGATAGGAGGCCTGCTAACACCGGGCGGTAATTCCAATTATAAAGAAGAATTCAGGATGAATCATATTTATTTCACTGCATTAGCTAATGGTGCGGGACTTGCTGCTGCTTTAGCAAAAGGGGATGGTGTTGAAAGAGTATATGTAGTAGAACCCACAGGTCCTTTTGAAAATGATCCGAATCTAACCGACAAAAAATTTCCAGGTAATTTGACCCGTTCTTATCGTTCAGATCTTCCCTTGAAAATTATTGGAGAAGCAGCAGAATGGAGCAAGCCAAATCCTGAAGAGCTTCAGAACTTCCGTGGAAAACTGAAAGATGGTAAAGGAGAAATAATCAATTAGTAGAAATACAACCTGAAAAATGTAATACATAAAGAGCGATGAGACATCAGTTTCATCGCTCTTTATGACTATGGTAAGTTAATTCTTTTGCCCTGTTCAGGGAAAATATATTTTACTTTTAAAGGATTGTTTTTTAAAAGCTCCTCTTTGATGATCTCAGGATTGTTACCTGTAGGTTTTCTATGCGTAACCACGATATTCAGGCCTTCCAGATCTTTTTGTCCGGCTTTTTCCTTCAGATTTTCCAGTTCCTTCACCAACAGGTTAGGAGTAAGGTGGCCAAATAAAAGATTTTCAGGCTGGCTGTTTGGGAAAGAAACTTCGATCAATATAGTATTCAATTGCTTACTTTGTACCAATGGGGCTACATTTTTCCAGAGGTTATCCATGCGGTCAGACTTTTCGATTTTATCTGCACCAGTATCCCCCAGATAAAGCAGGTAATGGTCTTCATTTCTGACAAGTGCAGCACTGCTTTTATAAGGATTAACATGGCTAAGCTCATATCCCGTTAAGAAAAAGAGGTTTTTGGGGTTGGGATTTCTACCCCTTCCTGCAGCTCATTATAATGGTATTTTCCAAGGATAGGCTTCTGGCCCTGATCGGCAAAATTGATCCATGTATCTGTGATAAAATAATGATTTTGCAGAATTTGAATTACCGACGGTATTGCAAAAATATCTTTTTTAGAATCAGCCGGAGAGTTGATGATAAGACCGGCTAAATGATCCAAATGACCGTGAGAAATAAAATATCCTTTAATCTGATCTTTTAGAACAGTTTCTTCAGGACCGGTGAGGCTTTTTTCTTGAATTGCTTTTCGGATTCCGGTGTTTACAGTTCCGGCATCAAGGCAAAGAAATGTATTGTCATTAGTTGCTCCTACCAAATAAGCAGATAAATTATCTTCCTGTTCTCCGCCATAGATCCCTAATGGAATAACGTCAAAATTTTGTGCCTGGCATGCAAAATGAAACAAAAGCGCCAGTAAAGAAAATGCTGTTTTTTTCATGATATTAAAGAATAAATCCTGCCTTTGCCGCAGGATGGTACAAATTTACATTATTTTTTCCCGGTTCTGCTTATCAATAAACGATCATTATTCAAGAAAAAGTACCGTTGATGGAAAGGTTGGGTATTTGGCCGCTTATAAAGAATTAATGAAGTCGATTCCATCTTAGCCTCCTTAAAAATATACATCAGTATCATAAAACTTTGCGTTTCCCTTAAAAAGTAATACAGTAATGGCTTGTTAAATAGTAACTTCCAACTTCCAGCTTATTCACTCTATTTTTAATATCTTTAAACCCGAAACCATCAAAATAATCAACATGAAAATAAAACCATTCACCTTGGTTCTTGCTGTATTTTTTCAATTATTAAGTATAAGTGCTTTTTCGCAAAAAACAGCTGCGCTCAATTCTTTACTGAATAAAAAATCTGAATTTATTTTTCCACAGACCCCGGATACAATGTCGAAGGCTTTAAATACAAAAACGATATTCTATGAAGATGCCAATGGTGAAAAATATGCCAAATGGCCAACAAAATCAGGATTAGAATTGTATTCCGGCCTTGGAAAGAATAATATTATTAATGAAATGTTTTTTGATATATCGGAACATAATGCTTTGGTCATTGGAGGACTGCCTTATGGGCTTATAATGAACAAAACAACATTAGATGAAGCAAAAATCCAATTCAAAAAAAATAGAGTAAAAGTTCAAAAACTGGGTGCTGATAGTGAATTTTCCGGAGGATCAAAACTTGTTTTCAAAAATGAAAAGCACTTCACAACATTATTTTTTGATAATAAAAATCTTTTGAAATCTTTAAGTATTACTACTGAACTGATTGATCCTGCCGCTAATTAATTAAATATTGTTATTGACAAAATACAAAACTTTTGTAAGTTAGCTGGAGCTCAAATAAAAAACTAAAAACGATTACCCATGAATGAAAAAGAGTTAAATAAATTAACTGACCAGGAACTATTAGAGAAAAAGAAGAAATCCAAATCGGATAAAATAATCAATGCTGTTCTTATAGGTTTTTTGGTTGGTGTTGCTGTGTATAGCAGTGTGAGCCACGGAATCGGATTTTTTACCTTTTTCCCATTATTTTTTGCAGGCTTCGTGGGAATTCAATGGAACAAACGCAATCAGGAATTAGAAAAAGAACTGGAATCCAGAAATTTGAAATAGGAAAATGGGATCTTATGCCTTTTGATAAACTAAGCCAGAAAATAAGATTATTTCTGGCTATTTTTCTGGTATATTCTAAACTTTTTTGAAAACCGATATTTTCATATACTCACTTTTTTTGAATCATACTTTTATAGGTAAAAAGCCTGTCTTCTTCGTTGAACATATTGGATAACAGAACAAGATCCTGGGTTCCGTATTGCAATGCTTTTTCTTCAAGTTTTGAATGAATAGTGTCCGGAGTACCCATCACTACCTTATTTAGTAAAATATTGAAAAGGTTTTGGTCTTCAGTATCATTAATGAGAGATTGCACTTCTTCGGAGGATTTTAATGCAGCTGGTGCTAAAATCTTTCTGGATTCAAGGAACTGATACACCATTCCGAATGCATTATAACGTGCCTGCTCCAGATTGTCAGCCACAGAAACAGAAATGGCAACCTGAAAAGAAGGTCGGTTTTTATATCCGGAATAATTAAATGTATCCAGATATGTTTTATGAATCTCTGTATTGGATCCGTCTACTATGAAATCGGCCATAGAATAAGAAATACCATACTTAGCGGCTTCTTTTGCTGAGCTGTCACCTGAACCCAGCCAGGTGATCTCTGGTAATACCGGAACATGGGTAGGTTGGGCAAACAAATCAGTGTCCTTATGATTTTGATCTTTTAAATACGAAATAATTTCTTCCAACTTTTCATTGATATTGTTGAGGATAGGAAGCTTATGACCGTTCAGGGCTAATACAGCGTCTTTCAGACCGCCGGGAGCTTTTCCAAGTCCCAGTATAAAACGGTTTGGGTACATGGAAGCAAGCATTTTGGCCCATTCTGCAATCTTAAAAGCAGAATAATTACGAAGCATAATTCCTCCCGTACCTACTTTAATATTGTTTGTATTGGCAAGAACCGTTGCTGCAAGAATTTCCGGACTGGAACTTCCATACGCTTCCACACCATGATGCTCCGAATATAAAATGCTGTGATAGCCTAGTTCATCAGCTGTTTTTGCAAGTGTCAGGCTATTGTTGAGCGCCTTGGAGGGGCTGCTGCCTTTAACAACGGGAGTCTGATCAAGGATGCTTAATTTCAATTCCATGATAATGATTTATGGGTCTATGAATGTAAAACAAAAAACAGAAGACCTTCAAAAGATTTCCTGTTTTTTATTATTAATTTTAGACTTAATTTAGTTGATCTCCACAAACAGTTCCTCCTTCGACCTTCTTACTCTGTCCAGTTTCCCCCACCAGTCGGTTTCTTCATCTTTATAGCCAAGAGCCATTAAAACAGTACTTTTTAAACCTTGTCCAGGCAAATTAAGCAGCTCATCTACAGCTTCATTGTTAAATCCTTCTATTGGAGTAGCATCTACTCTAAGATCAGCTGCTGCTAAAAGTCCAAAACCTAAAGCAATATAAGTTTGTTTGGAAGCATTATTAAAATGCTGGTCTCTGGTTTGTTTTTCCAGCATGCCCAATAAATTCAAACGATAATCATCTGTAGCACTGTTGGGTAGTTTTCTTACCTGATTGCTGAACTCAAAAAATGAATCTACTCTTTCTGTGGTATATTCATCCCACGCAGCAAAGATCAGGATATGTGAAGCTTGTACAATCTGATCCTGATTGCAGGAAATAGGCTGTAATTTTTCTCTTAATTCCTTATTTGTAATAACTAAAACTTTAAATGGCTGTAGTCCTGAGCTTGAAGGGGCAAGACGAATAGCTTCCAGTATTTGCTCCATTTTATCATCTTCAATGGTTTTTCCATTATAGCCTTTGGTGGCAGATCTCCAGTTTAGTGTTTCATTTAGTGACATAATTGTATTATTTACTTACTGATTGATGATGCAAAGTTACACCATAAGCAGTTGCTTTTATATACCTGTTACCCGTAGGTAATCAGTTACCTATAGGTAATCAAGTTTCAATAGTTTTGAATAATTACCTAATTTTGTGATCTAATGATTCAATATGAAAAAGGAAAGATTGGAATTGGGACCAGAGTGTAAAAATCATATCAGAGGTGTAAAAGATACAGTCTATCTGCTGGAAGGGAAATGGAAAACCATTATCATCAGCCATCTCTATTTTGGGGGTAAAATGCGTTTTATGGATCTGAAAAGGCAGCTTGAAGGGATTGCTGCCAAAACCCTTTCAAAAGAGCTTAAAGATTTAGAGATGAATAATCTGGTGAGCAGAACCCAAAACAATACAATGCCTGTAACGGTAGATTATGAACTTACGGATTTTGGAAAAAGCCTGCACGACATTATTGATACGATGGCGAAATGGGGAATAGAGTACCGGGAACAGCTGCTTAAAAGCTAAGCATAACTTACATTGTCAAAAATATAGAATCCTTAATATTTGCAGGTAATGAGGGCTTATTCTTTAGTTCTCTGTATTTTTTTATGAATATCAGTAGAAAGCCTTTGTTATCGATAAAAATCTATAAAAATTCACTTTTTTCATTGTTTTATTAATGATAATTTTGCGTCTATCTTAATTGTATAGGTATTTTGTTTCTTAATGTTATCGATTTAATGAAAAATTTCCACATTTTTATTCTGCTATTGAGCAGCCTTTTTGTTCAGGGCCAAATGAATGTAGAGAAGCAAATAGACCTTCTTCTTGATAAATCTTTTACAGAATTTACTGATGTACAATTAATTCCTGCTCTTACAAGTGCCAATGAAGCTTTAAAGAAATCGGATAAAATTAATTATTCTAAGGGCAAAACACTGGCAAATATTTACATTGCGAAGGTATTGGCTGAAACAGGTGGATATAATGAGGCATTAAGTTATCTCAAAAAAGCTGAGAATGAACCTTATTTTACCTCTTATATTGATATACAGGTTGAGGTCTGCAGATTGAGAGGAAGAACGTATGGACTTCTTAGCATGATGAATCTTTCTCTTCAGGAATTCTATAAGCAATTGAAATTTTCTCAAAAGATAAAGGACCCTTATAGAAAGGCAATGTCTACTTATTGGTCCCATGAAAACCTTACAGAAGTTTACACACAGCTGAAGCAATATGACTCAGTCTGGGTGCATTTACAAAAACAGGAGGACATTTTAAAAAAGATGAAAGAAGAGCAGGTCTTTTTTGATCTTAGTGGAACCTATGCTAAAAAAGGACAGATATATACCCTGCAAAAAGAGTATGGAAAAGCCCAGAAATATCTGGATAAATCATTGTTTTTGCTTGAAAAATATAAGGTTCCTTATTTATACTATGCTTTGAGAAAGTATGGAGATCTGGAAGCTGCCAGAGGAAACAAGGATTTGGCAATCAGTTATTATCGCAAAGCACTTCAGAGTGCTGCAGAATTAGAGGCCACAGATGCTGTGCAGCAATTATACAGAGTATTGGGAGATTATTTTATGAAAAATAATCTTGATCCCAAGGAAGCTAACCAGTATCTTTACCAATATCAAAAACTGAGTGATTCTCTTGATGTTGCAAATAAACAAGTAGTAGAGCAGGCACTCAGCCAAATTCTGGACCAGAAAGAACATGAAAATAAAATCAAAAGCAGACAGTATATATATCTTATTATCTCTGTAGTTATTCTATTATTGATTGGGGCTTTATTTTGGTACAGATGGCACATTCAAAATAAAAAGCTTATTTATAAAAATAAAAAGACACTTTCTGAGATGAGCCAGACCACCGTAGAGCTCGAAAAGAAAATAGAAGAAAATAAATTCAATGATCTTCTTACGTTGGCCAAAAATAATAATCCCGAATTTCTGATTCTTTTTTCAGAATTATATCCGGATTTTATCCAAAAATTAAAAACTATCGACCCAAAAATAAGGAGCAGTGAGCTCATCTTCTGTGCAATGGCCTATCTTAATTTTTCAGCCAAAGATGTTGCAACCTATACGTACGTAACCTTGGGAGCTGTTGAGATGCGGCGAAGCAGGCTCCGTAAAAAGTATTCTATTCCTTCAGATATAGACTTTAATAACTGGATGAGAGAATATTAGCATCTTAAAGCATTTTATTGATTGAAATAATAGCAACCGTTGGCAGAATGTCAATGGTTGTTTGCTTTAATAGATCATAAAAACAGGCTTTTACGGAGCTTTGTATTTGATAATTAGTAGAAAATACTATTCATTTTTATGATGACATGATCAGTAGTGTATTACTATTCATCAGAGGAAGAAAGAGAATGTATAATTTCCGATGTAACAGAATCCATAATAATCAAAATTTCTTTCTTCTGACCTATGATTACAAGTCTTAAATCTCTATTTGGGAGGGTATAATGTGGATGAGAATGTCAAACAGAATTGTATATACTTAATAGAGTTTTTTTGCGAATCTTCTTAGAATATTTACATCAAAATATAAAGGATTTTGGTTTCAAAGCTATTGCTGCGGTCTCCCAGTTCTTTGTGTGAAATATGATAGGAAGTTGTCCTTACTTTTCAGGATTAAAGGTTTTCGTTTTTTAAATAGAAATCGCTTGTTTGTAAAGGTAGAGTTATTAAAATAATTTTGTTTTTATTTCATTGATAGTCAGGTTGTTGAAATTGTGTATAGCTTTTGTAGGGGGTGTTTAATTTGCTATTAAGTACTAAAATAATGAATATTTGCGCATTCTAATTGATGAGAAAAAACAGAACTGAAAAACACAGATAATTCACAAAAAGGAAAATGGAAATTTGATTGTAAAGACAATTATTTATCTATCCATGTTGTGATTGTAACACTAAGACTATTATTCATCCATGACAACACAAATAATAACATTTAAAGAAGATGCTTTTCATTTTATATGGAGATTGCTTTTGCCGGGTAGTGTTGTAATTAATAGCTTTTTTAATGCGCAGGTATATATTGGTAATGTGATGGCCAGGAGCATTGTTTTTATGGGATTTTCTTTTTTAGAGAATAAAAATAATATTCACCATGTTACTATACAAAATTCAGGTACGAAATCTAAAGCTTTCACGATGTTTCTGCTTTATGCTTATGGAAGATCAATAAATCCTGAGAAGGCTCTTTTAAAGAGAGATAAACCATTTGAAAACATTCCTGTAAAACGGACCTTATTTTTACCAAGGTCACCACCTTATATAAATTAACATAAACCATATCTATTAGATAACACTCAACCTTTCATTCATAATAAAATAGATGAAGATCTTAAGTTTCATTACATCAAAAGTGTAGTGCAGGTACTGAACTGCCTGCCATTAAAATAAAAAAACAAATACATGCCTCAACAACAATGAAGAAAAAATTAATTTTTGTAGCGGTACTCTTATCCGGAATATCAGCCTTCGGACAGATTGGTATTAGTACGCCGGATCCCAAGGAAACACTGGATATTGTAGCTTCTTCTACAGATAGTACCAAAACTTACGGACTTATTATTCCAAGGCTAAAAGGCACGGAACTTAAGGCAAAAGATTCTAAATACACAAATGATCCCTCAGATTTATATAAGATCTGTATTCTTAAATAACACACAAGGATAAATAAATATACAACACATGAAAAAAAAACATCATTCTTTTAGGAACATTATTGATCTCCGGATTGGCATTTTCGCAGGTAGGAGTTAATACAACATCTCCCCAGGCAACTTTTGATATCGTAGGAATGTCAACAGATATTACTAAAACAGATGGTCTGATTGCCCCGAGATTGAAAGGCTCAGAACTGAAAACCAAAGATGGATTATATTCCACAGCCCAGACAGGGGCCATTGTCTACATTACTGAGGCTTTGGCTTCTACCGGAACGACTGCAAAAACAGCTAATGTTACAACAGTAGGATATTTCTATTTTGATGGAACACTATGGCAGAAGTTAACATATGGAACTTTTACAGAAACAGACGGCGTGATTGGTAATGAGGTGCTCAATGCAACTGCTAACGGCGGATTAACCAGGGCCGGATCCGGAACAGCAGCAAGTCCTTATACATTGGGCCTTATTTCTGGTACAGCCAATGGCCAGGTAATGACTTGGAATGGCACAACATGGAACCCGGCGGCTGTAAACCTTACCGAGGTAGACGGGGTCATTGGTAATGAAGTACTCAACGCAACTGCTAATGGTGGATTAACCAGAGCTGGATCCGGAACAGCAGCAAATCCTTATACATTGGGCCTTACCTCTGGAACTGCCAATGGACAGGTAATGACTTGGAACGGGACAACATGGAGTCCATCAAACGCTTTGAATATCTATAATGCTGATGGAAAACTTACAGGACCGAGAACTTTAACACAAAATGGGAATTACCTTAATTTTAAAGGTGCTCAAAATACTCAGTTTTTAAATACCTCAGGAATAGGAATACAACAAGACTCAGGCACTGGAGCTAGATCTTCCATAGGATTTTCGAATGGTGGTAATTATCAACTTTGGATATATACTGATACAAATAATGCTGCTCAAATTAATGCTGTCGGTAATAGTACTTCTTTATCAATAGGAACCAATAATACAACTAATCCTGCAGGAATTGACTTCAAAACAAGTACAGGTGGAGGTGTAGTGGGCACTCAAAGGGCAGAGATTGATCCGGCTGGAAAATTCAATATTATTAACACCTTAAGTGTTGGATACCCCGGCCAGCAAACCTTTGCCAGCAATCAGAAGCTGAAAGTAAACGGAAGTATTGCAACGGCAACTACTACTTATCCTGATTACGTTTTTGAAGATTATTACGATAAAAGTTCGTTGATAAAACCTGCTTATAAGTTCACTTCTTTATATGAAACTGAAAAATTCATTAAAGAAAACAAGCACCTTCCCGGCGTAACTTCTATTAAAGAGCTTGAGAAAACTGAAGAAGGGTATTCTTTCAATATTTCTGATCTGTCTGTACAATCATTGGAGAAGATTGAAGAACTGTATCTACACACCATAGAACAGCAGAAGCAGATTGATGAACAAAAAAACAATATCATTTCATTACTGAAAATTACAGAAAAGCTTCAGGCGGAAATAGACGTTTTGAAAAAGCAATAAGATACTCAATAATGTGATTACAGTGTTTCGGTACGAAGGGGGCAAAAATTGTCCCCGGAGTACTGATTGAATAAACGTTGATGAATTAAAATTGTATTTGAGAATGATAAAACACAATGTATTGATAGACTTTAAAGAAATTCATATGGGTAACCTGATTAATATCCGGGTTCGGGAGAAAAAGATCGGTTTACTTCGAATATGTGGTTTTCTTAAATGTACAGGGGAAGAAATTGAAAAGATGTATACTTCAAGCAGTATTGATTCCGAGATGCTTTTGAAATGGAGTAAACTCTTGGAATATGATTTCTTTCGTATTTATTCGCAGCATATTATTCTGTTTGCCCCATGTAATTCTGATCAGGAAAAAGCACAACCCAAAGAAGATTCAATATTACCCAATTTTAGAAAAAGCCTTTATACCAGGGAAATCATTGATTTTATGCTGAATCAGTATAATTCAGGAAATATGTCCAGACAGGAAATTTATCAAAGGTATAAGATCCCAAAATCAACCTTTCATAAATGGCTGAATAAATATAATAATAAACTTAGAGAATCTGAAGATTAGTATGCTGAGCCCTTTCAAATAACAAAATTTAAATAATCCCATGAATATAAATCGCCCCGATTATAGAATTATTTACCAGGATATGCTTCATAAGCAGTACCCGGAGAAGATAAATGAATGTAACGAATTATTAAAAAAGAAGACCTGGATACTGCGGATATTCTGGAACTTAACCGGCGGATCTTTCCTCATATTTATAAAAGCAAAGAAAAATGTTCTCAAAGACACCGTGCTTATAATGAGTCTGATATTTTGAGAGTACTGGATTATCAGAAAAAAACAGATTGAACAATTCGCAGCTCGCCAGCCATTTTAAAATGAGCAGAAATACCATTACCAAATGGAAAAGGCTGGAGCAGTTTGTAAAGTAAAATTAAAAAAACGGCAGTTCTTAGAGTTGCTGTTTTTTATATATTCTCAGTTAATGAGATAGTGCTTTATTGATTGCCTTTTTCAACGTAGATGGACTTACCTGGGTGAGCTGCAATGACTCACAACCATTAAAGAAAGCAAAACGTTTAACAGCATCAGCAAAAGACGGTAACCAAAGTTCCGGAGCAATGGCTGTATTCTCAATATGAAGATGAATCAGCTCCAATTTTTTTTCCTTTCTATGGGCTTTACAATCCACTCTTCCGATAAAAATATTTCCAAACAAGATGGGCAGGCAGAAATAACCATACTGCCTTTTTTCCTTAGGAACATAGCACTCAAGACGGAAATCAAAATCAAAAATATGTTTGATTCGGTCACGATGAATAATAGAATTGTCAAAGGGAGACAGTAACCTGATCTCTGGATTATCAATGTCATTAGATTTTTCAAGCAAACCACTTTGAATAAAGACAGAAGGAAGCCCTTCAATAGAGATTTTCTGTATTTCACCCTTTTCAAGCAATGACTGTAAAACCAAATTCACATTTTTTTTTCAACACATCACCTTTCCTGAGATGGGTGATCTGTTTTAAAGTGGTAAAACCATACGCATTGAGCGTTGTTTTTACCAGATATTGAGCAAATTCAAATGGAGTAGGAACTGTTGCATTAATAGATGAAGGCAATACCTTTTCTGTAAGATCATAGGTTTTCTGCATACCACTGCGCCCGCTTATCATGAGGTCTCCCTGCATGAAAAGTCTTTCAAGAGCCAATTTTGCAGGTTTCCAGTTCCACCAGCTTCCGGTTTTATCCTTTTTACTCTCAAAATCTCTTGCCATTTTGGGGCCTTCTGCGCGGATCGTATCTACTACATATTTCATGATCTTTTTATCTGCATTATAATAATGAGAATCACTTTGCTTTACATGAAGCATCTGAGGCAATGCATAACGAAAATCCTGCATAGGAAGATAAGAGGCAGCATGAAACCAATATTCAAAAACTTTACGTTCTTGTACCAATGTTTCCAGAACATCTGATTGAAAATCAGGAATTCTTGTCCATAAAGTATGATGATGAGCCCTTTCTATTACAGATAATGTATCAATCTGTATATATCCGAGACGTTCCATAGCAGTAAGCACAGCCTCTTTTCCGGTTCCAAATGGTGTGGCTTGTACTAATCCCTGGCGATCTAATGTAATAAGCTGTAAGGTTTGTAATGCTGGTATCTTTTTCATATCAATAAGATACAAATGTATCAAATTAAAAGAGACAAAGTGATTATCATCCACTTCTGTTTTTGACTTTTCAGAACTTAAGTTTTTTGTATTTTAGTCCTATTCCTAATCAGATTGGCCGTTGTGCATAGAAAAAAATACTGTTTTATATAAAATTTGAAGAATTGAATCCTAATTTATAGACTAAAATAGAAAAAGCAGAAGAGGTTGCTATTGGCTATACAGAGACCGATGAAAATTTTTTTATTAAGATGAATGCAGGAAGCTATCTGATATTTCCCAAGAAACAGGTTCATGATCTTATGGGGTTAAAAAACTATTTCCATGAAATCTGCAGCGGCCAGAAAATTCCCTATTATGAAGAATTGAACTGGGAATGGAAATAGTAAAAAAATAATATCTTAATGATGAAGACTCATCTTGGTTACTTTGAAAGCATAGATAGTAAAACTAAAGCTTTGCCCTAATTTCAGATCCATATTTTTCCTATTTTAAAATAGTACAATACTTCTCCTGATTCTGAATGAAGTTTTCTTTTGGGAATTTTATTTTTAAAGAATATATGGAATAAAACAAGCTTCATGGAGTATTTATTTTTTAACCTCAATGTAAATAATCAGAATTTTTGTAAAACGAACGTGTTTTATTGTAATGGTTTTATTTTCAATGTATTGTTGCTTGTTTGTTGCTGTCGGACGTATCTGTGACGTATCTGATGATAAGTTTGTAGTGTATCTGTAGCGTATAGGTTTTCTTGGGTTGTGGATACAATAACTCTAATCTTGCATTGAAATTTTAATCGATCAATGGGTGTTTAGAAAAAGCAGTTTGGAGTTATGAAAAAGTATTCAGTATGCTCTATATAGTACAAAACTTCTTTGGCTAAAACCATTGTAATACTCAATTTAAATACAATAAACACAGAATGAAAAAGTATCTTCTGCCATTAATGATAATGGCTTACTCGATGAGTTATTCACAGGTTGGTATTAATACTCCTAATCCCCAAGGAATCTTTAATATTGATGGAAAAAAAGACAATAGTGCAACAGGAAGCCCTACTGTAGGGCAACAAGCCAATGATTTTGTTGTAATGGCTGATGGAAGTGTAGGAGTAGGAACTACATCTCCTGATCTGTCAGCAATATTAGAGCTTAATGTGAGTCAATTGGTATCAGGAAAACAGAAAGGTTTTCTGGGACCAAGAGTAGCTTTAACGGCCTACAACGATTCCTCTACAATTCCGAATCCTGCTACCGGATTATTGGTTTATAATCTGGGAACACAATCTACATTTACCTATGCCGGATATGTATATTGGGATGGTACTCAATGGAGACCTTTGGATGGACGTTTATTGCAGCAGGGTACTATAGGAGCTTTGCGATGTACTGATGCTAATCTGGACCCGCTTACCTATACAGCCGGTACTCCTTTTCAAGGAACAATGACTATTCCTTATACCGGCGGAAACGGCGGAATATATTCTACACAGACCTTAGGGCCTGTAAACGGACTTACTGCAACCATTACCCAAGGAAATTTCGCACAAGGATCAGGTACTTTAATTTATACTATTTCCGGAACTCCCACGGTATCTAGCCCTAATACAACAGTATTCCCTGTTTCTATAGGTGGACAGACGTGTAATGCGGAAATAGGCGGAGGTAAAAAGCTCAATCCGGGAGAGTATCAGTTCTTCACCTATGAAGTTCCGGCAACTACCACAGGTTTGCTAAGTACGATGACTTCCAATCCGCCTATTTTAGGAGCAAAAGTTAGACTGGATCTTAATTTTTCGGGCAGTTCCAATACAGGGTCAGGTGGAGTAACATATAATCCCAGATTAGTCAATGTATCTTCCAGTAATGTGAAAATGTGGTATGCGGCATTATCCAGTGTAGACCGTTTCCGTAGAGCCAATATTTTAGTCGCTCCTGGAGGGTATGTGGAAACAGATAACGGGATCTATCTTAACTGGGGTGATAATATGAACAGCAGTTCTACCCCTATAAATTCTACAAGCACTACTGATGATTCTCAGGAAATAGAAACCATAGACCTGGCAATTGATGGTATTTGGTATCGATTAACCATTTTTGTGTATGTGGATAATTTAAATGATACTATTGCAGCCAATAATATCAGACGTATTCATATTACAGCACAGAGAATGTCTTCCTAATGTTTAGTTCCGGCGGGGCGGAGCGCCCCGCCGGAACCTTTAAATATCCTGTCTGATAAGAATAAAAATAATCAAAGTATCCTTTTACAGACCTAGTTGACCTATTAAAATAAAACACAAACCGATTATAAATACTGTTTCCTTTCTGGAGTACTGGTATTTTAAAAGAAAAAATAAATATGAATTATAAAAACATTCATATAGGAAATCTGATTAAGCATGCCGTTTCTGAAAGCAATATAGAATTATCCCGTATCTGTAATTTTTTCCACTGTACTGAAAAAGAGGTAGGTGAAATGTATACCTGCAGCAGTCTGGATACTGAAATTGTCCTTAAATGGAGTAAACTTTTGGAATATGATTTTTTTAGAATCTATACTCAGCATTTGATTCTTTATGCTCCAGCCTCCCCTAAAATTAAAAATACTCTATCCGAAGATAAAAAAACGGGATTGCCTCAGTTTCGCAAAAATATTTATACCAGAGAAGTCATAGATTTTATTCTTGAACAAATAAAAAATGGCAGAATGACGAGGGAAGAAATTATTATACGATATAGAATTCCTAAAACAACTCTCCATAAATGGATAGGTAAATACAGCCGGTAAGTTATTGTTAAATTTTGTTGACATTGGCTGGTATGGAAGCAGAAAGATAATTTATATAGACTTTGATACTGTTCCCGAAACAGTAATCCGTTAATATACTGCAGCAAAATATGGAAAAATATAAACAACCTGATTTTAAAAAGATCTACAAAGATATCATTACAATTAAATGTCCTGATAAATATAATCTGTGCGAATATTTATTGTTGAAAGATGAACTTTTAGCCTTAGATATTCTTAAACTTAACACTATTATTTTTGGAGCTTCTGAAAAGAAAAACAGTCAATATCACTCTTATAAAAGAACAGATGTTCTTAGAATTCTGGATTATCAGAAAAAAAATAAACTGAATAATACCCAGCTAGCCCATCATTTTAAACTAAGCCGGAATACCATCGCGAAATGGAGAAAGATATTTTTAGTGTAAATAATTTTGTAATAGTCAAACAATTTTTAATATAATAGCAAATTTATAAATATACTTTTAACCAAAATTGATTATATGAATAAAATATAAAAGCATTTTATTTATTTTTGTATTGAATTTCATGTTTTTTGCTCAATATCTATAAATTATGTTTCGAAAAATCTGGGATTATATAGCAAACAGACATATTGCTTCCAATATAGACCCGCTTGAGCTTATCGAAGCTCAGAGAATGAATTTATTTGCATTTTCTATTGGAGCTGTTCTGATTTTTAACGGCTGCAGGGATCTGATATTTGGATTGAAGACCAACTTTTTTGTTTTATCAACACTGGGAATATTCTATCTCTTCCTTTTCTTTTTTACAAAATTGCGGTACAATCATTTTGTGGCCTTGTTTAGCCTTGAACTTTTGTTGTTGTTGGTTTTTTTCTTTTCATCCACTACGGGCTTTGAAAATGGTCTTTCATTATACTATTTTGTCATTATGCTGGCCTCGCTGTTTATTTTTAATTCCAAAAAGACAGTTCGGTACAATCTGATTGTTTATCTCTCTGTACTTATTCTTTTCAGTTTCAGCCATTATTATGATTTCAGAATATTTGCCGTTGAAGGGGCAGATAATGTACTGTTTTCAGAAAACCAAAGACTGATTACCTTTTTACAGGTGTTTTTAGGAGTGAGTATCCTGGGATACTTTATACTTTCAAAACAGTTTAAAATAGTGAAACTATACCAACAGGCGCTGAGAAGTGAAAAGATTATTGCTGATATGAGGGCAAAACTCAATAGTAAGGATCAGATAGATCTTGAAGGTATTGTAAAGCTGGCTATGAGCGATGATATTGCCTTCATTCCTAAAGTTAAACAGATGTTTCCTGATTTATACGATAACCTCATGAAAATTAATACTGATATGAGCACAGACGAATTTAAGCTTTGTGCCTTGATTAAACTAGGTTTTACAACAAAAGATATTGCGGAGTACAATCACCTTGCAGTACGTACTATTCAAACCAGGAAGAGCAGACTCAGAAAATCATTTGGAATCTCTGCTGATGTTGATCTGTATAAATGGATTGATATGGTGTGATGAATAAATGGTTGAGAATCATTTATTTATTTTAATGCTGTTTAATTGGCTTTGCAAACGAATAAAGTATTCAATTCTCCTCTTGTAAAACTTGTGCTTAAAAGTCAATCATTGTTCAAAGATCAAAACCACAGTTCCTATAATAATCAATAAAGCCCCAATTGCTGTTTTTAAAGTAAGAGATTCCCCAAGAAATATAACGGAAAGAACAATCGTTAAAGCAACACTTAATTTATCAACAGGAGCCACCTGGGTCACTTTACCAACCTGCAGAGCTTTAAAATAAAATATCCATGAAAGCCCCGTTGTCAGCCCGGAAACGACAAGATAAATAAGATTATGACGGGAAAGGGCAGGGATACCTTTGTATTCACTCCGTGCTAAAACAATTCCCCATGCTGCCATCAGGATAATCACACTTCTGATAGCAGTGGCAAGGTTCGAGTTCACCCCTATAATACCAATCTTGGCAAAAATGGCAGTAAGCGAAGCAAAAAATGCTGAAAGAATTGCATATACCCACCACATACCGTAAGCTTTTAAATGGTTAGATAAAAATAGTAATACGCTGAAACTTTCTCTAAGCTACAAAATAATATTGGTTTTTATCTGACTTAGTAAAATTGTCATCGCATTTTATTATTTTAATTTTAAAATAAAAAGGGAGATAAAAACTTGTTTTTTGTCTAGAATTAACTACTTTTATCCCAACCAAGTAAACAATTCGTTTTGAGAACTACTCTTAAACCTGTTATCGCTTACAATTAGCCTTCAAAAACCGTAGGCTAATTATTCTTTCGTTCAGGTAACTCTACCTGAACAGGTTTTCATTTAACCCTATTATTTATTGCATTGCCAATAAGGCAACTGTATCTCTATTTCTGTTTTTGACGGTTCTGCTGTTCAGAAAAGAATAGGAGAGGATATTTCTGTTCAATAGCTGTACTGACTTTGTAATGCGTGAATAATAGGTAAGAAATTACTAAAGAATATTAAGCACAAATTATAATGAGTATAGAGTATACATGGGTAGTAAAAGCCCGGAACACGCCCCTTTTGAAAAAGAAATGCAACCATTGCGACAGCGAAAGGTTTCATTGTAGTGATAAATTCAGGCTCAATGCCCAAAAAAGAATATTGATATATGGTTAATTTACAGATGTGTAAAATGCCACCACCGATACAACATGACTATATTTTCCAGAATCAGAAAAGAGTCCATCAGTAAAGAAATGTTTAATAGACTTTCTGAGAATAATGTTGATCTGGCCTGGGAATATGCTTTTTCCCGCGAAATAAGAAGGAAAAACAATGCAGAAGTAGATTTAGACAGTGTTGAATATGAAATTCAGTTTGATGAGGTTCCGCTAGAGTACATGATGACTTCAGATAGTGAAGTACTGAGCTTTATAATCAAATGTCCTTTTGAATTTAACCTGAGATTATCTACAGTGGTGAGAAGTTGCTTACACCTTTCATCAAGCAAAATGAATCAATTGATTGATGCAGAGGCTATTTTTGTTCATGGAAGACGGTTACAGAAAAAACATAAAGTTCAGAACGGAGACATTGTCAAGATTTATAAAAATATTTTCATCAATATAGCATACAATGAAGATAAACAACTGGAAATAAATGTAAAGGAATAGATTTCCATAAAACATTAAGTTGTATACTATTTAGCCACTAATTCACGAATTATTTTGATTTGTGAATTAGTGGCAATTAAAATCTGTGTAATCTCCAGAATCTGCGAGAGAAAATACAACTCTCAAAGAGGTTTTTCATCACGTATTGCTTTATTAAGAACGATATTTTGAAGCAGTCTCAGCTAAGCTATTGTATGAGTTAATTTATGAAGAAAATTCATCCAGCATATCCGCTGAAGGAACAAAAAATAAAGTTCCGGTCTGCGCAGTACTGAAATCCAGAATGCGGTCATAATTTCCTACAGGATCACCAATGAACATGTTCGTCAGCATTTTTTCTACGGTACTGAATGTGCTCGCATAGCAGATAAAATAAGTCCCCATTTCATTTGTGGAAACATTCCCGAAAGGCATATTGTCTCTCACTACTTTGAAATCATCTCCTACATTGGCCAGAGCAATATGTGAGTTTTTAGGTTTTACATCATCATCCATTTCAATATCCTGTTCTTTCGATCTTCCGATCACCTTTTCCTGATCCTCTACAGAAAGAGATTTCCAGGCATTCATATTATGGATATATTTCTGAACAAAAAGATAACTTCCCCCTTCATATTCAGGATCTGTATCTCCGATAATGGCAAAATAATCACGGTCTTTTCCATGCGGATTTTCCGTACCATCCACAAAGCCTAAAATGGATCTGCTGTCCCAATAACGGAATCCCTGTACTTCTACAACACAGTCTGCAATTCCAGTCATGAAATCCGAAATCGTAGAAGCCATATCATAGGCTAGGCTTTTTTCATCAGAACGGATATGAAAATGAAGATCTCCTTTTGTACTTACCGCAGTATGTTTACTGCCTTTTATTTCTTCGAATTTTTTAAATTCTTTGGGCAACGGACTGGGTAATTCAAGTTGTAGCCATGCCTCGTAACCGATTCCCATCACGCAGCTTGCTTTAGAATTCGGAAAACGATCAAGAGCAGAATTGTTAAGATTGGTGATCAGAGCACATATTCT
The DNA here is from genome assembly GCF_021278965.1 of Chryseobacterium capnotolerans. Classification (NCBI taxonomy): domain Bacteria; kingdom Pseudomonadati; phylum Bacteroidota; class Flavobacteriia; order Flavobacteriales; family Weeksellaceae; genus Chryseobacterium; species Chryseobacterium capnotolerans. The sequence continues at coordinate 2,545,238 of NZ_CP065589.1, read as the reverse complement.
CTGAAATATCGATTTAATTTTTGCAGGATTTGCATCCTGTTTAAAATTCCAGACCAGGAAATAAGTATTGTTGTTAGGATAATCAGTGACATTCTGAGAATTCATGTTTTTTTGTGTTTCGTTTGCGGGCATTTTTTACTGTTTCTAATGAATCAAATTTAATAAATGATAATGGTACCACACCACTTTATTCTTGAGATAAACAATTTATGACATTTTTTTCACAAATTACTGTAGAGACTTTTAGATTTTCTATCCGTAATCAAGCTCTAAAATGAGTATTATTGTAATAAAATAAACCGTCAATAAAATAATATGGGCCATTGGGAGATTTTTCTGCTGTTTTTGATCATTGCATTTGTATACTCATCCGTAGGATTTGGCGGTGGTTCAAGTTATCTGGCTGTATTGGCCATGTATAGCCTGCCTTATCAGGAAATCCGTTTAACAGCATTAATCTGTAACGTTATTGTTGTAGTGGGAGGTGTATATATTTATGTTAAAAATAAACAGATCAATTGGAGAAAAGTGCTGCCCATAACGCTGGTAAGTGTTCCCATGGCTTATTTGGGAGCCATACTGAAAATAAGTCAGGAAACTTTTTTTATGATCTTAGGAATTACTCTTATTATAGCGGCTGTCTTGTTATGGGTTAAAACGGAAGCTAAAAATGAAGAAAAGATCTCGTATGAATCAAAAACTACAATTGTGGGAAACAGTTTTTTAGGAGGTGGAATTGGCTTTTTATCCGGATTGGTAGGAATTGGAGGCGGAATTTTTCTTTCCCCTTTATTGAATCTGATGAAATGGGACACACCAAGAAAAATAGCTGCTACCTCCAGTGTATTTATATTGGTGAATTCTGTATCAGGTATTTTCGGACAATTATCGAAACTGTCTGTGGAGATAGATTATTTCAGGATTTTAAGCTTATGCCTGGCAGTTTTGATAGGGGGCCAGATAGGTTCCAGAATGTCCCTGAAATGGAATCCTTTGGTGATAAAAAGAATGACTGCAATCTTGGTTTTGGTGGCAGGAATAAATGTTCTCATGAAATATTGGTAAAATCTTAGTGTAAAAATAAAATGAAACTCAAAATATTAGCTTTTGGAATCACGAAAGATATTTTCGGAGCATCAAAAAAGAATTGGAAGTTCAAGACGATTTGAACGTCAGACAATTAAAAGAAAAATTGGAAGAAGACTTCCCTCAACTCATAAAGTTGAAATCCTATTTCATTGCAGTCAATGAAGAATATGCTGAAGACGATCAGATCATTGTAAACACAGATGAAATAGCCATCATTCCTCCTGTAAGTGGCGGATAAGACTTATGAAGATTCAAAATAAAAAGAAATGATTGATATCAAAATCACAGAAGATATATTAAACATAACCGAATGCCTAACCTTGGCTCAGGATCTGAGCAGTGGCGGTGTTTCAACATTTATAGGAACTGTTCGCAACGTTACTAAAAATAAACCTGTTAGCCGTTTGGAATACGAATGCTATCAACCTATGGCGGTAAAAGAAATCAAGAAAATTATAGATCAGGCTATAGAATTGTTTGGTGTACGGAATATTGTGGTTCATCATCGTATTGGAATATTGTTTCCAGGTGATGCCGCAGTAATCATTGTGGTAAGTGACGGACATCGGGATGCTGTTTTTGATGCTTGCCGTTATATTATTGATACCATAAAGAAAACCGTTCCTATATGGAAAAAAGAGATTTTTGAAGATGGAGAAGAATGGGTTTCAGCACACCCATAATTGAATAACGAAAATTCGTATATTTACTATAACAGATTATTCAGATATGAAAACCAATACATTAGAAAATAAATCTGTACAGAAGATAGAGATTATCAAAGTAAAAGAAAACAAGAGTTTTCCTTATTCTGATGATCTTTCTGTAGAAGAACCTCTGGAAATCCGGATTTCCTATGGTCCAAAAGACCAAAGGATTACTAAAAACATATCCGTAACCATGAGAACGCCCGGCAATGATGCAGAATTGGCAGCCGGTTTTCTATTCACAGAAGGAATTATTTCAGGCTCCCATCAGATTCAGAATATAGATCATCCACAGGCAGAATGTTCCAGAAACCGGGAAAATATCATTGAAGTGGAATTGACTGAAGATTTTACTCCCCATCTTCAAAATGCTGACAGAAATTTTTATACTACATCCAGTTGTGGAGTATGTGGAAAAGGTTCTATAGAATCTATAAAAACCGTAAGTACTTTTCAGGATATCAAACGTGAAGAACGTATCTTATTATTTGATGTTTTGTATCAGTTATCTGATAATCTGCAGTCTTTTCAGAATAATTTCAGTGCCACAGGAGGAATTCATGCCTCAGGAGTTTTCGATGTTGATGGACAGCTGCTGGCTTTACGGGAAGATGTAGGAAGACACAATGCACTAGATAAACTGATTGGCCATGCATTATTCACAGGACAGCTTCCTCTGAAAGATAAGATTTTAGTACTTAGTGGCAGGGCTAGTTTTGAACTTATTCAGAAGGCGGCTATGGCAGGAATTACTGTAGTGGCAGCAATCGGAGCCCCATCCAGCCTTGCAGTAGATGTAGCAAAAGAGTTTAATATGACGCTGTTAGGATTTCTTAGAGATAACAGATTTAATATTTATAACGAAAGTAGCTTTCACAAAATCATTGAAAAGTAAATTTTAACGGCCACGAATCCACTAATAAGAATAATACATCTACAAACCTATGTATCTATGTGGTTTTAAAAAAAATATTTTTACCACATAGGTGCATAGATAAAGTGAATTAATAATTAAAAAGAAACTAATGAAAATAAGAATAAAAGACAATTCCATCAGATTTCGTTTAACCCAATCTGAAGTTTCAGAATTAGGAAAGAACGGGACGGTTTCCAGTTTTACAGAATTTGTAGACAGACCATTCATCTATGCCATAGAGAAAACAAACGATACTACATTATCAGCGGCATTCATTGAAAATAAAATGGTCATGAAAATGCCTGAAGCCATGGTAGAAGAGTGGATCTCTACAGATATTGTGGGATTTGACGGTCAGTCAGGCCCAGTTAAGCTTTTGGTAGAAAAAGATTTTGTATGTATAGACAATACGATGGAAGATCAAAGCGACAACTATCCGAATCCCAATCTTAAATGTTAATCACTTTACAAAATAAAAGGTTATGGAAGACAATCATAAAAAGAAAGTAGAAGAAGAGATCAGCAGAGAACCTAATGCTGAGAATCCATTCACTTTATTAGACCTTAAGTTAACACACGTAGAAAAAGCTGCTGCAGGAGTTCCTGCGGTAATGGCTGCTTTTAGTGATTTATTTGAAGAAAAAACACCTGTCCGGGGAATGAGAGCCCTGTTCAAAATGAATCAGATAGGTGGCTTCGACTGTCCGAGTTGTGCCTGGCCCGATCCTGATGATGAACGCTCTGTATTGGGAGAATATTGTGAAAATGGTGCAAAGGCTCTTGCAGAAGAAGCTACAACTAAAAAAGTAACACCTGAGTTTTTCAAACAAAACTCCGTATATGATCTGGCAAAATTAGATGACTATCAGATAGGGAAAATGGGAAGGCTTACCGATCCGATGTACCTGGCTCCGGGAGCAACCCATTATGAACCCATCAGTTGGGATCATGCCTTTAAAAAAATAGCAGAACATTTCAATGCATTGGAATCTCCGGATCAGGCTGCTTTTTATACATCAGGCCGAACGAGTAATGAAGCATCATTTGTATACCAATTATTCGCTAAAGAATTTGGAACCAATAATATGCCTGATTGTTCCAATATGTGCCATGAAACTTCAGGTTCTGCACTTCGCCCAACCATAGGAATCGGTAAAGGAACCGTAACTCTGGAAGATTTTTATGATGCTGAAGTGATTGTAATCATCGGACAAAACCCAGGAACCAATGCTCCGAGAATGATGAGTGCTTTGGCAAAAGGGAAGAAAAATGGAGCTAAAATTATAGCGATCAATCCATTACCTGAAGCAGGGTTGATGGGATTTATTAACCCTCAGAGCGTGAGAGAAGTCCTTACCGGTGGTGTACAACTGGCAGACCTTTATTTGCCTGTAAAGATCAATGGAGATATGGCTTTATTGAAAGCTTTGGAACTCCTTTTAATTGAGTTTGAAAAACAAAATCCAGGGAAGGTATTTGATGAAGATTTCATTAAAAATAAAACGGTGGGATACGAAGATTTCATGAAACAGTTTGATGAGTATAAGCTTGACGAATTGGCTGAACTTTCAGGTGTTTCCAAAGAAGCTCTTCGTCAGGCAGCAGAAATGATGGCTTTTAAAAAGAAAATTATAGTCAGTTGGGGAATGGGGCTTACCCAGCAACCGAACGGCGTTGATATGATCCGCGAAATACTGAATATTCTTTTACTGAAAGGCAGCATTGGTAAACCGGGAGCAGGAGTTTGTCCTGTAAGAGGCCACAGCAATGTTCAGGGAAACAGAACGATGATGATTGATGAAAAACCAACTGATGAACAGCTTGACCGTCTTGAAAATTTCTATGGTTTTAAAGTTCCCCGCAAACATGGATACGATGTAGTGCGTGCCATAAAAGCCATTCACGAAGAAAAAATAAAAGTAATGTTCTGTATGGGCGGAAACTTTATTTCTGCGACTCCTGATACCACTTATACAGCCAATGCCTTGAGAAAACTGAATTTATTGGTGTCTGTTTCCACCAAGTTGAACAGAGGACACCTTGTTCATGGAAAAGAGGCTTTAATTCTTCCTACTTATGGGCGTAGTGACAAAGATATTGTGAATGGCGAAGTACAGATCATCACTACAGAAAACTCAATGGGCGTTGTTCAGAGTTCAAAAGGAATGCTGGATGCCGTTTCGGATAACCTCATCAATGAGACCCAGATTGTATGCCGTATGGCCATGGCTACTTTAGGGGATCGTTCTGTGGTGAACTGGCAGCGTTTCCATGATAGTTATGATGCCGTGAGAGATGATATTGAACAATGCATACCTGGCTTTACAGATTATAACGTTCGTGTCAGACAGAAAGGAGGATTTTACCTTCCCAATGCAGCAAGAGACGAACAAAGCTTTTCTAAAGAGCTTGGCGGACGTGCCCCTTTTACATTAACAGAAATTCCTGATAATACGCTGGCTTCCGATGAATATATGATGGCTACAACCCGTACTCACGATCAATTTAATACAACCATTTACGGATTAGATGACCGTTACCGCGGAATAAAAAATGAACGCCGGGTGATATTCATGAATCAAAAAGATATTGATAAAGCAGGATTTAAAGCAGGTGATAAAGTAGACCTTTTCAACTATGATGATGGTATAGAAAGAGTCGCTCCTCTGTTTATTATTGTTTCTTACCAGATTCCAGAAAAGAATACTGTTACCTATTTTCCGGAAACCAATGTTTTAGTATCCGTAAATAATGTGGTAAAGGAAAGTAATATGCCGGCTTCCAAATATGTGAAAATCAAGATTAAAAAACATAATCCCGAAGTCTATAAAAAAGTAGATGAAATGTTATATCAGGGAGCTATTCAAAGACCATAATTATTCTTATATTGTTGTATGAAAAAAATACTGCCTGTAGCGCTGTTATTGCTTTCCGGCTGGGCCTTCGGTCAATCCGGATTCAAATTGAAAGTGAGTGGGGAAGTTCCTACTCCTTTAGAATTGCGTCTGAACGATTTATCAAAGATGCCAAGAAAAGAAGCCTCACTTAAAGATAAAGATGGAACAATTCATGTATACACAGGAGTTTCCATTCGTGATATTCTTGCAAAAGTTGGAGCTCCTTCAGGAAAGGAACTTCACGGTGAAAATATCTCAAAATATCTGCTGGCAAAATGTAAAGACGGATATCAGGTTTTGTTTTCATTAGCTGAGCTGGATGCTTCTATTGCAGATAAAAACGTTATTGTAGCAGATACAATGGATGGAAAACCTTTGGCAGAATCAAAAGGTCCGCTTCGCATCGTTGCAGAAGGCGAAAAAAAACCTGCACGCAGCTCTTATCAATTGGAATCTCTGGTAATAGGACAGATCAAAAAATAAAATTTTAAATAAAGGCTTTACAACAAACGGTATGATTATAAGGAAGAAGGAACATTGGTTTAAAATGCTTTTTGTCTGGCATGGTTCAGTATTGCCTGGACTGTTGCCGCGTCTTTTTTTGCTTTTTATTTTATCATTGGGCGTAGTTTATCTGCGCGGGGTTATTTTTTTCCTTTAAAATTCCGCTTAATCCGGCACCATTAACGCTATTCGGATTTGTACTGGCTTTATTTTTAGGATTCAAGAATAACGCCAGCTATGATAGATTCTGGGAAGGACGTAAATTGTGGGGCGCTTTATTAAATACTGCGCGTTCCTTAACCCGTCAGGCTTTAACCTTGAAAAATAGAAAAGAAAGCAGTGTTTCTGTTCCTGAATTTATCAAATTATTAGGTGCTTTTATTTTCGCATTGAAACATCAGTTGAGAGGAACAGATGCTCATGAAGACCTAAAAGAGAGATTGAATGAGGATCAGTTAAAAATAGTTTCTGCAGCAAAGTATAAACCCGCTGTCATTATGAGGTTATTGGCAGAATGGGTTCAGAAAGCAAAAGAGGAGGGAAGTATAGATACCATTCAACAGGCACGTTTTGACGAAAATTTTGATAAACTCTCTGATATTGTCGGTGGGTGCGAAAGGATTGTGTCCACTCCGCTTCCTTACAGTTACCGTGTTTTATTGCATCGTACTGTATATATTTACTGTTTTCTTTTGCCGTTTGGATTAGTAGATTCACTAAGGTGGTTTACTCCGCTTATTGTTGTATTTGTAGCCTATACTTTTGTAGCATTTGAGGCCATAGCAGATGAAATCGAAGAACCGTTTGGTACAGAAGCCAATGATTTAGCTTTAAACAGTATGAGTGCGATGATTGAAGAAACTATTCATGAAATGGCGGGAGAGGAAATTACTGTTTCTAAGAAAGAACAACACACCATCATAGACTAATTACAGACCTATGGAATCTTTGAAAAAACCAATTATTTATACGATTGGACATTCTACTCATTCCCTGGAAGAATTTATAGAGATGTTGAAATCATTCAACATTGAAGTTCTTGCTGATGTACGCAGATTTGCCAGTTCAAAGAGGTATCCGTGGTTCAGTAAAGAAAATCTAGAGAAAGTATTACCTGAAAATTCTATTGAATATATCCATTTTGAAACCTTGGGTGGAAGGAGAAAAGTACAGGCCAATTCAGTCAATAGCCGTTGGAAAAATGAATCTTTCCGTGGTTATGCTGATTATATGCAGACTGAAGAATTCACCAAAGCAATTGAAAAACTGGATACAATAGCAAGATTAAAAAGAACCGCTTTTATGTGCTCAGAAGCCGTTTGGTGGAGCTGTCACAGATCAATGATCTCGGATTATCTAAAAGCAAAAGGATGGGACGTAGAACATATTATGAAGATTGGAAAATCAGAAGAACATCCTTACACAACACCTGCAAGAATCAGTAACGGGCAAGTTTTCTATTCAGATGCCAGTTTATTTGATTAATCAGCTTCTAAAGAGATGAACTAAAAGTGTTCAAACTAAAAGCTTTTGTGGCTAAATAAAGCTATCCGGGTATTCCATCAATACCATTTTGCAAAGAAAACACTTCCTTCTCAGGAAATACTTTTTTAATTTTTCTCACAGCTTCCATACTTCGTTTGCCGGACTGGCAGTACATCATTATAGGGTTTGAAACCGAAGAAAGAAAAGGGAAGTGTTTATCCAATTCATCCAGTGGAATATTCTTTCCGCCAATATTAAACTGTTGATGTTCCTCCTTTGTTCGTACATCTATAATTTCAAAGTTTTTCTGATTCCGTTTAAATTCTTCAAAACTGATACGTTGAACAGTTTGAGTAAGACCAGAGATTTGGATAGAAGTTTTTTTAAGCTTTATAATCTGAGTTTTGCCGCTCATTACATTCATCATCCAGAGTTTTCCTGCCAGAGTTTCTTCGGATCCAATAAGGTATTTTATGGCTTCGTTGGCTTGTATACAGCCTACTATTCCGGCTAGAGTTGGAAGTACACCACCTTCTCTGCAGTTAGGAACCTGAGATTCTTCTGCATTAGGAAAAACATCACGATAATTAGGAGAATAACTGCCATCTTTTTGTAAAACATTCCAGATGCTTACCTGACCTTCATCTTGATAAATAGCCCCATACACCAAAGGTCTTCCTGCTAAAACACAGGCATCATTCAATAGACATTTGGTTTCAAAATTATCTGTTCCTTCAATGATGAGGTCAAACTCTGAAATCAGTTCCATCACATTGGAAGAAGTGATGCGTACTTTATAGGGAATAATGGATACAGAAGGGTTTTGTTGTTGTAATCTTTTGGCTGCAACATCTACTTTGTAAGCTCCTATATCCTCAGGGCTGTATAAAATCTGACGATGGAGATTACTCAAAGAAACAATATCATCATCCACAATACCAATGGTTCCAACACCGGAAGAAGCAAGATATTGGGCCGTAGGACAGCCAAGTCCACCCATACCCACAATAAGAACTTTTGCATTTTTCAACAGTTCCTGGGATGCCATACCAAATCCCGGTAAAGCCATCTGACACTGATAACGTTCAAATGATGTATTCATAATTGTTTCTTTATATTTTTGCCTCTATTTTTTGCCACGAATGCACGAATTTTTTAATGTTTACGATTCAGTTTATTTCTATTAATTAATCTATAAGCATTCTTAATTATAGATTCTAATTATTTATTACATCTGAGAATCTTATTCGTGGTGCTTAATATTCCCTCGCAGATCATGCAGATGGCGCAGGTTTTTCACAATCATCTGCATAATTCGCATAATCTGCGAGAGATAAAAAATATCTGCAAGATATGCCGCATTCAATTGTATCGCAGATAAAATCCTCGCGCCTTAAAAACGTTTTAAAAAGAAAAAATTGGCGCCCTTGTGTTTTCCAACAAAATTAACTTTTTAGAATCCGGTGAGCTTTTTCAGCATCCTCAGGCGTATTCACATTCATTAAAGCATTCGGATTATCAGGTTTCAAAATTAACGTATCACTATTGATTAGAACCTTTCGTGGACATGTATTTCCAATTCCCAGAAATTGAAGCAGCAAAGGATAGCTTTTAGGCTCCCAAATCGTAATTAATGGTTCTGGTAAGCCATCAAAAGGACTTTCATAAGTAGTTGCAGCCTTTTCAGGATCTCTTGACTGTACTAAGAATTCCAGAGATTTCGGATCCAGTAAAGGAAGATCACAAGCTACCACCAACCATGCCTTATCTCTTTGAGAACGTAGTGCTGAGAGAATTCCGCCAAAAGGTCCCATATTCAGAAATGTGTCGGTAAGAGCTTTATAATTGGGATCAAAGTTTTCCAGTTGATCCTGTCTGCAGGAGATAAAAACCTCATCACAAAACGGAGTTAGAAGATCTGCTGCAAAATAACGCTGTTCTTTTCCATGCCATTGAAGGAGATCTTTAGCTTTTCCCATTCTTACACTCTTTCCACCAGCGAGAACAAGACCATTAATTTTAGGAACGGTATCAGACTCTTTTGAAATCATTTTTTCCACCTGATTTTTCTATTAATTTTATTTCTTTGATAATAATATCATGGCTTAATGCTTTGCACATATCATAAATAGTAAGGGCTGCAACAGAGGCGCCGGTAAGAGCTTCCATTTCCACTCCTGTTTTAGCTTCTATACTGGCGGTGCATTCAACGACAATATCGTTTTGCTCATTCAGTTCTATCTGTAAATGACAGTTATCGAGTCCGATGGGATGGCAAAGAGGAATAAGTTCACTCGTTTTTTTAGCTCCCATAATTCCTGCGATAATGGCAATCTGGAATACAGACCCTTTTTTTGTTTTGAAATCGTCCTGTTGTAAAGCTTCCAATATATTTTCAGGCAAAGAGATTATAGCTTGTGCAACAGCTTTTCTTTTGGTTACACGTTTTCCACCAACATCTACAATAGCAGGCTGTCCGTTTTTATTAAGATGAGTAAATTCTGACATATCTTCTTTTTTAACCCACAGAAATACATTTTTATTAGCCACGAATGCACGAATTTGTTTAAATATCTCTTGCATTATCATCTATGTATCTATGTGGTTGTTTTTTACCATATAGACACATAGATTTTGAGACGCTAATTAATTGTATTCGTGCATTCGTGGCATTTTATATGTTATTTTAATTATTATATTTCCATACCCGGTATACTTCTCCTTTTTTAAAGGTGTTCTTTTCCAAAGGAAGTTCCATAAAAGCATTGGTATCCGCAAGGTGGGAAAAATCTCCCGAACCATTTGTATTAACAGATTCAGCAGTGAGCTGCCCCATTTCATTTGTCCCCAATTTCACCTGAACAAAATACTGGAGTGAAAAAGGTACCTCAATATCATTCTGTAATACTGCAAACTGAGGCGAGTTTCCTGATATTTCCAAAGACTTTTCCAGCCACGGAATAAAGTATCTGTGTAGACACATAAATACCGAAACAGGATTTCCAGGAAATGCAAAAACAAGTTTCTGTGTATCATTTTTGCCAAACCAAAATGGTTTTCCCGGCCTTTGTTTGATTTTGTGAAAAAGCTTTTCAATCCCCAGTTCTTCACAAACCTGAGGGAGATAATCAAATTTTCCCATAGATACACCGCCACTCATCAAAAGAACATCATATTCAGTAATGCAGCGGGAAATTTCTTTTTGATCTCTTCATAATTATCGTTGAGGTGAAGAGTATCTGCTTCAATATGGTATTGTTTTAAAACAGATTGTATTGTAATTCCATTTGAACGTCTTAACTGATAAGGAGAAGGAATAGATTCCGGGCTTACCATTTCATCTCCCGTAGAAATGATGATGATTTTAGGCAATTTTTTTACGTTGATAGAGGTTTTTCCAATGGAAGAAGCTATTCCAATAATAGCCGGAGTAATAATCTGATTGGTTTTTACCAGAATTTCTCCTTCTTTTTTATCTCTGCCCTTCAGGTGGATATTCTGTCCTTGTTTAATATCAATAGTAAGGGTTGCAATTCCATTATGTATTGAAATATCTTCATACCGGATAACAGTATCTACTGAACAATCCAAAGCAGCACCGGTCATAATTTCTATACATTCAGTTTCCGAATCAATAGGTATTGAGGCTTCTCCAGCAGATTGTATTGCTTTTACACGGAAGGAACGATTTCCTTTTTCATAGGCGGAATAACGGATGGCAATTCCATCAACAGTAGGTCTGTCAAAAGGCGGCAAGTCCCGATCTGCGGTAAGATCTTCTGCCAAAACTCTTCCTAATGCCTGGTCATAAGCAATATATTCGGTTCCAAAATCATTTGTTTGGGAAAGTATAATGTCTTCTGCCTGTTGTACAGTTATCATTTCCATAGTTATCCTCCGATTGTAGCCATTGACTGATGAATAGATGAAGCATTAAGGCTTTGTTGCTCTGCTTCCCATCCGTCTTTAGGTTTATGATGTATGCTGTTGATTATTATATTTTTTAATGCATTGTCAGTGGTACCTGAACGAATCATATCTTTTAAATTAATCCCTCCACCTTCATACAGACAGGTTTTCAATATTCCGGAAGGAGTAATTCTTATTCTGTTACAGTCTCCACAGAAAGAACGGGTATAGGCTGCAATAATGCCAATATTTCCTGTAAAACCTGGTACTTTATAATTGTATGAAGTAGAGCTTTTAGGATCTTCCATTTTTTCTATAGCTGGAAAATGATCTTTGATATAGCTATAAATTTGAGGATAATTCCATTTTGGAGCAACTTCAGAATCATTATTTCCATTGAAAGGCATCTCTTCAATAAAACGAACATCTACCGGAAGATTTTTCGTAAGTTCAACCAAGGGAATTATATCTTCTATGTTCTGATTCTCCATTACTACCGTGTTGATTTTTACCCTGATCTGATGGTTCAGTAAACCATCCAGTGTTTTCATCACTTTATCAAAGCTTTTACGGCGGGTGATTTTGAAAAAACGTTCCTCATCCAACGTATCAAGGCTAAGGTTAACAGATTTTATTCCGAATGATTTCAGTTGTGGAATGTATTGTTCGGTAAGAAGTCCATTGGTGGTTAAACTGATATCAGTAAGCCCATGAAGCTGTGCTATTTTTTCAATAAGGCTGATACAGTTCTTTCTGACAAAAGGTTCACCGCCTGTGATTCTGATTTTATCTACTCCAAGATCTGTAAATACAGAACATATACGGAGCATTTCTTCATCAGTCATCAGATCATTCTGTTTAATCCATGGAAGTCCGTTTTCCGGCATACAGTAAGTACATCGAAGGTTGCATCTGTCCACAACGGCCAGCCTCAGATAGTTGATAGGTCTTCCAAATTTGTCTGTTAACATATGAAGTATAGGAACAAGATCCTTACACAAATATACTTATTGTTTTAACGATAAACTAAAAATATGCTTATTGAAATTAAGGGTGAAAAAGTAAGGTGATAAGTCTTAAAAGTAAGAAGGATAGAGGGATATAGTCATATTCTCTTGATTTTTTGTATCCTCATTAATCTTAAATGATATGAAAACAGGATATTCTTATCACGGTTTCTGATATTTCCGGAAGGAGAAGAAGAATGTATCTTTGCACGCTGCTAAAAATAATAGGAAATAAAATATATTGTATTTACAGAAAATAATATATGAGGGGATTTTCATAAATTAGTATTGAAAAGATTAGTATGATAATAGATAAAGAGCTGATAAATAAAAATTCAGTAGAAGAGGTATTTAATAAAGGAATTGACGTTGTTTTTCAGGACGAGATCAGTGGTGATTCTCTTAATTTTTTTCCTGAAAACTGTTTTACCATTATCTTATTGGATCAGTGCGAAGGCGGAAAATGTACCACCGGTCTGAATCAATATAATTTAAAAGCTCAGCAATTGTTCATCCATCTTCCCAAAAGGGAATACAAATGGGAACTGGCCCCCGAAACAGTAGGAAGGAGGTTGATTATTAATGATGAAATCCTTAAAACCTTTTCTCCAACCCTTAAATTTACATTTTCATCTTACAGTAAATATGAAATGATACAGCCTGATGATGAAACCTATCATAGATTCAGTCTTGAATTTAATGCCATCAGAAAGGAAATTGCTGCTGATGTTGTATTTCCGGAACTTATCAATGCAAGAGTAAGGCTTTTAGCTCTTATTATCAATTTATGGGTAGAACATGCTTATGGAAATAAAGCCTTAAGCACTCCGGACAATCTTGCTTTCCGTTTTCATATGCTGGTAGACAAATATTATAAAACTCAAAAGAATGTGGCGTTTTATGCAGATGAGCTATGTATTACTCCTAATTATCTGGGAGTGATCTGTAGAAAACAGTATACAATTTCACCTCTTGAGTTTATCAAAGAAAGAATTATTCTTGAAGCTAAAAATCTGCTTCACAGTTCAGATAAATCCATTAAAGAAATTGCTTTTGAATTGGGATTTCAGAACTTTTCTCACTTTTCCTATCTATTCAGAGTGAAAACCGGATCTACTCCAAAAAATTACAGAAAAAAACTGGAAGAAACAAACCCGGATTCAGAATAAATATCATACAGGCATCACCGTACGAAAAACATGAACCGCATTCCCTGTAATTCTGATGATCTCCGGGCTATGATTTTTTACACTTACCTCAACTTTCATTTGTCCGATTCTATTGATGGCTTCCCCTTGTCTTCCGATAAATTCAAAAGTTCCGTCAGCAACGTCTACGATTTTATTCTGAATGAGATAACCACCCAAAGGTCCATTGGCATTGCCCGTAACAGGATCTTCCTGAATACCGATGGCAGGGGCAAACATCCTTCCATAGGTTAAAACATCTTTATCATCAGAATCAAAAGTAAATACAAAATAACCATTACAACCAATTTCTTTGCTGAGATGGGCTAAAGCAGTAAAATCTGGAGTCAGATGATTCAGCAAAGTTCTGCTGTTAATACCTATCATTACTTTAGAATGGCCCGTAGAAGCAATCTGCACTAGGCACTTTTCGTTAAGGTCTTCCTTCTTTAACCCTAAGGCATCCACAATTCTTTGCTTTACGGAAGGTTCAAAAGCAGGTTCCAGGCTAAAACTTCCTTGGGTCATGGTAATTTGATAGTCATGATCTGTTTTTAGAATATCGATAGGTAAAATACCAACCTGAGTGTTGATCCTAATAATACAAGAATCTAGCTGGTCTTCTATAGCCTTAGCATAAAGCGCTCCAATAGTGGCATGTCCGCAGATAGGAACCTCTGTTGTGGGAGTGAAATAACGTACGTGGTAATCAAAATTTTCATTCTGCTCAGGTTTTAAGACAAATGCCGTTTCCGAATTATTAAGCTCCCTTGCAATGAGCTGCATTTCTTCGGCTGTCAGACTTTCAGCATTGAGTACAACACCAGCAGGATTTCCTTTGAACTTTTCTTTTGTAAAAGAATCAATTTGATACACGATTACTTCCTTCATCATAACTTATTAAATTCAGGATAAAGATAGGTGAATGTATTTTGTTGGGAAACGCAAAGACGCTATTTTTTTTCTTTTTAAGGTGCAAGGATTTTATCTGCGATAAAATTGAATGTGGCATATCTTGCAGATATTTTTATCTCTCGCAGATTACGCGAATTATGCAGATGATTGTGAAAAATCTGCGAAATCTGTGTGATCTGCGAGAATAAGTTAATCGCCACGAATACACGAATAATTCTAAGAATAAAGGGAATAAATTAGTAAATAAACATTAAAAATATTCGTGCATTAGTGGCATTTATTTAGTCATCATTCAGCCATTCAAGGAAGTTCTGGACCCTTACGCGGCTCACTACAATCTCATGGGGACATTCCGGTTCAAATTCAATTGTTAACCGGCTGTTCACCAGTTTTTTAATTCCTTTAATGGCCTTGATATTAGCAATGCAGTTTCGGGAAACCCTGAAAAACAGATCTTCTGTAAGTTGTCCCTCCAGTTGATCCAAAGTGTAATTAATAATATATCTTTTGTTATCAAATGTATGCAGCATGACTACTTTTTCTTCACTGTAGAAGTAGGCAATGTTTTTTGATTCCACGTATAGGTATCCGTCACGGGAATGAACAAGAAATCTGTTTTTTACCTTTTTCATCAAGGAAGATTCTACCATCCGGATGCCCATTTCTTTTTGCTCTTTGTCAAAATGAAGGTCTTCAAGCTTAATGAGAGCACGTTCAAGCTCATCTTCAGAAATAGGTTTCAAAAGATAATCTATGCTATTGACTTTAAAAGCCTGTATGGCATATTCATCGTAAGCCGTTGTAAAAATAATAGGAACCTCTACCTTGATAGGATTGAAAATTTCAAAACAGCTGCCATCTGATAAACTGATGTCCATCAAAATAAAATCAGGTTTATGTTCCTGCAAAAACTCAACAGATTCCAATACACTTTCTGTTCTTCCCAATAACTGATAATCTGGTCTAAGGCTTTCTACCATTCGTTTCAGTTCAGAAAATGCCAGGCGCTCATCTTCAATAATTAAATATTTTTTCATTCTACGAAAGGTATTTTGACGATAAAATCATTTTCTTCTTCTATTATTCTGAGTTTTTTATGATAACGGTCGTATTGTGTATTCAGAAAAGATAACCCAATTCCTTCTCCTTTGGTAATATCATTCCGTAAAAATATTCTATTTCTGAAAGATATTCCGTTTTCATCCACAGAAATGTAGATCAATAGAGGATTGGCAGCAGAACTTACATTGTGTTTAAAAGCATTTTCCAAAAGAAGCTGAAAGCTGAAGGCTACCAATTTACGGTGTTCCCATTGTTCAGTAGGCTCAATTTCTATTTTAAAGCCATTTTCAAATCTTATTTCCATTAGAAACAGATATTGTCGGAAGAAATGCATTTCCTCTTGTAAAGTATTCAGGGGCTTTTTGCTGACAGATAAAACCTGTCTGTAGACCTGTGATAAAGCTTTGGTATATTTATTAGCTTGTTCCTGATTTTCATAAATGAGAGAAGACAAAACATTCAGAGAATTGAATAAGAAGTGAGGATTTACCTGTGCTCTTAATGCATTATACTGATACATCAGCATATCCCGTTTAGCTTTCTCAGAAGCTTTAATCGCCTTACGTTCTGCCTGAAAGTAAAACAGCAGATCAATAACCAGAAGGATGGGCAAATTGGCAGTAATATTGAGAATAAGGCTTGTTTTATAAGAAAGTGACTGTCGGATTCCCACATCCATTAGCTCCGTTACTGTGAAGCTGAAGATGATATAGAGAATAGCGCATAACAGGATATTACTTACAAACAAAGCGGAAGCATGTCTATATAAACTGTTGTGCAGAGGTGTAATCTCATTAATAAACTTAATCAAAAGATAATCCAGAAACGTCATAACCAGTACAATGGGATAGAAGATGACAAACTGAAGCAGGAAATTATCCCATAAGCTGCTTTTTGAAAGAATGCTGCTCTTCAAAATCGTATTGAAGAAAATGATTTGGTATATGGTGTATAGAGTAGTTACCAAAAAATAATAGAGCGGAAGCACATATCTTTTGGTTTTCATTTCCTGATTGGGGAAAATTTCAGAAAGATCCATATGAAGTTCAGTTTATAAAAAGGTTGGTGTTTCTTATTTCTGCCTTTTTGCAAAGTTATATTTTATCCCTGCAGAAACATAGAATGAAGGGTCAAAAGTTGCATTTCCCCATTTAAGAAATTGAGAAGGTTCTCTGTCACGATAACGGTCTGTACGTCCGAAGTTAGCACCCAATGTACCGCTTACCGTCCATTTATTAAAGCTATATTCCGGTTCCATTCCCAAACTTACATAATGATGGTCAAAATATTTCTTTTGGCCATCAATCTTAGCGAGAGAAAAGAAAAACTTGGGACGGTTAACAATACGCAGTGCAAAAGTTTCATTAAATCTGTACCCTACAGAAAATTTCGGACTATAGCTCAATTCCGCATGATATTCCATTCCACGGGCTTTTTCACTGTGGTACTGAAAGTAGGGGAAAGGAATAAGCATAGGTTTGTCAAAAGCATTATTTCCAACAAGAGCAACCCCAAGTTTTATTTTGGGACGAAGCTGCCATATAAAAGAAGAATATACATTAACCACAACATGATCCATGTCTAACTTTTTCAGATCGGTATCTGTAGAATAAACCCCTGCGGATGCTCCACCAATGAACATCAGTTTTTCGTTTAATGGGGTCATATACATTACCCCAAGGTCTGCCGAAGCCATTTCTTTAGGCAGAGCTTCAGCTGCTATTCCATCATTACTGAATGAAGTATAGGAAGCATTAAGCGTTGCTGCCCATAGGGAAGGCTGTTGGTAGTTTGATGGTTTTACACTTACAGGAATGGTGGCTGTGAAAGTAGTGGTGAGTACTGAACTTTTTCCCTCCGTTTTATTTCCGTTATTATTGATGTACTTTTGCTGAGGCAGATATTCAGACCTCAGTTCTATCTGTGCAAAAGCATAAGCTGCCTGTGTAAACGCAGCAATAATCATCCATTTTTTTCTCATTCTTTTCTTTTTTGACACCACAAAGAAACTTTAATATTTGTTCAATTAATTGTTGTTCAATGTGTTAAAAGATGTCTTGTAGAATAAGATAGATGAAGTGAAGGATTTCTAAGATGAATTTTAACTTTCGAACATGAAAATCCATTTATAAATTGGTTTTTTCCGAAATTAACGTCTCGGAATAAGATCGAAAATGCCACGAATGCATTCATAAAATTATTTGTGTATCCGTGGCAAAAATAAGCGGTACTCAATTTTATCGGAGATAAAATCTTTGCGTTTTCGAGCAAAATTCTATGTACCTATTGTGGTTAGAATTTTTTAAACCACATAGGCACATAGTTTTTTAGATATTCTCATATCCGTAGTAAATAAGCGGTATTCAATTTTATTGTAGATAAAATTTTTGCGCCCTAAAACGTGTTGAAAGGAAAAGAAAAAATAGCGTCTTAGCGTTTTCCAACAAGATATTTAATCCCACTTATTTGCCGTAGAAACCGCATATTTCCCAGCTCCTGCAAAGAAAAAACTAATTCCCACTAACATATAGATCACTAATAATTCCAATGCCCAGCCTCCAAAGTCATTCAGTTTGAAAATATTAGCCGTTTGGGCAAGAACGGTTGCAGTAAAGCAGTTGGCTGCAAAAATTAAACCTGCAAGCCTTGTTCTGAAGCCCAGCATCAGCATAATAGGAGCTATAATTTCACCTGCAAATACTCCATAGGCAAAGAAGGAAGGCAAACCGTGCATGGTCATCATATCTTCAATAAATCCTATTCCGTGAATCAACTTATTTACTCCATATACTGACATTGGAAATCCAATGGCGATTCTGCTGATTAATAGTCCTAAGTCAATGTTCTTTTTCATTATATTATTATTTAAAAGTTATATTTTACAAATGCCCCAACATTTTCAAGGGTCTTTTTGGCGTTGTTGAACTGGTCGAAATTGGAAGCCACTCCGTACATGATTTTATCCTGTTTTATGCCCAGGCGGATAAACTGTAAGCCTCTTGGATAGCCACTGTTATCAATATTGCCAATAGCTAACACACTGAAGTAGCCCTGAAGATTTTCCTTCAGATAAGGCATGTATTCAAATGAAACAGACTGTTCCAGAGAAAACCCTTTCTGATAAGTAGTTCCAATAGAGTAGGAAAGTGAATAAGTGGGTTTTGCAATCCTGTATTGTACATAAGCACTGAAGAATGCTCCAGGATTTTTCATCCCTATTGCAGCATTGATACTGAACCTTTTGGTAAGATTGTAAGCAAGGGTGTTTCGTATGAAGAATATATTTTCTTTGTCTTTGGTATATTCTGTATCAAATAAAGTGAGGTTGTTGAGCTTTAGCCGATCATTAAAATAATAATTGACATTATGCATATAGGTATAGGAACGGTGTCCTAAAACAAGGTCCGGAGTAAAGTTTAGTTTCTGTGCATTCAGACTTAAAGAGACTGATGCAAGAGCTGTTATGGCGATGATTTTTGCCTTCATATTGCACTCATTAAAATTCTGAGAGCAAAATTATTCAGGCGGGGAGGGAATAAACTTAAGATATCTTAAGAAACGTCAGACAGGTGCTTTTTTCTTAAATAACTAAGGTACTCTACAGTAATTCCCAGGTAAGAAGCAATCATATATTGTGGAAAGCGCTGCTCAATATTACGGTAAGCAGATACAAAGTTTCTGTATTTGGTGTAAGCGTCCACTCTTGAATGTTCAAACGTTCTTTCTTGTAAAGTAACATAGGCTGATTGCATTTTTAGACGCCAGAATTCGGAGATGGCAGGAATTTCTTTATATAAGAGTTCCAAATTACTTTTACTGATTTGAACAATTACAGCATCTTCGTTAGCCTGAATAAACATTCTTGAAGGAAGCTCGCTCAGATAGCTGTACAAATCATTAATCCACCAGTTTTCAATACCGAGCTGAGTGATATTTTCCTTACCTTTTTCATCAATATGATAAGCATATAAACTTCCCTGGGCAATGAATCGCATATGTCTTGAAATTTGTCCTTCACGGAGCAGATATTCTTTCTTTTTAAGCTGAATAAATTCCAGTTTTTGAATCACAAGGTCAATTTCTTCCTTTTTTAAAGGGACAATTTCCTGAAAATGTTCTGTAAGCTGCGAAACGATAATATCTGTATCCATAATGAAGTCGTGGTATTGCCTGCTAGTGCGTATTAACAGACAGATGCTGTCCAAATTTACGTAAATATTATGGCAAATATCAAGTATAACTTGTGGTGAAATTATACATTCAAATGGATGGATAAAATTTACTATCTTAACTGGTTTAATTGCAAATCATCAGAATATGAGCCATTTTGATACTAAATTTCAAAAATATCTTGCAGAACTCGTTGAAACCGGCTTTGAATTTGTAGATAATAATTCAGAAGAAGTAGATGCTGTGTATATCATCGGGTTAATAGAGACAGGATATTTTTATAAAGTTTTTTATGAAATTAATGGCTATCTGGTGAAATCCCATAATGTGAATGAGGTATCAGATATGCAGTATGATATTAGCCATGAGAAATTGTTTGAAATGCTCAATAAAGGTAACCGGATACTGAAAGATATCGAAGACCTTTTTAAAAATGATAGGAGAGATGCTCCCATCATGTTGAAGTTATCATACCACCCAAAAACAGATAAATTTAATAGTGATTTCAGCTATGATAATGTTTTTACAGAACATAAGTTAAAAACAGTAGAAGATATATATGAAGAATGGTTTGGGCAAATGGAAAAATTAAATGGGTAATATTCTCATTTGTAATCATTAAAAGATACGTGTTATACTCATAAATGATATAGACAAAATCATTTTTTATACAGTTTTCAAAAAAGAAATCTCTCAAACACCTACAGGTTACATAAAATCAATATGCTAAAACGATACGGTTTTTAAATCGGATGGTTAAATTGATACAAAACTCCCAGGCTAGTTACAAAGCACTTGATAAGCTTTGATATACAGCTATTTACTTTAAGTAATAAAAGACTCTATTTCTATCAATCTTTTTTGGCCAGATTTTAAATTTCATAATCAAGTATGGTATCTGGGGCCAATATATCTCGTGTTGAGTTAAAAAAATAAATTGATATAGGAAATGTTTGCATGTTAATAATAATTTCAGACTGGATCTGGAAGTCATCTTCAATTTTGAGATGGCTTCTTCTTTATTATAGAATTCTCAATTAATTTGAATTTTTGTAAGGTTGTGCGGAATAGATTTTTATCTAGAAGAAAAATTATATAATAGAATTGGAATACTATTTGTAATGCAATATCGAAATTACAAATGAACAGAATTTATTAGCAATCAAATATTTATGTTAAACAATCAAATGAATTAAAATTTAACAATTATTATCTTTAAATAATTAATAACATGTTCCCATCTCGATTAAATAGAATGTTTTATTCATATAATCTCTTGTTTTTATTCCTTTTGTGTTGTGCCGGATCAGCGTATGGTCAGGAAGCATTTTCACGTGAAAGGTTTGATAGCATTCTGCTTAAGAAAACAGAGTCACTCCGAATTCAAGGAGATTATGAAAACCTTGTCCGCCTTAATAAAGACTATTTGAATCTGGCGGAAGAAAAGGAGTATAAGGAAGGAATTATCCTTTGTTACATCAATATTTCCAATATTTCAGCAACCATAGGGAATTATAAAAGAGGATTATCTTATCTTTCTCTGGCTGAAAAAGAACTTAAGAATGTTAATAGCCCGGTATTAAAGGCAAGGCTGTATCAGGAACATGGCCAGCTGAATGGGGTAATAGGACTCTATAAAAGTGCGTTGGAACTGAATGCGAAAGGCTTATATTATCTTAAAAATATTTCAGATGCAGAGAAAAGAAAGTTTTATCTGTATAGACTTTATGCCAACAGGGCTGATTTTTTGTATAAAGCGAATAAAGCAGATTCAGCATACATTTATTTGCAGAAAGGGAAAAGGATTGACGGTCAGGGAGTTCTTTTGAATACACTTTTGGCTAAGCATCATCTGATGTACACTAAAAGGAAAGACTCTGCCCTCATCTATCTTCAGAAAGCTTCAGAGAAAATTGTTAATACCGGTAAAGTAAATGTTCAAAGTGGATTCGTATATCTCACCTATGGAGATTATTTTTTTACATTGGAGGATTACAAAACAGCATTGGAATATTATAATAAAGCATTGGATTACTATAGTAAAACAAACAGGCTGTATAATATCCCTGGAGTCTATGAATCTATAGCTAAAACCTACAAGATGCTGCATGAACCTCAGAAAGAAGAAGAGGCAATGCAAAAATATACAGAAGAGAAAACAGCTCTCGACAATATTCAGAATGAAGCGATCAATATTTCAATAGATCATATGCTGAGTGATAAAGCAGAAGAATCCAATGGTTTTCAAAAGAAGATCTATCTTTCTATTGGCTTGATAATTATTTTGTCGTTGATGATATTTATTTTATTCTACAGGTATAACCGGGCATTAAGACAAAAGAAAAATGAATTTAAAAGTGAGGCACTTTCGTTGAAAAGTAAAATCAATGATTCTTTTGATGAATTGGTAGGGCTCGCTAAAAAAAATGATTCTACATTTTTGACAAGATTCCAGGAAATCTATCCTGAGTTTTGTCCTAGACTTCTGGAGATCAATCCAAGACTTGGGGCTTCAGAATTGGCATTCTGTGCAATGATAAAGCTTAATTTCAGCTCAAAAGAAATTGCCGAATATACCTTTATACAACATAAATCTGTACAGCAGAAAAAACACAGATTGCGAAAAAAGCTGAATGTTCCTACTGAACAAGAACTGTTTATTTTCTTCGATTCTTTATAAATCCTTAGTCAAAGAAAGATTATTGGCCTCCTTAAAGATAAAACAACGGCTATTTGTGTTTTGTTGTTAAGGTGTTGTAAGATATGTTGTTATAAACTATGTAGTATATGTGTGGTAGCTGAATATTCGCAAATATTCTTATTTTATTTCTGTTTTATATTACTTAGCATTTTATTAGCTTTCTTGATATAGTGATACGATGTGGTATCAAAAATTTTAGTGTTGAAGAGATTACGCATAGAAATTGCAGTAGTCTCTTTTTTTGTTGATTTCTACTTCTAATATAGAATAGATCGTAAAATATTTTTTATAGTATAGGATAAAAGATGATTTTCGGCCTCAATCTTTCAACTTTCAGCTTTTCCTTAACCTGATGGGAAAAGTAGAAATGCATCATTTTGTTAACTTGACGTATGGTTTTTTTATAGATATTTATCGATAAATGCTTTGTTGATGGGTGAAATCGACAAATGTGGTATAAATGTAGTATGATAAAATTGTTGTTTTTTTTAATAAGTTTTTAAAATTTGCAAAACCAAAAAGAGGGGGCAGATAAGGAGACTTAAAAATCAATAAAAATTCTAAAAACACAATGATGACCCCTCTTTTATTATAAAGAAATTAAATTAAGAAAATAGGTTAGGAAATTATAAGGTAAATTTAATGTCCAACAGAAATAAGTATCATAAAAAATAAGTAAATTCATCTATTAAATTAAACATATATGAAAAATGTAAAACAATTTATTACAGCAATGGCAGTTGTAATGTTCGCTTCAGGAGTTTCAGCACAACTTACTCCAAAAGGCGCAGGTTCAGACAAAGATAAACATGGTTGTAAAGGATCTGCAGGATATACATTCTCAGTAATAAAAAATGACTGTGTAAGAATTTTTGAAGAGAAGATACAATTAAAAGAAGTGGATAATAAAAAAACATACACTTCTAATGCCTCAGTAATTCTTAGCGAAGATGGAAAAAAAGCAGAGATATTTCTACCTTCATCTGATGGTAGCTTAGTGCTTGATAAAATTGCTTCTAAAAAAGTAGTAGCCTATAAAAAAGGAAAGTATACACTGACAAAAAACAAAAATGCTTATACATTAAAACTAGCAAATAAAATAGTTTTTAAAAGCTAAAAAGACAATCTTCATTAGTATCAAAGCACAATTGATTTTAGATAGATGTGCTTAAAGGCTGTCTCACAAAGTAGGACAGCCTTTTTTATACTTTAGAAGTCTATATTTATTTATCCTGCCCAATATCCAATCGGTCAAATTTCCCTTCAGCATTTTTATGAAATTTGAAGAATACCGGAAAGGTTCCCCACTGTCCGGCTTTAAAATTCCCGTGAATATTTTTTCCATCATTTTCAATACGGTCTATGCTGAGAAACATTTCTTTGCCTAATGCATTGGCAAAAAAAGATTTAAAATCTACTGTATTGCCATCATCCGTCATGGCTGGATTTTCAATAAAGAAGCTGTACCAGCTTTTATCCCCTGTTTGAAGAGCCTCTATTGCCTGTTTTACCTGTGGGTCCGTTATTTTAGATACATCCATTGTCTGTTGTTTTTTTGAAGTTGGAGTTGGAGTTGAGGTTTGTTTTTCTTTGTTTGTATTTTGACCGCAAGCTGTGTATGAAAGCCCTATAGCCAATAATATTGTAAGATTGGAATATTTCATATCAAAGCTAATTTTTAAGAGGATGCTGAAGATAAATAATCAACAAGTTGAGGAAAAGAAAGGGAAGCTCTATGAGGACTCCTTTAAAATCCTTTTCCATCAAATGAAAACAGATAATCAACAAAATACCTGCAGCCATTAAAAAGTTTCCCCAGACAAATGTTTTAGGAAACAGTATCAATAGTGAAGCCAGGATTGTGATAGCTCCATTAATCATCAGTCCGGTTTTGTCAAACCCCCATTTTCCAAACATAGCAGTCATTTCAGGTTTTCCGGAGAACATGGCAGTTCCCTGTTTAAAACCCATAAAAACGGCAGTAAGAATAAGGATGGAATTAATAATTTTTAAAATCATATCGAGTGTTTTTTTGTATTAATGAAATAATAGCTTCATACAAATATGCACGAAATGACTGATTTATGTATGGTGAATTTTTCGGAATTTTTAAGACATCGATCTTCATCAATGAATTGATGTAATCATTATTTATTACTTATTGATCACTCATATTCTAAAAGAAAACCACAGTTTAGCTGTATAAACTGTGGTTTTCGATAACTAAGAACTATTTAACTTATGACTCTGTCTTCAGGTAGCCAAAATGTAAAGCAGGTTCTTTCCCGAATAAGCACGAGAAAATGTTTTGAAACTCGTGGATATACTTGCATTTGATGGCATTCCCATATATTTTCAACCCTTCCAGGATTTTTCTGGAGCTCAAGTCGATATCATATTTTATAAAAGCTTCCGGTCTTTCATATCTGATCGTTTGATCTGAACTGTATGTTTTTGAAAACCCCAGTTTTTCAAGCCATTCCTCTGTTATTTTAATAGGTTTTATAGCTTCTGCCGGAACCGAAATACTGTGAATATCATTTTCAATTTTAACAAAATATCCCTGTTCTATACTCTGAAAAATTTCAGTGATCGTATAAATCTGATTTTTGTACTCGACTAAGTTTTTGATTTTAAGATCTGCTACATTCATAATATTTTGAATTTTTAGTGGATGATAAGGTCATGTATAAACATCAAATATTATGCCTTGCATCTTATTAAAAAGTCATGTTTATTTGAATATTTGGTTAAATTTTTAATGCAAAAAATTAAGAATGTGTTAAAATAATAGGATATTGCTGTTTCTTATAATTTACTGCAAAAACAAAATGTGGTATGGATGTGGTATCAATTTTTTATTTTTTTTGAGAACGGTTAGCGGTTGCCAGAAGAAGGGCTGTTACTACAGCAATCACAAGAAAAGCAATAAAAACATTCCATGAATAAGAATGAAGAAGATAGCCGGTCCCGCTTCCTAAAATACTTGATCCAAAATAATAGAACAACCAGTAAATGGAAGTGGCTGAAGATTTGCCTCGTTTGGCATAAAGGGCAGCCATCTGGCTTGCCATAGTGTGGGCTGCAAAAAAGGAAAAAGTGAATAATCCAAGGCCAAAAATGAGAATATAAAGGTTTTCAGACAGCAGTAACAAAGCTCCAACCAGCATACTGAGAATAGAAGATTTAAGAATAGTGTTGGAAGAAATCTTTTTGGAAAGCCGGCCAACAGTCATTGTTCCGAAAACTCCGAAAATATACATGAGGAATATAAAAGCGATAATAAAATGACTTAAAGAAAAAGGCTGAGCCTCTAATCTGAAAGTCAGGTAGTTGTATACACTTACAAAAGCACCCATCACAAGGGCTGCTATGAGGTACAACCGAAGCATATAAGGATTGGTAAGGAAAAACTTCATTTGTTTTACCTTAAGGTGATAATCAGTTTTTTGTGGATTGAAAAACTTTGATTTTGGAAATAATTTCCAGAATACCACTCCCAGAACCAGGCTTTCTATTCCGATCACCAAAACAGCATTGCGCCAGCCAAATTCTCCCGCAAGAATGGTGGCTAATATTCTTCCGCTCATTCCACCGATGGTATTCCCGCTAAGGTACATACTGATGGCCGCTCCTATGACCGATGCGTTTACTTCTTCTGTAAGATAGGCAAGGGCTACTGCCGAAACCCCGGAAACGACAAACCCTTTACAAATCCCGATAGCGATCAGAAGACTGAGACTCGGAATCCATGTTGAAATAATGGTCAGTAAAGCAGAAGAAACTAATGAAAAAGTCATCAAGCCCTTCCTCGAATAACTGTCTGCTTTAAAAGCGAAGAATAGTAAGCCCAATGCCATTCCGATGGTGGATGATGAAACCAGAAGAGAAGTATCTCCAACAGATACTTTGAACTGTTCTGCGGCCATGGGCAGCATTGGCTGAAAAAGATAAAGCTGTGCAAATACCGAAAGTCCGGAAAAGAAAATACAAAGTTTTATATATCGGAAACGTCGGCTTCCCTGATCTGCTTTTTCCAATGGATTCATGATTTTTTGCATTTAAAATGCAGCGGTTTCGTATAAATAAGGTCCTGTAAATTTCCTGATTATTTTTTAATTGTAAAAATCATTCTTTCAATCGTGGTAATAGGCACTGATTATAGAGTAGGGAAGCTGGAAGTTTATACTGAACATATAATTTAAAATAGGGAACAAAATCAATAATTTTCCAATTAAAACAATGAGATCACATTGATTCTGAAGACTTAATAACTTCCAGCTTCCGGCATCCAACTGTTAGTGCATCATTTCATACACCTTAATGAGTTCTGCAATATTGGCAACATCAAGCTTCTGGAAAATTCTTTTTTGTAAGTACTTACGGTTGACATCTGAATGTTCAGCCTATTAGCAATTTCAAGATTTCCATTTCCGTCTGCTAAAAGCTTAAAAATTTCGTATTCACGGGACGATAATTTTTCAGCAGGGTTGCTTTTTTTGTTCTGAATGATCAGCCCAATAAGTTCTGCAGGGTAAAAATATCCTTTTTCAATAACGTTTCGCACCGCATTTTTAATCTCTTCCTCACTGCTCTGTTTATTCAGATAGCCCTCAGCACCTTCTCGGATATACTGTATCGCTACATCTTTGTCATATCCGGAAAATACAAGTATTTTTATATCATTCTGTATGCTTTTGAGTTCAGAAATCATTTTTTTATATTGGGTTCCAGGCATATCAATATCCAAAATAATAAGGCTGTAATCCTGGGACTCCAGCATTTTCTTTACTTGTGCATAGTTTTCTGCAAAATCTATTTTCAGTTCAGGAAACCCCGATTCGAGGACTAAAGCGGTTCCTGCTCTGACTACATAGTGATCATCAGCAATTAAGATTCTTTCATTCATAGTAAATTAGTTTTTATTGAGCATTAATTCCACAACGGTGCCCTGGGGCTGGTTGTGCCTGAAACTGATTTCAGCATTTATTTTTTTGACCAAATGAATAACCATGTGCAATCCAAGACCTTTTCCTTTGAAACTAGGGGTGTCCAATTTTGGGTTTTTAAATAAACTCATGTACATATTAATCTGTTCATCAGGCATTCCTATTCCTGTATCAGAGATTGTAATGGAAATTTTCTGATTGATTTCTATTGCATCAAGATATATTTCTCCATCAAAGGTGTTTTTTACAGCATTATCAAGAATATTATGAATAATAGCTGTTAAAATACTTTCATTAACTTGAGAGTAGACTTTATTTTCTACAATATTAATGATTTTTGTTCCTCTTTCTTTTGCAATTTCACAGAAGAGCTTTTTCTTGATCTCTAAAATCTTGTTGACGGGATATTCTTCTTCTTCAAAAATATTCTCTGCCTTATACAGTTCTGTATATTCTTTTAAGTTCAGAGTAAATTGATAAAGCTGCTCAGAAGATTTATAAATACTGTCAAAGTACTTTTTCTGAAGTTCCAGATCATCAGATTCATGAAGTTTCTGCGAAAGCATGGCGATAAATCTGATAGGAGTGGTAATATCATGACTGATAGTCTCCACCAGCTTTTTCTGGTATTCAGTTTCTTTGCGTAAATCACTTTTCACTCCCTCAAGGGTAAGAGAAATTTCCTTTAATTCCGAATTCTTATTATGGACAATCTGCTTGAGTACCCTGTTTTTTATTCTTAAAAAATTCGTCATCAGCTGAACAATCACAATGATGATAATCAGAATAATAATGGATGCAGAAACACGGAATAATAATGTTTGATAAAAAAAGGGTTGAATCTTAAATTGGATAGACTTTTGTTCAAATTGTCCATCCGGAGAAATCAGCATCCGGACATTCAGAGTATAATCTCCCGGAGCAAGGTTGCTGAGTGTGTATTTAAGTTCTTTTCCAGTAGTGATCGGCTCCCATTCTGAGTTTTCTTTACCAGAAACTTTTGCCTCCAAATAAAGGTTTTCCAGATTAGAATAATAAGGAATATCAATAAAGACTTCCGCTGTTTTATAATCACTGTGAAGATCAAGAGTATGACGGAAATATTGAGGTTCAGAATTTCCGATTCTTACCCTTTCTATATAGATTTTGTTTTTATCCGGATAAAAAGTTCTGACGGTGTCCGGATTAAAAAATACAAATCCATCCATCGAAGGAAATACAAAATCTCCATTTTCCAATGCATAAGCGTTAGGTTGTGAGCTTCCATTGAATTCATTGGTCAAAAAACCATCTCTTTTTGTGAAGCGGTAATAATAGACCGGACTTTTCCTGTCTTGTGCATACTGCAGAAGTTGTTTCTTTGGAACTTTGAAAAGACCATTATTAGAAGATATCCAATAGAAACCCTTTCTATCTTCCAGAATATAATGAGCAGACATAAGATTATTACTTCTATCAGTCGGCATTTTTATAAGCTTCCGATCTTTGAGAAGATAAAACCCGTTTTTATTGGTCATCACCCAAATCAGATTATCTTTCGTTTTGATAATACTTTTTACATGAATATTTTTGTGAATAGGAGTGATAGTCTTGCTTCCTAAAGTAATAGAATAAAGAGCATTACTGTTACCTACTAAAATTTCATTTTCATCGTATTGGAAAAAAGTATTGACAAAACCATCAAATTCATAAGTGTAATCCGGTTTTGTAAACGGATCTTTCTTAAAAATCTGAAGCTGGCTTTTTGAAGAATCGGAAAATGAAGCTCCATACAAACTTCCACTTTGTAAGAAAGCTTGAAACCCCTGTTTTATAAAAGTAGAATCTTTTCTTTTATAACCGGAATCCTTGTAAAATTTAATGACACTGCTTCTTTTCCGGATCAGTATATTTCCGGCTTTATCATACATCATAAGATAGTTGTCATTATTGCCAAAAGGGTGCTTTTTCACTATTCCGTCTCTCCCGAATTCAGTTCCATCCTCAGCAATGATCGTGCTTTTACTGAAAGGTAATGAAGCGTAATAAACGTTGTTCGAGAAATCCTCTTTTTTCTTGGCTACATAGAAATCAGAGAGTTTCAGAACATTCAAGCCATTATTAAGGGTTCCGAGATAAAGTTTGTTGAATTTCCATCCATAAAACATAGAGCAATAGGAGTGGCTGCCTATTTCATTGTATTTTACAAGAAATTTGAGCGAAGGTTTATTTTTTTCACCTACAACAATATAAATGTCATTGTGATTGATGACAAAGGTTTGATTGGTAATCTGCTGCCAGTAAATCCTTGTATTGGGATCATTAAAAAGATTGGGCTCATCATGAATGGAAAGTCTCCCGTTATCAATGGAATAGGTTTTTCTTTTTTTACATCATTAATGTAAAGAACTTCATTGAACACAAACATATTGTTCAGATCCTTATTGGTAAAAGGAATGGATATTTTTGTTTCATTCCCTTTGTGATCCTTATAAAGGATAAGATTGTTTTCAGTGAAGCTATAGGTTGCGTTTTTAAGCTTTACAAAATATTGGATATCATTGTAAAAATTGCAGGCCAGAATGTTATTGGCAACACGATGTATAAATTCATTTCCAGTAGTGAAAGTGATCTTGTCACTGCTGTGAAGTTGGGTCAGCTTAGGAAATCTGTTTTTAATAATGACTTTGTTTTCCTGAAAATCATTCAGGACTGTAATGCTGTCCTGTGAAGGATCACCAATAAATTCACCAAAGTGAAGGTTGTTTATTTTAAAATTATTGAACGTAATAAAGGAACTCCCATCATACCGTACAAGACCGTTTTCTGTAGAGATCCAGATAAAACCATATTTATCCTTAACAATAGCCTTTGCACTGCTTTGTGGAAGTCCATTGTCAATATTATACCAGGTAGATGTATAGCGTTGTCCGTATATGTTGAAATATAAGCAAGTAAAAAACAATGCCCAAACTCTCATGCAAAACTGATCTGTGTCTCTTGCCTTAAAGCAAAAAACGGTTAATAATAGTTTTTGTACAAGCCGAAGTTTTTTTAATAGGTAGGAACGATTGGAAATAAATTTTTGTCATTAATTTTTTGCGTGTGTGTTTTTAAGCGTTAAAATGTTTTTTTGATGCTGTAAAAATAATGAAATTATACAGATAAATTAGCATGTTTTAATTTGTTTTATGATAAGTTTTGTCTGTATTTGTTGATAGTGACGCTTATATTAGTCGGCTTTTTTGTAGTAATATTTCTACACAATGTGATAATTTGTTTTGTGAATTGGGTTATAAAGAAACTTCTTGAACTTAGTTTTTATAATTGATAATTCATTTATAAAGGATTAGAATATCTTTTTACAATTATAGAAGGAGTGTAAGATGTGGAATAATTGGGGTGTAATGAATGAAAATTATTGCAATACAAAGAGTTAAACTTTGCCAAATGATTATCAACTTTTAAATGGATAGATGTTTTGGCTGTAGCCCTTATTCATTGGGTTTTGTAGTAAAAATTTTACATGCATATTATGATTATTCTACAATTTTTTTTTGATCAGGGATGATGGGTTATCTACTTTTGCAAACAGTTCCCGCAGTGATGAAAATAGGTCGCTTATTACAATAAAGGTTCTAGAAACACAAACGATTTATCTCAAAAAAAACAAAGGTCTCTGCAAGAGATCTTTCGTTTTTTTATAGATATATTCCTAAATGAATAAAGTCAGAAATGTACATTAATTCTTAAGCATAAAATCTAGAACATAAGTATCTGTACTTTACCCGAAAAGTTCACCATATGGATTTTAATTCGTATTTTTAGTTTTATAGTTTTAATTAATTATAAATAAAAAAACAAGATGAAAAGAAGTGAAGAAATAACCCATCACTATTTTGATTTTTTAGAAAATCATATCCAACAAGTGATTTCGGGAGAGGTTCCTGAGTTTATGGAGGTCAATGAAATTGCTGGTCAGCTTGCCATTTCACACAAACACCTTACCGATACTATTAAAAAAGAAACAGGCCGGCATCCCTGTTCCTTTTATGACGAAAAAATTATCCAGCGGGCCAAGCAAATGCTTGCTGATTCGGATCATTCTGTAGCAGAGATTGCCAGGATATTTACTTATGACCCCTCCAATTTTTCAAAATTCTTTAAAAAAATGACAGGCGTAACCCCCGGCGATTTCAGGAAGTCATCTCAAACCAGGCCTTAATTTTTAAAGCTCCTAATAAATATTGTTTGAATCGTTTTTAATGATTAATTTTAATATAAAATACAGAATAAAAGCGTTGCCAATTATAGCATTATTTAACAGATAGAATAATGGAAAAAATAATCATTTATAAATGAGATTGTTATGAGAAATAATCATAAATTTTTGTTTTTTATTTATAAATATTGTTTTATTGTTTGCTTTTTTTTATTAAATTTAGGTAAGAAAAACTAAATAATTTACTTCCAAAGAAAAATATTCAAGGTTACAGATATTTAAGTTATTTGGTTTCCAGCGACTAAGAGAAATTATTGTGTCATTAATAATATTTAATCTTTTACATGAGCTTAAGCCTTTTAAAATAGCTATATATTTGCTCCTTATAAACCACAACAAACAAGATTAAGGATGAGCATCAATTTCACAACAGCAACATTTAGGGATTTTGAGAATATCCCAGACTTTGATATAGTTAAAAGAGCTGAAATATTTTATGATTTTTTAGACTATATGAAATCGAATGGACACATGAATTACAGATTGAAAAATAACTCAGGATGTAGTTCCGTGATGAATGTAGATATAGCAGGAAAGTCAAATGATTTTGTAAGTTTTGTTTCTAATGATTATCTTGGTTTTACACAACATCCGAAAGTGAAACAAGCTGCCATTGATGGAATACAGAAATATGGAACCGGAGCAGGAGCCTCGCCACTTATTGGAGGGCATTTTGTTTTTCATGATGATCTGGAAAAAAAGATATCTTCTTTTTTTGGAAGAAAGCAGGAAGAAGCAGTGATATTTACAACAGGATATACAGCGAACAGTGCAACTCTTCAGATTTTATTACAAAAAGAAGATATCGCAATTATAGATATGGCTGTACATACCAGTGTACATGAAGGATGTGCTTTTACTAATACAAAAACATTTCCTCATAATAATTTGGAAGCTTTGGAACACATTTTGAAGTCATCTGAAGATAAATTTCGTACAAAGCTAGTTATCATTGACGGTATTTATTCACAGGATGGTGATGTGTCTCCTTTGAAAGATATCTATAATTTAGTGAAAAAATACAATGCCTATTTAATGGTAGATGATGCTCATGGAGTAGGAATCCTGGGAGAAACAGGAAGAGGAGCATTGGAAGATGCTGGTTTGATGGATAAAGTTGATTTTATTACAGGGACATTCAGTAAAACGTTCGGTAATGTAGGAGGTTATGTGATCTGTGATAAAAAGATGGCGGCTTTTATAAGATTTCAGTCCCGCCAGCAAATATTTTCTGCAACAGCTCCGCCGTCTACAATGGGGATTATCAAAGCAATTGAACTTGTAGATGAAGAGCCGATGTGGCGTATTAAGCTTTGGGAAAATATAAATTACTTTAAAAAAGGATTGAATGATATAGGATTAGATACAGGAAATACCTGTTCCGCAATTGTTCCGGTGAAAATAGGAGATCCTAATATAACCGGAGATGTAGGAAAGCTCCTTATAGAGCATGGTGTTTATACTAATCCCATATTATATCCGGCAGTAGCGAGGAAAGATGCAAGAATCAGAATGGCTGTAATGGCTACTCATGAGAGAAAACATTTAGACAAAACGCTAAATGCATTTGAAGATATCAATAATAAATTGCATATTGCAAAAAAATTTAATAACAACCATGCCTAGAAAAGTTGTACAGGGTCCTATCAGAGATAAGGAGAAGACCAAACAGAAACTGTTGGCCGCAGTTGGTAAAATTTTAAGAGTAAAAGGTTACTCTGGCCTAAAAGTAAGCAAAATTGCAGCAGTAGCTGGTTTTGATAAAAAATTGATCTACGAGTATTTCGGAAGTACTGATAAGTTGATTGATGAGTATATCAAATCTCAGGATTACTGGAGTAATAATCTTGCAGGCGCTAACGAAATTGACCTTAGTGACGGTGGGAAAGAACTGTCTAAAATTGCTTTGATTAATCAATTCGAAAGCCTTAAGAAGAATAAAGAACTTCAAAAGATTATTCTTTGGGAACTTTCAGAGCATAAACCTATTTTAAGGAAACTTGCCGATGAGCGTGAAGAAATGGGAGATGTAATGTTTAAAAATATTACTGATCCTTATTTTGGTGAAGATGGAGCAAAAAGATTCAGAGCTATTATGGCATTGCTAATTTCCGGGGCTTACTATCTGAATATTCACACCGCTGCTAATGGAAGTACTTTCTGCGGTCTGGATATGAAAAGTGAAGAGGGCCGATCAGAAATAGAAAAAGCAATTAGTGATATTGTTGAGTTTGCTTATCAGGACAAAAATAAATAATTAATTAAAAGTTTTCCAATTAATACAGAATTATACTTCTTGTGGATAATTTGAAAACTTTTAATTTTCAAATTAAAACTATATTTCTTATTTTTGACCAATGGAAAATTTTATAGTATCTGCAAGAAAATATCGTCCTCAGGAGTTTGACACAGTTGTAGGACAATCCCATATTACGGATACTTTAGAACATGCAATTGAAGAAAGCCAGCTTGCTCAGGCATTGCTTTTCTGTGGTCCTCGTGGAGTGGGTAAAACTACTTGCGCAAGAATTCTAGCAAGAAAAATCAATGAGAAAGACGGCT
Source organism: Chryseobacterium capnotolerans (assembly GCF_021278965.1). Classification (NCBI taxonomy): domain Bacteria; kingdom Pseudomonadati; phylum Bacteroidota; class Flavobacteriia; order Flavobacteriales; family Weeksellaceae; genus Chryseobacterium; species Chryseobacterium capnotolerans. The sequence continues at coordinate 2,510,917 of NZ_CP065589.1, read as the reverse complement.
CCGTTTCAGAAGATGGATTTGCATATAATATCTATGAATTAGATGCTGCATCCAATAACTCTGTAGATGATATTAGAGAACTGATAGATCAGGTACGCTTTGCACCCCAGGTTGGTAAATACAAAGTATATATCATTGACGAGGTCCATATGCTGTCTTCCGCTGCTTTCAATGCTTTTCTTAAGACGTTGGAAGAACCGCCGGCTCATGCCATTTTCATTTTGGCAACGACGGAAAAGCATAAAATTATTCCAACCATTCTATCCCGTTGTCAGATTTATGATTTTAAAAGAATCACTATTGAAGACATTCAGGGACATTTAAGAAACATAGCTCAAAAAGAAAATATCCAATACGAAGATGATGCCCTTTACCTGATTGCTCAAAAGGCTGATGGAGCATTAAGGGATGCTCTTTCTATCTTCGACAGACTTTCTACATTCTCCCAGAGAAATATTACCCTGGCAAAAGCCGCAGAAGTATTAAACATTCTGGATTACGATCAATATCTGAATATTGTGGACCTTGCCAAGGAAAATAAAATTCCTGAAGTTCTTTCCGCATTTAATGATATCGTTAAAAAAGGTTTTGATCCCCATATTTTTGTTGCCGGACTAGGAAATCATTTCAGAGATCTAATGATGGCTCAGAATGCTTCTACCATAGATTTGATTGAAGTAGGAGAGAAAACAAAATCGAAGTTTGTAGAACAAGGTCAGAAATGGAATGCTCAACAACTGATTGATGGTATCGAGATCTGCAACCATGCGGATATTAATTACAAGAATTCCAAAAACCCAAGACTTACGGTTGAAATTGCATTAATGCAATTGGCTTCGCTGACTGCTAATTCAGACGTTACTAAAAAAAAAAATTCCTGATACTGGCTCCGTTTCTCAATGAGAAGCAGGAAGTGAAAATCCCTGAAAAAGTTCAGGAGAAAAAAGAAGTCGTTAAGACAGTGACCACTGTACAGGCAGAACCTGTGCAGGCTGCTGTGATTAATAAAACTACAAAACCATTATCCAGACCGGGCGTTTCTTCAGGCTTCAGTATCAATTCGTTTTTAAACAAAGAAGAGAAAACTGAAGTAGCAGAAGATGTTGCCGTGAGAACTGATCATCTTCCAAAAAATCATTTTACAGATACAGACCTTCAGGCTGAGTGGAAAATTATGCTTAAACATCTGCAGATAAAAAACAATTTTGTTTTTAATGCAGTAAAAACATTCAAACTGGAGAAAAAAGAGGAGAATAAGATCAAAGTTTTATTCCCTTCCGATTCTGCAAAAGTAGAATTTGATAAAATAAGTGGAGAATTTTTTAATCATTTCAGAAGAAAAGTTCAGAACTATTCCATTGAGGTAGAATACGTGCGAGACGTTGAAAATCTGAAGATTGAGGTAGTCACCAAAAGAAAAATTTACGAAAAATTCATAGAAAAAAATCCACTTTTGAAAGATCTTGATGATTTAATGAAGTTTGATTTGACATAATTTTTATATATTTGTCAAAGTTTTCTGCTGAAAATAACTTTTCAACAAAAACAAATTATAGTAAGAAACGCTAAAACAAAGACATTTCCAGAACAAAATGGAAAAATTATCTAATACATATCTGTCTTTCTTTGCACCCGCTAATTATTTTAGCGGTTATTTTAGCTTTTCTGCTTCTTATTTTAGAAATTTTAGAACGTATTACCGATTTTATTGGTACTGTTAATAAAATTTCTTTCCAAAAAATACAGGAGAAGTAGAGCCCTTTCATTTTCCTGATTCCTTTAAACAATTTTTGAACGGCATTTTTTGAAAAGAATTATAAATTAAATTTTATAATCAAAGGGCTATTGCTGTGAACTTAATAAAAAATATAAAAACAATAAAATTTAGAATATGAATTTAAAAGATTTAAAAAACGAGTGGATCGATGGGCTTACACAACCATTAATGATCGCAGGACCATGTAGTGCAGAAAGTGAGGCTCAGATGCTTGAAACTGCCAGAAGAATTAAAGAATCTAATGCTCAGGTATCGGTATTCCGTGCAGGAATCTGGAAACCTAGGACGAAGCCTAATGGATTTGAAGGAGTAGGAGTGATTGGTTTGAACTGGCTAAAAAAAGTAAAAGAAGAATATGGTTTTAAAACTGCAACTGAAGTCGCTAATGCTCACCATGTATTTGCAGCGCTAGAAGCAGATGTAGATGTCCTTTGGATTGGAGCACGTTCTACTGTAAACCCTTTCACAGTACAGGAAATTGCAATGGCTTTAAGAGGAACAGATAAGCCGGTATTCGTTAAAAATCCTGTAAACCCAGATCTTGCCTTATGGGCTGGAGCGCTGGAAAGACTTTTAGGTCAGGATATTAAAAACCTGGGAGTAATTCACAGAGGGTTCTCAACATACCAAAAAACAAAATACAGAAATAATCCTAACTGGCAGATCGCTCTTGATTTCAAAAGCCAGTTCCCTAATATTCCAATGCTGATTGACCCTTCTCACATTTGTGGTAACAGAACTGGATTGGCAGATATTACCCAGGAAGCGCTTAACGTGGGTTACCAGGGAGCAATCATCGAAACACACTCTAATCCTGATGAAGCTTGGAGTGATGCTGCACAGCAGATTACTCCTGAAGTATTGGCTGATCTGATTGGGAATTTAAAAGTAAGAAGTACAAATCTTGCTGGTTTCGAAGGGGAAATGGGAAGACACAGAACATTAATCTCAGATCTTGATTTCCAATTAATTGAGCTTCTTTCCCAAAGGATGAAAATCTCAGAAAAGATCGGTAAGCTTAAAAAGGAAAATGATATCGCGATCTTCCAGCCCGAACGTTGGAAAGTGATCACAGAATACGCAACTCAAAAAGCAAAAGAAACAGGAATGTCTCAGGACTTTATTGAGAAAGTGTTCAAAGCCATTCACGAAGAATCTATTGAGGTACAGAATAGTATCATGATCGATAAGAATTAAATTATTGACCACTGATAATAAAGAGTAGGGCTTAGGGAATAAGAACTTAGGAAATTAAAACATTTGTTTTCTCCTATATTTCTCAACCCTAAGCCCTAATTCCTTATATTTGCACCATATTATCTATGAAAGGAAAAATTATTAAATCTACAGGCAGCTGGTACCAGGTTTTGGAATTGGAAACAAATAAAATTTTCGAGGCCAGAATCAGGGGGAAATTCAAATTGATTAAAACACGACTTACCAATCCGCTTGCTGTAGGAGATTTTGTGGAATTTCAGCTCGAACAGGATGATATTGCATGGATTACTAAAATAGAACCACGCAGAAATTATCTGATCAGAAAATCTGTAAACCTTTCAAAAGAAGCGCATATTATTGCCTCCAATATTGATCTTGCCTGCTTTATTTTTACTTTGAAGCATCCGGAAACCTCATTAGGTTTTCTGGATAGATTTCTGGCATGCTGTGAGGCTTACAATATAAAACCTCTAATTCTTTTTAATAAAATTGATGTTTTACATGAAGAAGAAATTGAGATTGTAAAAGAGGTTGAGCTTGATTATCAGAACATAGGGTATGAGACATTGGAAATTTCATCATATTCAAAATTAAATCTGGATCAGCTTCAGGAAATTCTGAAAGATAAAACTTCTGTATTTTTCGGCCATTCAGGATGTGGAAAATCTACTCTGGTTAATGCCTTGCAACCTGGATTAAACCTGAAGACTTCTGAAATTTCAGATACGCATTTAAAAGGAAAGCATACCACCACATTTGCACAAATGCATTTCTGGCATTTTGGCGGAAATGTTATTGATACTCCTGGAGTTCGTGAGTTTGCTATGATTGATATTGAAAAAGAAGAAGTACAACATTACTTCCCTGAAATATTCAAAAAAAGGGAAGAATGTAAGTTTCACAACTGTCTTCACATCAATGAACCTAAATGTGCCGTATTGGACGCTCTTGAAACTGGAGAAATTCAACACTCCCGCTATGCAACCTACGTAAAGCTGATGGACGAAGCCGAAGAAGCCGCTCAAAAATAATTGTAAAATATTTTTATCAATATCATACCTTCATATAATAAATATGGAGGTGTTTTTTTTAAAATCTAACAAGTTTTTAAAATCTGTTAGGTTTGTTCTGTGCTTTAGATTTCTAATTCCGTTTCTAATCTTAGAAACCAACTTTAAAACAGTAAATAAAATAATTTAGGAAACTTATTTCATTTTTAGAGAAAAGAAATAAAAGGATTTTAAAATAACTCTACTTTTTATCGCATGTAATTTGTTGTATAACTCTACTTTTTGTGTCAAAATATTTTGAAATAAAAAAATATTTAAAAAAAATCAATTATTTCATTGATTGAATTAGAAGCAATACGATATTAATCTACTTTTATATGGTTTTCAATTTTGTCAAATTATCAAAAAAACATTCAATTTTTTACAAATAAAAAACCCAGCCGAAGCTGGGTAAAAACTAATAACCATGAAAACTCAAATTAAACATGAGAATCGTAATAGAATTAACAATTACTGTGCCAAAGGTTGGTTCATGGTTTCTTAACAAAAGTTATTTTTATGTTAAAAAAAAATTAAAATAAAAATCAAAGATATTTTTTGTAATTTTGCACCATTAAAAAAATATACATTTATGTCTAACATTACATTCACTATGATTAAGCCTGATGCAGTTGCTGACGGACATATCGGTGCAATATTGGGTAAGATTGCTGAAGGAGGTTTTAAAATCAAAGCTTTAAAATTAACTCAGCTTACAGTTGCTGATGCAAAAAAATTCTATGAAGTACACGCTGAAAGACCATTTTATGGTGAATTAGTAGAGTTCATGAGTTCTGGTCCTATCGTAGCTGCAGTTTTAGAAAAAGACAATGCAGTTGAAGATTTCAGAACATTAATTGGAGCTACTAATCCTGCTGAGGCAGCAGAAGGTACTATCAGAAAAATGTTTGCTAGAAGCATCGGAGAAAATGCTGTTCACGGTTCAGATTCTGACGAGAATGCATTAATCGAGGCTCAGTTCCATTTTTCAGGAAGAGAGATTTTCTAAGAAGATTTCTTACAAAATAAAAGATCCGGAGAATATTTTTCTCCGGATTTTGTGTTTTTATGAGCTCTTATTTTGAACTTTAATTAAAGGTTGTTTTCAATAGCTCCTACATTTTCTCTGTATAATTCAATAGGTTTATTCAGCAAAACAGCTAAGACAGTCATCTGTTTATCCAGTCTTTCTTTAGGAATATCAATGTAAATGATTCCTGGCCGGTCACTCCAGTATAGTTTATTGTAAATAGTGTGAGTAAGCATGCTGCCATCACCCACGATTCGTATTCTGGCAACGTCATTTTTTATTCCTTTTAGAGCAATAGGGCCGGTAGGGGCTCCCTCTATAAAAAGATAAAGGGTTTGTTGGTCTTTTGATAAAGCACTCATTCCAGAGAAGTGTCCCTCTGGTAATCCTTTTCCTGTTTCAAATAAAGCTTCAGAGTGTTTGCTTATCCATTGCAGGGTTTCCGGGTTTGTTTGAGGTGTTTTTTTAATTTTCATATCAAGACCATCATGAGTTAAACCATCATGTGTCAATAAATTATGATCATAGTGCAGAGCATTAGCTATATTATAAACTGCTTCCTGTGTATTTTTGATTTCCAATATCTCGGCAAGAGACTGTTCTTCCTTCTTAAAATCTTTCAGAAATGTAGGTGGATTCTCAAAAATAACTTCTACAACAGTAACATCTTTATCAAATTTTACATTGGAAAATTTTAAAGTCAGTGTTTTTTCAGCATTATAATCTGTTGTAACAACAGCGGCAGGATCTCCAATGATTTTTGCCAAAAGAGGTTTTGTTGCCAGTCCATAGATTTTTGTGAAATTTTTGGCTTCATCAAGATAAAGGAATAATGATTTTTTAGAAGTTGATAAAGATGATTTTCCTTTGTAATTATTAAAAGGAATTCCGCGTGTTGTTTCGTAAACAGCATGCTGATTTTTGGAGGTCCAGCGTCCAAGGTTTTTAAGAATATCAATCTGTTCCTCCGGAATGGTTCCGTCTGATTTCGGACCGATATCCAGCAAAAGATTTCCACCCATGCTGATCACATCTGCCAATGTGCTTACGATCATATTCGGGGTCTTATATTTTTTATCATAAGGCTGGTATCCCCAGGAATCATTCATGGTATAGCAAAGCTCCCAATAAGGGTTTTGTGGAGGTACTACCGGGATGCCTTGTTCAGGAGTGTCATAGTCTCCATGATTATTGAGCCTTGAATTGATGATAATATTAGGGTTGTATTTCTTAAGTAAATCTAAGGTTTGAGTGGCTTTCCATTCCTCAGATGTATGTTCCCAGTCTCCATCGAACCAAAGAAGATCGGGGGCATAATGAGAGGAGAGTTCATTAAGCTGACTTTGATAATAGCTGATAAAATTCTGCCATCGTGTAGGTTCGTCTTTTATTTCGTAACGCTTTTTTGTCCGGGTATTGATGTCATAATACGGATGGCTCCAGTCTGGCAATGAGAAATAAAGACCTGTTTTTAAACCTGACTTTTTCAGTGCGGAAATAAAAGGAGTGAGAACGTCTTTTTGGGCCAGAGCGTTTTGGGGAATGCTTATCGCTTTTTCTGCTTTTGTGTTCCAGAGTGAAATACCATCATGGTGTTTTGTGGTAATAACAGCATATTTTGCTCCGGATTCCTTAATAAGGTCTACCCATTGCTTTGGCTGATATTCTGAAGCTGAAAAACCATTCAGCTGTTTCATATAATTTTCGTGATTAATATAATTATTGAAGAATGACCAGGATTCGGAGATCCCGTTAACAGAGTAGATTCCCCAATGAATAAAAATGCCCAGTTTTGCATTTTTAAACCATTCCATTTTTTTACTGTTGTCAACTGTTTGAGCCTGAGCATTGATACTCTGTGCAGAGAATATCAACCCAAGGAAAACAGCTTTAATCAGACGGCTTTTCATATATAGATTTATTTTAACTTTAAATATAAATAAAGAAAACAGTATACTATAAAATAGTTTCTAATATTTATTAAGAATTGCTATTGAAACGTTTCTTATTATTGTATTTTTATAAATGGAACATTTATTGTAATTTTTTTCTAAAAGAGCATTATGAAAATCCCAACATTATTAATGGCGAGTTTATTGGCAGTAGGAGTTTCAGCACAAACTACAAAACCTGCAGCAAATACCAAAAAGCCGGTGAAGAAAGTTAAAAAGGTTGCTCCAGCTCCAGAAAGTCCAGAAAAACCTAAACCGACGACCCCTAAAGCTATTGTTAAAAAAGATACCGTGAAGATGAGTCATTTTTCTTGTCCAGCCTGTGGAATGGGGTAGAATATGAGAAGACCACTGCTAGGATTATCTATGATGGCAGAAGCAGAGTTTATTTCTGCTATTATGCCTTTATTACAAAGCAATTCTGTTGAAGTGCTTGAATGGTCATTTGATACATTCTACAATATGGAAGAACCTTCTTGGCTTGGTGATCTGCTTAATTTTTATGCAGAAAATAATCGTTTGATTGGTCATGGAGTATATTATTCTTTATTTGATGCCCAATGGAGCGAAAGACAGGAGATGTGGCTTAGCCAATTAAAACAAGAGTTTCAAAAAAGAAAATATAACCATATTACGGAACATTTCGGTTTTATGAATACCGAAAATTTTCATCAGGGAGTACCATTACCCGTTTCTTTACACTCTAAAACATTAGAGATTGGGAAAGATAGGCTTTACAGGTTACAGGATGCCGTGCAGGTTCCTGTTGGGATAGAAAATCTTGCCTTTTCATTTTCATTGGATGATGTAATGGAACAAGGAGCGTTTCTTGATCAATTGACAGAAGATGTGGATGGGTTCCTGATTCTTGATCTCCACAATATCTATTGCCAGTCCTGTAATTTTGAAGTGGAAATGCAGGAAATTATTAAGCTGTATCCTTTGAATAAAGTTCGGGAAATTCATCTGTCAGGAGGGAGCTGGCAGGAAAGTGCTTACGGGAAGAAACCGGTGCGGAGAGATACGCATGATGATTCAATTCCTGAAGAGATACTGCTGATATTGCCTTCAATATTATCCCAATGTGAAAATCTGGAATATATGATCATTGAAAGGTTGGGACACACCATTAATACAGAAGAGAAAAGAAACCGTTTTCTGGATGATTTTGATAAAGTTAGGGCACTGATTGACTCATCAGATCTGGAAATTCAAAATAAAAATCCCTGGAGTAAGAAGGAAGTGCAATTCCCCCAAAAACCTTTAGAAGATATGATTTTACATGAAGAACAGACATTGCTGACAAAGCTGTTGTTTGACAGTGTTGAAGCTGTATCTATTCAAAATCATGAATTTCACTATTTTAAAACAGAAAATTGGGATCCGGAAATGATTCTTACCGCTCAGAACATCATTAAAAAATGGAATCCTTACTAAATGATGATCCTCTAATAACCACAAATCAATTATATGAAAATGACAACTGTATTATTAATCATCACAGCTGTACTTACAGCACTTATTGCAGGGCTTTTTTACGCTTATTCATGTTCTGTAGTGCTTGGGTTAGGAAAGCTGTCAGATGTTGAATATTTGAAGGCAATGCAGAATATCAATCGTGAAATTCTGAATCCTGTCTTTTTTGCAAGTTTTATGGGGACTGCAATTCTTCTTCCGGTGTCTGCATTCTTCCTGCGTGGAGAACAGCCTGTTTTTATGTTTCTTTTATTAGCAGCATTAGCTTATTTGATAGGTGTTTTTGGAGTTACAGTAGCAGGAAATGTTCCTATGAATGATCAGCTTGATCAATTTGATATCTCCGGAGCTGGTATTGAGGCTATTAAACAAATGCGTGAGAATTTTGAAACAAGATGGAATTTCCTGAATAATATAAGAACTGTTTTTTCGGTAGTCAGTATTATATTGACAATTTGTGCTTGTATTTGGCATAAAGAAGTATAGAGAGATACGTAATAAGTGAAACTACTCAGCTATAAATTCCGTATTTCTACGGATTGACTGGAATTAATTTTATACGGAAATTTGTTTTGTTAGTAAGAAGGAATTAAACATTTAAGAATTTTGGAAAAAAATTAATAACCAGGACGACTCAAATTCAAACTGAAAAAGGCAGCTCCATCGGAACTGCCTTTTGTTTATGTAAATTTCTATCTTTTTAGATTTTCAAAAGTTCAATAGTTCTTTCCGGGCTTTCAGCAGAGAATACTGCATTTCCGGCAACCAGAACATCTGCTCCAGCTTCGAAAAGTTTAGAAGCATTGTCAAGGTTTACGCCTCCGTCTACTTCAATAAGAGCGGTTGAGTTATTGCTCAGGATAAGATCTTTAGTTTCAGCAATTTTCTTGTAAGTGTTCTCAATGAATTTCTGTCCTCCAAATCCTGGATTTACACTCATTAATAATACAAGATCTACATCTGCAATAATATCTTCAAGCATTAAAACAGGGGTAGAAGGATTTAGAACAACACCGGCCTTTACTCCTTTGCTTTGGATATGGTGGATTGTTCTGTGAAGGTGGGTACATGCTTCATAATGAACAGATATAAGGTCCGCACCATGGTTGATGAATTCATCAACATATTTTTCAGGCTCTACGATCATTAAGTGAACATCCACGAATTTTTTAGCATGCTGCTGAACGGTTTTCATTACTGGAAAACCAAATGAAATGTTAGGGACGAATCTGCCGTCCATTACATCAATATGGAACCAGTCTGCCTGAGAATTGTTTAACATTTCAATGTCTCTTTGCAGGTTCCCAAAGTCTGCAGATAAAAGGGATGGAGCAATAAGCTTCGTTTTCATTTTTACTTTTTACTTAATATTAGATGTTAGAATAAAGAGAAAAGAATAAAGACACTTGATGTTTAATCATGTATGACTTTAAGTCTTTTCTCTTTACTCTTGGTTCTTTCTCCTATTAATGATACTTCAGTTTCATCTCCGGCTTAATCTTCAGAACTGTTTCGTAGATCAATCTAATAACATTGGCTACGTCTTCTTTAGACACCATTTCTACTGTTGTATGCATATAGCGCAAAGGTAAGGAAATTAGAGCACTTGGCACACCGCCGTTAGAATGTGCAAAAGCATCAGTATCTGTTCCTGTTGCTCTGCTTGCTGCAGCCCTTTGATAAGGAATTTTCTTTGTTTTTGCGGTGTCAATAATAAGCTCTCTGATAGTATGGTGAACACTTGGTGCGAAGAATACTACAGGTCCTGCGCCGCACTTCTGATCTCCTTCTTTCTTTTTTTCGATCATTGGAGTCGTTGTATCGTGTGTAACATCAGTTACGATTGCAATATTAGGTTTAATGGTGTCAGCAATCATATCAGCACCGTATAACCCAACTTCTTCCTGTACAGAATTGGTAATATAAAGACCAAATGGAATAGATTTTTTGTTTTCTTTTAGAAGCCTTGCTACTTCAGCAATCATAAAACCACCGATTCTGTTATCAAGAGCTCTGCAAACAAAATACCGGTCATTCATTTCGAAGAATTCATCAGGGTAGGTGATCATACATCCTACAAAAATTCCCATGTCTTCTACTTCTTTTTTGGAAATAGCACCACAGTCGATAAAGATATTTTCGATTTTTGGAGTAGGCTCGTCCTGATTGGCTCTGGTATGAATGGCAGGCCATCCGAATACACCTTTTACAATTCCGTTTTCTCCGTGAATGTGTACTACTTTTGATGGGGCAATGGTCTGATCTGAGCCTCCGTTTCTGATTACATAAATCAATCCATCATCCGTAATATAATTAACATACCAGGAAATTTCATCAGCATGAGCTTCAATCACTACTTTGAATTCTGCTTCAGGATTGATGATCCCGTAGCATGTTCCGTAATGATCCACTTCAATCTTGTCTACATAAGGTCTGATATAATCCATCCAAACCTCTTGTCCCTTATGTTCGTAACCTGTTGGAGATGAAGTGTTTAAATATTTTTCTAAAAATTTTAAAGATTTCTTTTCAAATTTCATAAAAAGGAATGATTTTTGCGTTTAATTTTTGTTCTTATAAGTGTAAAAATAATGAATTTTAGTAAGATTATCTGTCTTTTTATGTTCTTTTTTGGAGCCAGTGTTTATGGGCAGGAAGATACTGTGGTCGCAAAACCGCTGAATCAATACCCCGCTGAGTCTTTAAAAGTAGATGAATTTGGCAATAAGTATTATTATGACGAGCAGCAGAAAGTTAAGATCTATGAAGTAAATGGGGAGCCTGTAGTAGTAATGGATGAACTGGTTTTAGTGAATAAACCAAGGTTCAATAATCAATTAGATAAAAACTATTATTATTTCTTAAACAAGAAGCTATATAGGGTGTATCCGTTATTTGTAACTGCATTACAGCAATACAGAGATATCCAGGTAGACATGACTGATATGGATAATAAAGCCAAGAGAAAGTTCATCAGAGAAAGGCAAAATATGCTTGCTGATCAATATGAAAAGCAATTAAGAGATCTTACTACTACCGAAGGACAAGTTTTTGCAAAGCTAATGAATAGAGCAACCGGTAAAAATGTATATGAAATCATTAAAGAGATGAGAGGTGGATTTAGTGCCTTTTGGTGGAATCTGAAAGGAAAGATGGCGGATATTGATTTAAAAGAACGATATGATCCTCATAAAAACAGAACAGACGAATTTGTAGAATCATTACTGCAGTCTAACTGGAATTCGGGGTATCTGAAACCTTATCCGGGAGCAACTGATTTTAAAGTAAAGAAGTAAATAAATAATAATATCAAAATTCCTGTAAGCGAGCTTACAGGAATTTTTCTTTTAATTTATCGAAAACGATTTTATCTATAGGAAGAGGGAAAGGATTATCAGGTCTGTCAATATCCATCCATTCCGTTTTTTCAATACATGGATCCAAAATAAGGAAATCCTTTTCGTCCACAATGTTTACAATATAATATATGGTAAGAAGCTGTTCGTTTTCTCTGAAGCGCGAAACAAGAAAGTTTTCCTGAGTGTAGAAATGTTCTACAATATCTATTTTCACATTCAGTTCTTCATCAAATTCACGATGCAGGCATTCCAGCGTTCCTTCACCATATTCCAATCCACCACCCGGAAATTTCACTAAAGGTTCGCCGGCATATTCTTCAAACAAGGTGAGTACTTTCTTATCTTTTACTGCACAGCCATACACTCTAATGTTGATCTTGTCTATCATATATATAATGTATAATATTTTGTATAGCTAAGGTAAGAAATTTTTATGAGGCATATATTGATGAAAGATGAAAATGTAAATTCACTAATGGGTATTTTACTTTATTAAAGCTTGATCGCGTTAATCATTTCTCTTTTCCCCGGAGGTCCCTGCTTTTTCTCAACCTGAAAGTTCAGTTCCTGAAGAATTCTTCTTACACTTCCTTTAGAAGAGTAAGTCGTTAATAATCCGTTAATGGACATTTTGTCAGAGACCAATTCGAATAATGGTTTTTCCCAAAGATCTGGCTGTACTCTTGCCCCGAAACAATCAAAATAAACAAGGTTGATTTTAGGCAGGTCTATATTCTTTAGATCAAAAAAGTCACATTCTATCTTTTTAAGGTTGAATCCACTAATGATTTCTACTGACTTTTCCCAATCTGCCAGATGAATTTTCTGATAAATATTTTTGAACTCAGGGTTATCAAAAAGTTCAAAGTAGGCTAAATCCTTAACTTCGGATTCATTTATGGGGTATTTTTCAAGCGAAAAATAATTGATGACATGATTTTTGTCAGTTTTTAAATATTCATTAATTGTTACTAAAACATTCAAACCTGTTCCAAAACCTAGTTCTAAAATATTAATTTCGCAATCATTAATTAAATTTAATCCATTTTTGATAAACACGTGTTCTGCTTCTTGAAGAGCTCCGTGATGAGAATGGTAATTTTCATTTAAATCATTGATAAACAATGTTTTACTTCCGTCGTTTGTGGTCTTAATCTCTCTTTTCAAGCTATTTTTTTGTCAAATTTACTCTAAAATTTTTATATTTAGAAAATTATGTTAAATTTGTAGAACATCGTAAAAATTTTAAAAAATGATAATTCAAAAAACTGAAAACTCCAGAATTTCTACATTTGACCCTAACAATTTTTCATTTGGTGGTACTTTCATAGATCATATGATTATATGTGAGTATGAAAACGGAAAATGGGGTGATGTAAAATTAGTTCCTTACGGTCCAATACCATTTACACCTGCCATGATGGGAGTAAACTATGGACAAGCTTGTTTTGAAGGTATGAAAGCCTATAAAGACAAAGATGGGCAGGTTTTCCTTTTCAGGCCAGAAAAGAATTTTGAACGTATCAACAAGTCAGCGAAGCGTCTTGCTATGCCTGAGGTGACTGAGGAAATGTTTTTAGACGGATTAAAAGCATTAGTGGATATCGACAGAGACTGGATCCCTCAAGGTGAAGGTATGTCTTTATATATCAGACCATTGATTTTCGCTACAGAAGAAGCTTTGAAAGCAAGAGTTTCTGAAAAATATATGTTTGCTATCGTAGCAACACCTGCAAAGAGCTATTACTCAGAGCCAGTATCTGTAAAAATCTCTGATCACTATTCAAGAGCAGCAAACGGAGGAGTAGGTTCTGCTAAAGCAGCCGGTAACTATGCGGCTTCTTTCTACCCAACTCAGTTGGCTATTGAAGAAGGATACGAACAAATCATCTGGACTGATGATGCAACTCATGAGTATTTCGAAGAAAGTGGTACTATGAACGTATTTGTAAGAATTAACGATACAATCTATACTCCACCAACATCTGAGAAAATTCTTGACGGAGTTACAAGAGACAGCTTCATTCAATTAGCTAAGAGAAGAGGAATCGAAGTAAAAGTGGAGCCAATTGCTGTAAAAACAGTTATTGAAGCATTGAAAAATGGTTCTCTTAAGGAAGTATGGGGAGTTGGAACTGCGGTAGTAACCACTCAATTCCAGGCTTTAGGATATGAAGGTGAGAAATTAGCACTTCCAAGATTATCAGACGAAGAAAGCTATGCAGCCATTCTTAAGAAAGATTTAGTAGATCTTCAAAACAATCTTTCTGAAGATCCATTCGGATGGAGAGTTGTTGTAGATCATGCACTTGAAACAGTTTAATAGTATTTCAATATTATAGAGAGCCGGGAATTTTCCCGGCTTTTTTTGTTATTCAATACTTTTACATTTCATTCAAATCAAAAGATCGGAGCATTTATAGTTAAACTCTAGCCACAGATTGTACTTATTTATACAGCTATTTATATATAATATTTGTTCACAGATTGTGAACATCAGTCCATTTTTTGCAGCTAGATTTTGACCATAGATGACAACAGTGGTTTTTATATAATTTACATTAATGGTTTAAAGCTTTTGTAATTGATTCACAAAATGTGTATTTTCGCAAAAGGTTATGAAAAAATTACTCTTCATATCAGCCATAAGTTTGCTGAGCTGTAATAGAAATACACAGACTGCCCACCCTCCGGTAGGCGGTGTTTTAAGCCAGAAAGATCTGGATGTTTCTAAAAACAGAATGAAAAACCTGAATACCATCGAAAGGGGTCAGATTCAGGATTGGATCAATGGACAAAACGTAAAGTTTTATCCTACACAGCTTAATTATTGGATTACGGTTGATGGTTTCGATCGTAGAGAAAGAAGAGTAGATAACTCTCTGATTTCCTATTCTTATGAGTTGTATGATTTTGACCAGACGAAAATCTACGACCAGCCTTTTGAAAGAAGAGATGCCAAGTTCGGGCATTTTGATGAGCTGAGAGCAGTGGAAAATGCTTTGCGTTTTATACATGATGGAGAGGAAGTGACGCTTTTGGTACCATCTTCTTTGGCTTATGGAACTTTTGGAGATGAAAAGAAAATAGACAATGATATCCCGTTAATCATAAAATTAAAAGCTTTATAATACATGAAATTGTTTAACAAGAATATAATTCTGGCAGCGGCAAGTGTTTCGCTGATGAGTTGTACCCCAATTTATAAAAAAATGAACGTAGACAAAGAAACTTACGAAGGTCTTAATGACGGGCTTTATGCCAATCTTCAAACTACAAAAGGTAATATGATTGTGAAGTTTGAGGACAAGAAAGCACCAGTAACTGTAGCCAACTTTATCGGTCTTGCAGAAGGGAAAATCGACAACAAAGCTAAGGCTAAAGGAGTTCCTTATTATGACGGAACTATTTTCCACAGAGTGATCAAAGATTTTATGATTCAGGGAGGTGATCCTCAGGGAACAGGAATGGGAGATCCTGGATATAAATTTGAAGATGAAAGAAATGACCTTAAACACACTGGGAAAGGTATTCTTTCTATGGCTAATTCAGGTCCAAATACAAACGGTTCTCAGTTCTTCATCACTGAAGTCGCTACTCCTTGGTTAGACGGAAGACATACGATCTTCGGAAAGGTAGTAAAAGGAAATGATGTGATTGATGCTATCGCAAATGTTGAAAAAGGAGCTCAGGATAAGCCTAAAACAGATATCGTTTTAGAAAAAGTTTCCATCTTCGGTAAAGGTGATGAGTACAAAAACTACGATGCAGCGAAAACTTTCAACGAAGGAAAAGCTAAAATCGCAGAAAATAACAAAGCTTTCATTGCTAAAGAAGAAGCTGAGAAAAAGAAAAAAGAAGAAGAGTTCAAAGCAAACCAGGAAAAATTAGTTGAAAGCTTAAAAGCTGGAATGCAAAAAACTGAATCAGGTCTTTACTACAAAATCACTAAAACTGCTGACGGAAAAGCTCCAAAAGCAGGTGATAATGTTTCTGTACACTATGCAGGAAAATTAGTAGATGGAACTGAATTTGATTCTTCATTCAAGAGAAATGAGCCAATTGATATTCCAATCGGAATGGGAAGAGTAATCAAAGGATGGGATGAAGGGATTCTGTTATTGAAAGAAGGAGAAACTGCTACTTTATTAATCCCGCCGGCAATGGCTTACGGAGAAAGAGGAGCAGGAGGAGTTATTCCACCAAACTCTTGGTTAGTTTTCGATGTTGAGCTTGTAAAAGTAAAATAATTGAATTTTTAAAAATATGAAAGCCATCCTGAGAAGGGTGGTTTTTTTGTTTCAATGTACCGTAAAAATACGGTGTCCTATGAATATAAATTATTACTATCTTTATCTCCAACCAATGAAATAAAAATAGAAAATATGTTTGATTTGAATTATGATTTAATAAAGCAGACCATAGAGGCTGAAGTTTGTAAAGAACATAACTTGCATCCGGAATTTATTAAAACAGATGATGGGTTTGGAATAAAAGCCTGTTGTGAACCTTTTCACAAAGAATTAGTAGCAAAATCTGAAAAAATGGTCGAAGAAGAGACGACCCAATTCCTTGAAAAGATGATGAAAGATATATTTAAAGAATAACTGGTGAAATTGTAGCAAAATTATATAAAAAAACCGCCCTTCAATAAAGGACGGTTTTTCAGTAAAAGAGTGAAATAAAAGTTATATGTTTCTACCGGATCTTTTCTTCATCCCCGTTCCGGCTAGGGAACTGATGAATACAAGACCGAAGCCGATATAAGCGGCAAAGGCGGTAAGATATACTATTAAGCTATTAAAACTTGGTTGTGAACTGTATACCAGTACAGAAAAGGCAGCAAAACTTAATACCAAAAGCAAGCTCCAGATATGCATTTTTGCAGCATCTTCATTTCTCTTAAAAATCATTTCAAAAAAGGCTCTCATCATTACTAACATTTTAAGGGTTATACATTAATTAATTGAGAATAAAGCAGATGTTATTATCATGGTATAAAGAAAGCATATTTCTTTACTGGGCTAAGGTTCATGATAACTTTGCCGTTTATTCAATATTATGATACCGGGCTCTGAAGTCCGGAATTAATAATCATTTTTGAATCAATAAATGACTCACGGGTTTATTGATGATACCAGTTAGATACGGGGCATAATTCAGCTGTGAAAGATCAACCTGAGGGCTAATCAATCACGTACCCGTATCTTTTACGGCATCGTAGAAAAAAAGGATTCATATACGAGATACGAACTTTGAATCAGTGGAAAACTGAAAATCCACAGAAAACCTTTTTTCTCATCCTTAGTGCTTTTTTAATTTTTTCTCAAAATAGTACATACGAATATCATGCCAAAGTGATTATTTCACAATTAACACTTTGTTTAAAAGTGGTGTATGGTATTGTTTTTTAATGAGTTTTGATTATTATTTCCTTAAACGAAGAAAAAAGTTTTATTTTTAAATTCTCATTGTTTAAGATAAACAGAATATATATAAGGATGATTTTTTTTTCAACAGTTTAGGATATGGGCAGCAGCTTTCTGAAAAAGAAAAAAGATGTCTGAATTAGTGGGAACGTGGAAAACTGAAGTGGAAGGAAGTTTACTGACTTTAATATAATTTTAAAAAGCTTTAATTTTGGAAAAGTGAGCAAAGAAAATTTAAGAGAAGAGATCGAGACTTGTATTGTTAATCTTCAACGATTGGCAACGATTACTTGTTGGAACAAGATATCATCTAATGTTGTTTTTATAGTATCTGACTTCAATGAATTTGAAGGGAGGAATTTTTTTGAGCAAGGGAAATCCAGAAATAGAGTAAATAAATATAAAACTAAACTTTCGCTAGATTCTGCCATCGAGGTTTTAGATAAAGAGTATTCGGATCTTTATGATGTTACTTTGTATATTTTCAAAGCGAGTCAAAAAGAAACTGTAATTGAAATTCAATATTATAGGAAATCAAATTTTGAATCTGATTATTTTGCTGTGGTAAAAGACAATCCGCCTATTTTTCATTCTAAAATCTCAAAACCCTATTATGCTAATAATCATAGTAAGTTTGATATCAATTGGGAATTAGGAGGGGTAAGATATTTCTGGAATCATTTTCTTGCTCAAATTAAGTATAAGATGCATACTTTTAAATATTTAAATTCCAAATAACATTTAAATTGTTACCTGGAAGAATCTTAACAATAATATTTTTATTTGGGTTTCTATAGAATAACGAAGATTTTGGTGAGGCTTTAATTAGGATTTTTTTTTCAATTTCCATTTTATACCATAATATTGTGTTATTTGTGGAATCATTTGTTCTATGTGTTTTAAAGAGAAAACCCCATCAAATCTTATAAAATTTATTGGGGTTCGTTTATCTCAAGATGGTATTTTCCTTACCAGTTCTTATCAATCATATAAATAATATGCGTCATGGTTACAGCGCCTAATAAAAGTTCTCTTCGGTTTACTTTTTCAAAGGTATCTTCTTCAGTATGATGGATATCAAAATAACGCTGAGAGTCCGGCATTAATTCTGCTGCAGGAACTCCCATGTCATGAAGTGGATAGAGATCTGTTCCGGAGAATCTTTCTTCAAAGTTATAGACTCCATAAGGCAGGAATAGCTTTGACCAGCTTTGAATCTGTTTTCTTTTAGCATCATCCATATCCAGAGCAATTCCTCTTGGAGCAAAGCCTCCGGCATCGGATTCTATGGCAAAAATATGCTTCTCATTCTTTTCTTTTACTGTTTTTCCATATTGAATACCTCCTTTAACTCCATTTTCTTCATTGGCAAAGCACACTACTCTGATGGTGTGATTATTCTGTATTCCTAATTTTTTGAACGTTCTTAGCACTTCAATACTCTGAACAATTCCTGCACCATCATCATGTGCACCTTCTCCTACATCCCATGAATCAAGGTGACCACCGACTACGATTACGCTTTGGTCTTTTTTACCCGTAATTTCACCAATCACAGAGTGGGAGAGTTTTTCGCCTTTCATTCCGCAGTTGGAATTCAATTTTGCTGTGATTTTCTGATTTTTTAATAAGGCTTCTAATTCATCTGCAGTGGTACTTCCGATCGCTACAGCTGGTATTTTAGAAACATTTTCTTCATAACGCATGGCTCCGGTATGAGGGACATCATCAAATGCTGAAGACAGTGATCTGATAATGGCAAATTTACCTCCTTTTTTAGCCGTTAAAGATGCGGCCGTTGTTCTGTACTTGGAAGCATCACCATACCCTTTAAACGTTTCTATGAATGATTGTTTGAAAGCATAATTGAAGAATAGGATTTTATCTTTTACCTGCTCCGGAGTAAGCTTATTGTATTCATCCATAGATTTAACCATGATGATCTCTCCCGAAACATCTTTTCCACCTGTTCCTTCTGAATTTCCAAGAGAAAGCATTTTAAGGTTTTTCCAGCTTCCGTTGAATGTTTTGATGTGTAAGGATTCTTTTCCTCTCACCCAAACAGGAATCATCACATCCTGAAGCCATACTTTGTCTGCTCCGGCATCACGAAGTTTTTGTGCTGCCCATTGTACCGATTTTTCATAGGCTTCAGAACCGCTTAAACGGTGGCCTATATTTTTAGTAAGTTCGTGAAGATCATTGTATCCTTTCCCGTTATTTAAAACTTCAAGGGAGATCTTACTGAATTGTATTGAATCTTCCTTGGTCTGGCCAAAAGCGGCCATTCCAAAAAGTAATAAGGAGGTTCCTAATATTTTTTTCATTGTTACCAATTTTTATCAATCATATAAATAAGTTGTGTCATCACCGTTGAGCCAAGTAATAGTTCTCTTCGGTTGACTTTTTCAAAAGTATCTTCTGCGGTGTGGTGGATGTCAAAATAGCGTTGTGGTTCCGGAACGAGTTCTGCTGTTGGAACGCCCATCTCATGAAGCGGGGCAATATCCGAACCTGAATACTTTCCTTCAAAATTGTAAACTCCGTAAGGTAAAAACAGATTCCCCCAGCTTTTGATCTGGTTTCTTTTAATATCATCCATTTCCAGGGAGATTCCGCGGGGTGAAAATCCTCCGGCATCGGATTCTATGGCAAAAAGATGTTTTTCATTGTTATCTTTTGCTGTTTTTCCATATTGTTTTCCGCCTTTGGTACCGTTTTCTTCGTTGGCGAAACAAACTGCTCTGATGGTATGGTTGTTTTGGAGCCCTAGTTTTTTGAATGTTCTTAAGACTTCAATACTTTGGACGATCCCTGAACCATCATCATGAGCACCTTCACCTACATCCCAGGAATCAAGGTGGCCGCCCACTACGATTACATTTTGGTCTTTTTTGCCTGTATTTTCACCAATGACGGAGTGGGAGAGTTTCTCACCCTTCATTCCACAATTAGAATTAAGTTTTGCAGTAACTTTCTGATTGTTTAGCAAAGACTCCAGTTCATCTGCTGTTGTATTCCCAATTGTAACTGCCGGGATTTTGATAATGTTCTCTTCGTAGCGCATATTTCCAGTGTGCGGAACATCGTCAAATGCTGAAGAAAGAGATCGGATAATGGCAAACTTACCACCTTTCTTTGCTGTTAAGGATGCAGCTGTACGTCTGTAAGCACCTGATTCTCTATAGGAAATAAAAGTCTGAACGTGTCCCTGATTGAAAGGGTAATTAAAGAAAACAATTTTATCTTTTACCTTTTCAGCAGGAAGATTATCATATTCTTCAAGGGATTTAACCATAATGATCTCTCCTGAAAGATCTTTTCCGCCTGTTCCTTCAGAATTACCTAAAGAAAGCATTTTAAGACTTTTCCAGCTTCCGTTGGACGTTTTGATGTGTAAGGATTCTTTTCCTCTTACCCAAACCGGGATCATGACATCCTGAAGCCATACTTTATCAGCACCGGCATCACGAAGTTTTTGGGCTGCCCATTGTACAGATTTCTCATAAGCTTCAGATCCACTTAAACGGTGGCCGATATTTTTAGTCAGTTCCCGAAGTTCATCATAGCCTTTTCCGTTATTTAAAATTTCAGTGGAAATTTTGTTGAACTGTATAGAATCTTCTTTGGTTTGACCTGATATAAAGGCTGTTCCTAAAGTTAATAATGAGGTTGTAATTGTCTTTTTCATGTTACCAGTTTTTATCAACCATAAAAATCATCTGTGTGATGGCGACTGCACCCAGAAGAAGTTCTCGCTTATTCACTTTATCAAAAGTATCTTGTTCAGAATGATGATAATCGAAATACCTTTGAGTGTCTACTACGAGTTCTACTAAAGGAATATCCAGCTTCTTCAAAGGTGAGATATCCTGGATAGCCTCTGTTTGGTCAAAGTCATAAACGCCATAAGGAAGAAAATATTCTTTCCAGGGAGATACGAGCCTTCTTCTTTGAGGAGACATATCTAAAGAGAATCCTCGTGGAGAATAGCCTCCGGCATCTGTTCCCAGCGCGAATATATGTTTCTCTTCTCTTTTTTTGACATAGGCTGCATACATTTCACGACCTTGGCCTCCGTTTTCACTGTTGGCATATAAAACGACCCGGATGGTGTGATTATTTTCATAGCCAAGTGCTTTCAATGTTCTTAAAACTTCGATACACTGAGCGACTCCCGTTCCGTCATCAACTGCCCCTTCACCAATATCCCATGAATCAAGCTGAGCGCCTAAAACAATCACTTTAGAGTCTTTATTCCCTTGGATTTCAGCAATGATATTGGGATTGGTTGTGCTGCCTTTTGATTCTGCAGTCATATTAATTTTAGCCGTAACTTTTTGCTTTTTCAATGTTTTTTCCAACTCATCCGCTGATCTTACACCTATTGATAAAGCAGGAATTTTAACTTTATCATCTTGTTCATAATAAATCATTTTGGCATGAGGCGTGTCATCAAGAGCTGTTGTCAATGATCTTATAATTAAAGCTTTTGCGCCCGTCTTAGCAATAACGGACGCCGAAATTAATTTTGATTTTGCAGTCTGTAGATAAGAATCACTGGTATTAATGATTTTGGGATCCATAGGAACATTCACGAATACTATTTTGTCTTTTAGCTGACCTGTGGACATTGCATTCAGTTCTGACGTGGAATTAATTAAAACAATTTCACCTGTCAGATCTTTACCGCCTGTTCCTTCAGAGTTTCCAAATGATAGCATTTTGATATTTTTCCAATCTCCATTTTCTGCTTTTATCTGTAAGGATTCTTTCCCCCGGACCCAGATAGGAGCTTTAGCTTCCTGTCTCCAGATCATATTAATGCCAATTTCCTTGAATTTCTTTTCAGCCCATTCTACTGCTTTTGAATAGCCGGGAGTGGCGCTGAAGCGAGGGCCGATACCTTTTGTGAGTTCTCCAAGATTTTCATAAGCCCTGCCATTGGTCATGATCTCGTCTGAGATCTTTTTGAATTCATCATGATAATTTAATTTTACAGGAATTGCTGTTCTGCCGGCAGGCTTTTTCTGGACTTTTTTTTGAGAAAATAAAAATCCACTCAAAAAGAGTGGAAGTATAATGAATATTTTTTTCATTTTTTATTTACCTTTCTTTTTCCAATGATAAAAGTAGGAAAAAAATAGGAATTTATTAAGGTTTCATATCGTACATTACCAGTGCTGTAATTAATTTTGGCTCAATGAATGTACATTTTGGAGGCATGCTTAGTTTTAAGTCTGAAATTTTAATCATATCATTAAAACTTACAGGATAAATTCCGAAGCCTGCTTTTCCTTCTCCGCTTTCCACCTTTTCTTTTAAGATGTTGATTCCATTGAGATTGGAAGTGCCCTTTACGTAAGAAATCAGATCAGAGCTATCCGGATCTTCGATTTTTAAAATACCTTTAAAAATATATTTGTCCAGTAAATGGTGATCCAGGTTATCTAAAGACATCTCTTTAGAACGAAGATCGTGCTTTACGTGAAGTGAATAGAATTTTCCATCCAAATACATTGAAATATGGAATTTCTGGGAAGGGTAGTAAGGGGTTTCACCTTTTTCGTGGATCAGGAAATATTGATCAAGCTCTTTCAGGAATTGTTCGCTGGAAAGACCGTTTAGATCGTGCAAAATCCTGTTATAGTCGTGAATTTTGATCGATTGGTTGGAAACGATAAAGCTGTATACAAAGTTATATTGCTCTGTACCATTATGCCTTTTGTTTTTATCCTTATGTTTTTTTGCATTTAATGCTGTAGAGCCAATTCTGTGGTGTCCGTCGGCAATATAGAATGAGTCGATCTGATCGATCACTTCTTTAAACTGCTGAAGTTTCAAACGGTTGTCTATTCTCCAGATTTTATGTCTGATGCCCAAATGATCTACGTGGTTGAAGATGGGAACGTTTTTTTCCTCATGATTCATCAGCAGCTCAATTTTTGAGTTGGCAGGATAGGTAAGAAGTACCGGTTCAGCCTGAAGGTTTACTTTCTCAAGATAATGAGCCAGTTTTTCTTTCTTTTGGGGAATGGTACTTTCGTGCCTTTTTATCTTTCCGTTCCAGAAATCTTCAATACTGGCAAGACCTAAGAGTCCTCTGAAAATTTGTTTGTTAGGATATATTTGTTCATAAAGATAATAGGCAGAATTATCCTGAACGAGTTTCTTTTCTTCCAGAAGTTCTTCAAATGTGGAACGGATCTTTCTCAGATTCCGGTCTACATCCTTAGATTTACTTACAACATACGGTTTTATCATGTTGATGTATGTGTTCTCAACTTGTGCTTTTTCTGCTATTTCTTCCTGGGTAAAATTATCCAGTGGATGGGTAGGGAAAGTATCCTCAAAATCTCTGTGAGGTCTGATTCCACGGAAAGGTTTAAAAACAGGCATATTTATCTTATAGTTTCTTTTTGTAGCTTAATAATTTGTTCTGCAAGTTCGATACCGATTTTCTCTTGCGCATCTACCGTATTTCCTCCTACATGAGGAGAAAGAGATAGTGCCGGATTCATTAGTAATGGAAGTTCCGGATTGGGTTCGCTTTCAAAAACGTCCAATGCAGCTCCCGCTACTTTTCCTGAATCAATAAAATCAATCAGCGTCACTTCATTCATTACACCGCCTCTTGCAGTATTTACAATATAGACTCCATCTTTCATTTTTTCAAACTGTGGAGTGTCTATAATGTATTCATTCGTTTTCGGAGTATTGATACTAATAAAGTCTGATTCTTTAAGGAATGCATCCATATCATTGGTAGAAGTGATTTCAAAGTTCACCGATTGCCCATCAAAGAAATTCAGCGTAAGAACTTCTGTTTTTGGACTTCTTGTGAGAACCTGTATTTTCATTCCCAAAGCAATTCCTATTTTCACGACTTCCTGGCCAATACTTCCAAAGCCGATTACTCCTAATGTCTTTCCTGAAAGTTCATAAGCATTGCTGAATGACTTTTTCATGGCATTGAAGTGCGTTTCCCCCTCCAAAGGCATCAGTCTGTTTGATTCATGAAGGAATCTGGCTAATGCAATGAAGTGTCCAAAAACCAATTCTGCAACGGACTTTGAAGATGCTGTAGGAGTGTTGATGATTTTAATCCCCTTGCTTTTTGCATATTCAACATCAATATTGTCCATTCCAATGCCGCCACGGCCTATGATTTTAAGTCCCGGGCATGCATCAATCAGGTCCTGCCTTACTTTTGTTGCACTTCTTACAAGAAGAACGTCTACATTATTTTCGTTGATAAAATTAATAACGTGATCCTGAGCCACTCTATTGTCCAGAATTTCAATTCCGGCTTCTTTTAAAGCTCGTTCTCCTGCTTTTGAGATTCCATCGTTTGCTAAAACTTTCATGTGTTATTGGATTTAAAGATTGAAAAATTCAGGTCTTTCAATATTTTAAAACTAGAGTGCAAATTAAGAAATTTAAATTTGTCACTTCTGAATCTTTCAATCTTTGAATTTTTATGCTTAAATTATTTGATAGATTTCATTACATCCACCAATACCTGTACACTTTCAATAGGTAAGGCATTGTATAAGCTGGCTCTGTAACCGCCCAGGCTTCTATGTCCGTTTAATCCACTGATGCGTGCAGCTTTCCATGCATTATCAAATTCTTCTTTTTGCTTTCGTCTGTTAATTTGAAAGAAACATTCATTAATGAACGGTCTTCTTCTACGCAGAACGTTTCAAATAATGGGTTGTTATCGATTTCATCATAAAGAAGTTTAGCTTTAGCTTCGTTTCTTTTTTCAGCCGCTGCAATTCCACCATTGTTTTCCAGGTATTGCAGTGTTAACAGAGATGCATAGATAGGGAATACTGGTGGAGTATTGTACATTGACTCTTTGGAAATATGCTGAGAATAATCAAGCATAGACAGCATATTTTCTCTTCCAGTTTTGCCAAGGATTTCTTTTTTGATCACTACTAAAGTAACCCCTGCAGGTCCCATATTTTTTTGAGCTCCTGCATAGATTAAATCAAATTTTGAAAAATCCAGTTGTCTTGAGAAAATATCAGAACTCATATCACATACCATCAGGGTATCTACTTCAGGGAAGGATTTCATCTGAGTTCCGTAAATAGTATTATTGGAGGTACAGTGGAAATAATCATATTCTGAACCTACTGTATAATTTTTAGGAATGAAAGAATAGTTTTCTTCTTTTGAAGAACCTACTACGTCTACCGTTCCTAATTTTTTTGCTTCTTTGATCGCTCCGGCTGCCCAGGTTCCTGTGTCCAGATAAGCTGCTTTTCCGCCTACTTTCATCAGGTTGTAAGGTACCATGGCAAACTGCATGCTTGCTCCGCTTCCTAAATAAAGTACCTCGTAATCATCACCAAGGTTCATCAGCCTTTTTACAATTGCACGTGCTTCGTCCATTACTGCAACGAAATCCTTACTTCTGTGCGAAATTTCAAGAAGAGATAATCCGATCCCGTTAAAGTCTAAGATTGCCTGTGCTGATTTTTCAAATACCTCTTGTGGTAAGATACATGGCCCTGCGCTGAAGTTGTGCTTTTTGTTCATATTTTTATTTTTTGGTTGCGTAAAGAATTGAAATCCTTTAGCTTAATTTTTGGTTTTGTTGGATTTTTGGTTAAAAAAAGCCGCCTCAAGCATTATGAGACGGAATTTTTTTTATTCGCCGTGTAGGAATGCTTTTTTGTTAAGCAGAGCCTCTTCAGATTCTACATGATCTTCATCCGGTACGCAGCAGTCTACCGGACATACTGCAGCACACTGTGGCTCCTCATGGAATCCTTTACATTCTGTACATTTATCAGTAACAATGAAATAAACATCATCACTTACAGGTTCCTGAGCTGAATCTGCATCCACAGTAAGTCCTGAAGGTAATGTTATAGTTCCTTGAAGGCTAGTACCATCAGAAGCTTTCCAGTCTACAGCTCCTTCATATATTGCATTGTTTGGACATTCCGGTTCACAAGCCCCACAGTTAATGCATTCATCAGTTATTTTAATAGCCATCGCTAATTTTTTTTAAATTTGCACAAAATTACAAAATATTCCCCAATTTTAAAGTAATTATGAATACCGAAAATCAAGTTTTAGGACTTATTAAATTAAGTGATTATATAAAAGCGTTTTTAGCGAAGAAACCAGAAGATCACAATGAAGATGATGCAAATATTGAATTATTATTAAAGAAATCCGAAATAGAAAAATCCGTGGTTTACTGTTGATAATCAGAAATTTGCTTTGAAACAATGGGCAGATCTTCTTACTGAAGAAAATATTAAAAACTGGCTGAAAAATTATTCAATCTCTAAAATATCTAGGAGAGTTGGATTGATTTTAGCAGGAAATATTCCTTTGGTAGGGTTTCATGATGTGATTTCTGTAGTGTTAAGCAATCATATTCCTTTACTGAAGCTATCATCTAAAGATAGATATCTGATTCCGTTCTTGTTGAAGAAATGGAAAGAGTTTTCTAACGATCAAATTCAGTTTGAATTTGTAGAAAAACTACAGAATTTTGATGCGGTTATTGCTACCGGAAGTAATAATACAGCAAGATACCTTGAGTATTATTTTAAAGATCATTTAAGCATTATCCGTAAAAACAGAACTTCTGTTGCTATTTTAAAAGGTGATGAAACTGAGGAAGAACTTCAACTGCTTGCTAATGATATTTTCCAATATTTCGGTTTGGGATGCAGAAATGTTACGAGAATCTTTATTCCTCAGGATTTTGTGATCGACAGGCTGTTTGAAAGCTTCTTAGGGTTTCAGGATATTATCAATCATAATAAATATGCCAATAATTATGATTACAACAGAGCAATTTATCTTCTGAATCAGGAGAAATTTTGGGATAATAATTTTGTGATGCTGAAAGAAGATGATAAATTATTCAGCCCACTTTCTGTGATTAATTTCAGCCGATATGAATCATTGGATGATGTTAAAAACTTTATTGCTGAAAACGAAGAAAATATTCAGTGTGTTGTAGCTAAAGAAGAGCTGGGATTAGATTCTATTTCTTTTGGTGAAGCCCAAAATCCAGGTCTTGATACGTATGCAGATAATGTGGATACGATGAAATTTTTAGAACTGGTCTGATTTTCGTATCTTCCATGACCTATTTCACTAATAACAAAATGAATTGTATGAAAAAATTATTTTTAGGTCTGGCAATTGTTGGCGCGCAGTTTATGTTTGCCCAGAAAGTCGTAGGGCTGAAGGTTGAGAATAACCAGAAGAAAGAGCAGCCGGCTACCATAAGTAAGGATAAAGTTAATCTTTATAATGATAATTTCCAGAAGTTTATCACAGCTTTACAGGCTTCGGATTATAAAGCTGTAAATGAAGTGCTTTCTGATAAGGTAAAAGAAATTGTTACAGAAGACGTCCTGAAAAAGGTAAAAGAAGGTATTGATACCAATAAAAAGCTGGAGATTTTAAAAGTAGGGTATTATGTAACGATGGATGGTCTTAGTCATCCTAATATTAAATACAAATATGCCGGAGATTCGTCATCAAAAGAAGTGATAAGCGCTGTATTTGAAGATGATGGGAAACTCTTGGGGGTATTGCCTGCTAAAAAGGATAAATAAATTTCGATTAATCAAAAAAAATATTAACTATGATGACAGATGTTTTAGTCGCTCATTCTTCCGATGTGGAGAAAGCGAATTTTTACAAGAAGACGTATTTGCATGTTGCATTATCGATTCTTGCATTTATTGGAGTTGAAACTATTTTGTTGAAGACTGTACCAGTTGAGCTTATTGCGATGATGTTTCAGGGAAAGTTTACCTGGCTATTGATCATTGGGGTTTTCTGGCTGGCTTCTATTTTAGCGTCTAAATGGTCGCTTTCACAAAGTCAATCTACTCAGTATCTTGGGTTAGGGTTTTATATTGTACTGGAAGCGGTTATCTTCTTGCCATTGCTTTATATCGCTACTAATGTTGCTGGTGGTGCTAATATCATCTTCCAGGCAGCTACTTTAACGGTTGCGATGTTTGCAGGAATTTCTGCAGTTGCTTTTACTTCTAAAAGAGATTTTTCTTTTTTAAGAAATATCATTATTATTGGAGGGTTTATCTCTATTGGATTAATCATTGGCGGAATGGCCTTTGGATTTAACCTTGGATTATGGTTCTCTGTAGGAATGGTGATTCTTGCTTCTGCAACGATTTTATATCAGACAAGTAAACTAAAAGATTCTTATGCTACGAATCAGTATGTGGGGGCGGCATTGCAGCTTTTTGCATCTATTATGCTTCTATTCTGGTATATCCTGAATATTCTGATGAGCAGAAGAAGTTAATTTGAAATATATTTAACTTTATAATAATAGTCCTGGTGATTTTTCATCAGGATTTTTTATTTCTGGGATGTGGATTGGTTTTGTTTTGCCCGCAGATTATGCGGATTGAGCAGATTTTTTTTAACAGCAAATGCTAGAAATGCTTTCACGAATGGCGCTATTGCAATATGATAATTGCTATTGTAAAGATTTAAACGCAAAGGGAAAATGATTCGTTTGTTGAGTTGTAAGTGAGTAAAGGGAAGCGACAGAGTCGCTGATGAAGTAATATGGCTATGCGTATGCTTAGAAAGAATCAATGAAATTGATTCCATGCTTTGCTTGCTTGAAATAATAAGGTTTGTAATATAAAACTTTGCGATTAAACATAAATAATACAAATGTTTTAACAAATGATACTATTGCTGCAACTGGTATTTGTGTTGTTCGTGCAAGATCATTCGTGGAATTTGTGTTTAATATAAACGGTGAACCCAAAAAATCCTGATGACACATTTCACCGGGATTTTATTGGATATTCTTTAATTATTCTGTGCTGAATATAGCTTCAGTAGAACTGTTGATGGTCCCTAAAGTTTTATTTCAGATAAAAGTAGAGTATAGGGTAAAGAATAGGGAAGTATAGTGTTGAGGAAAACCTCAGATTTTTTCTTTCGTGTTTTTATAGAATATTAAATGATAAAAACTACTTATCAATAGATCCTAAAACCTTTTGTGCAAAAGAGTTTAAGGCATCTTTTTCGCTCATTCCGTTTTGTACGTTAGCATGAACTTCTAAAGCTCCGCAAATGTTGGTAATAAGCTCTCCTGCAACATTTAAATCCTCTTCACTTGTTCCTCTGAATTCGCAGAAGCTTTCAAGTACTTCTAATGTTTTTTCTAGGTTCTCAGGAGTCTGATTCTGATAGAATTGTCTGATTACTGGTAATTTCATTATGCTAATTCGTTAAAAAGGTTAATTAAACTTTCTGCCTGGTTAGATTGAACCTGATTTACCAATTCACCATTTTTAAAGATAGCGAATGTAGGTAAATTATCTACTTTTGCTAATTTTCTGCTTTCAGGAAGCTTTTCAGCATCTACATATAAGAAAGGAATAGAGTCATTCTCAGATGCTAATTTTTTGAATTTCGGCTTCATGATTCTGCAGTTTCCGCACCATGTTGCGCCATATTGAACAACTACTTTTTCGTTGTCGTTTACTATATTCTGTAATGTATCTTCTGTTAATTCTGTGTACATGATAGTGATTTGAAAATTTATTAATTTGAAAATGTGCGAATGCTTTGTAAAGAAGAAAATGAGATAATTTCTAACTATCCTGAGATGAATTTTCAAATTATCTCATTTTCAAATTAACACATTATATTAGTTCTTCGCTAAATATTCTGCTGTAGAAGTTCTGTCTGCTTTCATAGCATCTTTACCTTCTTCCCAGTTTGCAGGACATACTTCACCGTGTTTTTGAACGTGAGTGTAAGCGTCAATTAATCTTAAGAATTCTTTTACGTTTCTTCCTAGAGGCATATCGTTTACCGCTTCGTGGAAGATTTTTCCAGTTTCGTCGATAAGGTAAGTTGCTCTGTAAGTTACGTTAGAACCTGTGAAGATTTCTTCTCCTTCTTCATTGTATTCGAAATCCTGATCTACAATTCCTAAAGTGTTTGCTAATTGTCTGTGAGTATCAGCTAAAAGTGGATAAGTTACTCCTTCAATGCCTCCGTTATCTTTTGGTGTGTTTAACCAAGCGAAGTGTACTTCGTTTGTATCACAAGAAGCACCGATTACTTTAGTGTTTCTTTTTTCGAATTCACCTAAAGCCTCCTGGAAAGCGTGAAGCTCTGTAGGACATACGAAAGTGAAATCTTTAGGGTACCAGAACAAAAGAACTTTTTGTTGGTTGTTAGTAGCTTCTTCAAGGATGTTGATTCTTAAATCGTCACCCATTTCAGACATTGCGTCGATTGTTAAATTCGGGAATTTTTTTCCTACTAAAGACATAATTTTCTTGTTTTTATATTTAAATTTCTGATGCAAATATAGAAAGTTTTATCTATCGAACAAATAGTTTTTGATAAATAAAATCTATAATTGTTTTTGATGTGTTGTTAAATAAAAAAGCCCTGAAACCAGGGCTTTTAGTTATGTTAGTATCCAAATATTTCGGTTAGATTGAGTTTTTTAATCTCGCCTAATTTCTGCATATCAGTTTCATTTACTTTGTCTTGTGATGCCACAATACAATACGTGTAGTTCTTGTTTTTCATTTCATTATCATGGAAAGTGTTGATGTCTGCAAAAGACAGTTTGGGAGCCTGTTCATAGACAATCTTTCTGATATCAGATTCATTTCCAAGTCTTTGGGATTTTAAATAAGAGAAAATGATACCATCCTGAGAAATTCTTTCAGAGGCGATAGTTTTTTTCAATCCACTTTTTGCGGTTTCAAATAATTGTTCAGACTTAGGTAGAGTAGTCAATAATTCATTCATTGCAGAAGAAGCTTCATTGAATTTGTCTGCCTGAGTTCCTACATAAGCCATAATAGAGTTTCTATCTGTCTTCTTGCTTGGAAGAGAAAAATAAGAATACGTAGAATAAGCCAACGCTTTAGATTCTCTGATAGTCTGGAAAACAATAGATCCCATTCCGCCTCCGAAGTAGTTGTTGAATAAACTTACAGTAGGAGTGATGGAAGGATTGTATTGCTCAGAATTTCTTGCCCAGAAAATCTCAGCCTGCACCATGTCATAATGAGCGAATAGTACTTTATTCTTGTCTGTTGGAATTTGCTCAAAGGTTTTAGTCTTTGGAAGCTCCTTGAGGGTTGCAGGTAGTTTGTGAACAGGTTTTAAAGAGGCAACAGCTTCAGTTCCTGTTTTTGGACCATAATACAACACTTTATGTTTGAAGTTGAATAAGTCATGAAGGATATTCACAAGATCTTCCGCTTTTAAAGCATCAAGTTCAGCATCACTTAAAACATTGTTGAATGGATTCTGTGCACCGTATTGTGCATAGCTTCTCAGTCCGGCCATGATGGTTGCTTTATTCTGCTTAGCATTAGCTCTGGCTTTCTTAAGTCTGGTTTTGTAAGCATCTAATGCAGTTTGGTCTGCTTTACAGTTCTTAATCAGATCTTCAAATAAAGAAATGGTTTTATCAAGGTTTTCGTTCAGACCTTCCAGGGAAACATAAGTTTCTTCATTGCCTGCGCTTACTTTAAAGCTTGACGCCAGTTTGTAGAATTCTCTGCTGATGGTTTCTGATGACTTGCTGTTTGTTCCTAGGTATTGGAGATATTCAGCCGCTAAAGGAAGCATTTTGTTGTTCCACTTTCCGGAATCAAAATGATAATACATTCTGAATAATGCGTTGTCTGTATTTTTCACAGAAAGCACTTCTACATCACCCAGTTTATTTTTAGCAATATCTTTGTCATAGTTTAGCCATACCGGAGCGATTGCTTTTTCAGGCATTTCGTCAATCTTTTTAAGGAAAGCAGATTGGTCTTCTCTGTTCACTGAAACAGGAGTGATGGTAGGTTTGTCAACCTTTACAATGTTTTTATCTTCTCCTTTTTTCTTATAAACGGCTACATAATTGTTATTTTGAAGATATTTGGAAACAAAATCCATGATATCTTTTTTGGTAAGCTTAGAGATTTCCTCTATATACTCCAGGTTGGCTTTGTGATCCACGTCAGAAGTAAACTCATCCATTAAGATGCTTGCTCTTGAAGCGTATTTTTCATCTTTTTGAATGGTGTTCTTCTTTTCATTGTTTACGATAGACTGAATAAGATCATCCGAGAATTCTCCTTTTCTTAATTTATCAATTTCCTGAAGAAGAAGGGTCTTTACTTCATCCAAAGATTGTCCTTCGGTGGGTTTTCCCTGTAAAAGCAATACTGAGTAATCTTTTAGTGCATAAGGATAAGCAAAAGCACCTAGTAGTTTTTGTTTTTTTACCAGGTCAAGGTCAATTAATCCTGCCTGTCCATTGGTAAGCATGCTTCCTACGAAATTTAATAACCTGGCATCTTTTGTTGAAGCACCCGGGAATCTGAAACCAAGCATTACGCTTTCAGAATCTGGGCCTACCACTTCTTTTATGACTGGAGAGGTGATGGCTTTTTCCTGTCCTACAATATATTCCGGGATCGGTTTAGATTTCATATAAGAGAAAGCTTTGTCGATCTTGGCAATCATTTCATCCGTATTGAAATCTCCTGACATGATGATTCCCATGTTATTAGGAACATAGTAATTGTTGAAGTATTCTCTGATGGCATGTAGAGAAGGATTTTTCAGGTGTTCGATGGTTCCGATAGTGGTTTGTTTTCCATAATTATTATTAGGAAAAAGGTTGGCAAACATCATATCGTATACCTTGTCTCCATCATCATCAAGCGTTCTGTTTTTCTCTTCATATACAGCTTCAAGCTCCGTGTGGAACAATCTTAGAATAGGATCTCTGAACCTTTCCGATTGTAGCGCCAGAAATTTATCCACAACATTAGAAGGAATATCTTCTGTGTATACTGTTTGTTCAAAAGACGTGAAGGCGTTTGATCCGTCAGCCCCCATGCCAGCCATCATTTTGTCGTATTCGTTAGCAATCGCATATTTGGCAGCTTCTCCGGAAACTCTGTCAATTTCTTTGTAAATCTCTTTTCTTTTTGCTTCGTCCTTTGTCTGATTGTATTTCTCATAAAGAGCATCAATCTGATCTAAAAGAGGTTTTTCCTTTGTCCAGTCTTTTGATCCGAACTGGCTGGTTCCTTTGAAAAGCATATGCTCCAGATAGTGAGCAAGACCTGTATGATCTGCAGGGTCAGTTTTGCTTCCTGCTTTAGTGGCAATATACGTCTGAATTCTTGGCTCTTTGCTCGTTGGGCTTAAAATAACTGTTAATCCGTTTTTTAAAGTGTAATATCTTGCTGCAGTAGGATCGTTGGTGACAAATTTGTATTTGTATCCATTGGAAGTGGCTTCTTTCCACTGGTACTCCTGCCCGAAAGCATTGCCTGCAAAACTTGCTGCGGCTATACTTGTAACGATGGTTAATTTTTTAAACAAATTCATTGTTGTGGTTGTGTTTTGTTTGTTAATTCTTAGTTGAATTGCTGTAACAAATCTTTGATTCGCTTCATAGCTTCTCTTAATTCTTCTTCAGAAGCTGCATAAGAGAATCTAATGCATTCCGGGCTTCCAAAGGAGAATCCGCCAACACATCCTACGTGAGCGTTTTCCAATAAGAACATGGCGAAGTCATCAGAGTTATTGATTTTTGTTCCGTTCAAAGTTTTTCCGATGTAATGGGAGATATCCGGGAAGAAATAGAAAGCAGCTTTTGGAAGCAATACTTTGAATCCTGGAATTTCCTTGATAAGTTCATATACAAGATCTCTTCTTTTTTTGAAGGCATCAATCATATATCTGTATTCTGATGGATCAGTTTTTAAAGCAACAATAGAAGCTCTTTGAGCTACCGTATTAGCGCCGCTTGTCATTTGTCCCTGTACTTTTTCACAAGCTTTAGCCAGCCATTCCGGGCATGCAGAATATCCGATTCTCCATCCGGTCATGGCAAAAGCTTTTGACATTCCGTTGATTACGGCTGTCTGCTCATAAACCTCAGGAAACTGGGCAATAGATGTGGTTTTTGTTTCATAATTGATGAATTCATAGATTTCATCTGAAATAATGGTCACATGAGGATATTTGGCAACCACTTTAGCGATAGATTTCAATTCATCATAAGTGTAATATCCTCCTGAAGGGTTACATGGTGAGCTGAAAAGGATTGCTTTTGTTTTGTCTGTAATCGCTTCTTCAAGTTGTTCTGCTGTTACTTTGAAATCGGTAACATAAGAAGTGGAAAGCATAACCGAGTTTCCACCCATCATTTTCACCATTTCATCGTAGCTTACCCAATAAGGAGCAGGAAGTAAAACCTCGTCACCATCATTGATAATCGCTGCCAAAACATTTAAAATAGCTTGTTTTGCACCATTGGAAACGCAGATCTGTGTTGGTTTGTACTCCAGATTGTTGTCTCTTTTTAATTTATAAGCAATAGCCTCACGCAATTCCAGGAATCCCGGAACAGGAGAGTAGTGGCTGTAATTCTGATTAATGGCATCGAATGCTGCCTGTTTGATATTATCCGGAACATCAAAATCCGGTTCACCAAGGGTTAAGCTGATCACATCAATTCCGTTCGCTTTCATTTCCCTTGCTTTATTAGACATTACAAAAGTCTGTGAGTATCCTAATCTTTTTACTCTATCTGAAAGTTTGTCCATGTATTTTTTGAATTTTAACAAATATATAATAAAAAAGACCTTGCAGGAGTAATAAAAAGAGGTCTGGTTTAAAGATTTTTATCAGGTTTACAAGGGACACGATATCCAAAATTAAGGCTGTTTTTTTAATATACTCTTCTTTAAAATTTGAATAAAGCCAATAAAAACTTATTTTTGCAGATTATAATAATTCACATGTCTACATCGTTACTATTAAAATATTTTCCGGATCTTACCGAAACACAGTTAGAACAGTTTGCAAAGCTGGAAGCTCTGTACAATGAATGGAATGAAAAGATCAACGTGATTTCCAGAAAAGATATGGAGTCGTTGTATGAAAAACATATTCTTCACTCGTTAGGAGTTGCCAAAGTGATGGAATTTGCGCCCGGAACAAAGGTGCTGGATATTGGTACCGGAGGTGGTTTTCCGGGGATTCCATTGGCAATCCTTTTTCCTGAAGCAGAATTTACCCTGATAGATTCCATTGGGAAGAAAATTAGTGTAGTGAACGCGGTGGCAGAAGGAGTAGGACTGAAAAATGTAACTGCTATTCACGGAAGAGCGGAGAAATTAAAAGAAAAATTTCATTTTGTAGTCAGCAGAGCGGTAACCCAGATGCCGGAATTTTTAAGATGGCTGAAAGGGAAATTTGAAAAAGAACAATTTAACCCTAAACATAACGGGATTTTATATTTAAAAGGCGGAGATCTTGCTGAAGAACTTGCCGGACTTAAATGTGAAATTTTTAATCTGAAACACTATTTTGATGAAGAGTTTTTTGATACTAAAAAAGTTGTTTATGTATCAAAAGGCAATTTTAATTCCTGATTTTCTTGGAATAGGGAATAATTTTTGCTAAATATGTATTGATAATCGTAAAAGTAAATATTATGAAAAAGTTTCTAAATATTGGATTTTCAGCATTATTGTTGGGCTTGGTATTAGTTTCGTGTAATGATGATGATTATCAGACGATTGAATCTATTGATAAGGTGAAAATAGATAGTGTACAAATTACCCATGATACGATGGATGTTTTTTCGATACAACGTATAAAAACTTATTCTACCTACTCATCTCAATGTCAGGGTTTTTATGGGTATGATTATATTCATAATGGTAATTTTGACAGATCAGTTACTGCCTATAAATATATTACCAACGGGCCTTGTACTCAGAAGAGTTATTCAGCTGTCAACCAGATTAATTTTAATCCTCAGAGAGCAGGGAAATATATCTTTACATTCTGGAATGGAGGAAATAACTGGATTACAAAAACGATTGTAGTAAAATAATGAAATTGACTTTTGTACTCTGTTTGTTGGCTGCCAATATTGTGTTTGGACAGAAAATAATCTGGAGCGAAGAACAAAAGCTGGTGTGGGATAACTTTAAGAGCCC
The DNA here is from genome assembly GCF_021278965.1 of Chryseobacterium capnotolerans. Lineage (NCBI taxonomy): Bacteria > Pseudomonadati > Bacteroidota > Flavobacteriia > Flavobacteriales > Weeksellaceae > Chryseobacterium > Chryseobacterium capnotolerans. Next base: position 2,474,590 of record NZ_CP065589.1, on the reverse strand, counting down.
TGTCAACAGAAGAAATAATCCGGATGTGGCGGCGTATACCAATTGTGGGTGGGAGTACTCTGTAGTGAAATCCTCCAACCCTAAGTCACCTGTGAAAATTGAAGTAAAGACAATATTCAACGAAGACAAATCCTGGAAGGACGTCAAAAAGATCAATAGTTACATTTTACTTCATGAGCAGAAGCATTTTGATATTGCAGAACTTTTTGTAAGGAAATTTAGGAAAAATATTACTGAAAAGATCAGAAATTCCGGTGATTATGATAGGTTATTTAAATCTGTTTATAATAAAGTATACAACGAATATAAAAACTTTCAGATGGCTTATGACAGGGATACCCGTCATGGGATGGATGAAATAAAACAGGCAGAATACAATGCTGCCATCTCTCAAGAGTTAGAAAATCTTAAAAGCTATCAGACCCCTTGAAATTCCTCAATAAGATCATTCACGAATTGTTAGCACAGAACACAGATTTATCTGCGTTTAACATTATCCTGCCGGGAAAACGTCCGATTGTATTTATCAGACAGATTCTGGAGGAAAACAACTATTCGGGATTTTTGCCTAACTTTTTTACCATTGAGGAGCTGATTAATACAATTGCTGATAAACAGGTAATCCAGGGAATTCCACTCTGGCTTTTTTCATTTGATGTATACCGAAGCCTGAACCTGATTCCTAGGGATAGTTTTTCCGACTTTTTGAAATGGTTTCCAACGTTGCAGAAGGATTGGGATGATATTCTTAAGTTTTCAGACAGTGATCAGGCAGTACTGCAGTACATGTTTGATGAGGAAAGGATTAAAGAATGGGCTCAGGGTCTTGGTGAAGATGATGATGTACCCAGAAAAAAGTTCCTTAACTTCTGGCAGAATATGAATGTTTTTCTTCCTGAATTAAAAAGCAGACTACAGGAAAAGAACTGGGCGACCTCAGGAATGATTCACGAGGCTGCTAAAGCGAGTATTTCTGATTTTGCAAAGAATACCTCAGAACAATTCGTATTCTGCGGATTTAATGCCTTTACGCCTGTTGAAGAGAAGCTGGTAAGAAATCTTCTGAAATGGAATAAAGCGCAGTGCTTTTTTCAGGCAGACCGATATTACTTTAATGACGAAAGACAAGAGGCCGGAAAATTCCTCAGAAATCATAAAACATGGAAGGAATTTGATGATAACAGGACTTTTCAGTGGATTGAAGATGACTTTAATCAACCTAAAAAGATCAAGGTGTATGAGGTTTCCGGGAATGTAACACAAACGAAGGTGCTGCCGGAGATCTTTAAAGAAATCAATAATAAAACTTACTCGAATACTGCCGTAGTTTTGCTGGACGAAAACCTTCTTCCTGCGAGTCTGGATGTGATGCATGGGGTAGACAACCTGAATATTACGATGGGTTTCCCATTGAAGAACCTTTCTTTCTCCAATGCTGTAAAAAGACTATTCTATTTACAGAAGCAACTCGAGAAAAATAAAACCTCTTATTACTACAGAGATGTATTCCCGATTCTTGAAGAACTTCCGAAATCAGCCAAAGATGAGTTGATCATCAATGATTTTAAATCGAAAATAGAGGAGAGGAATATTGTCTATATTTCTAAAAAGCTTTTGAATGAACTTCTGGGTGGGTTATCTTATTTTGGTCTTCTGCAAAAAGCGGTAAGTACCAACGATTATCTGGATATTTTGATTTCGTTTTGCCACCAGGTGAAATGGCTGGAAATAGATGATATTCAATACGAAAATGTTTCTCACTTCGAGAATGCCTTTAGGATTATTAAAAACCAGTTGACCCCTTACAATATTGAGATTAAAATGGAAACGCTGGAGATCCTTATCAACCAGCATATCAATTCTGAAAGTATCGATTTCCAAGGAGAGCCATTAAGAGGGCTGCAGATTATGGGATTGCTTGAAACACGTCTTTTGAATTTTGAAAACGTAATTCTGCTTTCTGTAAATGAAGGAAAACTTCCTTTGGGGAATTCACAGAATACCTATATTCCTTTTGATATCAGAAGGTTCTTTGATCTTCATACATTTTTGGAAAATGACAGCATCTATGCATATCACTTTTACAGACTGATTCAGGATGCCCAAAATGTTCATTTACTGTATAATGCTTTAAGCTCTGGTGTGAATACGGGAGAAAAAAGCCGTTTCATTACCCAGATCGAAATGGAAAGTTCTCATGAGATAGAACATCTGATTATTGAGAATTCTTCAGAGCCTATTATTACAAAGCCTATTGAGATTTCCAAGACTGTAACTGTAATGGAAAGGCTTCAGAAATGGAAGGAAAGAGTTTCTGCTTCTCACCTTACAAGCTACCTTTATAATCCTATTGATTTCTATTTATCCAAGATCCTGAACACTTCGGAATCGGACGAGATTGAAGAAGAATTATCCATAAAAAATTATGGAAACCTTGTTCACTATTCACTTCAAGAAGTTTATGAAATTTTAAAAGGTAAAGTTTTAAAAGAAAGTGATTTAGAGAAGTCAATTAAAGCGATAGATCACTATATTAATATTGCTATTGAAAAGCTTAAACATCAGCCGGAATTCTATGAAAAGGGGATGAACTACATCCACAAAGCGATCGCAAAAAAGGTGATTGAAAACGTTCTGAATCATGATCTTGAACTCATTAAACAAGGTAATACATTAGAGATTATTGACATCGAAAGGAAGTTTGAAAATATAGAGTTTTATCTTGATGGAAATGATAAAATTTCGTTTTTAGGATTCATTGACAGAATAGATAAACTAAACGGAACTTTAAGAATCATTGATTATAAAACTGCCAAAATTAAAAACCTGCATGTAAAAATTGATGAAGATAATGTAGAACAATATTTTCATAACAGTGAGAGAAAGCAGGCGCTTCAGCTTTGTATTTATCATTATGTGGTACAGCATCTTCCTGAGTTCTGGGGATATCCGATTGAAACGGGGATCTGGAGTTTTGCAGAAGCAAAAAAAGGAATGGTTCCATTGGTATTTGACAAAGGGGATATTGATGATGCGATGAGGGCTGTTAAAAGCCTTATTCTGGAAATTCTGAATCCGGATATCAGCTTTGTGGAAACGGTAAAATCTTACTAAAATTATTTTGCTTTTAATCAAAGGTTTTAGCAGAATCTTTTTATGCTTCGTAAATAACTTTACCTCTGGAATAGATAATTATATATAATTGTATATTGTAAATAAGGATGTTAAATTATTACAGAAACACTATTTTTTTGCAAAAAAAAATTTTGAGGAAATATTTTTGATGATAATAATTTTTCTTAAATTCCTATTCAATAGGGAAATAGGAGATTTTCTTGTCTGTGTATAGGGTATAATTGTATATTTACCGTAAATTTTTATACACATAAAAACGGGTTGTCTCATGAAAAAACTCCTGGTTTTGGGAACCATCATTCTTTCTCTTTTCCTTAAATCCCAACAGATTAACGATTCTCTGAATATCAGATTACAAAATGTAACGAAGGATACAAAGTTTGGTTTGGCCCTTAGCGGAGGTGGAGCAAAAGGATTTGCCCACATCGGTATTCTGAAAATGATTGATTCTCTTGGAATTAAGGTAGATTATATCACAGGAACAAGTATGGGGGGTATTTTGGGCGGTTTGTATGCAATGGGATATAATGCTGATGAACTGAAGAAAACTATCTATAAAGTAGATTGGAATAGGATTCTGAGCAATAAAATTCCCTACAGCAAAGTAAACATTAGTGAAAAAGATGAATATGATAAATATATTCTGGAATTTCCTGTAGTAAAAGGAGTTCCGACACTTCCCAGCTCTTACATTGAAGGGCAGTATATGGGGGAAGTTTTGAATACATTGACCTTTAATGCAAAACATATTAATGATTTCAGTAAACTGAGGATTCCGGTAGAGCTTACTTCTTCAGATATTGAAAACGGAGGATTAATTATGCAGAAAAAAGGGTCTCTTCCATTGGCCATTCGTTCTACTTTGGCTATTCCTGCTGCTTTCGCACCAGTTTATATTGATGGAAAGCTTTTGGTAGATGGTGGATTAGACCGGAATTATCCGGCCAATGAAGTTCGCCAGATGGGAGCAGATTTCGTTATTGGCGGCTATACAGGTTTTAGGCTTTTTACCAAAAAAGAGATTGAAAATCCTATGAAAATGATCTACCAGACGCATGCCATCCGTTCTGTAGAAGATTTTAAACATCAGAAAGCCTTATCCAACATTCTGGTAGACTTTGTAGACCCTTTGGGGGATATTACTACAAAAGACTTCGCAAAGTTCAGAAAGATCATTAAAATAGGGGAAATAGAAGCGAGAAAGCATCTTCCTGAATTTATAGCTTTGGCAGAGGCTCAGAAAAAATTGGGAATCAAGTATGAGCACGAGAAAATTGAAGAAGTAAAACTGCCTACTACAAAATTTACTTTCAACGAAGAAAATGGGACTCCGCTTACTGATGATGTAGAAATTGCAGTGATTAAAAAAGAATTAGGGCTGGCAGAAGGAAGATATTATGATGTAAAAACTGTTAATGAGGCCATAGACAGGGTGTTCGGAATGCGCCAGTACGAAAAAGTGTATTATACCTACACCAATGAAGGAGATGGTCTTGTGATGAATATTTTTGTGAAAAAGGCTAAAAAAGGTGCTTTTAAATTGGCGCTTCACTATGATACAGAACAATCTGTTGGGATTATTGTTAATTATACTTACAGGAATATCCTGGCTAACAGATCAAGGTTTCTGGCTACCATTGATATTTCAGAGCGTTTTAAGGCAAGATTAGCCTATCAGCGTTTCCTTGGAAGCGGGGATCATTGGTGGATTGATCTTGAAGCGAAAATGGTTCACCTTAAAAGTAATGATTTAACTTTCAGAACATTGGGGTATGATGATGATTATACTACAAAATTCCCTAACCACATATACAGAAATATTACAGGGAAAGTAGCTTTAAATTATAATATTAATCCTAATGCCTTTATTTCTTTGGGAACAGAGTTCAGTGCTGAAAGAATGTACACTTTGCTAGATAAGATAGACCAGGCGAAGACTGATAATTTTAGTAAAAAACTCTACAATCATAGTAATTTTAATGCATTTTTAAAGTTTGAGCAGAACAATCTGAATAAAAGATACTTTTCTACCCGTGGCAATCACCTTCAGGTAAGTACAAGGCTGTATTTTGGAGATCAATATAATTTATATGATCTGCAAGTGGTACAGCCTCAGTTATATCCAATTTTAAATCCTCAAGAGCCAGGTTATTTTGTTCCTAAGAATCTGATGTCTTTTACCCTGAACGAAAATTTTGCTTATCCTATTACAAGAAGACTGGCAGCCAAGGTTAATCTGTTCCTGGGAACAAGCTTTGGTGCCTACAGAGAAGATACTGTACCTTATTTTTTTCTGAATCAAAAATATAATTTGGGGGGAAGTGAGTATAATTATGATATGCTAAATCCTGAGTTTAACGGACTTCGTCAGAAAGAACTGCCAATGAATTCTGTAGCTAAAGCTGGAGTATCATTTCAGTATAGAATTATGAAGAGATTGTATGTGACACCTTCATTCAGCTATGGAAAAGTGAGTGAAAAACTGTCTCCTTTCAATGATAGTTTTGAGATGTTTGGGTACGGGGTCAACCTAGGATATGAATCTCTTATAGGCCCTATTAACCTTAATATTTCCAGAAATAACCAGCTTGATTTTTCAAGGATCTATTTCAGTATTGGATTTAAGTTTTAGAGAGGAAAGAAGATGGAGGCTGGAAGAGGGAAGTTCTTGAGGTTAAGGATATAGCTGTACCTCAATTTTATCAGTATCAAGCAAGGTTTAGTAGAGTAAGGAAGCTGGAAGCTGGAAGTTCTTGAGGTTAAGAATATAGCTGTATCTCAATTTTATCAGTATCAAGCAAGGTTTAGTAGAGTAAGGAAGCAGGAAGAGGGAAGTTCTTGAGGTTAAGAATATAGCTGTATCTCGATTTTATCAGTATCAAGCAAGTTTTAGTAGAGTAAGGAAGCAGGAAGAGGGAAGTTCTTGAGGTTAAGAATATAGCTGTATCTCAATTTTATCAGTATCAAGCAAGGTTTAGTAGAGTAAGGAAGCAGGAAGAGGGAAGTTCTTGAGGTTAAGGATATAGCTGTATCTCGATTTTATCAGTATCAAGTTATAGGCTACTAATAGATTAAAATGATTTCCAAAGGTTATTGGAGAAACAGTAACTTCCAGCCTCCCTCTTCCAGCTTCCAGCTCAATTCACTGTCTTGGAATTTCAGGACGCGGCATTTTATAATAGCTCCCGGACATACTCTTCAGAAAAGCTACAATAGCATCTATTTCCTGGTTATTGAGCTGTAATGGTTTCATCCTTGGATCGGTTACCGGGAAGTTGGGATCTGCTTTCTTTTCTTCCGGGCTTGGATTAATCATCTGCATTCCGCTATTGTACAAATTAACAACTCCATGAAGGTCATCCATTAAACCGTTGTGCATCCAAGGGGCGGTGTAGTTTAGATCTCTTAAAGAAGGTGTTTTAAATTTGCCTACATCATTAGGGTTTTTAGTTATATGATAAAGTCCGAGGTCTTCATATTCACGCTGATAGTAGGTGAGTCCTATGTTGTGAAATGATTCGTCAGTCAGATATTGACCGTAATGACAGTTCATACATCTTGCCTTGGTACGAAACAGATGCATGCCATATATTTCCTTATCACTCATTGCTTTGTGATCTCCTTTGATGAATTTATCCAATTTGCTGGGCTGGCTTCTGATGGTACGCTGAAAGGTAGCTAACGAATTGGCGATTTGATCAAATGTAATTTTATCTGTGTGATACACTTCCTTGAAAAGCTGTCTGTATTCTTTATACTTTGAAAGTTTTCCGGCCAGTTTTTCGGGCTTCATATTCATTTCATTGTGAGCAGAGATTGGCCCAACAAGCTGCTCTTCCAGTGTTTTAGCTCTTCCGTCCCAGAAATAAGAAGTTCTGTCCGCAATGTTATAAAGAGATTGTGTATTCCTTTTTCCCAATAAATGGTCATTACCAAGAGCAACTTCCTGTCCGTCACTCCAACCCAACTCAGGATTGTGACAGCTGCTGCAGGAAACCTGGCTTGATGAAGATAATTTTGGATCAAAAAATAGCTTTTTTCCTAGCATTACCTCAGGAAATTCCTGAGTCTCATAATAATTGGAATCCCATTCTATGGCTTTAAACTCTTTCCAATCTACATCTGCATCTATCGAAGGTTTAGGCCAAAATTCTATAGGCTTTTTGTATTGTGCTGCTACCTCTCCGTAATCTGTAGTGTAGGTTCGTAAAGTATGCTGCATGCAAAATAGAGCAATTACGCTTATCAGCAGTATTAATTTAATATCTGAAAATTTCATGTTTTTTTACTTAAAAAATGCCTCCTATAGTAGCTGCAAAAAGCATGTTGTTATCGTTTTTGAAATTACTGTATATCATTTTACCTCCCACATAAGCATTCTTAATAACCGGAACATTGAAATGAAAATTAATATCGAGCCTAGCTTGCCAGAAGTCTGAAGACTGATAGTTGTAGTTTTCTTGTATCATCTGCTGAATGACAGGCTTCCCGGGAGTATTGAAGATTGAATCTTTTTATAGAAATCTGTTACAGAAATTCCCATAGAAACAGAAAGAGCTAGTTGGTCTGTGAATGTTTTTAGCCATTGGTAATCTGCTCCGTATATAAGTTTACTTAAATCAATGGTGGAAATAGGATTGTTGTACTTTTCCTTTTCCTGAATCAGTCCAAAGAAGGGAACGAATGATGATTTTGCATTTCGATGTTCCATTTCTAAAAGACCTTTCAAAACTAGATTTGTTACTTTATGATTGTACTTTTCTGCAGAGCCAATCTGTATATAATTCCTTGAATTATCATTGAGAAATAGATTCTCTGTACCTTTTCTTTGAGTATGATTTCCGGCAGCAGAAATTCCCCAGGAAATTCTGCCTGTTTCAAAAAACTTTCCTAATGAGAAATTAAATTGCTGTTCATCAATGTTGGAAGCATTAAGATCTGCATATTCGGTCAGGAGTTTATCAAGATTGAATTTTTTGATGCCGGCAGTCAGATACCATGATCTGTTTTCTGCTTCGAAGATTTGTAATCCACCACCATAAGTCCAGCCTTCATAATATGCCTCGCGAAGCTTCCCTGAAAGTAGTTCATTATAGTTTCCCAGGCCGTTCATATTGTAAATCATGGGGAACCCTTGATTACTTACAAAACTTAGATAGTGCTTTTGGGTATACTTTTCAGCTTCTATATAAGCCCCGATTTTAAACTTCCCAAACATTATTTTGTTTGCCCCAAGAGCCAATGAAAAGGTAGCAGAGGTATTCTTAGGCCTTGGATCAATGTCGCGATAGCTTAAACTTGCTTTGTAGCTTCCTGTAATTCCAACAGTAAATGAATTGATTTGCTTTGAATATCCTCCTGAAAATTTGTAATTTTCAAACTTCATGTCACCACCTACGCTGTCGGCTGCTACATAAGGATAGATGATATCATAATCAGCATTTTCATTCCATACTACCTGCTTGTTTTTTCCCTGTGAGTAAGAAGCATCGCCCCAAACCACAGTTTTTGGATCCAATATTTGATGGGTACGGGTTTCTGCACCCCAAAGATTTTTTCCTTTACCCTTTTGCTGTATTTCATTAGGAGTATCATTGTTTTGAGTGAATATATTAAAAACAGTAATATGATATTTCCTTGAACCTAACCTATTGGCCGGGTTGGTGTTGATGTTATTTTTGAGTATCCTTTCATAGCTATACTCTTCATGAATTTTCTTCATGATAGTATCATTGTCCTGGGCATACATTTCGGAGCTAAGGAAAAGAACGGGCAGGATAAGTATGGACTGAAAATGTTTCATTTTAGTTGAATAATGAAGGTTTTACACCATGTTCAAAATCCGCAGTAGAATTGTTAGTGTCTTTTAAGATATTCTTACCCTCTGCTGTTTTTCCAATCACTTTTCTGCGGACTGCTTTTCCAAAACGATTAGAATCCCCGTCGAAAGAAGTTACAGAAGTCCATCCCATATCTAAAGAAGGGGAAGCCACTAACCATTGGAAAGAATCCTGTACACTTAGGTTAACAGCATCTGTAATCCATGTATTTGGAATCTTAACAGCAGTTCCGTCCATGGGATACACCTCTCCTCCAAAAGTAAGGTTGTAAGTATAAGTGTATGTATTTTGGCTGATTAGGGCTTCGTTCGTCATTCCCTGTGGCATACGTGCTAATGCATAAGCATAATATCCTTGGGTGTGAATAACCATTTTTTCAAATACATTCAGCATTTTAGGAACGGCAGGATTATCAATATCATCAGAATCTTCTTTGAAAATCTGGAAATTAGCCTGAGAAAGATTGGTAGAAGATGGGTTAAATTCTTTGTGGTTAATAGCATCTTCTGCAATGATAATAGATGAGCCTGGCTGTACCGGATAAGTCATTCCATTACCAGGAATTCTGATGATTGCTCCGGCTGAAAATGTTGATCCTATGATATTGGGGCTATAATCTTGCTTTTCGTTAGTCATAAAAGCAGACTGTATGAGCAGCATTCCGTCGGCATATAATGTTTGATCTGTATTGTTGGTAATTTTAAAGTATTGGTCACCAAAATACATGGCACCCTGTGGTGTTTTGGTCCCTGTAAAGAAAACCTCTTCAAGAATCAGATCACTGCTTCCGGCTTTAAGTGATATATTGATGGTTTTATTTTGTTCAGTACCATTGATGACCATTCCGGTCTGAACACCACCAACTTTGCCCTCTGTAAGCACTGAGTTATCATTATAAACAATGCTTCCTTCTACAGTAATGTTATAAGTTCCTGTAGGAAGAATTATTTTCAGAGAATTGGTGTTTTTAAGTTCCTGAATAACTGTAAAGCCAGTGTTCAGTTCTTTAAAATTAACGGTAAGATGTTTGTATTCTTTCACCTGAATATCTTCCGGAACGACTTTCAGTTCAAGGTTTAAAGTAGTTTGTGCCTGTGTTTCCGGTGCGTCAGAGTCTGACGAACATGCTGCAAGACTTAATACAGCACACAAGAGTAATAGTGTTCTAAATAATTGTTTTAACATAATTATGGGTTTGAAATTGTTATAAATTGAAATTGATTTCCATTCCGAAGTAAGGATCGTGCGCTCCTTTTCTGCTGATAGTAATCCCATTTACACTGTAAGGAGCATAATAGCTGAAAAGCCTATTGGCAAACATGGAAACAATAACTGTTTTGTGTCTAAAGCTTTTGGTTACTTTAAGGTTAACATTGGCTTCCAATGGCCTTCTGTTGGCATTGTACCGGTCTTCATTCTGAATCATCATCAGCCTTTCAAGAATGGTTCCTCTCGCTGTATCAGGATTGTACGGTAATAGAGTGCCGTTTTGATCTACATAATGACTTGGAGTTCCGTTCATAGGATCTAATTTTCTCATCGAAAACCAGGAAAACTGGAAGGAAGTAGAGAAGATCAGATCTAATTTGGGGATGTAGGTATCCATCATCAGATTGGTATTTAGGATTTCATTTACAGAATTGGGCTCCATTCCATTATACAATCCGAGATAAGGATAGGGTCTGCCGTTAATCAATATATCCGGTCTTCTGTAAACAGGCAGGCTGTTGCCATATTGAGTACGAAACCATGCTCCGCTCAAAGTAAATCTTGTATTAATGACAGGAATTCTATTGGAAGAATATTGAAACTCTACACCTTCCTTATCTATTTTACTTCCATTTCGCTGAGAAGAATACATGAAGTTCTCCGTTATAAGCTGATAAGGGAGTGTGATAACATCCGGTGGGGACGTTATTGTCTCATGGTTAAGAGCAGAGGTGTCATATTTTTTATATTGATAGCCTGCATATTCATTCATCGTTCGGAATGCATTGTGCATTTTTTCTTTAAAAACAGTCACTGACAGCTGATGAAGTCCAATACCGAAATCTATCCTTGCCTCAAACTTTTCATTGATAGCAGGTTCTATTTCCGGATTTTGAGGGTTATAAATCAGAGTTTTATAATTCACTCTTCTATAGTTCGGATCAGAATGGAAATAATTGAGCTGCTGGATATCTTTATAAATCAGTTCCGGATATAGAAGATTAAGATCCGGGAATAAGCTCTGCTTACCATAGCCCAATGTCAATGCTATCTGAGTTTTTTTATTCATCAGTTTGAATTCAGGAAGACTCCATTGCAAGTTGATTCTGGGATCCAGGTAGACCTTTCCGTTCATTGTAAATTGAGTGGGCAGATTCAACATTGAGTTTCCTCTTAACCCTAATGACAGTGCAAGTTGATGCTGGCCAAGATTTTTTGTACTGATGGTTTCCAAAAACAAGGCAGCAGTAGAATAGGCCGGAACATCACGATAGGGGCGAGGTCTGAAGGTGGCTTTAGGATCTATCGGTTTATAAATATCAAATAATTGTCCCTGACCCCAGTTTTTACTTAGTTGCCAGTCGAATCCTGCATTGATTTCATTTTTTATGGTTTTAAAATCCCATTGGAAATTATTAACCATTTTCACAAAAATATCAAGTGGTTTACCATCTACAGTATAATCCGAAATATATTGGGCTTGAGGATAATATCCGTCATATTCGCCCTCAGTTCGGGAAAGAGGAAAAGCCATTGCGTTCTCCAGCTGGATAAACTTGGTCTGTTTTATTTTGTCAAACCTTTGATTAATTGTTGCCTGAATCTCTGTAGATCGATAAAATGAAGGTTTATTTTTGGTATAATTGAACACATTGGAAAGGCTCAAAAGATGATTGTTGACTTCGTAAGAGTTGAGTTGAGATAAATCCACGTCAGGATCAGTCTTAGAACCGTCCAATGAACCTGTATAGCTGAGATGGGTCTGCCATCTGAATGTACCATGATTTTGTTGTTTTTCCTTAACCAGAGCAAAATTGGCTGTAATTCTTTTATAGTTCTCAAGTCTGTCTCTTGGGTCAGATTTTGCATTCAGATAGTCAATTCCTGCATTGATTTTTAAATTTCGTTCTTTATCTTCAAATCCTTTACTGACTGCAAAAAGTTTGCTGTAACCATCGGCTTTAAACCTGGATTTCCATGGGGTATATCCGGATTTATTGGTGATTTTAACAATTCCGGAGGTAAGATTTCCGTAGATGACAGAAGGAATTCCGCGCAAAATCTCCACTTTTTCAATCTGATCGGTTGAGATACTTCGCATATCGACCCCGCTTGTAAGGTTAAGCCGTCTTTTTAATCCATTATTGGATTTATCTAAAAAATCATAGGTGTACTGAAGATTAGCACTGGAATTTAAGGGAGCTCCATCTACTAAAAATGCAGTTCCCATTGCTGAAGTATTGTAATCATTACCTGGATTACCTGTTTCACGAAGGCTGATCTTATTCATCTGATTAAGTACAGGATCTCCGGATCTTCCTCCGGGAAGCAGCTCCAGAAGGTCTGTAAAGCTTGATGGCTGTAAATGCTGCATGGCTTTCTGACTGATAACAGAAGAAGAGGTGAAGCCTTTACTTTCCTTAGCTGTAATAATCACTTCTTCAATGGAATTGATTTTGTCAGCCAGCGAAAAGGTAAAAATTTCAGGTTTTGTAATGATTATTTTACCAATATATTCAATAATGCCGTTTTTTTTGATCTCAATGGTGTATTGACCAGGATTGATGGATGCTGTTGCAAGGCCTTTATCATTAGTAGATATTGAATAGGTATGATCAGTAGATAAAATTTTTATTTCAGAACCTTTGATGGGTTCTGCCTGAGTATTCTTTACTTCAAATGAAATAACTGCTTTTTTTTCCTGTGAATGTGCTGTTGAAAATGCACTGAAGAGAATTAAAAATGTGAAAATTTGTGTTTTAATAGGGAATCGTGGATCGTTGCTTACCATCTGGTACTTTTCTTCCGGCAAAGGTAGGAGTCATTAGATAAGATTACTAATTTTATTTAGAATAATTTAAAATAATTGACATAAATCATTTTACTTATTTTATTGTTTTATGATTTTTAGATTTTAAAATTTAGACTCATTTTATTATATGTGGTTGTTTATTAGTGTTCTATTTTATATCATCGGAAGGCTGCAAAACTTTATTTCTAATTTTAATTGTTAGAGTTATCTTTTTTGAAAGAAGAAAATAGCTTTGTTAAAATTTATACCTTAAGAAAATGAAATAAGAAAAGTTAATGGTTTAGATTTTTGTAAACATCTGCGAAATATAAAATCATTGTAGACAAATCATTTATTTCATGAAAAAAGCACCCCATTGCTGGAGTGCCAAAATTAACTTGAAAATGATATATAAAAAGGATTGATACTATAGTTTAACTTTTTTATTGATCGTTTTCCCATTGGAAAGGGTCATCTGCACAACATAAACTCCAGGTTCCATGTTTCTCGATTCGAATTGCTGGGAGTTGACTTCCTGTTGATGAATCAAAGCTCCGGAAATACTGTATATGCTGATATCTTTAATATTATGATTAGCTCTGGCTCTGATCTGTTTGTTCTGAGCAAAGATGTCTGTACTGTTTTCCAATCTGGTGTTTTCAAGATTCTTGCTGAACTGTAGGTTATAGTAGGATGTAACTACCTCGAATGTGTATTTCTGAGGATCCAGTTCCTGCAAGGTGATTCCTCCATTTTTCTGATACAGATCTTTAGAAATGGTTTTAGCCAGATTTTTATTTTCATCAAAAATATGAACTGCTGAAAGTTCATCCTCATTGATCTTTAACTTTAGAATAGCATTGTTTTCGGATTGTATGATTTCATTTTCTGCTACTTCTATAGGAGTGTTTTTAATGTAAGGAAGCATTTTTTCCTGATCACTTTCCGATACTTTCAAAAGATATACACCATCTTTTAAAGAAGATAAGCTTCGATCAGTTGCAGATCTGCTGCTTGCCTTTTCTTTATTAAAATCAGTGATTTCAATCAACTGCATATTTCCAAGTTCAGGTTTTATCTGAGAAGAAAATAGAGCAGGTGTTTCTGATGAAGGTACAGTTGCCTGTTTTCCAAAAATAGATCCCACTGCAGCCCATTGATTGAAAAGTCCGCCACTTCTTAAAGTATTGAATTTGGCATTGGAAGCCAAAACAAATGGAACAATACCACCTACGTGACCAATTGGCCCCCAGTAGAAGGAATCTAATTTATATTTACTCAAATCCCACCAGGCATAATAACCGCGCTGTACATCAATGGTTTTGGATGTGTTCTCTGGCGGAATGGCAAGATCAACGGTAGAATGCCCAAGAGTCATAGGAGTTTTGTTATACCAGTCGTACACGTCTTTAGGCTTCAGGCATTGTCTGAATTTATGATTCGGGTTATTGGTGACATCATTCACAAAATTGGTGGTGAACAGTTTTCGCCATATAAATGGTCCCCATAGTAAACCGCCATTATCCTGAACCACATGATAATTGTATTTGTCAAGATATTCTGCGGAAATAACTTCCGAAATATCATTAGTATATGTTTTGTATCCTGTATTGTTGCAGCTGTGAAGAACATTGGCAAGGAAAGAAGTAAACGGATAAATATCTTTTTCTAGAACACCTTTCTTTAATGTGGTTTCTGACATATCATAAGGGCCGTCTCCCATATAGGCATACTTAAATTTCAAATTGCCGGGATTGGATACATTCAGTCTTTTTAGGGTTGACATTGCGGCATGAGCACCTTGTGAATAACCTGCTAAGAAATATTCATCATAGCGTTTCACTCCCAATTGAGCTAATGCTTTATTAGCTGCGGTAACAAAATCAATAGTAGCTCCGGACTCAGTAGCATAGTCTACATACGGATGTACGCCATCTCCGTCTCCCATTCCTACGTAATCGGGTGCCATTAAAATGTAACCGTTGAGTACATAAGAAAGTTCAACGACAAATCCGGCGGTTAAAGTTCCTTTAAAATTAGAAGGAACATTGTGCCTGCTGTCAGTAGTTCCGTGGTCAGAAACCACGGTGGAAAGCTTCATATTGACATTAGGATACATCAGAAGTCCTGTTGCTTTGACAAGAACATTGTTTTCATTTTTAGTGTAATAGGTTATTTTATATCCTTTTAAACCAACATTGAAACCATTGAGGTAGCTTACAAAGTCAGGGGCATTTTGTTCGCCAAGATTGTTGGCAATGAAATTAACAACCCCCTGGGGTGTTAAATCCAATTTCTTTTCGGCGCTTACCAGATCACCAGCCTGCTGGGCAAGATAGAATGGAGCAGTAAGTCCTATCAAAAAAGTTGTAATTTTCTTCATATCGTGAATTTTTACTACTGTCAAGGTAATAACTTTAATAAATTCACAAAAATATTCAGACATTAATAACTATTCATTGAATATTAAATTCTCTGAAAGGTGAGTAAAATAAAGAGTCTGATCCAAAGACCAGACTCTTAATTCTATATTTTCCTTTTTTTAGAAAGCGTTGATACCTGTAATATCTAAACCGGTGATTAACAAATGAACGTCATGAGTTCCTTCATACGTAATTACAGACTCCAGATTGGCAGCATGTCTCATCATTGGGAACTCACCCATGATTCCCATTCCTCCAAGGATCTGTCTTGATTCTCTTGCAATGTCAATCGCCATTTTTACGTTGTTACGTTTAGCCATTGAAATTTGTGCCGGAGTTGCCTTATGAGCATTCTTAAGGTTTCCTAACTGAAGACATAATAACTGAGCTTTTGTAATCTCCGTTAAAAATTCAGCTAATTTTTTCTGCTGAAGCTGGTAAGAACCGATTGGTTTACCAAACTGCTTTCTTTCCTTAGAGTACTGAACCGCAGTACAGTGGCAGTCAATAGCAGCACCAATGACGCCCCAGGAAATTCCGTATCTGGCAGAGTTCAAGCAAGATAGAGGTCCTTTCAATCCTGTAACTCCCGGAAGTAAATTCTCTTTCGGTACTTTTACATCGTTGAATACTAATTCTCCTGTTTTAGAAGCTCTTAAGCTCCATTTATTATGTGTTTCCGGAGTTGTGAATCCTTCCATTCCTCTTTCAACAATTAATCCCTGTATTTTTCCTTCCTCATTCTTTGCCCATACTACAGCAATGTCGCAAAGAGGAGAGTTGGTGATCCACATTTTAGCCCCATTCAAAAGATAATGGTCTCCCATATCTTTAAAATAAGTTTCCATAGAACCCGGATCAGAACCATGGTTAGGTTCAGTTAATCCAAAAGAACCAATCATTTCTCCAGCAGCAAGCTTTGGAAGATATTTCTTTTTCTGTTCTTCGGAACCGAACTCATTAATGGGAAACATTACCAAAGAGCTCTGTACTGAAGCGGCAGAACGTACTGCAGAATCTCCTCTTTCCAATTCCTGCATGATAAGACCATAAGAAATCTGATCTAATCCAGAACCACCATACTCAACGGGAATATATGGACCTAATGCTCCAATTTTTCCTAGTTCTCTCATAAGACCCGGGAGATCTGTATGATTTTGAGCTGCCTGATCAATCTGCGGCATTACAAAACTTTCAACCCAATCTCTGATAGATTGGCGGATCAGTTTGTGTTCTTCAGTAAGTAAAGCATCAATTCCATAGTAATCAGGGATGCTTGTAAGAGGATAATATGACATGATTTTTTGATTTTGTTAAAAATAACATTTTTCGTGGTGTTTGAGAAATTTTTTTGAAAACTTATCTAAATGCTGGTTTTCAAACAGATAATGTGGCTTTTTCCTGTTTAAGGGATAAAATTCACATTTTAAGCTTCCTCATCATTGGAGATAGGGTACTGATTAGTGGAATTATGCACTTCAGTTTTAAATTTATAGAGGTATGGAGCTTTGTTAGCAGAACCGTCATATAGTTTTTCTAATCGGTCAAGAATATTGAGGCTTAGTATTTTTCGCTGGAAGTTATTTCTTCTGAATTTTTGCCCTAAAATGGTTTCATAAAGAGCCTGAAGGTCCTTCATCGTAAATTTCTCAGGAAGAAGATTACTGGCTGCCACTTCAGTGTTGATATTCATTCGAAGATATTCCAGTCCGGTTTCTATAATTCTGTCGTGGTCAAATGCCATCTTCGGCAGATTATTCACTTCAAACCATTCGCAGCTTTCGTTAAAAGCATCCGGAAAAGTATTTGTGAGTGAAAAATCGATGAGACTGCAGTATCCTACTGTAATAAACCTCTGAAAAATCCAGTGGTCTGCAGGGACTTCAATCCCTTTATTTCTAAGAAGGATCTGATGTACATTATTTTCTGTACGGTCAATTCTTCCGAATGTATGGAATTGTTTTAGAAACAAATCTTTAAGATGAGTTCGCTCATACAAAACCCGTTCTGCCGCTTCTCTAAGATCCTCATCATTGAAAACAAAACCACCCGGGAGTGACCACAGATCCAGATCATGATATTTCAATAACAATACTTTCAGAATGTTATTGTGAAATCCGAATATCGTACAGTCTACAGAAATATGAGCAACGAAATCCTTGGTGTCGATCAGTTCCTGAAGTGTTTCTTTACTTTTTGTGTCTTTGATTTTCATGGTTGTAAAAATAAAACTATTTTCTATATTTTCTTTTTGAGACGTTAAAATATATCAAACTAATCACAAAAAGAAGAATTATAGAGCATAAAATATATAATGGATAAAAGTTTAATAGCCGCTTTCCAAAGAGTATGGCCATAATAATGGAACTCACGGAACTTCCCAGAGAAGAAAAAATAACAATAAGAGAGGTAAACAGATTGATCTTTTCTTTATCTACCAAAGCAATCATTTTTGAATTGACAACCGGATAGAGCGGCGACAGAAATAATCCTATCACTGGAAACAGAAAGAGAATCATTCTGGAATCTTCGGAATCAAAATACTGAATTCCTAAGATGACAAGTAATAAGGCTATAATTAATGATATGCATGTAATGTAATATTTTGATAATGAAAATCTACGGATGATATTGGCTGTGACCGTTCTTCCTGCATAAGAGAAAAGAGATAAAAAGAAGTAGCCTGAAGGGCGAAAAATGAATTGACCTTCAGATGATTCTTGTAAAAAGAAGGCAGCCATGAATTAAACCCCCTGTTCTACAAAGACAATAAAGAAGATTACAGCAAGGAATAAAGCAACTACAGGGGTTGTAAATCCTGAAAGTTCAATGAAAATACTTTTGTTTTCGTAAGGTTTAGACTCTGTAATTTCTATTTTTGAAAGTAAGAATATGGTGACGGCAGATAATACAGCAATCAACAGAAATCCAAATCTCCAGAATTCGGAATAAGGGCCGGAGATCAGCCACCCAAAGCCTGTATTCACTACAAAAATTCCTATCATAAAGGAAGCTTCTACACTGTTCATTGTTTTGGCCAATGATTTTTCATCAGAAATATTATTCCTGATGATCCCAAATACACATATTTTCCCGATTGCAAAGCAGGCGCCAATAATGGCAAACCATACTTTATAAAACCAGAATTCTTCAATAAAAGGAAGGAGGCAGGAACAAAACCCTACAATAGCCAAAGCGGCAATCAATGCTTTTTTTGATCCTGTTTTATTGATAAAGCTTACTGCGAATAGAGAGATAAATGCAATAGGAAGGTCTTTGAAAGATTCCAAAAATCCGAGCTCTCCATAAGTGATATTGGTATCTGCAAGCTGAAGGATAATAAGTCCCATACAGTTTAGAACCATTGAGAAAATAAGGAAGGTCAGTTTTAAAGGGAGAGAAATTTTGGAAAGCTTAGTGGTCATTTCGGGAGTTAACTTTATTGAATTTTTATAGCTTTTTGTGAATAATTGATGCGAAGATATGGCTTTTAACCCTGAATAATAAACGAAATTTTAAAATATTTGTTAATCTAATGTTAATTAATAGAAAAAAAATATATTTTTATTGTCTCAATTTGAGAATTAAAACAATGACTGTATATGAACATAAGAATACCATTAAGCTTAGGCGCGGTTGCCGTTCTTTATTTCACGGCTAATTTCAGTGCCCAGACCAAGAAAGATTCACTTTCTAAAGAGAATAAAATTGAGGAGGTTGTATTGATCGGTTATGGTACTCAGAAAAAGAGTAATGTAACGGGAGCAATTTCCAGTGTAAGAGCAAAAGATATCGAGGATATTCCTTCAGGTAAGCCGGAACAGGTATTACAAGGAAGGGCTGCCGGGGTTTCTGTTGTTACGAATTCCGGGCAACCAGGATCTGCCGCAACTGTAAGGGTACGTGGAGTAACCAGTTTCGGAGCGGGAAGTAATGACCCTTTATGGGTAGTAGATGGTATTGTAGTAGATAATATTGCCTGGCTGAATCAATCCGATATAGAGAATATTGAAATCCTGAAAGACGGTGCCTCTTCAGCGATCTATGGAGTTTCTGCTGCGAAAGGAGTTATTCTGGTGACTACTAAAAAGGGAAGAAAAGGAAAAATGAATTTATCTTATAATGGATTTTATGGTTTAAGTTCAGCTTCTAAGAAACTGGATCTTCTGAATGCCAGTCAATATGGAATGATTATTAATGAAGCATTGACTAATGGCGGAAGTCCTGCAAAGTTTACCAATCCTCAATCTTTCGGAACGGGTACAGACTGGCAAAAAGAGATTTTCAATACAGCGGAGAGAACATCTCATGAATTCAGCCTTAGTGGAGGGAATGATAGATCTACTTTTTATTCTTCATTCGGATATTATGAACAAGACGGGATTGTATTAAAAGACATCTCCAATTATAAAAGAATGAATGTAAGGCTTAATTCAACACATAAAGTGTTTGATTTTCTTACCATCGGGCAAACCCTATCTTATACTCACCAAAAAAACAAAGGGGTGAATGCAAATGATGAGTTTGGAGGACCTTTAAGTTCTGCTATCAATCTAGACCCCATTACTCCTGTAGTGGTTACAGATCCGAATATGTTGAATACAGGTCCCTATAACAATGCAGAAATTTCTCCATATCTGATAAGAGATCCATTTGGTAATCCTTATGGAGTATCTACAATTGTTGAAAATGAGATGACAAATCCATTGGCCTACAGACAAACGCAACTTGGTAAATACAACTGGTCTGATGATTTTGTAGCGAATATATTTGCTGAACTCAAGTTTTTGGATCATTTCACATTCAAAACTACATTGAACGGAAAGCTTTCCTATTGGGGAAAAGAACAGTTTACTCCAAAGTATTACCTTAATACCAATTCCAGAAATACAGTTTTTAACAGCTTTTTGAGAGAGAGCAATAAAAAAATGGAATGGAATACTGAAAATACATTAACCTACGATAATAAATGGGGTGGGCATCATTTAAGTGTTTTAATCGGGCAGGGAGCTTATTTTTATAATATTGGTTCCGGAAGTACCACTACATTTACCAATCTGCCTGTTAATAATTTTGAAGATGCATCTTTTAATTTTGATGTTCCAGCAGAAAATCGCTTGGCAACTGCTTATGATGGTGTTGAAACTCATAAAGCATCTTATTTTGCAAGGGTTATTTATGATTATGAGGATAAATATCTTTTTACAGGAACAATACGTAGAGACGGTTCTTCTAAGTTTGCAGGAAACAGACACTGGGGGAATTTCCCAGCTTTCTCTTTAGGATGGAATATATCTAATGAAAATTTCTGGCCAGAGAATAAAATCGTAAATACGCTGAAGTTTAGAGGTGGATACGGAGTTTTAGGAAATGATGCTATTGAGAATTTTAAATTCGTAAACTCACTTAAATCAGGAAGCAATTATGCATTTGGTGATAATAACATTATTATAGGATATGCTCCTACTACATTAGAAAACCCAGATCTGAGATGGGAGGAAACTTCTCAGCTGAATGTGGCAGCAGATCTTAAACTACTAAATGATTTTACATTAACAGTAGACTGGTTTAAAAAGAAAACAACAGATATCCTTCGTCAGGTAGATATTCCCGGATATGTAGGCGCTCCTGACAGACCATGGAAAAATGTAGGGGATATGAATAATACCGGTATAGAAGTTAATCTGGGGTATAGAAAAACATGGTCAGATTTTGGAATTTCAGTCAACGGTAACTTTTCTTATCTGAAAAATGAAGTGACAAGACTTGAAGATGATAAAATATTTGAAAATTTTGCATCATTCCAATCAATGGGTTATGTGACCAGGTTCCAGGTAGGATCACCGTACGGAGCTTTCTATGGATATAAAAATGCAGGTATTTTCCAAACACAGGCCGAAATAGACGCTTATAGAAATGCCAATGGAAATTTAATTCAGCCTAATGCTAAACCAGGTGATTTTAAAAGATTGGATGTGAATGGAGATGGAAAAATCAACCAGGAAGATTATGAATATTTAGGAAGTTCAGTCCCTAAATTCAATTATGGCTTAACCTTAAACCTGAATTATAAAAATATAGATCTAATGATTTTTGCTCAGGGACAAGGAGGTAATAAGATTTTTCAGGGGTTAAGAAGACTGGATCTATTCAATGCCAATTACCAGACTACTATTCTTGATCGTTGGACAGGACCGGGAACATCTAATACTGTGGCAAGGCTGGATGTCAATGATAGAAATGAAAATTATACCAAAATGTCTGATTATTATCTTCAAAAAGGAGATTTTGTAAGAATTAAATTGATACAGTTAGGATATACATTGCCCGCTGAAGTTTCTAAGAGTTTCGGAGCAAGCAAAGTTAGATTCTATGTGACAGGAGAAAACTTATTTACGTTTACAAAGTATACCGGATATGATCCTGAGATCGCTGTAAATGATTCATATGGTATAGACAGGGCTTATTACCCTCAGGCAAGAACATTTTTATTTGGTGCAAACATTCAATTCTAAAAAAGGTACTATGAAAAACAGATTATATAAAACGATATTATTAGTTGCTCTTACATCAGGAATTGCCTTCAGTTCCGTGTCATGTGGTAATGAATTCATTGAAGATGTACAGAATAAAGGAGCTTTTGACTCCAGTAACTATTTCCAGAATGAAGAACAGGCATTCACAACCTTGGTATCCGTATATGATGTACTTCGAAAATATTCAGGCGGGTTTGAAAATACCGTTACTTTCTTCAATGCCGGGTCAGATGATTTCTACGCAGGAGGAGGAAGCCCTACAGATGGTGCAGGGATTCAAGGCTTTTCGAATTATTCAATAGACCAGATTACAATTCCAAAAACGTATTGGAACGATTTTTATCAGGGAATTGCAAGAGCTAACCTGCTTATCCAGAGAATTCCTGAAGCTAAAATGAACGATAAGACCAGAAGTAGATTTGTTGCAGAAGCTAAAACGTTAAGAGCTTTATATTATTTTGAGCTGTTAAAAATGTTTGGAAATATTCCTTTGATCTTAAAACCAATTACAGCTACTGATGATTACTATAATATTCCTCAGGCGGATCCTCAAGCGGTTTATAGTCAAATCGAATCTGATATTCTGGCTTCAATTAATGATTTACCATTAGCAATTCCACCCACTAATAAAGCTGAGGTAGGAAGAATCAGCCAGGGTACTGCCCGTGCTATTCTGGGGAAAATCTACCTATATAATAATAAAAAAGATCTTGCTGCTGCTCAATTGGCTGAGGTAAATGGTACACCGGGGGAAGCCAGTCAGTACGGATATAAATTGGTGGCTAACTATAACGATCTATGGAAGCCTGATAATAAATTTACATCTGAATCTATTCTTGAGGTAATGCATACCAATAAAGGAAATTCTGATTGGAGTTTTTGGGGCCAGGGAAAAGACGAGGGAAATTCAATCTGTATTATGATAGGGCCAAGAGGGTATAACAGGCTATTGCCTTCTGCTCCTGATATTGTTTCGGGGTGGGCATTCAACACTGCCACTGAAGACCTTTTTAATGTAATGAAAAATGATCCAAGAGTAGGGGCTACAATATTTAATGCAAAACAATTAACTGCTGATAAAGAAATTACTTATTCACCTGCTAATAAAGATACAGGATATTTCTTAAACAAATATCTTCCTACAAGAGCTGAGGTTTCTACACTTCCCGGGGCTCCGGAGCTTAATTACAGCCGAAATTATATAGTAATCAGGTTGGCAGATACTTATCTGATGGAAGCAGAAGCTCTCAATGGAAGCGGAGCAAGAGCTCAGGCATTGTTGGACGCCGTAAGAAGCAGAGTAGGATTGCCATCTGTTCCTGTTACTCTACAGGCTGTTAAAGATGAAAGGAGAAAAGAATTAGCAGGGGAAGGGCATAGATGGTTTGATTTGGTAAGATGGGGAGAGGCCGCCTCTAAATTGTCTTCCAGAGGTTTTGTTGCAAATAGAAATGAACTTTTGCCTATTCCTTATAATGAGCTTATTAATACGGCAATTAAACAAAATCCCGGCTATTAAACATGAAGTTTCACAACTTATATAGTTTCTTTAAAGGTACTGCACTGCTTTGCGGTGTGGTACTTTTTCCTTTATCGTGTACCTCAGTTACTCAGAATAAAGGAAATGAAGTGCATTACTGGCTTACCAAAGGAGATGAAAGTGTACTGTTGCAGCTTCAGACACCAATTAGATTTGTAAATACATCTAATGGCTCTCAGAATATTGAAATTGATGATACCCAAAAATTTCAATATGTTGACGGTTTCGGATATACATTGACAGGAGGAAGTGTTGAGGTTATTAACCGTTTATCACCTTCAAAAAGAAAAGCTTTGTTGAGCGAACTTTTTGGAAACGATAAAAATTCTATTTCCATCAGCTATCTGAGAGTAAGCATTGGGGCTTCTGATCTTGATGGGGAAGTTTTTTCCTATGATGATCTTCCGGATGGACAGACAGATATTTCTCTTTCTAAATTCAGTCTGGCAAAAGACAAGGCTCTGATTGCTATGCTGAAAGAAATTTTAGCCATCAATCCTAAGATTAAAATTATTGCAGCTCCTTGGTCAGCACCGGTTTGGATGAAAGATAACGGAAAGACAAAAGGAGGGAGTTTAAAGCCCGAATTTTATGAAACGTATGCCCGCTACTTTGTAAAGTATATTCAGGAAATGCATAATGAAGGAATTACTATTGATGCCATCACTCCTCAGAATGAGCCTTTACATCCGGGAAATAATCCGAGTTTGTATATGCCATCAGAAAAACAGAGAGATTTTATTAAGGGATATTTAGGGCCTGTTTTTAAAGCAAACAATGTCAAAACAAAGATTGTTGTATACGATCATAATTGTAACAAGCCTGAGTATGCTCTTGATATTTTAAAAGATCCTGAAGCCTATCAATATATTGACGGTTCCGCTTTTCACTTATATGAAGGTGATATTTCAGCATTAAGTACAATACATAATGCCTTTCCGGATAAGAATCTCTATTTTACGGAGCAGTGGACAGGTTCAAAAGGAACTTTCAATGAAGATCTGAACTGGCACATGAAGAATGTAATGATCGGATCCATGAGAAACTGGAGCAGAATAGCTTTGGAATGGAACCTGGCTAATGATTCAAAATATGGACCTCATACAGAGGGTGGATGTACGGAATGTAAAGGAGCGATAACCGTTGCAGACAGTGAGAACTTTACCAGAAATGTTGCTTATTATATTGTAGCACATGTCTCTAAGTTTGTACCTGCAGGATCTCAACGTATTGCTTCCACTCAGACAAAAAAATTATCGACTGCAGCATTCAAAACTCCCAATGGAAAAACGGTCTTGATTGTTCAGAACGATAGTAAAGAAAATGAAAATTTTAATATTAAATTTGCCGGAAAGATCGCTGCAGTAACCATACCTGGGCAATCTGCCGCTACTTATATTTTTTAATCGTATGAAGAGAGTTTATTTTTTACTCGCATTCTCAGCACTTGGAATGAGTGTCTACGGACAGAAAACAACAGATCAGAGAGTCGCAGAACTTTTGTCTAAAATGACACTGGAAGAAAAAGTAGGGCAGATGGTGCAATATAGTGGATTTGAATATGCCACAGGGCCTCAGCATTCTAATTCAGCTGCGGTGTTGGAAGAAATAAAAAAGGGAAAAGTGGGCTCTATGCTGAATGTTGCCGGAGCAGAAGAAACCAGAGCATTTCAGAAACTGGCCATGCAATCCCGATTGAAGATTCCTTTACTGTTTGGGCAAGATGTTATTCATGGATATAGAACTACTTTCCCTGTCAACATCGGACAGGCTGCAAGTTGGGATCTGGGAATGATAGAAAAATCAGAAAGAATTGCCGCTACAGAAGCATCTGCTTATGGGATTCATTGGACTTTTGCCCCGATGGTAGATATCGCAAGGGATCCGAGGTGGGGAAGAGTGATGGAGGGCTCAGGAGAAGATACTTACCTGGGAACTCAAATCGGATTGGCAAGAATTAAAGGATTTCAGGGAAAGGGATTAGGGAATCTTGATGCACTTATGGCCTGTGCAAAACATTTTGCAGCTTATGGTGCGGCGGTAGGCGGCAGAGATTATAATTCTGTTGATATGAGCCTCAGACAATTGAATGAAACTTACCTTCCGCCCTTCAAAGCTGCCGCAGAAGCTGGAGTGGCTACATTCATGAATTCTTTCAATGATATCAACGGAATTCCGGCCACAGCCAATCAATATATCCAAAGAAATTTACTAAAAGGAAAATGGAATTATAAAGGTTTTGTGGTTTCGGATTGGGGAAGTATCGGAGAAATGATTCCTCACGGATACGCAAAAGATGGCGCTGAAGCCGCTGAAAAAGCAATTCAGGGAGGCAGTGATATGGATATGGAAAGCCGGGTATATATGGCAGAACTTCCGAAACTTGTTAAAGAAGGAAAAGTAGATGCTAAACTGGTAGATGATGCCACAGGGAGAATTTTAACTAAAAAATTCGAGATGGGGCTTTTTGACGATCCTTACCGGTTCAGCAATGAAAAAAGACAAAAAGAACAGGTTAATAACCAGGTAAATAGAAAATTCGGAAGGGAGTTCGGATCTAAAAGTATTGTTCTTCTTAAAAATAAAGACAATATCCTTCCCCTTTCAAAAACAGTAAAAACAGTGGCTTTGATTGGCCCATTCGGAAAGGAAACGGTAGCCAATCATGGGTTTTGGTCTATTGCTTTTAAAGATGATACTCAAAGAATTGTTTCACAGTTTGATGGGATAAAAAATCAACTCGATACAAATTCTACCTTATTATATGCAAAGGGCTGTAATGTAGATGATCAGGATAAAACGATGTTTGCAGAAGCTGTAGAGACCGCCAAAAAAGCAGATGTGGTGATTATGACTTTAGGAGAGGGACATGCGATGAGTGGTGAAGCAAAAAGCAGAAATACCATTGGCTTTTCCGGGGTACAGGAAGATCTGTTGAAAGAAGTTGCCAAAACAGGAAAACCGATTGTCCTTATGATTAATGCAGGCAGACCTCTGGTTTTCAATTGGGCAGCAGACCATATTCCTGCTATTGTGTATACCTGGTGGCTGGGAACAGAAGCAGGAAATTCTATTGCCGATATTCTGTTTGGAACGGTAAACCCGGGTGGAAAACTTCCGATGACTTTTCCAAGAACTGAAGGGCAGATCCCTGTCTATTATAATCACTACAATACAGGTAGGCCTGCAAAAAATAATACAGACAGAAATTATGTTTCAGCGTATATCGATCTTGACAATGATCCGAAATTCCCGTTTGGATTTGGGTTGAGCTATACAGACTTTACCTACTCCGATATGATTTTAAGTTCTGAAAACCTGAAAGGAAATCAGAATTTAATCATCAATGTTACAGTTTCCAATACGGGGAAATATGATGGCGAAGAAGTGGTGCAGCTTTATATAAGAGATCTTTTTGGGAAAGTAGTAAGACCTGTAAAAGAATTAAAGGGTTTTAAAAAGTATTCATCAAAAAAGGAGAAGCTAAAAAAGTGGAATTTACACTGACTCCGGAAGATCTGAAATTTTTTGATGACGAATTGAATTTTGACTGGGAAGCAGGTGAGTTTGATATTATGGTGGGGACCAACTCTCAGAATGTACAAACTAAAAGAATTAATTGGACGAAATAAATATTCTTTTAACCTGGCCGCAATAAAAATAAAATACCTTTAGCTCAACTTAATCATCATACCAATTATGAATATTAAATTCCGAAATATCCTTAAGTTTTATGCAGCAGGACTATTAGTTTTATCTGTGACGAATTGTGTTTCAAATAAAGCAGATTTCGGGAGAAAACTGATTTGGAGTGATGAATTTGACGGAAAAGGACTTCCAGATTCACTAAAATGGAACTACGATGTGGGCGGTGATGGCTATGGAAATGATGAAGCTCAGTTCTATACCAAAAATAGGCTTGAAAATGCCCGTATGGAAAATGGAAATCTCATTATTGAGGCTAGAAAAGAAGATTGCGAGAACAATAAATATACTTCTGCAAGGCTTTTAACCAAAGGGAAATTTTCCTTTCAATATGGAACGGTAGAAGTTCGGGCAAAACTTCCAAAAGGGAGAGGAACATGGCCAGCCATCTGGATGATGAGTGAAAATATGAAGAAATGGCCTGATGACGGGGAACTTGATATCATGGAACATGTAGGATTTAATCAAGGCTATATCCACGCTTCGGTACATACTAAAAAATACAATCATATTCTGGGAACTCAAAAGACAGACACTTTGATGGTAAAAGATGTAAGCGAAAAATTCCATGTGTATAAAGCGGATTGGACCCCGGAAAAAATTAATGTTTACATTGATGATCAGAAAATTTTCACGTATGAAAATAAAGAAAAAACCTATGAAGCATGGCCTTTTGACCAGTCTTATTTTATCATTTTAAACCTGGCAGTAGGCGGTTTCTGGGGTGGAAAAGAGGGGATAGATGACAGCATCTTTCCACAAAAGTATTATATAGACTATGTAAGAGTCTATCAAAATAAATAATGAAAAAGAGGACATAGAAGTCCAAAAAAGAAATCATGAGAAAACTAATCGTAAGTTGTTTTGTAATCGGTATTGCCATCAATGTCAATGCTCAGAATTATTGGAAAAAGCATGAAGGAAAAACAGCTAAGGTAATTTTAACCAATTCGAAAGTGAATGAAAGAATGGCAGACAAAGGAGCCGTGAAGTTTGAACAGTTCGGACAGCCAAAAGAAACGGAAGCCTGTATTTTTGTAGCACCTCATTTTAAATACCAAAAACTGATCGGAATTGGAGGGGCTATTACAGATGCATCCGCAGAGACCTTCTACAAAATGCCAAAGAATAAGCAGCAGGAAATTCTGGAGGCTTATTTCGGAAAGAACGGGCTGGGATATACCGTAGTTCGTACCAATATGAATTCCTGTGACTTCTCCAGCGATTCCTATACCTATGTAGAAGATAATGACACTTCTTTAAAAACATTTAACCTTGCTCATGACGAAAAGTATAAAATTCCAATGATTAAGGAAGCACAGAAATCAATAGGAAATAATTTTACTTTTTATTTCTCACCATGGAGCCCACCAGCCTGGATGAAGTCTAATAAAAGTTTATACAAAGGAGGCAGACTGGAAAATCAATATTATCAGATCTGGGCAGATTATTATATTAAATTCATTAAAGAATATGAAAAAAGAGGAATCAATGTCTGGGGGTTAACTGTTCAGAATGAACCTATGGCAACCCAATCCTGGGAATCATGCATTTATACAGCAGAGGAAGAAGGGGAGTTTCTGAAGAATAATCTTGGTCCAACTCTTTGGAAAAATGGCTATAAAGATAAAAAAGTAATGATCTGGGATCACAACAGAGACCTGATTTATCAAAGAGCAACCACCACACTCAGTGATCCTGAAACTTCGAAATATGCGAGTGGAATAGGGTATCACTGGTATGAAACCTGGAACAACAAAACCCAGCTGTTTGATAACCTTGCCGAAACCCACAGAGCTTTTCCGGATAAGTTCCTTGCCTTTACAGAAGGTTGTAAAGAACAGTTTGCTATGGATAGAATTTACGATGTAAGCCTTGGAGAGCTATACAGCAAGAATATGCTGAACGATTTTAATAAAGGAAATGCTTTATGGACAGACTGGAATATTCTTCTGGATGAAACCGGAGGTCCTAACCATAAAGGAAACTTCTGCTTTGCGCCAATTATTGCAGACACAAAAACAGGAGAAGTATTTTATACTTACGAATATTACTATATCGGACATGTTTCAAAGTATATTAAACCTAATGCACAAAGAATAGGCTCTTCTTCTAACAGAGCAGCTTTAACTTCTTCAGCTTTTATGAATGAAAACGGTCAACTAGTCACCGTAATCATGAATGATTCCGACAGCGATATTGAAACCAATCTTTGGATTGAAGGAATGGCAGCCAAGCTGAATGCACCGGCTCATTCTATACAGACCGTAATTTTATAACATCATATTAATATTATTTTAGCAGAATCGGCGGCCTCGTAGAGGCCGCCGATTATTATATCAGGAATTATATGTAATGATTATTTTGTCTCATGCTTTTCTCCATGTCCTTTGTTCACTATTTCGATTTTTCCGCCTGTCCCACACATACAAAATGAATCCTCAGTAAGAATTTTGTAATTATTGATGGTATCTTTTTCCGTGGTTTTTTGCCAAGTAGTTGGAGCAGGAATACACGGTAAATATCCCCCTGAAGTAGGTTTTAATTTGCATTGCCCAAAAGGTTTAATATTTAGATTTGCCTGTTTATCCTGCTCCGTAGCAATATATTTTCCTTCAGCCGTAGAGAAATTCTGGCTGGTAACACTTAGAGTACTTGGTATTGTTCCTTGGTTACAGGATAATTGGGCGGTATCAGTGATTTTTTGTGACATTATATAACGTTTATTTTTTTTCGTAAATTATTTGCTTTTCACCATCACGCCCCAAAATTTTAATTACTTTTAATAATTCTCCATCTGTTCCGTCTAACGTCAGATAATACACTCCAAATACATCTTTATATTTTCCTTTAAAATTAACTTCCCAAGTAGAAGTATTATTTTGCAATACAAAATTATTTGTTACTACAACTTGATCTTTTAGTA
Source organism: Chryseobacterium capnotolerans (assembly GCF_021278965.1). Classification (NCBI taxonomy): domain Bacteria; kingdom Pseudomonadati; phylum Bacteroidota; class Flavobacteriia; order Flavobacteriales; family Weeksellaceae; genus Chryseobacterium; species Chryseobacterium capnotolerans. Next base: position 2,444,485 of record NZ_CP065589.1, on the reverse strand, counting down.
AATCTAATTTTAAATTATTTTCAATATATTTTTTCACTTGTTCCCACTTGAATTTAAAGGGTTTATCCCAATCTTCAACTTTTGTAAGTTTACCTTGTTCATCGTATTCATATTTATTGCCTTTTATAAAGCCATATTGTCCAAACGTTTCCCACATTGTATTTAGAGAACCGTTTTTAAAATATTTCTTATGTGTTATAAATAAAGAATTTAACGGTGTGATATCTTTTAAAAAGGTGTATCCATCAATATCACTTTCGTATACTTTGTAACCATTTTTATCAACATACTCATAACTTCCAGATTCCTTATTTTTATGTTTAAAATAGTTTTCAATATCAAATTTTTCGGTTGTATAAGTTTGCATTGTTTTAGGGTTTATTGAGGTTTCAATTTGGATAGACTGTGGCCTGTCTTTAATTTTCTTGTTCACTTTCTCTTTTTCCTGTGAATGGCAAGAAATTATTATTAACAATAACTGTATTAAAATTATTTTTCTCATTTTTTAATAAATTTTAAAGTGTCAGTACTTTCAATTCTGTATAGTGTAAAAAGTAAATCTTTTCTATAAAATAATCTGCCATATTGAAAATTATCAATATCAATTATATTTCCGTCAAATGTATATGTATGATATTCAATTTTATTTTCTCTCATTATTTTAGGATTATTAGTGTCGGCTTGGTAGTATTGGATCTTAACATTATTATGATTAAAGATTAAACGGCAGGAATCATATATCATGTATCCACCGGAAGATGTTTTGGCACAAGATGAACCTACTCTAGCTTCATATAATTTTTTATCCAAATTCTTGTGACAAGAAATTACACAGAAAATAACAAATGAGAAAGCTATTTTTTTCATCATTATATTTTTTTAACATTTTTATAAATAAACGGATATTGCCAATGCCATATTTGAATGACAGGTATTCCGCTTTCGATATCTGAATAATCCATAATATTATCAGTCGTTGAACGCTTAAACATGTGTTCACCACCATGAAAAGGATGCTCTAATCCCATTGCATGAAGCCCTTCATGAGCGATAGTACTATCTGTAAAACCAGGATTATACACTACAACTGATCTTGCAGATGAAGGAATTCCAAATGCACGACCAAATAACCCTCCAGCAGTTTGGGCTATAAAATAGAATTTATAAACATTATCATATTTATTTCCATATTTAGCCCTAACCTGATTATTTAGAAATATTTGAATTTTATCTGTTGCCCCATCAGGAATTATTCCACCAGTTACATTTGCTTCTTTATTGAATAGTGTCATTAAGCCAGTTCTCTTTCCTAATGGATCAGTGTCCGATCTTAAATCTAAATCGATTGCATTTTGAAAACTAGGGTTTACCAAAGCCTGTCTTAAGTATAGATTTAGTGTAGATTGTTTGCTTAGGCTTGGTTTACTTTCTGAGGGAGTACCATTAATGTTTGTATGTACCTTTACAATTACACAATCTACTTTATAACGTTGTTTATTGGGGGTAACTAATAATTTTCCTGCAAGTGCTTTTTCTTCCTCACCTTTTGCATTCTTAAAAACAGATATGACTTTAATATTTTGGTATTTATCAAAAGATTTTAAACATGTTATAGTAATTGTAGTTTTGTGAATTCCTTTTGTTTTTTGGGAAAAACTTTTTTTATCAAAACTAAATAATGATGCATCATCACATTCAATTTCCAGTCTTATTGGTTCTACCTCTACATCAATAGTTACATCTAACTTTGCTGAGGTATGGGTAAAACCTTTTGGAGCCTCATTTTTAGGGTATAATGTCAACCAAGGTACAAAGTAGGTAAATGTTGTTCTTCTTCCTCTACTATCTTTTCTTGTAAAAGTTCTTTGTTGGTAAGCAGTTTTTAAATTATTATAGTTTGATGAAATAAATTTATATGCATTAGGTTTAGTATCCCCTGGCAAAGAAGTGTCTCCCATTCTCATCCAGTCAAAACCATATTCTCCACTCCAATTAGATTGAGGTCTAAATTTAACATAGCATCTCCCATCCATATATATGGGAATCTTTTTATATGGTTGTGCTTTATTGGTTTGATTGTTTCCTTTTTTACCATGCATATCCACAGCACCTTTGCTATTTACAATAGTATTCTGATCAGAATGCATGAATAGCTTTTGCGTACCTGCAACATTCGCTTCTTTTGCCTGAATGAATAGTTCATTTTCTGTATTGATAATCGTTTTTGTTGCCTGAGCGTGGAATAGTTCAGATACAGTCTGCAACATAACAGGAGTATTCATCAATGTCTTCTGAAGATAGTTCATCATTGCTGTATTTCCTACTGTTGATGTCATGTTATTAGTAACATTAATATCAAAATTATTATTGGCATTAATTTCAACATCAGTTGCATTCATTGTGATTTTATTCGGAGCAGTAACATTGATATTCCCATCACCATCCATAAAATATATATTTCCACTTGGATCTTGAATGGTCACACTGCCATTCGCATCATTCATTAAAACTTTAATTCCGCTTCTGGTCTGTATAGATTTCAAATGATTATTTATACCGCCACCTAAAGCAACATTACCATGAAACATTCCTCCCATTGCAAAAGGAAAATCTGGATTATGATATTCAAAACCTACCATTACCTGATCTCCAATTTCAGGGATGGCAACAAATCCTCTATTCTGGCTTATTGCATCCGTTCCGCCTGCATCAGGACTCATCATTCGGATAAAATGAGTGGTATCATTCAACTGCCAGTCGAATCTCACCTGTATTCTTCCTTGGTTTAAAGGATCTACATTAGAGATAACAGTTGCAACTTGTGGTTCTGCTTTTGGCATTATAAAATCAGGCTTAGGCATAAACCCAGTGCCTTCAGCTATGGCTTGAAAACTTCCTGTATAATATCCTCTTGAATCAACCTCATGATTTACTTCAGTTATCATCAAAGTGGTAAAGTGTGAAGTTTGGGAGCTATCTGGTTTCCTCATGGCTAAGTCCGCAACACAGCCCGTGTATAGGAATGGTACAGTTGTCTTTCCAGAAACAATAAAGACATCTACAGCTTTACTCCCTCTGGCACTTTTCTGAGAATCATCTATATCAAGAAACATATTAGGATTTACAGGAGCAGGAGTCAGGGAGCGGGTTTTAAATATATTATTGTTAAGTTCATATGTTTCCGATGATAGTTCACCGAGATGTTTGATCTGATTATCAAACCCTATCATCTTTGCGTGATTACTACTATTGTATCCAAAATATTCAGGTTTGATATGTACTGCATTTAACTCTATCTGTACATCACTTACATTACTCCCGTCAATAAGTTTTATGGACTTTTCATGAGGTGGTAACTTTCCGAAGTGAAGTACCTCTCCATCATAATAGAATTGTTCTCCATAAGCCTCTGCAATTCTAGCTAAATAATTATAATGAGTTTCGCAATATTGTGAACTATAATTAATGTATCCTTTATTTTGTGTATCTATTTTAAAATCAAACTCATTAGTTCCCAAAGATTCTTTAATTATCCTGTCAGCAATAATGGATGTGTTGACTGGCTGATTGCCCCCAAAACTTTGAGTATGCGGAGCAGAATCCATCAGAATGGTTGGGCTATTTCCTTTCAGTACAATATTTCCCAGACTCATTTTTTCCTGACTAAATGCTACCTTCATAATAACTCCTACAAATGTCCGTTCCGGGCTTTCGTTTTCAGGATCTTTATACTTGAAAGTAATGGTCAATCTTTTCCCCAAAAACTGTTTTGCTTGTTCTAAGTTATGGTTTTGTGTTTCCCCTAAAGAATCATGGGCTAGAGTAAGTTCAAATTGATGATGAGTTTTGGCGCTTTGTTGCAGGCAGAAGTGCTTAAAGTGGCTGATAGGCTTTCCATCAATAACAATGTCAAGCTTTACCACACGGTTAATACCCGGAATATGATTCTCTGATATTTTATCTGAATTTGATGTGTTTTTTTTTCATGATTTGTGTGTTTTTCCTGAAGTTATCTCACTAAAGTTAGATAAAAAATCGCATCAAAAGTATAATATTTAATAAAAATTAAAAAATTGTAGTAAAACTACGATTTGTTGATAATCATATAGTTGTGTGACTTTTTACTATGTCCGTCTATTTGCATACTATTTTTGTATCTGAATAATAAATCTAAGATCTAATGATAGAATTTATTCTTAAGTCATATAAATCCGCTTTTGTTTTCGTTTTAAATATGAAGAACTTCTAGAATACGAAATAAAATCGGCGGCCTCGAAGAGGCCGCCGATTTTATTTCGTATTCTTTTCCCTAATCCTGGATAGGAAATTAATTTTAATTTATAAATTATTCACAATAAACGTATATGATTAAATAGTTTTAATTTCAATATTTAAAGGCTTTATTGGTTTTTGATGTTTTTTTTAATTAGTGAATTATTTTAAATATCAGTATTTGTGTGTTTTATGTTTTTATTTTTAATAGGGTCTTTGGTGTGAAATTTAATCATAGTGCATTTTTTATTTTGTTTTTTTATTAATTTTAATATAGTTTTAATATGAAAAACAAATTTTATGAAAACATCAATGACCAACGAAGAATTTTATGCCGGCTTACGGCAACTTCCCAAACCTCAGTATCCTTTCCCTGATTTTGTTCACCCTGCTATGCATGAACAAAGAGAAGAGTACTACAACTGGATTGATACAGAATATGCTTTTCACAGCAAAGAAGCTCGTGAAAAACATAAAAAGCATCATTTAACAGATATTGCAGCTAGGGGTTGTCCCTTTCTTAAAACAATTAAAGAACTCAGACCATTGGCAAATTATACAGCTAACGGAGCTATGATGGATGATTACTTTGATCGTTGTTCGCGCGACGAAATGTATGAAATAACCAATCGTATTATTGAATTGTTAAGTGGAAATGATCCCAAAGAACCGGCTGATAATGGTATATTTCATCTGTATTGGGTATTAAGACAGGATGCTATTGCTTGTGAGGTACCTGCTCATCTCTACAATAGATTTGTAAAATCAATAAGAGATGTATTTATGGGATATTCTGATGAAAAAGTATATTATAGAAAAAATGAAATTCCTCCGTTGTCTGTTTATCTGTTGATTCGGGAAGCGACCAGTGGAGTTCAACCTTATTGTAATTATGTAGCGTTGCAGAAAGAATATCGTTTATTACCGGATGAAATTTTTGATCATCCTCATATGAAAAGGCTTTATACCCTTTGTTCCTTGATGATAGGTATTCATAATGACATTATTTCATTACCTAAAGAACTGCATAGGGAAGGTGATACCATGAATATTGTGAAAGTGGTGCAACAGGAAAACAAACTGTCCCTGCACGATGCTTATATGATGGCACTCGAGATTCATGATGATTTTTTGAAAGAGTTTTTAGTTCTGCAGGAGCATTTACCTTCTTTCAATCAATGGCAGAATATGGTGTATGACTATGTACAGGATTTGGGAGTGATGGTCGCAGGAGTATATGCATGGCACACCAATGATACATCCCGTTATGTTAATGGCGGTTATGTGGAAGGTGAATTCGCCGGAAATGATTAATTCCTGCTTGGACTGTAGCAAATAAAGAAACCCATGAAATGGTTTTCATGGGTTCTATATTGTAAAACGAGTACTCTCGTCAGATTTAATAGTTTGCCAGTAGATTAGTTTTCAGCATCATATTTACTAATCACTCTCTGAGTAACTCCTGAACTGCTGAAACCTCCATCATGGAAAAGATTCTGCATCGTTACTTTTTTAGTAAGATCAGAGAATAGAGTTACACAATAGTCTGCACATTCAAGCGCTGTAGCATTTCCTAGTGGAGACATATCTTCAGCATAACCAAGGAATCCTCCGAAACCTTTCACTCCGCTACCTGCAGTAGTCATTGTAGGAGACTGAGAAACGGTATTTACACGTACTTTTCTTTCACCCCAATAGTTTCCGAAAGTTCTTGCGATACTTTCCAAATAAGCTTTGTTATCAGACATATCATTGTAGTCCGGGAATGTTCTCTGAGCTGCTATATAAGTAAGTGCTAAGATGCTTCCCCATTCATTCATACAGTCTTTCTCCCAAGCTACACGCATTACTTTATGGAAAGAAACCGCTGAAATATCCCAGCCTTTTTCCAACCAATCGTAATTCATTTCCGTATAATGTTTTCCTTTTCTTACGTTGATAGACATTCCGATAGAATGTAGGATAAAGTCAATTTTACCAAATTTTGCAACAGCAGCATCAAAAAGTTTCTCAAGATCTTCGATAGAAGTAGCATCTGCACCTATAACTTCAGAACCTGTTTTTTCGGCTAAACCATTAAGTTCTCCCATTCTCAAAGCGATAGGAGCATTAGATAAGATGAATTCTGCACCTTCCTCATGACATCTCTCAGCAACTTTCCATGCGATAGATTGTTCATTAAGGGCTCCAAATATAATTCCCTTTTTGCCTTTAAGTAAACCGTATGACATAATTTTTTAATGTTTATTGAAATACAAATGTAGCAATAATTGTGGTTATGACATAATAAAAATGGAGCCTTATCAATTATAAGACCCCATTTTCTTGAAAATATTTATATGACTGAAATTTTAATTGGTTTTCTTGTTCCATTCTGCCTTTACATCTTCTGCTGCGTCCTTGGTTTTTTCCCAAGCCTCATCTGCTTTATCTTTAATGTCTTCCCAGGCATCGGATACATTAGCTTTTACCCTTTCTAGCCAGTCTTCTTGTTTAGCCTCTTCGTCATTATTCCGTTTTTCATTAATATAATCCTTGGCTTTATCTGCCAATTCATTGATTTTCCATTTAGCATTTTCCGTTGCATTCTGTAAAGAATTTTCTACATTGTTTACTGCATTTTCCGCTTTGTTGTAATCCGAATTGTTCATAATACTATAAATTTGGTTTGGTAGTATTGAATAAACAATAACCATTCCTAAAATCTGATGACTTTGTTAAATTTTTCATAATCTTTTGTTTTCCTTTTCTAAATCAACCTTACCTTTATTTTATTAAAATCAATAATTATGGAAAAAATACGCTGCGGATGGTGTGAAAAAGATGATCTCTATAAGAAATACCATGATGAAGAGTGGGGGAAACCCGTTTATGATGATCAAACGATCTTCGAATTTCTTATTCTTGAAAGTTTCCAGGCAGGTCTGAGCTGGTACACCATTCTTTCCAAAAGAGATAATTTTAGAAAAGCTTTTGATTATTTTGATTATAAAAAAGTTGCTGTTTATTCTGACGAGAAAATAGAGGAACTTATGAATAATGCCGGAATTATAAGGAACAGACTTAAAATTTTGGCCGCCGTAACCAATGCTCAGAAATTTATGGAAGTCCAGAAAGAATTCGGCAGCTTTTCAAAATATATCTGGGATTTTATAGACGGAATTCCCATTGATAATAAGCCGAAGGCTTTATCAGAAGTTCCCGCAACCACAGAAATTTCTGATTTAATTTCCAAGGATCTTAAAAAAGAGGATTTAAGTTTGTGGGTTCAACAGTTATTTATGCCCATATGCAGGCTACAGGAATGGTAAATGATCATATTGAAACTTGCTTTACAAGAAATTTTCAATTATAGTTTATTCAAAATTTAGTGATTTTTTTTATTAATTATGTATGGTTCGGTTTTTAAGTATGGCAATTTAATTCACCAAATTATACTGATTGATGCGTATTTAAACCACTGTTAATTAATGTATTTTTCATTTATATGTGAATACTGATTGTTTTAATCACTTTGCCGTGTGTTAAATTATTGATTTTTTAAAATAATTATCAATTTATTAAAAAGTTTGTATATTTGCACCCTCAAAAAACATAGGTGATGCAAAGAAATTATAATCCACGATATAGTCTTCTCTTTTTACTGTTTGCTGTCTTTTCATATGCTCAGATTGGGATTGGGTTGGCGAATCCGGATTCTTCTGCAATGCTTCATGTAAGTGCTAAAGATAAAGGAGTGCTTCTTCCAAGTATTGCCTTAACTTCAGATTCGGATGCAGTTACTATACCTACTCCGGCAGATGGACTTATTGTATGGAACAACGGAAAGGCTGGATTAGCAGAAGCTGGATTTTATTATTGGTTTGCTTCCAAATGGAACAGGCTTTCAACATCTGCTAGTACTAATAAGGGAAATGACAGTACTGGATGGAATACGACAGGAGAGAATACCGGAAACTATAGCGGGGCGAATACCACTCTATCGTTAGGAACAAAAACAATGGATGACTTGATCTTTAAAGTAAATGCTGCTACAGCAGGAAGACTAGGTGTTGATAATTCTGTAAGTTTTGGATTGGGGGCTAATGCTGGCCAGAACGGAATTGCCATAGGAAGTTCAAGTTCTGCATTTCAGGGGATTTCTATTGGTAGCGCAGCTGCAGTTACTGCCAATGACGCTTTGGCGATAGGAAATAAATCAACAGCGGGGGCTTTTAAATCAACCGCTATTGGGTATAATGCCCAAACCAGTAAAAATGAGTCTACCGCAATTGGAAATAATGCTTCAGCAGGAGGGTTTCAGTCAATTGCTTTGGGATATAATGCTAAAACAAATACAAACAGTGAAACAGCTTTAGGATATAATACTGTTACCAATAAAGAAAACTCTACAGCAGTAGGTTCAGAGGCAAATGCCCTGGGACAATTCTCTACTGCAATAGGATATGGAGCAACTACCTCACAGGCCAATGCTATTGTGTTGGGGAATAATAATGCGAATGTAGGCATTGGCACGGGGGCTCCAAATACCTCAGTAAAATTAGATGTAAACGGGCAATATAAGCTGGGAGAAAGAGGCAGTGTACAGAAAAATCAGATCAATTTTGAAGTATGGCCGGGTGTTTCCATCAATAATTTGCCTCCGGGAAAATCTACTACGTTGGAAATTGCAGTTCCAGCCGGATTTCAACCAGGCTCTACAAGAGCTGTTGTAGTCGTTTCTCCAGCCGGAGATTTTGCAGGGAACTCCACATTCTCGATTTCTAATCCAAGAATGAACTCCACTTCAAGTATTGTGATTAATCTTACTAATATTTCAGGAAGTGCAAGCAGCCTCTACTCAAGTCATTTTTATGTGATGATTAATGAGTTTTAAAGTTGATAATAAGTTTTATTATAGTTGATATGGTGTTAAGGACCTCCAGTTTTGGAGGTCTTTTTTATGAGTGTGTATGCAAAATAGAAGCTACAATAGCCCAAACATACCCAACGATTATCTGAAAGATTATAAATGAAACAGGAATCATCAGACTTCTGAAAAGTATAGATCCTTTAGAATATCCGGATTGAGAGAAAAACTGCACATAAAACCACAATCCATAGGCAAGACTAAATACAGTAAATGCCATAAAATAAATTGAGATAACAGCAGCAGAGTTCTTAAACAAGAAAGTGATGAGGGTAAATACCAATAGAGCAATCATATCTCCACTTGTTTTATAAGCGTTAAGAACAAGGTGTTCAGAGTAGTTAAATCCAGCTTTTAGAAACCACAGATAACTGAAAATTGAGTTGAAAGGGATAGAAAGCAGCAGAAAAATTTTAAAATAAGTGGTCATAAATTCCTGGAAAGAACTCATCATCGCTTTCTGATCATCAGAAACCAAAGCACTGTAGTCCATATTGGAATAATGAGAAAGTATTGATGAAATGGTGGCTGTTAATAATAAAAGGGTAACAAAATTAAAATAATTTACTCTTTTGCCCAGAATATATTCTCTTACACTGTTTCCAGGTCTTGTAAATAATTCTTTTATCGTGTACAGGATTCCTTTGTCCACATGCCATACTCCATGAATGAAATCATGTTCAATAAAGTGTTTTAAAGAATATCTGTGAGTACTGGTTTTTTGACCACAATGGCCGCAGTATTTGGTCGTAACAGGTTGATTGCAGTTTAAACAGGTATCATGCATTTTGTAAAACTTTTTTTAGTTAGACTGACGAGACTTAATTTCGTTACGCACATTTTTCTGGTTTTTCCAGATGATTAAAAAAATAGGAAGAAAAGCGATAGGCATATAAGTCAAAGAACCTATTCCTTTTTTGATGGTTACATAGAGGCAGGCCACAAGCATAATTCCTAAAATGATACAGAAGAAAAGAAGCAGTGCTGTTCGTTTTTTGAGCTCAGTCTTAAGCTCTTCAACGGATAATTCTGACAGTTTACGATCACCTGTTTGTTGTATGGTTTTCATATTCAATCTTAGTTTTTATAGTTATTAGGTTTTTGCTAAATTAATAAAAAAGAGAATTGATAAAATTGAACCTTTAAAAAAAATGTCTGGATCCCTGTAAATATACCCTAAAGTGTAGTCAGAATTTGTATACAAAAATTTTAAAGAGAACAAATTAATTGAAAAATAATATTTTAAGCAAAAATATTGTGCACAAAATAAATTGAGTATTTTTGCCTTTTAAAAATAAATTATGATTGCTCTGTCAGAACACGTATGCTTTAAGACCTATGCTGTTTCAAGATATATTACAGGACTGTATAAGCCTTATTTGGATGAAATATCACTCACATATCCTCAATACCTCGTAATGCTGGTGTTGTGGGAAAATGGAGAAATGAATATCGGTAAGATTGGTGAACATCTTCATTTGGATAATGGGACGTTAACTCCTTTGTTAAAAAGAATAGAAAAGAACGGATTTTTGACCCGAACCCGAAGTCTGCATGATGAAAGAGTAGTCCGTATCAACCTTACAGAAAAAGGAATATTGCTGAAAGATAAAGCAAAACATATTCCGGAGGCTGTTCAAACCTGTTTTCATTTGAATGAAGAAAAAAAGAAACAGCTCATGTCCGGCTTGAATGAAATATTATCAACACAATCCTCATCCAAAATATGAAAAAAATAGGAATTATAGGGTACGGCTGGCTGGGAGCCAGAGTAGCAGCATCCATTTCAGATCAATATGAAATCTTTGCAACCACAACAATTGATGAAAAAGCAAAAGAACTTAATGATAAAGGGATACATGCCATAGTTTCTAATTTTCCGGATTATCAGCTTTCTGAGCCTTATTTTAAATGGGAGATAATGGATCATCTGGATGTTCTAATTATTACCATTCCGATTTCAGAGAAAAGTTGCTGCGTAAGCTCACTATACAACAGAATTCAGAATTTATCATCTTTTATCGGAGATTTTAAAGGACAAATGTTTTTAATGAGTTCCACCGGAGTTTATCCGGATATTGAAAAAGAATTTATCGAAGATGATATTCCCGTTGAAAAAGTTTCAGGCGAAAGAATGCTTAGAAGCAAATACCCACAGGTAAATATTCTGAGACTAGGCGGCCTGATGGGAGATCACAGACTTCTTAAAAATTATAATGTGAGTAATCTTGATTCTGCAGTTAACCATATCCATTACAAAGATATTGCAGGTATTCTCTTAAAAATGATCGACAATGAAGCAAAATCAAAATTGTATAATGTAACAGCTTTGTTACATCCATCAAAAGCTCAGGTTATCAATGCTCAAAAAGGCATACAAGACAGGGAAGAGGTGGAAGTAATAAAGGGAAAGAAAATTTTATCTTCAAAAGTGGTTTCAGAGTTAGAATATATTTTTAAATACCCAGATCCACAAAAATTTCATGAGAATAATTAATTTGAACCATTAAGAAAATTGAAGAAGCTAAGTTTCATAAAGAAGAAAAAATGAAATCTTCACAATCAGCAAAATTATAAATTCAATAGAAACTTACAGTCCTGAGAATAATCGGAGGATAGCCCGTTTTTTATCAAGATTCCATTGGCTTTAGCAAAAAACTATAAAAAAGCCCCTGAAAATAATTTTCAAAGGCTTGTATCCAATAGAAATGGCATTTATTTAATAATTCTGTCAAGAACCCAAGTGATCAGGTTTTTCTCAGAATTGTGGTGGTCTGTAGAGAACTCTCCACGTCTTCTGTTAGCCACTACGTTATTTACGGTAATTGCTTTGTGACCTAATAATTTTGAAAATGCATAGATCGCAGAGGTTTCCATTTCAAAGTTGGTGACTCCAAGATCATTCAATGTTTCAAGGAATTGATCATCTACAGCCTTTAGACGAAGCTGTCTTCCCTGTGGAGCATAGAAACCTGGGAATGTTGCTGTGTTTCCGTGGTATTTGGCATCTTTATAATATTCACCCATTTCTTCTGCCCAGTCTGAGAAATAAAGCATAGGCTTGATTTTTTCGTAAGGGAATCTTTCCATAAAGCTTCTTGAAAACTCATTTTCAAAGCTGTAGTCCTGGTAGAAGTGCATTAAACCATCTAATCCAACTACGTTTTGAGTTACCAGCATATTATCAACCTGTACATCAGGGTTCACACTTCCACAAGTTCCCATACGGAATAATTCAAGGGCTTTGTGCTCTGTTTTGAACTCCTTATTTTTAAGATCGATGTTTACCAGGGCATCCAGTTCGTTCATTACGATATCGATGTTCTCAGTTCCGATACCTGTAGACATTACGGTGATTCTTTCTCCACGCAATGTTCCTGTATGCGTATAAAATTCTCTTTTGTTTTTTTTGATTTCTACGGTGTCAAAATATTTTGAAACCTTTGCTACTCTGTCCGGGTCACCCACAAGGATGATTTTATCAGCAATATCTTCAGGTAAAAGATTCAAGTGGTATACACTTCCGTCTTCATTCAGAATAAGTTCTGAAGCAGCAAGTTTGTTTAGCATAATTTATATTTTTTGTTTTTAATTGATGAAAATTGCCTCTTTATAAGGTGAAGCCATAAGTTGATAGATCGAATCGTATTCCTCAACAATCCTTTTTGTCCGTCCATTACTTCATAGACGGTAACTACTGTCTTTTCAAAGTTTTTAGGATCTTTTCTCTGGGAAGTAATCTCATAAAAATGATTATCTTTTTTAAGAATAGAAACCAATTCTTCTTTGGTCGAATTATTAGAAGACATCATTCCCGGAAATTCCATGACAACGTCTTTAAGTTCCGCATAGCTTTTGTAAGGTTTGGTTATTCCGTTAGAATATACATACACATTAGGTACCGGCTTATCCTGTTCCAGACGGACCAGATAATAGTCATTCCCTTTTTTTCAGCATATATCGCCATTTCCTGTTGTTTTGCGGGCTTATCTGCCTGCTTTTTCTTTTGGGAAAATGCTGTAAGAGAAAGGAAACTGGCTGTAACAGCAAACAATAATTTTGTTTTCATACTCCTATTTTATTTTTGATGTGTTGAATTTAATTAAAAAAATCCTCTCCCAATAACCACTCGCCATTATTTTAACGGTATTTTAGAATAACCCGTTTCTTAAAGAATAATGAATCTGATTTCGGGGTTTAAAATTAGTGAAAAATATTGTATCAAAAATATAAACATTATTTAATCTGCTATTAAAATTGAGATAACATCATATTAATAGTTTTGCGGATAAAAATTCATGAGATCTTATCCACTGCTTATTGTCATCCTTTTAATAGGAATTGCAGTAATGTCTTTTAATCCTGTTTACCGGGGTAAAGAAAGTGAAAATACATTTATTAATAAAGGGTTGTCAGATTTTAAAGGTAAGCTCGAACAATTAAAGTCTGATGTTCGTAAGTTCTCTGAAGACCGTATTACTCTAGAAGAATTGCAGGAATCATTAAAAAATACAAGAAATTCTTTTAAGGAAATTGAATTTTATATTGCCTATCATTATCCTGAATTCACCAAAACCCACCTCAATGCAGCGCCTTTATTTCATATTGAAGCTGCGGGAACATCAGCATATACACTGCCTCCGGAAGGGCTGCAGGTATTAGATGAACTCGTGTTTTCGGACGAAGCTGCGGATGAAAAGGAAAAGATCAAGACCATTACCGATTTTTTATACAACAGCTATTCGGGATTCTATCTGAGCGCCATGAAAAATGGAATGAGCAAAGGAAACAATAAAACATTGCCTTTGCGCATAGAACTGATCAGGATCTACGCTCTGGGAGTGACGGGCTTTGATACTCCGGGTTCTCTGAATATTTCCGAAGAAGCCGGTCATGCGCTTTCCGGAATGCAGAAATATATCAATGATGATCCGTATTTTAAAAACTATAATAGCCAAAAAGCAGATCAGACCTTAACGGAAGCGATTCGTTATCTTTCAAAAAATAAAGATTTTGAAACCTTTGACCGAATTGAGTTTTACAAAAAATATATTCAGCCACTGTATGAAGAATTAGGAAAATGGGATGGAAGGCCTGATGATCTGAAGGAATTTTCAGGATGGAATGTCAATAATAAAAACCTTTTCAGTAGTGATTTTTTAGATCCCTATTTTTATACCTTATTGAAGTCTTCAGAAGATAATCCGGATCTTCGAGATCTGGGAAAATCAATTTTCTATGATCAGAATTTAAGTGGCAATGGGAAAATGAGCTGTGCAACCTGCCATCTTCAGGAAAATGCTTTTACAGACCTTAAGGCAAAGTCTCCAAGTAATGTAGAAGGAAAAACAGTGTTGAGAAATTCACCGTCTTTATATAATGCGGTTTTTGCCAAAAGGTTTTTCTATGATTTGCGTGCTTTTTATCTTGAACAGCAGGCTGAACACGTTATTTATAATGAAGATGAGTTTAATACAAGCTATGAAAGGATCATTCAAAAGTTAAAGACAAAACCTGAGTATAAAAAAGCATTCCGTACCGCTTTCAAAGACGGTAAGATCAATAAAGAAAATTTTTCAAAGGCATTAAGTTCCTATGTAGCTTCATTATATTCTTTTGATAGTGATTTTGACCGTTTTATGAGAAATGAAAAAAATGTTTCGGATGATGTGAAAAAAGGATTCAATCTGTTCATGGGAAAAGCCAATTGTGCCACCTGTCATTTTGTACCTCATTTTTCAGGGCTTGTACCACCATTTTTTAATGAAAATGAGTCTGAAGTTTTGGGGATAACTGCAAAACCAATTAAACAGCTTCCTATAGAGCTGGATCAGGATCCTGGAAGAGGAAACAGCCCAGTTAAAAAGGAAAAATCATGGATCTATGACTACTCCTTCAAAACAGTTACGGTAAGAAATATAGCCCTTACAAAACCTTATTTCCATAACGGAGCTTTCAATACTTTAGAAGAGGTTCTTGATTTCTATAATGAAGGCGGTGGAGAAGGATTGGGACTCAAGATGAAAAACCAGACACTTGCTTCGGATAAATTAAACCTTACCACAACAGAAATGAACCAGATAATTGCTTTTCTGAATGCTCTTACGGATGTGAGTAAAGCAAAGTAGAAGATTTTCGGGATACAGAAGTTGAGCTACAGCTTTTCTTGGATATCTAATTTAAGCCTAACAGGTTTCTAAAACCTGTTAGGTCTTTTTGTGTATGGAATAAGAATATTCACCATAGCAACTCATGCATTACAAAGAAGAATTTCCACAATTTAACAGAAACTTAATCTCCTTAACATTAGGTTTTAAATTAATTAATATTCTCCTGTCTATATTTAAAATCCTATTAACAGGAAGATCATCTTGAAAAAATAGTTTTGCAAGGTCTAATAAATCAAATTAAAAATGAAGAAAAAACTACTAACAATTGGGGCTTTAGCTCTATTTGCCGGATCGGTTGTTCAGGCGCAGACCATTATTTTTGACAAGGGGACGTCCTGGAGTTATAAAGACTTGGATCAGGCACAACCTGATGCATGGAAAACCCAAAACTATGACATCTCTTCCTGGCCTGTTGGTAATGCACCATTAGGATATGGTGATCCTGTTACTACGACCATTCACGGAGGTACTACAGGATTGGTTACAGCGTATTTTGCAAAAGATATTACGGTGGATCTTGCCACACTTACAGACAACATGGAACTTGGAGTAATGAGAGATGATGGGATTGTAGTGTATCTTAACGGAGAGGAAGTAATAAGAGATAATATGCCTGCCGGGGCCATTACATTCAATACTTTTTCCAGTACAACAATTGACAATGCTGCAGAAAATGTTTATAATATTTTCTCTATTCCAAAATCAAAATTCATCAATGGTGTTAACCGAATTTCTATTGAATTACATAACCGAAGTGTTGGCAGTTCAGATCTTAGAATTGATGCTTATCTGAAAACAAAACCTAACACGACATTTCCGCCTGTTGTATGTAACGGATCACATATTAGCTGTTTCACTTCCATTGTTCCTACGGCACAAACCAATAAACTTATCATTCCTGGTGAACACAAATATCAGCTTATTCTGAAAGAAGGTGATAATTATACTGAAGGAGGCGGGCTAGTAGGCGGGCAGAACGATTTTACAGCATATGTTGGCAAATCGGGAAGCAGTACAAATGGATACCTTTCCGTAAACCACGAAACAAACCCTGGCGGAGTAACGATGGCTGAGATAAATTATAACGCGTCTACAAAACTTTGGCAGTTAACAAAATCAAGAGCGGTAAGTTTCTCAGATCCTAGCTTGGTACAGACAATCAGAAACTGTTCGGGAGGAATTACTCCTTGGGGAACGGTAGTAACAGCAGAAGAATCTGTAACGGCTAATGACATAAATGGTGACGGATACAAAGATTACGGATGGCTGGTAGAAATTGATCCCGCAACAGCACAGGTGATTTCTAAGAATACAGATGGTTCTAAAGGAAAATTATGGCAGATGGGAATCATGAACCATGAAAATGTGGTTATCAATAATGCTGGAACTACTGCATATTACGGAGAAGATGGTGGTACACACATGGTGTATAAATATGTGATGGATACGCCAAACAATCTGGCTTCAGGAAATCTTTATGTATTAAAATTAGATCAGGGATTAACAGCAGCAGGAGATCCGGTGGGAACTACAGCAACATGGATTCAGGTTCCTAATAAAACAAAAGCAGACCAAAATAACACAGCAAACCTTGCTCAATCATTAGGAGGAACAAGATTTAATGGAGTAGAAGATGTGGATATCAGCCCTCTGGATGGTAAGATTTATTTTACAGCAAAAGGATTAGATAGAGTGTATCGTTTACAGGATAATGGAACAACCGCTTCTCAGGTGGAAACATTCGTGGGTGGAGCCAACTCCGTATACTCTTTCGAAACAACACAGGGAACAAAATCTGAAGCTTGGGGAGATGGAAATGACAACCTTACTTTTGACGAACTTGGAAACCTTTGGGTACTTCAGGATGGTGGTAAAAACTATATCTGGGTCATTGCTCCGGATCATACACAGGCTAATCCGAAAGTGAAATTATTTGCTTCAATGCCTGCAGGATCTGAGCCTACAGGATTAACGTTTACACCAGATCATAAATTCGGATTCTTCTCTATCCAACATCCGGATTCTACCATCTCTACTGATATTGATGCTACAGGAAATACAATTGACTATAGAGGAAAATCTGCTACTGTAGTAATTGCACTTAAAGGAAATCTCGGAACACAAGGTTCTTTAGGAACAACTGAAAATACAGCTGCTGAAAACACAGTAACCGTGGCTCCGAATCCTACTTCAGGAATAGTGAAAATCAATTCACCAAAAGGCTTAAAAGATATTTCGGTGACTGCTTACAGTATAGACGGGAAAATTGTCTATACCAAGAAATTCAATGGCGTAAACAAGGCATTAGACCTGGATTTTACACCTCAATTGGAAGGATCCAGAGTTTTAATTCTGAATATTGAAGCAGAAGGAGGATTCCAGAAAACAGTAAAACTTTTAAAGAAGTAAAAGTATTTATAATTCCTGTCTGCCGATACCATTTGTTGTCGGCAGACATTTCTGTTTATAAAATTGCCGTAATAGACACATGCAGATTAAGGTGCTGTGATGATGGGCATTAAAAAAATAATAAACATCTTCATATGAAAAAGTTTTTCTTACTTATTTCCTTTTTATCACTTTCTCAGGTCAATGCTCAGATTGATCCTGTTAAATATCCTACTTTCACCAATATGGAAGAAGCTCTGGACAGTAAGAAGGCTGTTTACAGTATGAGTTTCAGAGAAAAAGGATTGTTTAATATTCCGCCTCAAATTATAAAATTGGATTCATTATTCTTTTTAAATATGATGGCCAATAAGCTAGAAAAAATGGATCAGGAGCTTTTTACATTGAAAGAACTTGAATTTTTGAATGTAAATGAAAACAGCATCAAGTACATCCCGGATGAAATCAGCCAGCTTAAAAAGTTGACTACATTTTCTATGAATCTGAACAGTCTGACAAGTATTAATCCAAATCTTGCAAAGCTTCAAAATCTTAAGGTGGTTCACTTTGATGCCAATAACCTTAATGTTTTTCCTGAAGCTCTAATGGAAATACCCACCTTAGAAGAAATAAATTTACAGGGAAATCAAATTAGTTTTATTGCGGACCGGTTGTTTCAGATCAAAAGTCTGAAATTCTTAAATCTGGCCAACAATCAGATCAATGACATGGGAAACCTTTCATTTCCAAAAAGATTAAAATATCTCGAATTACAGCAGAATGCTATCTGCAGACTTCCTGAAAATCTATTTAAAGCTCAGGAACTTGAATTTCTGAATGTAAGTGATAATAATATTACAGAAATCTCATCTAAAGTAAAAGGATTAAAGAACGTGGTCAGCATGAATCTGGCTAACAATAATCTGAAAGATATTCCTGAAGAAATCAGTCAGCTTAAAAACATGAAAACACTAATTCTTACAGGAAATCCTATAGAAAAATCTAAAATTGAAAAATTAAAAACCTTACTGCCGGAAACCCAGATCTATTTCTAGATCTATCCGCCAACACGTTTGGTTTTATAACCCATATCTTTAAGGATAGCCATTATTTTATCACGGTTGTCACCTTGAATGATAATCGTCCCGTCCTTTTCAGAACCGCCTATTCCTAAGGTGGTTTTTATTTTCTTTGAGATTTTTTTAAGGTCTTCTTCACTGCCTTCCCAGCCTTCAACAATCGTTACAGGTTTGCCGTTTCTGCCTTTCTTCTCAAATTTGCATACCAATGGTTCTTTCTGCTTGAATTCTTCTTCAGGCATTTCAAAATCCTGCTCTTCATGTTCAGGAAAAAGATTCTTCAGTTGATCACGTAAGTCCATACAGCAAAATTAAAAAAGAATTATGAATTTATAGAGGAAATAAGCCTGAAATTATCAATCCATATTAGAGAAATATTTTTAGTTTAGAAAAGGAAGAGAGACCGAAACTCAATATAATATTTTATATTTTTGACCGTTAACCTTAAAAACTAAAATGAAAACCAATCACCTTATACTGCTTTCTTTGTTGGCTTTTGGAATGATGAATGCTCAATTTGCAGAAGATCCTCTAAACGCAGTTTTAGAAACGAAAGATGTACAAAACTTCTGGAAAGCCTTTGATAAAATGGAAACTTCCACTACCAATCCTTTTATAGAATACATAGAAAATGGTTCACCGGGAGTAAAAAGTTTTATCAGGAATCGTATCATTAATGCAGATTCTCTGTATGCAACAGTGAAAAAAAATAAAGAAGAATATCTTAAAACCAGACATGTGCTAGATGGAATTGGGGCAAAAGATAAAAAACTAAAAGCAAGTTACAGCGCTTTAAAATATTGGTATCCAAAAGCTAAATTCTCAACCGTTTATTTCGTGTATGGCAGAATGAATACGGGCGGAAATTCTTCCAATGAAGGAATCTCAATCGGAACAGAATTGTTTAAAAATCTGGATGGAGTTGTACCTCTTATTGTTCATGAAATGATTCATTTTCAGCAAAATAATAAAGGCGGAGAAACTTTATTGAAACAAGCTTTAACAGAAGGTGGAGCTGATTTTATAGCAGAATTTGTTTCCGGAGAACCAATGAATGTAAAAGCATTTCAGTATGGTGAAGCAAATTCAGACAAATTATACAAAGAATTCGTAACAAGATATAAAAGTGATGATTTAAGAGACTGGTTTTATTGGACCTCCAAAAAAGATGACAGACCCAATGATTTAGGATATTGGATAGGATACAAAATATGTGAAGCCTATTTTAATAAACAAACCGATAAACAACAAGCAGTACATGATATTTTAAACATTGAAGACCCATTTTTATTTTTAAAAGAAAGTGGCTTTCTGGATTCTTATATTCAGTCGTATGCAAAAGAAAAGAATTTAAAATATGATGATTTTTTCCAGGAATTTTCAGGGGAGCCTTCAACGGTAACATTATTAGTAAATGTTCCTGATAAAAATGATGAGGTTTATATCGCAGGAAACCAGAAAGGGTTGGGGAGCTGGAGTGCATCTTCAGTTAAAATGGAAAGGAAAAGCGATCTTGAAAGAACCCTTACTTTAAAAATATATTTACCAGCGCAATTTAAGTTTACCAAAGGAAACTGGAATCAGGAAGCTAATGTAAAAGGAGTGGAAAAAGGACAGAATATCAAAATAGAAAATGTAAAATCAAATAAGTTTACTTATAAAATTAATAGCTGGTTTAAAAATTAGAGTTGAAGCCAGAAGTTGAAATCTATAATCATCCACATTTTAAAATCTGCGAAATCAGCAAGATCTGCGAGAATAATAGAGCTCAAAGATTTTGAAGAGAACACAGATTTTTTCATTTTCCTCTGAATACATAAAATTCAGAACTCCAAATTCTTCTATTCATCGGAAATTAGGTAAATTTGTGTACTAAAGTTTTACAAAATGTCAAAAAAAGCAATATTAGCAATCCTTGACGGATGGGGATTGGGAACAAACCCGGACGTTTCTGCAATAGACAAAGCAAACACACCATTTATAGATAGCTGTTATCAAAAATTTCCACACACAACCCTTGAAGCAAGTGGTTTAGCGGTAGGTCTTCCTGCCGGACAGATGGGGAATTCCGAAGTAGGTCACATGAACCTTGGGGCCGGAAGAGTTGTTTACCAAAACCTGGTAAAACTGAATATGGCGGTTGAAAACGGTACTCTTGGACAGGAAAAAGTAATTCAGGATGCTTTTGAATACGCTAAAAAAGAAAATAAAAAAGTACATTTCATCGGATTGGTTTCCAATGGAGGAGTACACTCCCATATCAATCACTTAAAAGGATTATTGACTGCTGCCAAAGAATTTGGATTGGATGAAAATGTCTTTGTACATGCATTCACAGACGGAAGAGACTGTGATCCACATTCCGGATTAGGTTTCATTGAAGAGCTTCAGAACCACATGGAAGCAACTACCGGGAAACTGGCTACCGTTGTAGGAAGATACTACGCAATGGACAGGGACAAAAGATGGGAACGTGTGAAATTAGCTTATGATGCCCTTGTAGAAGGAGTAGGAGAGCAGAGTACAGACGCTCTGGCCTCTATCCGTGCTTCCTATGACCATAACGTAACAGATGAATTCCTTAAGCCAATCATTTTAGTCAATACAACAGCTACAGGAAATGTTGTTCCGGTAGCAAAAATTATTGAAAATGATGTGGTAATTTGCTTCAACTTCCGTACAGACAGAGGAAGAGAAATTACAGAAGTGCTTTCTCAGAAAGATTTTCCTGATTATTCTATGCGCAAACTGAACCTTTATTATATTACATTAACCAATTATGACAAAACGTTTCAGAATGTTCAGGTTGTTTTTGATGAGAATGTTTTAACAGAAACAATGGGTGAAGTACTTGAGAAGAATGGTAAAACTCAGATCAGAATTGCAGAAACAGAAAAATATCCTCACGTTACCTTCTTCTTCTCAGGAGGAAGAGAAGAAGAATTCAATGGAGAGAAAAGATTGTTGTGTCCAAGTCCAAAAGACGTTCCTACTTATGATCTAAAACCTGAAATGTCAGCTTATGATATTACCAATGCTATTGTTCCGGAACTGGAGCAAGGTACTGCGGATTTTGTTTGTCTGAACTTTGCCAATACGGATATGGTAGGACATACAGGGGTGTTTGAAGCTGCTGTGAAGGCTGCTGAAACAGTTGATGCATGCATCGAAAAAGTAGCCACTGCTGCTTATGAAAACGGATATGCAGTATTCATTCTTGCGGACCACGGAAATTCAGATGTTATGTTGAATCCTGACGGAACACCTAATACACAGCACTCAACGAATCTGGTTCCTTTTATTGTTATGGATAAAGACCATACATGGAACCTAAAACCTGGAAAACTGGGTGACGTAGCGCCTACAATCCTTAATGTAATGGGGGTTGAAATACCAAAAGCCATGACAGGAGATATTTTAGTTAGCTAAAATTCAATAATATTGTTAAAAAAATGCCGTTATACTTATATATCGGCATTTTTTTATGATTTATGTCAGATAAGGTATGAGTTGCATACTTTATTATGCGTTAAATAATAAATAAATCATATCTTTGTTAATTAAAAACTGAATATAAAAATGTATCAAAAGCTTGTTAGGAAAGAAGTAATGGGAATATTGGAAAAGGAAGTAGGTTCTTTTCTTGATAAATTTTTAACGCCAATTGAGAAGATTTGGCAGCCTTCTGATTATTTACCAGATCCTTCAAGCGAAGAGTTTAAACATGATCTTGAAGAAATTCAGACTTTTGCCCGTGAAATGCCTTATGATCTGTTTGTAACGCTAATCGGAGATTGTATTACGGAAGAAGCTCTTCCTTCGTATGAATCTTGGTTAATGGGTGTTGACGGTATTAATCAGGAAGAAAAATTAGGCTGGGCAAACTGGGTGAGAGCCTGGACTGCAGAAGAAAACAGACACGGAGACTTATTAAATAAATACCTTTATCTATGTGGTAGAGTTAATATGAGAGAAGTGGAAATCACCACTCAATATCTTATTAATGATGGATTCGATTTGGGAACAAGTATGGATCCATACAGAAACTTTATTTATACAAGTTTCCAGGAAACAGCAACCAATATTTCTCACAGAAGAGTAGGGACATTAGCAAAACAATCCGGAAATGGTAAGTTAGCTAAAATGTGTGGTGTAATTGCTGCAGATGAAGCAAGACACGCAAAAGCATACAAACATTTTGTTGCTAAAATCCTTGAAATAGACCCATCAGAAATGATCCTTGCTTTCGAAGATATGATGCGTAAGAAAATTGTAATGCCGGCTCACCTGATGAGACAATCAGGACAGAAGGCTGGTGAGCTTTGGGGACATTTCTCAGATGCTGCACAAAGATGTATGGTATATACAGGCCAGGATTATATCAACATTATGAAAGACCTGTTAGATGAATGGAAGATTGAGCACGTAAAAGGCCTTACAGAAAAAGCAGAAAAAGCTCAGGAATATCTGATGAAGCTTCCAGCAAGACTACAGAAGATCACAGACAGAGTTTCTACTCCGGATCTTCAGTTCCAGTTTAACTGGGTTAAGAGCTAGTAGCCCATATTATTATTTTAAATTATAAAAGTATTGAGTGCCTTTCTTTTGGGCACTCTTTTTATTTCTTATCTTTGCAAAGCTAAAAAAGAACAAAATGTTAAATAATAAAAAGATTGCTGTTGACTTTGACGGAACTATTGTTGATGATGCTTACCCAGGAATTGGTAAGGCAAAGATCTTCGCTTTCGAAACCTTGAAAAGATTACAGGCAGAAGGATTCAGATTGATTCTTTGGACATACAGACACGGAAAAACGTTAGATGAAGCAGTAGAATTCTGTAAAAAAAATGGAGTGGAATTTTATGCAGTGAACTCAAGCTTCGAAGGAGAAGTTTTTGATTCTGCCACTCAATCCAGAAAATTGGATGCCGATTGGTTCATTGACGACAGAAATATTGGTGGATTTCCGGGATGGGGTGAAATCTATAACATCATTCAGGAAAGAATTGAGTTCCGTGTAGAAGGAAAAGAAGTTTTGGCCTATTCAAAACTTAAAAAAGAAAAGAAAAAAGGACTTTTCTGGTAAGATAAAAATATAACAATTTAACAGTGTAACCATAGAATAATCATATTGTTACACTGATTTATTAATACATTGGTAAATTAAAACAATGATTCAATTAAAGACAATAGACGAATTACGTCTGATGAAGGAGAGCGCCCGATTGGTTTCTAAAACATTGGGAATGTTGGCAAAAGAGATTAAACCGGGAATTACGACTTTATATTTAGATAAATTAGCTCATGATTTTATTAAAGATCATGGGGCTCAGCCTGCATTCTTAGGATACGGAGGTTTCCCGAACTCACTGTGTATTTCTCCAAATGAGCAGGTAGTGCATGGTTTCCCGAATAATGAAGTGGTAAAAGAAGGAGATGTTCTTTCTGTAGATTGTGGAGTAATTCTGAACGGGTTTGTAGGAGATCACGCTTATACCTTTGAAATTGGTGAAGTAAAGCCGGAAGTTAAAAAACTATTGAAAGTGGCAAAAGAATCTCTTTACAAAGGGATTGAGCAATGTATCAGAGGAAAAAGAATCGGGGATATCTCTCACGCGATTCAGGCACATTGTGAAAAAGAAGGATATAGTGTTGTAAGAGAGCTTGTAGGACATGGTTTGGGAAGACAGATGCACGAAGATCCACAAGTTCCTAACTATGGAAGACAGGGAAGCGGAAAAGTAATCAAAGACGGTTTGGCAATTGCTATTGAACCAATGATTAACCTTGGAACTGAAAAAGTAAAATTCCATAGCGATGGCTGGACAGTAACTACATTAGACAACCTTCCATCTGCACACTTTGAGCATGATGTAGCGGTAATCAACGGTAAGCCGGTATTGCTTTCTACATTTGATTATGTGTATGAAGCATTAGGGATCGTAAGTGACGAAGAAAAGCCTTTCCAACTGGATTTTTAATGAAAAAGATAACTAAGCTTTTACTGAATAAAATTCCACGTCCAATGCTTATAAAAATGAGTATCTGGGCAAGACCGCTTATTTATCAGTTTTTCAAAGGAGATGAATTTTATGATCCTATCGATGGAAGATCATACCGGAAATTTCTGCCTTATGGCTATGGAAAACAAAGAGAAAACGCTCTTTCTCCGGGAACCTTAAGTCTGGAAAGACACCGCCAGATGTGGCTGTATCTTCAGAATGAGACCGATTTTTTCATTAAAAACTATAAAGTTCTGCATATTGCTCCCGAACAGGAATTTTTAAGAAAGTTCAAGAGAATGAGCAATCTGAACTATATATCTGCAGATTTATATTCGCCCATTGTTGATGTAAAGGCTGATATTTTGGATTTGCCTTTCGAAAATGAGAGCTTTGATATCGTTTTCTGTAATCATGTTCTGGAACATATTGAAGACGATGCAAAAGCAATGAGTGAGTTATACAGGGTGATGAAACCCGGCGGATGGGGGATTCTTCAGGTTCCGATGAAAAATTCATTGGAAAAAACCTATGAAGACTTCACCATCAAAGATCCAAAGGAACGCCAGAAACATTTCGGGCAGTACGATCACGTTCGCTGGTACGGGATGGATTATTTTGAGCGTTTAAAAAATGCAGGATTTGAAACAGATATCAACTTCTATTCACAGAAATTTTCTGAAGAAGAAATAAAGAAGTATGGGCTAAGAAGCAATGAAATCTTACCTGTAGTTTACAAAAAATAATAAGAAATATAGAGTAAGGAAGCAGAACATTCTGAAATATAATCAAAAAACAAAACCGTCTTCATTACGAAGGCGGTTTCATTTTTAAATATAGATAGAAGTTTATATTTTTATCTTAATGGGAGGAGGAAACAGCTTTTAAACCTACCACAGATCCAATAAGTGTTATAATAAAAAATACTCTCCAGAAGCTTACAGGATCTTTAAAGAAGATAATTCCCATTAAAGCTGTTCCTACCGCTCCAATTCCTGTCCATACCGCATAAGCAGTACCAATAGGTAAGGTTTGCGTAGCTTTAATCAGAAGAAGCATACTGATAGTCATCGTTATCAGAAAACCGGTGTACCAAAGATACATTTCCGTTCCTGATGTTTCTTTTGCCTTTCCTAAGCAAGACGCAAAGGCAACCTCAAATAATCCTGCGATAACTAATATTATCCAATTCATTTTGTTAAATTTTTCTATTGCAAATTTCAGCATTTGAAAGGAGAAAAAATTTTACAATTGTTAAAAAATGAGTTTTTGGTCAGGAAGTTGGAAGAGGGAAGTTATGGTAGTTGGAATAGGTGATGTGCTATTGTTTAATCAATAGGATTGTTTTTAGGAAAAAGCTTTTAACTATATTATTTCTATTTAATAAGTAATCCCCAATATTGATATTATATACGCTTTAATATCAATAGGGCAGATTTTAGTCCGCTCTCAATATAAATATGCATTCCACTGGCTTTAGCCAAAACTTAAAACGCTACTTAAATTAAATAATAAAACATTCAGATCATGTTATAGACCACCAGAATCTCCATCCTCCATCTCCCAGCTTCCATCCTCAAGCGTATAATTTATTTAATTTCCGCCCGGATTCTGCTCAAACTTACCTGCGTAATTCCAAGGTAAGAAGCAATATGCCCAAGCTGAACCCTTTTAAGAAGATCAGGCTGATATTGGATAATATCTTTATATCGTTCCAAAGAAGTTTTGAATTGTCTTGAAATAATTAATTCTTCCGATTTTATCATTTCTGCTTCAGCCAGCTTTCTTCCCCAGTTGGCAATATGAATGTCTTCATTGAACAGTTTTTTAAGATGTTCTGTTTCCAGGATGTACAGCTCGCAGTCTTCCAGTAATTCAATACTTTCATAACCAGGTTTGTCTTCCACATAACTTTTCATAGAAAGAACACATTGCCCTTCGCTTCCAAACCAGAATGTAATATCATTATCTGAAGTAGAAGAGTAAGCACGGGCAATTCCTTTACGGATAAAATAAACATAAGGAATCACTTTATTGGCTTCCATCAGACAGTAACCCTTAGGATGTGAAACTTCAGTAATATATGCTTTTAAGCTGTTTTTTGAAGCCTGGGGAAGGATGTAAATTTGGTCAAGAATCTGGTCTATATTCATAAAAGATGAATTCTAATATTCAAAAATATCAGTTTTAGGTAATGCAATACAAAATTATTTTGTGGTTTTTGTGAGAAATATATCATAGGTTGAACTAAAGAAAAAAATTAGAGTGAGTTTCATGAAAGATAATGATAGATACGGCTTCTGATTGATTACGCCTAAGCTTTGATTTCTGTAGGAGTCTTCATAAAGTATTTTATTTATTTTAAATGGGTTGGATCCTTACAGAATGACAAATAGAATGTTTTAAAAATTGAGGATCTGCTATAAGATGATATAATGTAATTCTTCTTTTGTAAAGTCTCCAGAGACCAATAACTCTCTTTTTTCTTTTAAATATTAAGATTAACCGTAAAGACCAATTTTGTTTTACTAACTTTGCAGTTCGTAATATTATTTTTATGCACAAAGCTGGATTTGTAAATATAGTTGGAAAGCCTAATGCGGGAAAATCAACACTTCTGAACCAATTAATGGGTGAGAAGCTGGCGATTGTAACGCAGAAAGCTCAGACAACCCGTCACAGAATTTTTGGTATTTATAATGAAGAGGATCTTCAGATCGTATTTTCCGATACTCCGGGAGTGTTGGATCCAAAATACGGATTGCAGGAAAAAATGATGGATTTTGTAAAAGACTCCCTTCAGGATGCCGATGTATTCCTGTTTATTGTTGATGTAACAGACAAAGCCGAACCTTCAGAGTTCTTAATTGATAAATTAAATAAAATCCCTGTTCCTGTATTGTTATTATTAAACAAAGTGGATCAGACTGATCAGGCAGGCCTTGAAACATTGGTAGAAACCTGGCATAATAGGATTCCAAAAGCGGAAATCCTTCCAATTTCTGCACTTAATGCCTTTAATACTGAGGTTATTTTACCTAAACTAAAATCTTTACTGCCTGAAAACCCACCTTACTATGATAAGGATCAGTATACGGATAAACCGGAAAGGTTCTTTGTAAATGAAGCAATCCGCGAGAAAATCCTTTTGAACTATGATAAGGAGATTCCATATTCTGTAGAAGTGGTGACTGAGCAGTTTAAGGAAAAAGAAGGAATTATCTTCATTGACTCTATTATTTATGTAGAAAGAGATACCCAAAAAGGAATTATTATCGGACATAAGGGTGAGGCTATCAAAAAAGTAGGTACAGAAGCAAGATTAGACCTGGAAAAGTTCTTTTCCAAGAAAATTCACTTGAATTTATTTGTTAAGGTGAAAAAAGACTGGAGAAAGAATGACAGAGATCTTAAGAATTTTGGGTACAGATAGACTAAAAATGCTCTAAAGCCCGTTGTATTAAAAGATTTTTATTACCTTAGTCTAAATTTTTTAGTAAATGAACTATAATAATTCAAATTCGAGCTCAATACCTAAAGATATTATTTTGTTAGCTGTGAGAGTATTTGTTGGTTTTGCAATGCTTTCTCATGGATACCCGAAACTCCAAATGCTATTGGCTGGTGGAAAAATTGAATTTTTCGACTTTTTGGGAATGGGACCACAAATTACCCTGATTCTTACGGTACTTGCTGAATTTGTTTGTTCAATCCTGCTGATATTAGGCCTTTTTACAAGAGTTTCCTTAGGTTTTCTGATCTTTACAATGGTCATCGCCGGATTTGTAGTTCATGGAGCAGATCCTTTTGAAAAAAGAGAAATGAGCCTTATTTATCTTTCCGTATATCTTCTCCTAATGATTATTGGAGCCGGAAAAGTTTCTGTAGATCATTTGATTGAAAGAAGAAAAAGAGCTTCAGACTGGTAAAAACTTACAATATATAATGAAAAGAGCATCTTCGGATGCTCTTTTTTATTTAGAGTTATTTTTATAAATGTCTTTATTGTTCGGGATTGTAGATCGATTTTTATAGCAAATTTATCTTAAAAATCACTACATTCGTAGAAAATAAATCTATATGAAGATAAAACTGACAATTTGCCTGCTGGCATTTCTCAATTTTTATGATGCCCAGGAGAATATTACTTATCAAAAACCCTCTGCCGAAATTCTAAAACTGGCAGATTATGAAAGACCTCCATCCGTTCTGATGAACAATAAAAAGGATTGGGTGGTTTTTACATACCGTTCTACATACAAAACGTTAGATGACCTTAATCAGCAAGAAATGAAACTGGGGGGATTAAGAATCAATCCCATTACCAATATTGCAAGTACTGTAACCTATTTCAACAATCTTAAAATAAGAAAGTTCAGTGATAAAAATGAGGTTCAGGTAAAGAATCTGCCTACAGGAGCTAAAATCGCCTATGTGCAATTTTCACCGGATGAAAAGAAACTTACTTTTACCAATACCACAAGCAAAGGCGTAGAGTTATGGCTTGTTGACCTGGAAACTGCTGCTGCTAAAAAGATAACAGGAGATATTCTGAATGCCAATTTAGGAACTCCCTATCTCTGGTATAATGATTCCCAGAGTTTATTAATCAGAACGCTGCCTCAAAACAGACCTGCGCTGATTGATTCAGGGAAAGATCTTCCGACGGGACCTATTGTTTCTACAGCAGATGGAAAAGTATCCCAAAACAGAACGTACCAGGATCTTTTAAAAAATCCACAGGATGAAAAGAACTTCGAGACGTTGGTCACTTCAGAAGTATTCAATGTTGACCTGAACGGAAACCTTAAAAAGGTAATAAATCAGGATATGTACACAGGATTAAGTTTTTCTCCTGATGGAAATTATCTGTTATCTTCAGTCATTAAAAAGCCATTCTCTTATATTGTTCCCCTGAACAGATTTCCTATGACCACAACAGTGTATGATACAAAAGGAAATACAGTGAAAGTGGTGAATGAGATTCCTCTGAATGAAATTATGCCTAAAGGTTTTTCGTCTGTAAGAACAGGAAAAAGAGAAATGTCCTGGAGAAGTGATGCTCCGGCAACATTAGTGTTCACAGAAGCTCTTGATGGTGGAGATCAATATAAAACGGCAGAATACAGAGATGAAATCTTTACCTGGGAGGCACCGTTTACAGCTGCTCCTAAATCATTCTTCAAAATCAAACAGAGATTTGAGGATGTAGATTGGACGAATGACCACTATGCGTTAGTATCTGAAGAATGGTATGATACCAGAAATACCAAAACATTCCTGGTTGATCTTAACAATGGAGAATCAAAAGTTATAGACGACAGAAACTCTCAGGATGTGTATAGTGATCCGGGAAGTTTCAATACCGTGAAAAATCAATATGGCAGATCTGTTATCGATATGAAAGGCGGAAAAGCATATCTGATCGGAGAGGGGTTTACAAAAGATGGCCAGCATCCGTTTATTGATGAAATGGATATTAAATCATTGAAGAAAAAAAGACTGTATACTTCTAACCTTAAAGGGGCTAAAGAAAAGATTGTAGATATTTTAAACCCTTCAAAAGGAGAGATATTAACAATACAGGAATCATCAAGCCAATATCCGAACTATTATAAAAAGAATATTAAGTCTAATAAAGCTGAAACGGTAACTCATTTTGCAAATCCTTTTGAAAGCATCAAAGATGTTCACAAAGAAGTCATTACCTATAAAAGAAATGATGGAGTTACATTGACGGGAACTCTTTATCTGCCGGCAAACTACGATAGAAAGGCGAAGAAAGAAAAATTACCATTATTGATCTGGGCGTATCCAAGAGAATTTAAAGATAAGAATACAGCAGGGCAGAGTACTCAGAATGATAATGACTTTACTTTCCCATATTATGGCTCTTTCGTGTACTGGGTGACTAAAGGATATGCTGTTTTAGATAACGCTGCATTCCCAATTATCGGAGAAGGAAAAACAGAACCTAATGATACCTTTATTACGCAATTGGTAGCTGATGCTGATGCCGCGATCAATGCTGTAGATCAGTTAGGATATATAGATAAAAAGAAAGTCGCTGTTGGAGGCCATTCATATGGGGCATTTATGACGGCTAATTTATTGACCCACTCTAATCTTTTTGCCTGTGGTATTGCCAGAAGTGGTGCTTATAACAGAACACTGACTCCATTTGGTTCCAGAGCGAACAAAGAAACTATTGGGATGTTCCGGAGATTTACAACACCATGTCTCCGTTTATGAATGCTGACAAAATGAAAACCCCGTTGCTTCTGATTCACGGTGATGCAGATAACAATCCGGGAACTTTTACCTTGCAGACGGAAAGATATTTCCAGGCTTTGAAAAACCTTGGAGCGCCGGTAAGAATGGTTCTTCTTCCAAAAGAATCACACGGATATCAGGCTAAAGAGAATATATTTCACGTTTTATGGGAACAGGATCAGTTCCTTGAAAAGTGTCTGAAAAAATAATACAAAAAGGCTGTCTCATCTTTGAGACAGCCTTTTTTACGGAATAATAAGCAAAGCTAAGTGGGAATTAATCTTTATAGTTAAAGAAATTGTAAGATCTCATTAATACTTTTCAATTCCATAAAATTCTCGTGTTCAAGATTCACATCATGCTGCTCATGGTTCCATGTCACATGATAAGGAATATGAGCTGCTGATCCTCCGATTTCCAATACAGGTAAAATATCTGATTTTATGGAGTTTCCAAGCATAAGGAAATTCTCTGGTTGGCAGTCAAGATGCTTTAATAGTTTTCTGTAATCATGTTCTTTTTTGTCACTCATGATCTCAATGTGATGAAAATGATCTTGTAATCCTGAGTTTTTAAGTTTGCGCTCCTGATCCAGTAAATCTCCTTTCGTAGCTACTACAAGCCTGTATTTTCCTTTTAAACTTTCAAGAGTTTCTGTAACCCCGTCTAAAAGTTCAATAGGTTTTTGAAGAAGTTCCTGGCCCAGTTCAATCGCTTTATTAACCAGCTCAATAGAAGCTGTGTTGTTTGAAACTTTTCCAATAGTCTCCACCATACAAAGCATAAATCCTTTTACTCCATATCCATATAAATGCAGATTCTTCATTTCCGTTGTAAAGAGTTCCTGAGATACGGAATGCTGAGGAAGATAATCTTCAAGCAGCATACAGAATTCTTTTTCTGCTTCCTGAAAGTAAGGTTCATTGATCCAAAGCGTATCATCTGCATCAAAGGCTATTGTTGTAATGTGATTATTCATTTTTGTTTTGTAAATTTCAGCTTCAAATTTCTATATAAAAAATAAACCGGCAAAGGACAATTGTCCCGAAGAAGTATGTTACGAACGAATCACTCATTTTTAAGTCATCTTGAAGGGCTTTATCACCAACAAACCGGAGAAAATATTATTCTGCAATCATTTTCAAAGGGCAGAAGCTATTGATTCAGGATCAATCGCTGTCCAAAGTTATGCTGGTTAAAGAAGGAATTACAAAATGTTATTTTGAAGAAGAAAATGGAAAAGAGTATATCGTTGAATTTTTTGGGAAATGGGGAAATCCTTGGTGAAGTAGAACTGATTAAAAATATACCTTGTTTATGTGGTATTGAAGCGTTGACGGAAGTTGTGGTGTATACTATAAACCTGTCATATTTTAATGAATTGATGCAAAGAGATTTTATTCTGAATAACTTATTACTGAATTCCTTTGCAGAACGTATTATCAATACCACCAGCAGAGCATCTTATCAACAGCTTTATACAGTAGAGCATACCTTGGCCCAGTTACTTAAAATGCAGGCTAAACAGAATATTCAGATTTCCAAAGAAGATATGGCTGCATATCTAGGAATTACCGTGAGAAGCCTGAATAGAATTCTGAAGGATTTGAAATAATGTTTGTTGGATAACGCAAGGGCGTAAAGAAATGTAATGCTAAGTGTTTTTAGGGCAAGAGAATCAAAGATTCTCAGCAAGGAAAATAACCCTTTTAAACTAACTTTTATTAACATTATTCTATGTGATTATACGCTAATAAATTATTTGTTCATTCGCAGCATTAGAAGCAGCCTTCAATTTTATCGTAGATAAAATCTTTGCACCTTAAAAATATTTACTCCTAAAATACAATTGCGCCTTTGCGTATTTCAACATAAATGAAAGTATTTATTTAAAATTGAGTTTTAGTGTTGTTTTTTATGGGGGTGTATTTGTTTTTTTTATTTTAAAAATAGTGTAATTTGAGTAAAATAAACAGGGTATTTTAAATATTTATTATTTTTGTATCATAAATATTGAATGTAATCTCCATGGAAAATTTAAAATTCAGAAGCGCTGAATTAACCGATTTAAATAAAATTGTAGCCATTTACAACTCAATCATTGCTTCAAGAATGGTGACCGCAGATGTAGAAGAAGTTTCCGTAGAGAGCAAGGTGCAGTGGTTCAATGAGCATAACCCTGATACGCGCCCACTTTGGATGGTAGAAGACTCAGAAGGACATATCGTAGGATGGGTAAGTTTCAGTTCTTTCCATGAAAGACCCGCTTACAGTGGAACCGTGGAAGTGAGTATTTATTTGGATGAAAGTTCAAGAGGAAAAGGGTATGGTAAAACAATTCTTCAGTATTGTATTGATAATGCAGGTAAATTTGGGGTGAATCACCTTGTCGCGCTTATTTTTCTTCATAATGAACCGAGTTTGAAGCTATTCAGACACTTTGGATTTGAAGATTGGGGCACACTTCCGGATGTAGCTATTTTAGATGGAATAGAACGAAGTCTGAAGATTTTAGGGAAAAGAATTCAATAAAATATAAAAGGGTATCTCAGGCGGATAATCTTTTATTAAAAATATCTCTCGCTGATTTAGCAGATTACGCAGACTGTAAAAGATTGATGATTTGTTGAGCTTGTATGAAAAATGATAATTTTTCATTTAAAAATTATTTATATGTCTTTTTGTGGTGCTTAAAAAGTCTTATTCACTTTACAAGGTTTAGATGTTTACAGAATGACAATATTGTGATATTCTGTACAGATTAAAATTCAATAGAAACGGGCTTTAGCCGTTCAAAATAAATAATCTAACCCATTGGCTTAGCCTTACATTTAAGATTTTAAAATTATAATAAAAGATCTGCGTAATCTCCGAAATCCGCAAGAAAATAAAAAGAGGCTGTCTCAAAAGTCAAATTATTTGACTTTTGTCATTCTGACGAAGGAAGAATCTCAATGTTTATCAATTACTTAAGATTCTTCACTACATTTCATTTCGTTCAGAATGACACTTTTGAGACAGCCTCTTTTAAATATTATGAATTCTGCTTAATTCGCTTAGCAGACATATTCAGGAATCGTTTAACTAGGAATACGGCAGAAACCGTTAATCCTAACCCTAGAGCGATCCACATTCCGAAAGCTCCCATTTCCAATGTTACACAGAAGAAATAGCCTAATGGAATCGTAATCACCCAATAGGCAATAAAAGTATATATGGATGGTATTTTCACATCCTGTAAGCCTCTCAACATTCCTAAAGCTGTTACCTGAATTCCATCAGAAAGCTGGAATAAAGCAGCGATAATCATCAGTTTTGAAGCCAGAGCAATTACTTCAACTTCTTCTTTCTTCGTGAAGAAGGTTGGTAAAATATTTCTTCCAAGAATGAAAACCAATCCGCAGATACACATAAAGATAAAAGCAATCTTTAGGTTGTTGATCCCAACTTTTCTTAATTCAACAAAATTCTGTTCACCCAGTTTTCTGCCGATCATTACGGTGGAAGCTACACTAAAGCCAACGCAAAGGTTGAAGGTAAATGAGGCCATACTCAAAGCAATCTGGTGAGAGGCAATGTCATGGGCTGAAATTAATCCGCAAATAAATGCTGCTCCTGCAAAAGCAGTTACCTCAAAGAACATCTGTAATGCTGTAGGTAGTCCCAATCTTACCATTTTATCAAACATGGCTTTTGAGAAGTTTTGAATTTTTAATGAAAAATCCTTGATATAACGTCTCGTTCTCTTTTCTTTCAACAATACAAAATAAAGGAAAACCACCATGAAAACTCTGGAAATTAAGGTTGCTAAAGCTGACCCTTTTACACCCATCGGAGGGAATCCCCAAAGTCCTTTAATAAACACATAGTTTAAAGCAATATTAATGATGTTGGCAATAATGGTTGCCTTAGTTACTCCGATAGTGTATGAAAGTCCTTCAGATACCTCACGAAGCGTCTGAAACGCCATGAATGGAATCATACTGATCACCATAATACTTAAGAAATCTACCGTATCAGGAATGATCTTTGCTGGTTGGCCGGAGTGATAGAGCAGAGGCATTCCCAGTAAAAGAATGACCATCAGAAGAACTCCAACCGTCATATTAATGACAAAACCATGACTGAACACGGAATTGATCGTATCATGATCCTGCTTAGAATGAGCTTCAGAAACCAATGGCGGTATCGCAAATGAAAATCCAAGCGCCAATACAAATATGGAGAAAAACACAGCATTACCTAATGAAACAGACGCCAATGCATCAGCGCCTAAAAGTTTTCCGACAATAATATTATCGAATAAATTCACTGAAACTTGCCCTACCTGGGTAAGCATTACAGGTAGAGCCAAAGTCAGGCATTCTTTTGTGTAGTTTTTGTTTAAAAATTTCATAGTATTTTAAGATTCATATAGTTTATATTCAAAATAGTTCAAAAAAAAATTTGCAGTAGTGATACTGCAAATTTTTATAATATTGTAATAATAGTTGTATTATTTCCTTACAAAACTTGCAACGTCACTTTCAGAAACAGTATTTCCACCAAGAATAATCAATCTTTCCACAACATTTCTTAGCTCCCTGATATTTCCAGTCCATGAAAGCGCTTTTAAAGCATCAATTGCCTTATCATCGAACTTTTTCACAGCAGTACCATGCTCATCAGCAATCATACCGGAGAAGTGTTCAACCAATAACTTGATATCATCTTTTCTGTCATCCAATGGCGGAACATAAATTTCAATCACAGAAAGTCTGTGGTAAAGGTCTTCTCTGAATTTCCCTTCCTCAATCTCTTTCTGCATATTTTTGTTTGTTGCTGCAATTACTCTTACATCAACTTTTATTTCTTTATCACTTCCTACAGGAGATACTTTGCTTTCCTGTAAAGCTCTTAATACCTTAGCCTGAGCGATAAGGCTCATGTCTCCAATCTCGTCAAGGAAGATAGTCCCTCCGTTAGCCTGTTCAAATTTCCCCTGCTTATCTTTAATAGCACCGGTAAATGAACCTTTTACGTGTCCGAAAAGTTCAGATTCAATAAGTTCAGATGGTATTGCAGCACAGTTTACTTCTACCATTGGCCCTCTTGCGCGCTCACTTTGGTTGTGGATCGCATGAGCTACCAATTCCTTTCCAGCTCCGTTTGGACCTGTAATCAGAACTCTGGCATCAGAAACAGCTACCTTTTCGATCATATCCTGAATCTTCTGCAGGGCAGGAGAATTCCCGATCATCTGGTATTTTTTATTGACCTTTCTCTTTAACGTTTTATTTTCTGTTTGAAGGTTTTTGTTTTCTTTCTTCAGTGTTTCTTTAACCAAAGCATTTTTTACACTGGTAATAAGCCTGTTGATGTCAATAGGCTTAGAGATAAAATCGTATGCACCCTCTTTTAGGCAGGAAACGGCAGAATCAATATCGGCGTGACCTGAAATCATGATAAATGTAGTTTCAGGCTTTAATATCATGCTCTGCTTCAAAAGCTCGGTTCCTGAAAGTTTAGGCATTTTGATATCAGAGATCACCAACGCGAAATCTTCTTTTTCTACCTGTTTGTAACCTTCAAGGCCGTCTTCGGCGATAACAAATTCATAATCTGTGAGTTCGTCAGAAAGAATACTGTGAAGTACTCCTGAGATTGCTTTTTCGTCTTCTACTATAAGGATTTTTTGCATAGTTGCAAATTTAAATTTTTTGTTTCAATTATTAGCAAAAACCATACCTAAATATTCTATTGGGAATAGTCTCTTCTTCCGAAAATGGCAGATCCCACCCTCACAGAATTAGCGCCACACTCAATGGCCACAGGGAAATCATCACTCATTCCCATTGATAAGGTTTTTAAAGGTTTTAGTTGATTTAATTCATCAAAAACTGTCTTTAAAGTTAAAAATTCTTTTCTTATCTGCGCCTCATTATCTGTGAAAGTTGCCATTCCCATCAATCCGGTAATTTCAATATGAGGGAAATCCCCATCAATATACTGTTGGAAAAGAGTCTTTGCATCTGAAATTTCAAGCCCGAACTTACTTTCTTCTGCTGCAATTTTTACCTGCAGCAACACTTTAATAGACCTGTTATTTTTACCTGCCTCTTTGTTGATTTCAGCCAAGAGCTTTTCTGAATCTACACTTTGGATCGTATCTATGAATGAAGCAATATACTTTACCTTATTGGTTTGCAGGTGTCCGATCAGGTGCCATTGGATATCCTGAGGCAGGAGAGGTGCTTTTTCCATCAATTCCTGAACTTTGTTTTCTCCAAAGACTCTTTGTCCAAGATCATAGACCTCCTGAATCGCAGAAACCGGATGCGTTTTTGAAACAGCAACCAGTTGAACATCTGACGTAAGTTTATTCTGTATCGCTTTATAATTTTCTTTAATACTCATGTATGCAAATTTCTGAAATTTAGTTTAAGGTTCAAAGTTTAAAGGCATTGAAATGTGGTTTTCTTATGGATCTTCTATTTTTTTCTTTTTAATTTTTAAACTAATTCAATACTTCGTTAATTTTTGGATACTGAGAAATCTTTCTGAAAACAAACTTGTTGCTTTTTTGCAGCTTTTCAATAAACAGATCCAACTCGTTAATAGAATCGGTATCTCTCAGGTACTGGTCATGAGTAAGGAAAACAAGGTGCCTTGAAGTCTTTTCAAGATCATTTAGGAAGATGCTGTCTACTTTTTTCAGCATCGCTTCATGGCTTCCTTTCAAAGTCATTTTGTGGGTAGGTCTCCATTCCAGATCCCAGCCAATAACTTTGTATCCTGCTCTTTTAAGACCATCTGCAGCGGCAGTGGAGCTTTTGATATCTGTTACATTAATATTGTTAAGCCTCCAGATATTTCTTCCGGGAGTTCTTGCTATTTTATCGTGAAGCTTCAGGCTGTCTTTAGCAATATCAAAATCGCGCACAACAGCATCTGCTGTTTTATAGAAATCAGAGTATTTATTATGAGCATGAGTGAAACTATGGTTAGCAAGTTCAATGAGGGGATTCTCCTTTAAAAGCTTAAAATCATTTTTTTGTTTTGTGCTTCCATAAGCATGTCTTCCCACTAAAAAAGCTGTGGCACAAACATTTCTTTTGTCAAGGATTTTTAAAAGATTTTCAGTTCCCTGGTTAGGGCCGTCATCAAAAGTAAGGTAGATTACTCTTTTATCAGAATCTACGCTCTCATCGTCCATTTTGGGGGAGATTTCTGCGGTAGGATGTTCCTGTGAACTGAGCGTTTCGTTCACATCATTTTTAAAATTACAGCTGTTTAATAGTACTGAAGTTGCACTCATCAATGCAAACATCCCGAGAAAAGTCTTATTTGTTGACTTTCCCGCAAAAATTTTTCTCATAAAGGTAATTGAAATTGTGTTGTTAAAAATTGTTAAAAATAACAAGTGAATGTTAACAAATTATATGCCATATTTCGCTGTAATTTTTCTTTTTAAGATTATTTTAAGAACTTTATTTTAAAGTCTTTTTTTATTAAAATACTGATTGTTGGCTTATGGTTTTGTTTTCGGTAAATCTTAACATTTATAAATACCAAAGCGATAGTTGTTTTCTATTTTTGTTGAGAGAATGATATTCTTCCTTTGTTTGGGAATTATTTTATTTTAACAACTTTGAAAATGAAGTAATAATGTGAACTTTGGGATAGATTCAGCTTTTACATTAAAATGCTTTTCAGATACATTGCATTCTTTATGGCAGCAGTTCCCCATGTATTATTGAAAAATATAAAGGCTGTCTGTGGAGTGTTTTTAATACTTTTAGCAAGATGATCGAGAAAATCTTCATTGTATTTAGATTTGTATAGGATAGGCTTTCCGTGGAGTCTGAAGTAAATTATTTCAGAATGATTAGTGATCATATCTTCAGGAAGATTTCCAGGAAAACTTACCCCGGAGAAAACAATACCTTTGTTTTTTAATAGATCGAAAATTTCCTTTTTCCACCAGGATTCGTGACGGAACTCGATGACATTTAAAAAGCTGTTATCAACATTATTAATCACTAAGTCAATATTTTCCGGGGTGTTTTTAAAAGAGGGAGGAAGTTGGTATAGGAATCCGGAAAGCTTTTGTTGAAGATGCTGATGGATATGTTGGCAGAATGCTGTAATCTCTTCTTTTGAATCTGCAAGACGTTTTTGATGCGTAATCGCTTTGGGTATTTTGATAAAAAACCTGAATGATCCAGGAGTTTCATCATGCCACTTTAAAAGTGTTTTAGCAGTAGGAATTCTATAAAATGTAGAGTTGATCTCTACTGCATTGAAAACTTCAGCATATAAAGAAAGAAAATCTTTACTTTGGGCATTTTCAGGATATAAAGACCCTTTC
Source organism: Chryseobacterium capnotolerans (assembly GCF_021278965.1). Classification (NCBI taxonomy): domain Bacteria; kingdom Pseudomonadati; phylum Bacteroidota; class Flavobacteriia; order Flavobacteriales; family Weeksellaceae; genus Chryseobacterium; species Chryseobacterium capnotolerans. Next base: position 2,405,042 of record NZ_CP065589.1, on the reverse strand, counting down.
CAGTCATTATTGTAAAACCCTGAACATCCTATGTAAAGATTTTCTTTTGTCATATTATTGTTTTATATCCAGATCTACTGAGTTTAATCTCAATGAATTCAGAATCACTGATAATGAACTGACGCTCATGGCAGCTGCTGCGATCATCGGTGATAACAAAATTCCAAAGAATGGATACAATAATCCTGCCGCAACAGGAATTCCTAGAACATTATAAATAAAGGCAAAGAACAGGTTTTCTTTAATGTTTTTAAGAAGCTTTTCGCTTAGTAGCTTGGCTTTTGCTACTCCTAAGATATCTCCTTTTAATAAGGTGATCTCAGCACTTTCAATGGCTACATCAGTACCTGTTCCCATTGCGATTCCTATATCGGACTGGGCAAGGGCAGGGGAGTCATTGATCCCGTCTCCGGTCATGGCAACGATTTTACCCTGTTGCTGTAATCTTTTTACTTCATTAAGCTTATCCTCAGGAAGGCAGTTGGCTTTAAAATGCTTGATACCTAATTCTTCAGCTACAGCTTTTGCAGTATGTTCATTGTCTCCAGTCATCATAATAATGTCAATATCTTCACTCATCAGTCGGTCTACTGCTTTTTTAGAACTTGCTTTGATTTTATCCGTAAAGCTGATAAATCCTAAGACATTCTGATTATATGCCACATAAGAAATAGTATGAGCTTTTGACTGTACTTCTATAGCTTTCTGTTTTAATGCATTGGGAATCTGAATTTGATGAGAGGTTAACAGGTTTTCATTCCCAAGATAAGCTGTTTTTCCGTTGATATTTCCTTTGACTCCTTTTCCAGAGATATTTTCAAACTGATCCACTTTTTCAGCGGAAATATTTTCATCTTTTGCTCTTTTGATCACTGCATTGGAAAGAGGATGTTCTGAATTTTGATTCAGCGAAAAGGCAAGCTGTAAAATTTGGTTTTTATCTTCATTATTTATCGATTCAATATATTCTACAGAAGGCTTTCCTTCCGTTAAAGTTCCTGTTTTATCAGTAATCAATACATTGACTTTATTCATTTGTTCCAGGGCTTCTGCATTTTTGATCAGAATACCGTTTTTAGCCCCTTTTCCAATTCCTACCATTAAGGACATGGGAGTGGCAAGGCCTAAGGCACAAGGACATGCTACAATTAAGACGGCTACAGCGTTTACGAAAGCAAATAAACTTCTTTTTCCTTCAGGCCCAAAGAACTGCCAAAGAACAAAAGTAAGTACAGCAATAAGGATGACTACAGGAACGAATACCTTAGATACTTTATCTGTCAGTTTCTGGATAGGTGCTCGGCTTCGGCTGGCTTCATTCACCATTTTAATGATTTGAGAAAGAAGGGTTTCGTCACCTACTTTTTCAGCTTTCATGATGAATACCTGATTGCCGTTGATGGTTCCTGATGACACTTTATCGTCAACTGTTTTCTCAACGGGAACTGGCTCTCCCGTAATCATACTTTCGTCTACAATAGAGTTCCCTTCTGTGATCTTTCCGTCAACTGGAATTTTTTCACCTGGTTTTACTTTTAATAAGTCTCCAATTTTTACTTGTGAAAGCAATACTCTTTTTTCTTCACCATTCACTATAAGATTGGCTTCATCCGGTGATAGATTCATTAATTCTTTGATCGCATTTCCTGTTTTTTTATGAGCAGCAGCTTCCATCAATTGACCCAAAATAACAAGCGTGAGAATAACACAGACTGCCTCAAAATATAATGGGATTTCATGGTTATGTCCACGGATTTCATGGGGAATAATATCTGGAAAAGCCAATGCGGTAATACTAAAAATAAATGCCGCAGCAACTCCTAATGCAATTAAGCTGAACATATTAAGATTCCAGGTTTTGAATGAAACCCAGCCTCTTTTTAGCAGAAACCACCCGGAATAAAACATAACCGGAAGCGTTAATGCTAGTTCAATGAACCCCTGAATTTGATGTGAGAAGGGAAAATCAATAAACATTCCGCCCATAGATAGTATGAAAACAGGAACGGTAAACGCCAGTGAAATCAAGAATTTTCTTTTCAGAATGTTATAGGTTTCATCCTCTTCATCATCTCCACTGTCGGGCATTCTTACCAAATCCATTCCGCAAATTGGGCAGCTTCCTGGCTCATCGCTGATGATTTCAGGATGCATAGGACAAGTGTATTTCGCAGTTTTCTTTTCCGGATATTTTACCAGATCCATTCCGCAAACCGGGCATCCTACATTAGAATCATAGGTCTTATCTCCTTCACAATACATGGGACAGTAGTATTTTCCTGCCATTTCATCAGTGATCTTAGGCGCTTCATGATGATGGTGATGACTGTGATTATGGCTATGAGCATGTGAATGGCTGTGATGTGAAACTGCATTTTTAGCCATATCTTCAGAGATTTCCTCTAAATGCATGTGGCAAACAGGGCAATCTCCTTTTTCATCATATACTTTATCACCTTCACAGAACATCGGACAATAGTATTTTCCAACACTGTCTTTAAAATTTTCAGGTAAATGGGTAGATGAATAAGTGGGTTTATGATTAGGATCTTTAGCCAGTTTTTCTTCAATCGGAACCAAATACATATTACAGTCCGGACATCTTTCTCCCTGTTTGAAATATACTTTCTCGCCTTCACATTCCATGGGGCAATAATATACTGAAGATGGAGACACCCGGTCCTGAGGTTTTACAAAAGCTTTTTCAGGGCTGTTTGGATCTTCCAGTCTGTATTTCCCTATTTCTGCAAGGGAGTTATTCAAAACGGAAAGAGCAACTGTATGATCACAGGTGATTGTAGCGGTATTGTTTTCCAGGTTGACATCGGCTGTAACGCCCTCAATGCTGTTCAGTTGGTTGGATATTTTTTTCTGGCAACCGGAACAGGTCATTCCGAGTATTTTATACTGTTGTTCCATGATTCTTAAATTTATACTGCAAATTTCCAAAATGAAAATCTAAGGCTGTTATAAATTTAAGGATAATAGTTATAGAATTTAGATTGGTGAGTTTGAGGGTTTGAGAGTATTAGAGTATTAGAGTATTAGAGTATTAGAGTGGTGGGGATGAATGATTGTTGATATATAAGACACTATCAGACTCCGGCTCTCAAACCTTCAAACTCAAATACTCTCAAACATAATTAAAGATTGTCAAGGGGTTTCCTATGGTGGTCTTTTAATTTTTTGAAATCAGTGGGAGTGAATCCTGTGACGTTACGAAATTGGGTAGAAAGATGCTGAACACTCTTGTATCCCAGCTTTCCTGCGATTTCCGTAAGATTGAATTCATTATATAAAAGGAGCTCTTTTACTTTCTCTATTTTTTGAAGAATAAAAAACTGTTCCAGGGTTATGTTTTCATTCTGTGAGAATGTTTTTGAAAGAGCACTATAATCTTTATGGAGCTTGGTACTTAAAAATTCAGAGAGAAGAAAATCTTCATCAATGTCAAGCTCACTGACTTTTACAATAATCAGATTCTTAATTTTCTCAACAAGCTGATGGGAAGAATCCATGATTCTTTCAAATCCGGTTGCAAGAAGTTTTTCTTCAATTGCTTGCATTGTTGCTGATGAAACTTCCGATTCTGTTTCTACTTCTCCAAGAATAATGGAATGAGTTTTTATATCTGCATTATTAAAGATGGTTTCTACTGCAGCAATGCATCTGTTGCAGACCATATTCTTGATGAAGATCTTCATAGTTCACTGTTTAATCTGTCTTTTACAAATTCAATCCTGGTTTTACCATGCGGAGCTGGATTTCCGTCGCTGTCCAGATTCACCATGACAATTTTTTCAACAGTGATAATAGTTTGATGAGTCATTTTATTACGTACGTCACATCTTAAAGTAATAGAAGAGGAACCAAAGTGAGTGGCTTCAATACCAATTTCTATGATATCTCCTTGCTTTGCAGAACTTACGAAATTGATCTCGGAAATAAATTTTGTAACCACTTTCGTGTTTTCAAGTTGGATGATCGCGTACAATGCCGCTTCTTCATCAATCCATTGTAAAAGTCTTCCTCCGAATAGTGAATGATTGGGATTTAAATCTTCGGGTTTTACCCATTTTCTTGTATGGTAGTTCATGTTCTTAATAATTTGCAGTACAAATTTAGCGTTAAAAGCTGGGTTTTTCAAAAGAATCGTATTTATTGATCTGAAGAGAATTATTTATTTTCTCAATCATTTTCTTTTGGAACGCATTGCTTTAGTCTTTGTAATACCGGGATTCTTTAAGCACTTTTGATATTCTTCACTTTCTATAGGATATAGGGCTACTTTTCCTTCCTTATTATGATGAAATCCGAACCCATATCTTTTGGCTAGGGGAGAAGATCGAAGGCATGCCTGACCTTTAGAAAAGAATTTTTCTCTTTCCGCTTGTTTTTCATTTTCTGAAATATCATTCTTAAAGGCATAGCAATCAAAAATAATATCATCAGATGAATATTGGTAAGGATTTTTACTTACTTTTTCATATTGAAGATTAGCTAATGTCTTTTCTTTTTTCTCAGGGGGAATCTGTGCCTTAGAAACAGGACAGTCTTCAGCGACTTCTATAAAAGTATTGAGGTAATTGGTGGTGTGCTGTTTCATAATAAAATTCGGTTATATAGCCTTATATATATGATGCTAAAAGTGATTTATAAATATACTGCTATTCTTTGTATGCTAAAATATTATAAGTTCCGGCAAATATAGGCCTGAATAGGATTTAAGCTTATTCAGGATAATTATTTTTTTAAATAATGGGAGGGTAATTTATTATGTTAACTAACTTTAACTTTTTATTGTACTTTTGATTTAACGTGTTGTTTTTCAGTGTTTTAAATAGGTTTCTTGGTGCGTTGTATAAATTAAATTCAAACTAAAGTGAGAAAGAGATAAAAAAAAGCTTTGATTTGAAGTTTTTAATTGTATCTTGCATACGTTTATATTTGGAATCAATATTTGTTCATTAATTTATGTTGTTTTTCTTTTATATACCAAATTTTTATTAATTTTTTAATTTATTCAAAATGAACATTTTTGTTTCAAACATCAATTACGCAACTAAAGAGTATGAGTTGCACGATCTATTTGCAGAATTTGGTGATGTATCATCAGCTAAAATCGTAACAGACAGAGAAACTGGCCGTTCTAGAGGTTTTGGTTTCATCGAAATGGGTGATGAAGAAGGACAGCAGGCTATTGAAGCTCTTAATCAAAAAGAATTCAACGGAAAAACATTAAACGTATCTGAAGCTAAGCCAAGAGAAGAGAAGCCAAGAAGAAGCTTCGATAACAACAGAGGCGGAGGTTACGGTGGTAACAATCGTGGAAACGGTGGCGGTGGCTACGGCGGTGGAAATCGTGGTGGTAACGGCGGTGGAAATCGTTGGTAAAAATATAAAGCGGCTTTTAAGCCGCTTTTTTTATGGTTTCTTTTTCTTCTTCTTTTTGTCTTTGTCTTTGTCTTTGTCTTTGTTGACTTTTATCTTTTTCTCTTTCTTCGGATTTAAGATTTCCTCAGCAACCTCAAACTTCGGTTCTTCAACTTTCGCAGGCTTAATTTCAATTTTAAGATCAAAGTATCCTTTGAGATCATCCTGGGTAAGAAGTTTTTCACTGAACAAAAACTCAAGAATTTCCTTTCCTGAATCATTGAAAAAGTTGTGCGTAAGTTCCTTTAATAGAAATTTTCTGTATTCTTCAGACGGAACAAGGACCGTATATTTGAAGATTCTTCCTTCTTTTACAGTAGATAAATACCCTTTTTCAACCAATATTTTCAAATATGTGGAAACCGTATTTTGGTGTGGTTTGGGTTCCGTATGCTGCTCCATAACGTCCTTCAGATAGAAAGATTCCATTGTCCAAAACAGCTTCATAAAGTTTTCTTCTGCGGCGGTAAGATGATTGATTTTCATATATTCTTCTAATGTTGAAATTGTATATTGCAATAAAGGTAAATAAAAGATACCACAAAAGCTATTCCAGCTCCCATAAATACTTCTTTTACCGTATGCCTTTTTAAAATAATTCTGGTGAGCCCTACCAGGCTGGCAATCCCAAGCCATAAAAGACCCATTCCCCAATCTAAAGTAAAAAATAATGCAGCTACAAATATATTAAATGCAGTATGCATAGAACTTTTAATGAAAAAATTGCTGATCTGAAGGGCAAAAAGCAGGATTAAAATAAAAAGCATCACCAGATCGATATATCCATTTCTAATGTAATTGAAAACAAGATAAATGATAACACATGCTGCTATAAATACATAAAGTGTCTTTCTCTGAACCCGGTTAGATACATCCATATTGGTATACCTGCCAGTTTTTACATTCCATACCAGCCAGATAACAACCGGCGCAATAATCATTAATAGTAAAGGAAGAAAATAAAGAAGGGATTCTTTAAAAGTATATTCCCTGATGCTCATATACACAAAAAAAATAACCAGAGAAACCAACGGATTGAAGAAATCTGAGATGACTTTTGAGATATTGTGGAGAAGCGAAGATTTTTTTTTCTTCCATATTTCAGTTTAAAAGCCAAATATAAGATTATAAGCCCAAAAAACAAATGAAGGTCGGAAGATGATGTCGTTTTTAGGATGCTGAAAATATAGATAAGTGTGGATGATCTTTGCTAAATCAAATATTTATTATGTTTTTGTTGAAAATAATACGCGTTATTTCCAAAAATATTTAATTTTAATTACTTCTGTTTTCAAAGAGAAAAGGAGTGGTTTAGCGTTGACTATTTTTAAAATATGAAATGAGCAAAGCTCAAAGGATTCATCAATTAATACCAATTACTTAATATAATGAAACAGTTATTTATACTACTCCTGTTTGTTCTGGGTGGTTTTGTTTTCGCACAAACTTATTCTTCAAAAGATTCATCGCCGGCATTACCTCCTGTTCATCAGTTGATGAATTTATGAAATTCCAAAAGTAAACAAACAAGTCTTCTTGGACCGATTTAGAGATCATGCATTAAGAATTATGATTTAATATCGTTTCCATCTGGGAGTCTGAATTTGAAGGAAAAACAGAGTTTGTCTATCTGCTGCAATGGAAAGATGAAAATACAATGACACTGGCATGGCAAAGCTTTATGGCGGATAAAGAATGGAAAGAAATCAAGCTTCAAACGTCAAAATTACACGGTGATTTTGTGAATAATATTGAAGACCGAACTTTAAAACTTACTGATTTTTCACCCAAAAAGGAGCTGTTGAAATAACCAAAAGACATGTTAACAATAATTAAAGATGAAGAGAGAAGGAGAACAAAACGTTATATTTTATTGATGCCTCATTTTGTTGATTGTTTTCGGGAAACTACACAGATAGGCTGATTTCTCAGATATTGCAATAAGAAAATAAAAGTCAAAATGCTGTTGCATCTGCCTTCACAAGGGTCGAAAATTAAGAATAATCCGTTCCGCCTGCAAGTAGATTTTAGAGAAAAAACGAAAAGTTACTTATGCATACAATAAAAACAAAGTTTTTTTCATAATTTTGCTCAACTATTTCATCATAAAAAAGCAAGAGCTAACACATGAAAGAATTTTCTAAAGAGGTATACCTGAAGTGGTATGAAGATATGACAATGTGGAGAAGGTTTGAAGACAAATGCCGTTCTCTTTACCTAAAACAAAAGATCAGAGGATTTTTACATTTGTATAATGGCCAGGAAGCAATCCCTGCCGGATTTACACATGCAATGGATCTTACAAAAGACAGTATGATTACTGCTTACAGATGTCACATCCATCCAATGGCGATGGGAGTAGACCCTAAGAGAATCATGGCTGAACTTTGTGGTAAAGCTACAGGTACATCCGGAGGTATGGGTGGATCTATGCACATTTTCAGCAAAGAGCACCGTTTCTACGGAGGTCATGGTATTGTTGGAGGACAAATTCCTTTGGGAGCAGGTATTGCTTTTGCAGATAAATATTTTGACAGAAAAGCTGTAAACATCTGTTTCTTCGGAGATGGTGCTGCAAGACAAGGTTCATTACATGAAACATTCAACATGGCGATGAACTGGAAACTTCCTGTAGTATTTGTGGTAGAAAACAACCAATATGCAATGGGAACATCTGTAAAAAGAACAGCTAACCACGAAGATATCTATAAACTAGGATTAGGATACGAAATGCCTTGTCTTGCTGTAGATGCAATGGACCCTGTAAAAGTAGCTGAAGCAGCTTATGAAGCTATCGAAAGAGCAAGAAGAGGAGACGGACCAACATTTATTGAAGCAAGAACTTACCGTTACAGAGGACACTCTATGTCTGATGCTGAGCCTTACAGATCTAAGGAAGAAGTAGCTGTTCATAAGAATGATGACCCAATCGAATTGGTAAAACACAGAATTCTTGAAAACGGATGGGCTACAGAAGCTGAATTGGAAACTATGGATAACAAATCAAGAGATTTCGTTGAAGAGTGTATCGAATTCATGGAGAACTCTCCATATCCGGATGCTGAGAAAATCTATGAGTATGTGTATGCTCAGGAAGATTATCCATTCTTAGACAAATTAGAAAACTAAAAAATAAAAATTAATTTGAAATTTGAAGTTTGAAATTTCTGAAATCTCAAATCTCAAATCTCGAATCTCAAATCAATATAGATTATGGCAGAAGTAATTACGATGCCCCGCCTTTCCGACACTATGACGGAAGGTAAAGTGGCGAAATGGCATAAAAAAGTAGGAGATAAAGTAAAGGAAGGAGATATTTTAGCTGAAATTGAAACTGACAAAGCAGTTCAGGATTTCGAATCTGAAATAGAAGGTACCCTTTTATACGTTGGTGTAGAAGAAGGTGCTGCAGCTGCTGTAGATTCAGTTTTAGCAATTATCGGTAATGAAGGAGAAGATATTTCAGGACTAACAGGTGGGGCTGCTGCTCCGGCTGCAGGTGCTGAAGAAAAAAAATCAGAAGAACAGCCTAAAGCAGAAGCTGTGGAAACTGCTTCCGCAGAAGTTCCTGCAGGAGTAGAAATTATTACAATGCCAAGACTTTCTGATACAATGACAGAAGGTAAGGTTGCTAAATGGCACAAAAATGTTGGAGATACAGTAAAAGAAGGTGATCTTCTTGCTGAAATTGAAACAGATAAAGCAGTGCAGGATTTCGAATCTGAATTCAATGGAGTATTATTGAAGCAAGGTGTAGAAGAAGGTGGCGCTGCTCCGGTTGACTCTGTATTGGCTATTATTGGCCCTGCAGGAACAGACGTTTCAGCAGTAGGAGCTCCTAAAGCTGCTGCTCCGGCATCAGAAAAACCAGCTGAACAAAAAGCAGAAGCTAAAACTGAGGAAAAAGCTGCTCCGGCTGCTAACACTTCATCTTCTGATAGAGTGGCCATTTCTCCATTAGCTAAGAAAATGGCTCAGGATAAAGGAGTTGACATCAACAGTGTTCAAGGTTCTGGTGAAAACGGAAGAATCGTTAAAAAAGATATTGAAAATTACCAGCCAGCTGCAAAACCAGCTGCTTCAGCTCCGGCTGCAAGTGCTGCTGCTCAGGTTGCGGTAAGTTTCGTACAGGGAGAAGATACAGAGACTCCAAACTCACAGGTAAGAAACGTTATCGCGAAACGTCTTTCTGAAAGTAAATTCTCCGCTCCGCACTATTATCTAATGGTTGAAATCAACATGGATAAAGCGATTGAAGCGAGAAAAGAGATCAATTCTATTCCTGATACGAAGATTTCATTCAATGATATGATCATTAAAGCAACAGCCATTGCTTTAAGAAAACACCCGCAGGTAAATTCAAGCTGGGCAGGTGATAAGATCATTCACAGAGGAAATATCAACGTTGGAGTAGCGGTAGCTATTCCTGACGGATTGGTAGTTCCTGTATTGAAAAATACAGATCAGATGTCTTACACTCAGATCTCTGCGGCTGTAAAAGATATGGCATCAAGAGCTAAGAACAAAGGTCTTAAGGCTAACGAAATGGAAGGATCTACATTCTCTATTTCTAACCTTGGAATGTTCGGAATTGAGACATTTACAAGTATCATCAACCAGCCTAACTCTGCTATCCTTTCAGTAGGAGCTATTATCGAGAAACCAATCGTTAAGAATGGTCAGATTGTAGTAGGAAACACAATGAAACTTTCATTAGCATGTGACCACAGAGTAGTAGATGGTGCTACAGGTGCACAATTCTTACAAACGCTAAGAACTTATTTAGAAAATCCATTAACTTTGTTACTGTAATTTCTAGAATAAAAATAATGAAACCTCCCCATCGGGAGGTTTTTTTGTTTTAAAAACAATATTGTTGATATAATCTGTTGTAAAATCGACAATATGTTACTATTTTTGAATCATGATTAAAGCGAGAAATATCCATAAATCTTATGGGAATTTAGAAGTACTGAAAGGAGTTGATATTCACATCAAAGTAGGGGAAGTAGTTTCTATTGTAGGGGAATCTGGTGCAGGTAAATCAACATTGTTGCAGATTTTAGGAACGTTGGATCATCCTACTCAGTCTGGGAAATATGATACTGAAATTGAGATTGCAGGAGAGTCATTTATCAACATGACTGATAAACAGTTATCAAAATTCAGAAATCAGAATATTGGTTTTGTATTTCAGTTTCACCAGCTGCTTCCGGAGTTTACTGCTTTGGAAAATGTACTGCTTCCTACTAAAATTGCAGGCGCTAATGAAAGAGAAGCTCTTGAAAAAGCCTATGCTTTATTTGAAGACCTTAAGATAGAACAACGACTGAATCATAAACCCAATCAGCTTTCCGGTGGAGAAGCGCAAAGGGTAGCCGTTGCAAGAGCTTTAATCAATTCACCGAAAATTATCTTTGCTGATGAGCCTACGGGAAACCTGGATTCAAAAAATGCGGATGACCTTCACAGGCTGTTTTTTGATCTTAGAGATAAGTATAATCAAACCTTTGTGATTGTTACCCACAACCCGAATCTTGCTGAAATTACCGATCGTAAGCTCGTGATGAAAGATGGGATGATTATAGAATAAATTTTTAACACACCTGATGAAACACTTTATCTTTCTTTTGATACTTTTAGTTTCCTGCTCAAAAGCTAAATCGCAGCAGGCAGAGGTGTTGGGAGTGCCCCAATCCAAAATTTTAGAAATTAAAAGTTTTATTAAAGATAAAGCCTATAATCAGGACCTTGCCATTTTTATTAATTTTAAAATCCCATCAGGAAAATATCGTTATTTTATTTACGACCTGAAAAATAATAAAATAGTACAAAAGGCTATTGTTGCTCATGGTTCAGGATCTGTAATTTCAGGATCAACAGCTTTGAAATTCAGTAATATTGAAGGTTCTTATCAATCTTCTCTTGGAAAATATGCGATTGGAGGAAGCTATATGGGGCAATTTGGAAAAGCTTACCGCTTAAAAGGGCTGGATTCTACAAACGATAATGCCATCCAAAGAGCTATTGTTCTTCATTCTTTTAGCAGTGTTCCCGATGTAGAGTCTGAACAACCAGCATGTTTGAGTCTGGGCTGTCCAATGCTTTCCATCAAAGCTTTTAAAGAAACAGCAAAATATATAGACCAATCAGAGAAACCAATTATCCTATATACTTTCTACTAATCTATAATTTATAACTTATTCCATGTCCTTAAAATTTCTGGCAGAAGACGATAGACCACGGGAGAAGTTCTTGCAAAAAGGTAAGAATGCACTTTCCGATTCTGAGCTTCTAGCCATTATTATGGGAAGTGGCAACAGGGAAGAGAGTGTGGTAGAACTGGCTAGAAAAATTTTAGCATCTGTAAACAATAGTTGGCATCAGCTAAGTTTGCTTTCTGTTCAAGACCTGATGAAATTTAAAGGGATAGGCGAGGCTAAAGCTATTTCTATTATTACAGCTTTAGAAATCGGGAGAAGAAGAGCAGGACAGGAAATCCCGGAACGTTCTGTTATTGGGAACAGCAATGATGCCTATTCAATCCTGAGAAATCAGCTGTCGGATCTACGAACTGAAGAATTTTGGGCTATTTTTCTTAATAACAGCAATAAAGTAATATACACTTCACAACTGACACAAGGCGGAATCAGCCAGTCTATTGTAGATGTAAGAGTTCTGTTTCGAACTGCCCTTGAACATTTTTCAACAGGAGTGATAGTTGCCCACAATCATCCTTCAGGAAGCCTGAAGCCAAGCAAAGAAGATATTACTATTACACAAAAAATAAAAGAAGCTGGAAAAGTATTGAATATTCAGCTTTTAGACCATATTATCATTACACAAAATTCATATTTTAGTTTTTCGGACACAGGAATATTATGATTAGAAGATTGAAATACCATGAAATTGATTTTGTAAAATATTCTCAATGTTTAGAAAATTCTGAGCAAAGAAAATACTCTGCTACAAAAGACTTTTTAGACACTACAGCTCCTAAACAATGGGAAATACTCGTATATAATGACTATGAAGCTGTAATGCCTGTTCCTTTTGTGAAAAAATATGGAGTGAAAATCGTTCATAATCCTAAACTTTGCCAGCAATTGGGCATTTTTTCGGGTAAAGATGATGTCAACCTTAATGAACAGTTTCTATCCTACCTGGAAAACCACTATCTGATAAGAGCTTATCCTTTTAATGACGGGAATCAGCTTCACACAAAATTCAGAATGAAGAAAAACTTTCTCATTTATCCTGATGCTTATGAGAAAGTATATGCCAGATATTCTCCTAAAAGAAAGCGCAAACTAAGATTGGATGAAGAAGTTTTGGAGCATTCAGAAGTAAGAACTGTTTCTTATGATGAAGTGAAACCTTTTATAGAATCCAATATAGTAGGATTGAGTAAAGAAGATGATCTGGCTGGTTTTATGGAGATTTATGAAACATCTTATCAGTTAAAATATTTAAGTTTCTTAGCTTTTTATTATCATGGTAAAATGATCAATGCTATTGCTACATACTCAGATTGCAATATGGTTGCACTTTTGGGAAATTTCAGTGATAAAGAATATGTAAAATTATCCGGGGCTTCTCTATTGATTGACAGGAAAATTAAAGAAACAATTGAGACTCATATTTTTGACTTTGAAGGAGGAGATATTCCAAATATTGAAGAGTTTTTCAGAGGATTCCGCCCAGAGCTGAAGCCTTATGGAATCATAGAACGTTCCAAGAAAGAGCTGTTTAAAAAATTAGGATCATTACTTTTAAAAGGAAGGATTTTTTAATGATTAAAAGTATTGTTTAGATTGGTTCTAATTTAGTATAATTTCTTACCTTTATAAAACTATAATAACCGTTATGTTAGAACAAATTCGTCATTATAAATTATCTTATATGCTTTATAATTTCTTTAAAAAAAGTAAATTAAAGCATAATATTCCACTATATAAAAAGTACGGGATCAACAAAAGTTACTTTTCGAGTATTTCAAGTAAAGATTTTGCTCATCTTCCTCAGACAGAAAGGAGTATTGCTGAAGATAAACTGTCATCCACTGCTTTTTTTAACAATTTATCAGAAGAAAATAAAGAAAGTGCTCTTCGTTATGATGACAACGGGTATATGATCCTGAGAAATTTTATCAGCCCGGAAACCGCAGAAAATATCAATATTGAGATTGAAAAGCTGATGAAAGACGGAACTTTAAAATTCCGTTATGGTGGAAAACTCATGTTTGCTATTCATCATTCTGAAATTATTAGAAATATCGGCAACGATAAAAACCTGCTGGAGTTTCTGTCTGTTTTATTAGATGGCAAAGCGAAACTATTTCAAAGTATCAATTTTATAAATGGAAGCCAGCAGAAAACCCATTCAGATAGTATTCACATGACAACATTCCCATTGGGAGGGCTTTTAGGAGTCTGGATTGCTTTGGAAGATGTGGATGAGAATAATGGAGCATTACATTATATTCCGGGAAGTCATAAATTACCCTATTTCCTCAACTCAGACTATGATAATGAAGGAACAGCTTTAAAAATAGGGAAGAAGAGTTATAAAGCTTACGAAGAGTTTCTGGAAGATAAGGTCAAAGAATTGGGATTGAAAAAGAAGTTTTTAGAGCTAAAAAAGGAGATATGCTGATCTGGCATGCCAATATTCTTCACGGCGGAGAGCCGCATACTGATAAAAACAGAACCCGAAAAAGCCTGGTATACCACTTTTTTGATGAAAACAGTGTTTGCTACCATGAAGTTACACAAAGACCTGCATTATTTGAACTGTAATATCAGAAAATATTAGTAATTTTGCAGTCATAAAATTATGACGAGTCTTTCAGGATATTTACCCTATGCATTTGCATTGATTATTGCAATTCCTTTTCTGGTTTTGCTGAGACAATTTGTACACTCGTATATTACTCTTAAAAACCAGGAACTCAAATTACTTACCGTGAAGTCGAATTCAGAGAATAAAGCCCATTCTTACGAGAGAATGACTTTGTTTCTGGACAGAATAAAGCCTTCTAACCTGATTCAGCGATTTGATAAAGGATTGGCGGTTCATGAGTTTATTTTCCTTACCGAAAAAGCCATCAATGAAGAGTTTGAATACAATTCTTCTCAACAGCTTTATGTAACAAAGAACTCTTGGAAAAATATCGTAGACTCTAAAAATGCCATTTTAGATCTTCTTCATAAGACCTATGACGGATTGAAAGGTGAAGTGAAGTTGGATGAGTTCAAAACCATCTTCATCATGAACTATATGGAAAGCAATGATTATGTTGCTGAAACAATAGAGGATTTAAGAAAAGAAATTTTAATAATAACTTAAAAAATAACAGATAAATAATGATTCCAAATTTTAAAGCACATCCATGGCACGGAATTTCTGCAGGAGAAGATGCGCCAAATGTTGTAAATGTATTTGTGGAGATTGTTCCTTCAGATACTATTAAATATGAAGTAGATAAAGAAACAGGATATTTAAAAGTAGACAGGCCTCAGAAATTCTCTAACATCATTCCAGCTTTATATGGTTTTGTTCCAAGAACATATTGTGATAAAGAAGTAATGAGATTAGCAGTAGAATCTGGAGCTAATGATGTGACAATGGGAGATCATGACCCGCTTGATATTTGTGTTTTAAGTTCTCACAATATCCACGCTGGAGGTTTATTGATGGAAGCTATTCCAATTGGAGGTTTTAAAATGATCGATGGTGGTGAAGCAGATGATAAAATTGTAGCTGTAATGATTAATGACCATGCTTTCGGACACTTCAGAGATATTACTGAGTTGCCAGAAGCAGAAGTAAGAAGATTGATGCACTATTTCCTAACTTATAAAAACTTACCGGATGAGCCTGCAAAATGCAGAATTCAGGAAGTGTACGGTGCTGAGCATGCAAGAAAAGTGATTAAAGCTTCTCAAACAGATTATGCAGATAAATTCGGAGGATAAGCATCTCTGATGTAATAATACAAAAAGGATAAATGGGAAACTGTTTATCCTTTTTTTTTTAAATAGGAATCTGGAGGCTGGAAAAAGCAAGTTATTGAAGTGTTTAATATAAAAGACTAACCCCACTTTGATATTTTTACTACTTAAAGCGAAGCTTTCCTTAATGCTTTTAAAACCTCAATAAACCTTAATGGTTTAAAAATTGAAATCATTTTCAAGCGTGATTCCATAAGCTTTTGTATCAATTTTCAATCTGCAATATTTTCTGAAAAACGATCAGTGATAGATAAGATTCTTTTGTGTGGTAATGAAAAGTCCATGTTTTTTTTAATGCTTTGGTGATAATTATTTATTATATTTATTTTTATATTACCAAAAAAATATTAAACTATGGATCTATTTATGTTAGTACCAATTTTTGGTGTCATCGCTTTGCTCTATACATTTCTTCAAAGCAACTGGGTGAGTAAACAGAATGCCGGAAATGAAAAGATGAAAACAATCAGCGGCCATATTGCTGATGGTGCCATGGCCTTCTTAAAAGCCGAATATAAAGTCTTAGCCTATTTTGTCGTCATTGTGGCCATTCTTTTGGCTGTAATGGGATCAAGCAATGCCAATTCTCACTGGAGTATAGGGCTTGCCTTTGTGGTGGGTGCTATTTTTTCTGCTACAGCTGGTTTTATAGGGATGAAAATCGCAACCAAAGCCAATGTAAGGACTGCGGAGGCCGCAAGAACTTCCTTATCTAAAGCACTTAAAGTTTCTTTTACGGGAGGTTCCGTTATGGGAATGGGAGTTGCAGGACTTGCTGTATTGGGATTAGGAGCCCTGTTTTTAATCATTAAACAGATTTTTGCACCGGAAGCTGCCGTAGATTCCCATGAAATGGAAACAACCATAGAAATTCTTACCGGATTTTCCCTTGGCGCAGAATCTATTGCTCTTTTTGCAAGAGTTGGCGGTGGTATTTATACAAAAGCAGCTGATGTTGGTGCTGACTTAGTGGGAAAAGTAGAGGCTGGAATCCCAGAGGATGACCCAAGAAACCCGGCAACCATTGCAGACAATGTAGGTGACAATGTAGGAGATGTGGCAGGGATGGGAGCAGACCTTTTCGGATCTTATGTAGCGACTGTATTGGCAACAATGGTATTGGGAAGAGAAACCATTTCTGATGATTCATTTGGAGGTTTTGCGCCGATTCTTCTACCTATGCTGATTGCAGGAACAGGGATTATCTTTTCAATGATAGGAACTTTATTTGTAAAAATCAATGATAATGAAGGTTCATCTACTTCCAGTGTACAAAATGCCTTGAATTTAGGAAACTGGGGCAGTATTGTGATTACAGCAATAGCCTCTTATTTTCTAGTAACATATCTTCTTCCTGAAAAAATGATCCTAAGAGGCCATGAATTTACCAAAATGGGTGTATTTGGGGCCATCATGGTAGGGTTGGTTGTAGGAACCCTGATGAGTATTATCACAGAATATTATACTGCTATGGGCAAGAGACCGGTTTCCAGTATTGTGAGACAGTCTTCAACCGGACATGCTACCAATATTATCGGTGGACTTTCTGTCGGAATGGAATCAACATTACTTCCGATCATTGTATTGGCAGGAGGAATCTATGGCTCTTATCTATGTGCCGGATTGTATGGTGTAGCGATTGCGGCCGCCGGAATGATGGCTACTACAGCGATGCAGTTAGCAATCGATGCTTTTGGTCCAATTGCAGATAACGCCGGAGGTATTGCTGAGATGAGTGAGCTTCCTAAAGAAGTTCGTGAAAAAACAGATATTCTGGATGCTGTAGGAAATACAACCGCTGCTACAGGAAAAGGATTTGCTATCGCTTCTGCAGCATTAACGGCATTAGCACTGTTTGCAGCTTTTGTTGGAATCGCAGGTATTGATGGTATTGATATCTACAGAGCAGATGTTCTGGCAGGTCTATTCGTGGGCGGAATGATTCCGTTTATATTCTCTTCATTAGCCATTACCGCTGTTGGACAGGCTGCTATGGCCATGGTAGAAGAAGTAAGAAGACAATTCCGTGAGATTCCAGGAATCTTAGAAGGTAAAGCCCAGCCAGAATACGAAAAATGTGTAGCGATTTCTACCGATGCATCCATCCGAAAAATGATGCTGCCAGGAGCTATTGCCATTATTTCACCATTATTAATTGGGTTCATCTTTGGGCCTGAGGTGCTGGGAGGTTTCCTTGCAGGAGCTACGGTAAGTGGTGTATTAATGGGGATGTTTCAGAATAACGCTGGAGGGGCTTGGGATAATGCTAAAAAATCATTTGAAAAAGGAGTTGATATCAATGGCCAGACCTACTACAAAGGTTCAGAACCTCATAAAGCTTCTGTAACAGGAGATACAGTAGGAGATCCGTTTAAAGATACTTCAGGCCCGTCAATGAATATTCTGATTAAGCTGATGTCGATTGTTTCATTAGTAATTGCACCTACTTTAGCAGTGATACATAAAGATAAAATTGAAGCTAATAGAAAGGCGAAAATTGAAAGTTTAACAGGAATTTCAGGAGTTGCTGCAACTTCTTCAGACCTTAAAGTGCCGGTTGTTACAGGGGAAGTGAAAGGCCATCTTAATGAAAGCGGAGACTTTGTATACGAAACCGGAAATCTGCAAAAAATAAAACTGAAAGGTGGAAAAACAATAGAATTAGGTGAAACCAGCCAGCTATATCAGTTGTATAATTCAGTCAATCAAAAAGATAAGGCGATCATGGATCCTAATAAATGGTATACCATTGAAAATCTGTATTTTGAAACAGGGTCAAGTGATCTGAAAGCAGGATATGAGTTGCAGCTGAATAATCTGGCAGAAATTCTGAATGCTTATCCTGATCTGAAAATAAAATTAGGCGGCTATACTGACAATAGTGGTAATGAAGAAAGCAATCAGAAATTATCTAATCTGAGAGCACAAACAGCAAAACTTAAGCTGTTGGAACTAGGAGTATCGGCTGATAGGATAGAAGCAGAAGGATATGGTTCCCAGCATCCGATTTGTGAAGCCAATGACACTGAAGAATGTAAAGCAAAAAACAGAAGAATTGATGTGAGGGTTCTGGCTCTCTAAAGTCAATATAGATAATAGTAAAGCACCACATTGGCGGTGCTTTATTTTTTTAGATAAAGATTTAAGTCACTACAATCTATATTCGTGGCAAAATATATAGTGTCCTTACTGAGAATCCTTGTATCCCTGGGATATGTTCAACCTAAAAAAGCTGGTTTATTATAGATTTTTTTTAAGATGTTCCAGCGCCCGGATGATCACTTCATCCTTCTTGGCAAAGCTGAATCGTATATAATCTGAATTCTGTCTGGAGTTATAAAAAGCGGAGAGCGGGAGGCAGGCTACTTTTTTATCAATGGTGAGCCATTTTGAAAATTCTACATCAGTCATGGTTTTGGAAACATTTCTGAAATTGACAATCTGAAAAACACTACCCTCAGCTTCTTGCTCAATGTGTAATGGGGTTTCCTTCAGTAATTCATTGAAAATATCCCGTTTTCTCTGCATTATTCTTTTGTTTTCACAAGGGTCAAATACTTCCAGATACTTGGCCAGGGCATATTGAGCAGGAGCATTGGCACTGTAGGAAATATATTGCTGATACTTCCTGAATAAAGCTGTAAGGTCTTCTGAAGCGAGCATATAACTTACTTTCCACCCTGAAGTATGAAACATCTTTCCGAATGAAAAAATACAGAATGTCCTGTTTCTAAGCTCTGCATGAATAAATGAACTGTAATGCTCTGCTTCATCATAGCAATAAGTATCATAGATCTCTTCTGAAATCAAATAAATTTCCTGATGGTTTATTAATTCATACAATTGTTTCCAATCATCCTTATTCCAGATTTTTCCGGTAGGGTTTTGTGGTGAATTGATGATAATAGCTTTGGTTTTTTCAGAAATACAGGATTTAAACTGATCCCAATTGACGGTGAAGTCGTGACTCAGGTCGTAATAAACAGGAATGCCTCCATTCATCACAACGGAAGGGGCATAAGTATAATAAGAAGGCTGGATAATAATGACTTCATCTCCTTGATTTAAAATAGATTTAAGTGCAGTATGTAAAGCAAAGGTTGCGCAGGGTATAACGGTTACTTCATTTACTTGTAAAGAAATATTGTTTTTCCGTTTGCTATTAAAAAGAATGATATTTTCAATTAATAAAGGATTTCCGGCAAGAGGTTCATAATGATGGGTACCTAGATTTGCGGCTTCTTTTAAAAAAAAATTAAGACGTTCATCAATATCAAAATCCGGCAGGCCCAATGAAAGATCAAAGCTTCCATGCTTTAAGGCGAGTTCAGACATTTCTGTGAAAAATGAATAATGAGTAAATCTATCAATTTCTTTCATCTATTTTGTATTTTAATCAAAAATAATAAAAAATTGATATCGTATATAATATATGTTTTTAAATATATTAATTTTAATGATTGTTTTTTCAATGTTTTATATGCTCAATGAGTTTGAATAATCACTCATATGTATCGGAAAGCCGATGATACCTCTATATGCTCTTTTTTCTGTGTTTCAGATTCAATAAAAATTATTATTTTTAAGAAATTTATTCTGTATGAAAAAACTACTTATACCGCTAATTGCCCTTGCCATGATGACGAGCTGCGGAACAGCACAAGTTGCTGATGGCCCATCTACAAAACGCACGGCTGAGAAACCAGATAAAGCGTTTATGAATGCTTACAAAATGATTAAAGCCGATGAGTTAAAGAAAAATCTGTATGTGATTGCCTCAGACGAAATGGAAGGGAGAGATACAGGGAGCAAAGGCCAGAAAAAAGCGGGTGAGTATATGGTCAATTATTATAAAAACTTAGGAATTTCTTATCCCAAAGCCTTAGGTTCTTATTATCAGAAAGTTCCTTCGGATTTTATGAAAAAAAGAGGCGGGGGTAATCTTCCGGACTCAGAAAATATCCTGGCTTTTATAGAAGGAAGTGAAAAACCTGAGGAAATTGTAGTGGTTTCTGCACATTATGACCATGTGGGAACCAAAAATGGAGTCGTATACAATGGTGCTGATGATGACGGAAGTGGGACTGTTGCTGTAATGGAGATGGCCAAAGCTTTCCAGGAAGCTAAAAAAGCTGGGAATGGTCCTAAAAGATCTGTTTTGTTTCTTCATGTAACCGGAGAGGAACATGGTTTATTTGGTTCAGAATATTATACGGATAATCCTGTTTTTCCACTCGCTAATACTGTTGTGGACCTTAATATTGATATGATCGGACGTGATGATCCGGATAACAGAGGAAAACAATATGTGTATGTGATAGGTTCTGATATGCTAAGCTCCCAGCTTAAGGTAATTAATGAAGAAGCTAACAGAAAGACCAATAATTTAGAGCTGAATTATAAATATGACGATCTTAATGATCCTCAACAGCTATATT
Source organism: Chryseobacterium capnotolerans (assembly GCF_021278965.1). NCBI lineage: Bacteria > Pseudomonadati > Bacteroidota > Flavobacteriia > Flavobacteriales > Weeksellaceae > Chryseobacterium > Chryseobacterium capnotolerans. The sequence goes on along the minus strand of NZ_CP065589.1, from coordinate 2,384,158 downwards.
ATCGTTCAGATCACTATAACTTTGCCAAAAATAATGTTCCGGTAGCATTCTTCTTTGACGGAATTCATGAAGACTATCACAAACCTACAGATGACCCTGAAAAGATTGATTATAAACTTTTGGAGAAAAGAACACAACTTGTTTTTACTACGGCTTGGGACATTGCTAACAGAGCAGAAAGAATTGTGGTAGATAAAAAATAAAGATACCTGTTTAAACTAACATACAGAGGTGCAGGATTTCACGCATTCAAATTTTTAAGGGAAAAAAATCTTTCTTACATGATTTGAAAAATGTGTTTTTTGCACCTTTGTCTTATTCAATACTCAATTTTACCTATGAATATAATCATTCGTGAAGCCAGATTAGAAGATATTCCCCAAATTCAGGTGGTAAGAAACTCAGTGAAAGAAAATATCTTATCTAATCCCGCGCTGGTTACAGACAAGGATTGTGAATGGTTTATGTTTGAAAGGGGAAAAGGCTGGGTAGGTGAAGCAGATGGCCGTATTGTAGGCTTTTCGATTGTTGATTTGCAAGAAAATAATATCTGGGCATTATTTGTACATCCTGATTTCGAAAACAAAAAGGTTGGAAGAAAGCTCCATGACATCATGCTTGATTGGTATTTTGAACAGACCAAAAGCAATATTTGGCTTGGGACCTCGCCTCAGACAAAGGCAGAAACTTTTTATCGGAAATCAGGCTGGCAGGAGATCGGAATGCATGGGAAAAATGAGATTAAGTTTGAGATGACCTATGACCACTGGAAAAATAAATAGGATGAGAACATCATTGAAATCCATCAGACCTTTGAGATAAGCAGAAACTTTTATAAAGATTTGGGATTTGAAGAAATCTTCCTTGAACCTAAACTCTCATTGTTTAAACGGAAAGAAATAGGGTTTTATCTTCAGGACTATTATACTAAAGATTGGGTTGATAATATTATGGTTTTCATGGAAGTCGCAATACAGAAGAATTCTGGAAAGAACTTTTAACTTTAGGTCTTACGGATAAATATAAAAATGTAAAACTCACTCCCGCAAGAACAATGGATTGGGGCAAAGAATGTTTTGTACATGATCCCTCCGGAATTTTATGGCATTGTGGGGAGCTTTTTTTAAGACTTTATATCTAACGATTGGGAACATTTGATAACAGATTTATATCCAAATTAGTTCTTTAGACTTTTGTTTGCGATCAATATATACTTTATCTTGGCTGTTTAATTTTTTAAACAAAATGATTTACGCTTTTGATACTTACTATTATGAAGATTATGCCAATACCGTGTGTATTGGATTTGAAGACTGGACCTCCGATCGGGAGTTAGAAATCTTTACAGAGCAGACGCCCATTACTTCAGAATATGAAAGTGGAGCCTTTTACAAAAGAGAATTGCCGTGTATTTTGAGTTTACTTAATAAGATTGTGGTAAAACAAGGAGATATAATCATTGTAGATGGCTATGTCACTCTTGATAATGAAGGAAAAATTGGTCTCGGTGGATATCTTTATGAAGCTTTACAGGAGAAATATCCAATAGTAGGAATTGCAAAAAATGAATTTACGACACCCGATTCTCAAAGAAGAAGTGTACTCCGTGGTGATAGTAAAACCCCTCTTTTTGTGACTGCAAAAGGAATTGATGTAGAACAGGTTAAGCTAAATGTGGAACATATGCATGGTCCTTACAGGATTCCTACCTTATTGAAAAAACTGGATCAACTCAGCAGAATATAAAATATAGGTCTTACTTTTATGAGTAAGATTTTTTTTATTTATTAATATACTGATCGGTATATTTTATTATATTTGTAAGTCTATCCGCTTTGAAAATAGAAGCGGTAAATTTTTAATCAAAAACATACCGATTGGTATATTTTAAAATAAATAAAACTATGAAAGAAGCATTTATCATTGCAGCAAAAAGAACACCTATTGGTGGTTTTATGGGAAGTTTGTCAGGCTTTACTGCTCCGCAGCTTGGGGCTATAGCTATACAGAAAGCTTATGAAGGTGTAGGAATTTCCCCAGAGAATATAGACAGTGTATACATGGGAAATGTATTAAGTGCAGGAGTAGGACAGTCACCGGCAAGACAGGCTGCTATTTTTTCAAACATTCCTGTAGATAAAGATGCTGCTACAGTGAATAAAGTATGTGCTTCCGGAATGAAGGCCGCCATCATCGGGACACAACAGATCCAGCTCGGACTGGAGCATCTTGTTATGACGGGGGGAATGGAAAGTATGAGCAATGTACCGCATTATCAATATCTTCGAAAAGGTCAGAAACTAGGTAATACTATTTCTACAGATGGCTTGATTAAAGATGGTCTGTGGGATGTGTACCACGATTTTCACATGGGGAGTGCTGCAGAGTTAGGAGTAAAAAAATATGGTTTAACAAGGCAGCAATTGGATGATTATGCATTAATGTCTTACAAAAGAGCTCAGGAAGCAGCTGCTGGGAACAAATTCAGTGCAGAATTATTCAGCATCTCAATAGAAGGAAAAAAAGGAAGTGTAACGATGGATAGAGATGAGGATATAGATAAGCTTATTCCTGAAAAGATCTCTCTGCTAAAACCGGCTTTTGAGGATGATGGGATGCTCACTGCTGCCAATTCAAGCAATCTGAATGATGGCGCTGCTGCAATCCTGATTGGCTCTTCAGAGGCTCTCCAAGAATTTAATCTTAAACCATTAGCTAAAATTATTACGTATGCGGATGCCGCTCAATCTCCTGAGTGGTTTACAACCTCTCCATCAGTTGCCATTCAAAAAGTACTGAAAATCGCAGGACTCAGCCTTTCTGATATTGATTACTTTGAAATCAATGAAGCCTATTCTTCTGTAATTCTATCCAATCAGCAGATCCTTGGGTATGATCTAGATAAAGTAAATGTGTATGGCGGTGCTGTGGCATTAGGGCATCCAATTGGGGCTTCGGGAGCCAGGATTATGGCGACCTTAGTGAATGTGCTGCGCCAGGAAAGGGGAAGATATGGTATTGCAGCCATTTGTAATGGTGGTGGAGGGGCTTCAGCAATTCTTATTGAAAATCTGAATTAAATACATAATTTTATACCATAGAAAGACCGCTAAAAGAATTCAGGGACTACACTCCATTAAAAAGATCAGATATGAAACAGGAAAGTGAAGGATTGTTAGGAAAAATAGATCATTACTGGAAAATGATTCCGACTCATCATACACTGTCTTATTCTGTAGATAAAGAGAGTTTTGATAATAGAACGGTTAAAATTTTAACACTCAGTAAGCACCATCAAAACTGGAAACGTATTTTTGAATGTCCTGACCTTGAGGAAATACATTTGGATAATCCCAGCCAGGAACAGCTTCAAGCAATGAATGAACTTAAATGGCTTAAAAGATTAAGATTAAAATCTTTTCGGGCTAAAGATATTGGCTTTATCCGTTCTCTGATAGGTTTAGAAGAAGTTTCATTGGAATATGTTTCCGGCTTTTCAGACCTTTCTCCATTGCAAAGTCTTCCTAATTTGAAAGCGCTGCATCTTGAAAATCTCCGGAAGGTTTCCTGCTTTGAAGGACTGCAAGGAATTAAAAATCTAAAATACCTTCATATTAGCGGAACTTTAGACTGGAAACAACCTATTGAAAATTTCACATTTCTAGAAGAGCTTCCGGAACTTGAAGTCCTCAGTTTTATGTCTTTTACTCTTAAAGCTCCGTTTCCAGCTTTTACATCTGTTTTAGGACTTAAAAAGCTTGTGGAGGTAAGAATACCAAGAGAAACATTAGATACAGCAGAATATGCTTTTTTAGAGGTTGCTATACCTAACATAATAAAAGGATTTGAAAATGAAACTTTCTGGCCATTGTATATTAATAAAGATTACACAGATCAGGGGTATGTAAGTTTACTTGGAAAAGGAGAGGGTAGAATAAAGCTTAATCATCCTGATACTGAAGAGAAATTAGAGGCTTACATGAAAAAATTTGAATATCATAAGAAAATTGCCAGAGAAATCATTCGAAGTCAATAATGATTCAAACTTATTGATAATTATGTGATTAATCTTACTTTCATTGTTTATTTTTTAATGTTTTAAAGATAAATATCTTTAAACTGATAAATATAATTATGTTCTTATTTTTATTGATTCTAAATAAATATAAATTTGTCTCCATAAAAATTAAGAATTCTATGAAAAAAATAACTACTCTTTCTTTTGTCATATTATGTGGGCTTGCCAAAGCTCAATATTGTACTCCTACGTTTCAGTATGGGGCAGGAAGTAATATGATAAGCAATGTTACCTTTGGAAGTATCAACAATAATTCATCTACCAATTCTTCCACCACACAGGAATATGAAGATTTTACTTCATTGTCAACTGATGTGGCGGCAGGAAATGCATATCCAATATCAATAAAAGGGCCGTCAAGTACTTTCCCCAGTGATGTAATGGTTTATATCGATTTTAATGGAAATGGCAGCTTCGATGATGCAGGGGAAAGCTTTTATATAGGAAGGCTGGAGGCAGCTAATCCGGCCAATGCCTTTACTATTGATAATACCATTACAATTCCGGCTAATGTGGCGGGCGGCAGTAAGAGAATGAGAGTTCTTAAAAATACAAATGTCCCTGCGTATTCGGATTCAAGTGCTCCGAACTCTATTTCTTCCGCTTGTGATTCGGGATTAAGAGCCGGACAGACAGAAGATTATATGGTGAACATCCAAGGGGGTGCACCTGCTTTTCCTTTTCCTTATTGTGGATCTGAAGGGATAACAAGCCTTACGGTCAGTGAAATAACTAAGGTGGAGTTTGCGGGACTTACTAATGAAAGTTCAATTGATGGAAGCTCACCGGTAATTGAAGATTTTACAAGTACTGTTTTTAATGTCAGCCGAGGAAACGGATATCCAATTACGGTAACCGGAGGAACTCATGGGCAAACAACCGTTTCTGCCTACGCTTATATCGACTTTAACCATAATAATCAGTTTGATGCTGATGAAAAGTTTAATCTGGGATATCTGGACAATTCAAATCTGGTTTCGGGTCATGAATCAGGAGTGACTTCAGAAACCATTACTATTCCAGCTAATACATTACTAGGAAATACACGTTTCAGGTTAGTAAAAGCATATGAATCCAGTTCATGGATGGGAACGCTGGAAAATCTACCCTGTCCTTCAGGTTGGGTTATTGGCCAGGCAGAAGATTATACCATCAATATACAGCCGGAAAGTCTTTCTACAACAGAGGTTTCTAAGGATAAATCTATAGAAGTGAAAATATATCCCAATCCAACTTCCGGAAATGTAACGATCAAAATGAAAGATAGGCTGGAGAAATATGAAGTGTATAACATTTCAGGACAAAAGCTTTCAGAAGGAAATTCCGATACTGTGAATATGAACAGCTTTGTTCCGGGAACTTACCTGATTAAAATCCAGACAAAAGATAAAAAAATGATTACCGAAAAAGTAATTAAAAAGTAAAACACATATCTAATCATATCCATATCAATTTTTGTTTTTTACCGGCAGATTATATCTGTCGGTTTTGTTTTATATCGCTGACAATAAATATGTTGTATCGTTAAAGTATTGAGTAAAATCAGGGTGGTTTTAAACCGGTTCCATCAAATAATTTAATCCTTTATTTCTGCTCTAAAATATCCAGAAGGTCATGCTTTGAAAGCCCCTTGAACTTTGTTCCTTCTGTTTTAAGAAGGTTTTGAGCCAATAATGTTTTCTTTTTCTGTAGAGTAAGGATTTTCTCTTCCACCGTATTGGAGCAGATCATACGCACGGCAATCACATTTTTAGTTTGTCCGATACGGTAACTTCGGTCAATTGCTTGGTTTTCAGCAGCAGGGTTCCACCATGGGTCAATCAAATAAATATAATCGGCCTGGGTAAGATTAAGGCCTATACCACCAGCTTTTAAACTTATTAAAAATACACGAATGTCTTCATTTTCCTGAAAATTGGCTACTTTTTTACCTCTTTCCTTCGTTTGTCCGGTGAGATATTCAAAAGGAATTCCATGACTCTCCAGTTCAGGCTTCAATAGATCCAGCATTCCAACAAATTGTGAGAATACAAGGATTTTATGGTCTTTTGATTTTCCAAGAATCTGCTCCATCAGAATCTCAATTTTTACTGCATGTTCTCCGGAATAGCCTTCTTTAATCAATACAGGAGAATTACAGATTTGTCTGAGTCTTGTAAGCCCGGTAAGAACGTGCATACTGTTTTTATTAAGGTCATCGTCATCATTGGCCGCAATGAATTCACGAAGCTCTTTTTCATAAGCATCATAGATCCTGCGCTGTTCAGCATTCATTTCACAATAAATAACCGTTTCTGTTTTCTCCGGAAGTTCTTTGGCTACTTGTTTCTTCGTTCTGCGAAGGATAAATGGTTTTATCTTCTGCTGAAGTTCCATAGCCCGTTTATTGTACTCAAACTTATCAATAGGAATAGCATAAATATCTTTGAAAGACTGTTTACTGCCCAATAAGCCGGGGCATGCAAAAGAAAGCTGGCTGTAAAGATCAAAAGTACTGTTTTCAACAGGAGTACCCGTTAAAACAATTCTGTTTCTGGCCTGGAGAAGCCTTGCTGCTTTATATCTTTCAGAATTAGGGTTCTTGATGGTCTGAGATTCATCAAGGAAAATATAATTGAAATTAAAGGTCTTCAGGAAGCGGATATCAGAAAGCAGCATTCCGTAGGTGGTCAGCACCACTTCGTAATCAGAAAAGTGAGTAGTCACTTTCTGCCGATCCGGGCCATAATGTACTAAAACCTTTATGGAAGGGGCAAACTTGCTGATTTCTTCCTGCCAGTTGAAAAGAAGAGAAGTAGGAACGACTACAAGATTTGTAGTGTGCCCTCGGTTTTCCCTTTGAGAAAGAATAAATGCAATGATCTGAAGTGTTTTTCCCAGTCCCATATCATCAGCAAGGCATCCGCCGAAGTTGAACCCATCCAGAAAATTAAGCCAATTTAATCCCTCGTGCTGATAATCTCTTAATTCAGCCTTTAATTCAGCCGGAATATTGACCTGAGGAATATTTTTATGGGCTGCAAACTGAGTGGAATATGTGGTGATCTCATTCTGAACCTCTGTACTCAATACTTCTTTTTCAAAAAGAGAAGAGACTTCAGTAAAGTTGATTTTCGGAATTCTTAATAATTCTTCATCAATTTCGCCAACTTGAAAATAAGCCGCAATTTTGTCCATCCATTCTTCAGGGAGAATGCCCAGGCTGCCGTCATCCAGCTGAACGAATTTACTTTTATTGCGAATGGTTCTGTGAAGCTGTTTCAAAGTAGTTTCTTTTGCCCAAACCCTACTTTTAATTTTGCATTAAACCAATCCAGCCCACTCGTAATCTGAATATTAATTTTGGCGCGGTGAGGGTTTAGCTTATTGTTTTTCAGGTCGTTAAAACCTAAAATGACAATACCTTCATTCCGCCATACTTCAAAAGCATTCAGGAACCAATTGTTATCAAGGAATTTTTCCCTGTGAAGATAGAAATACTGGTAACCATCCATCTGTTCTTCAAAGTCAGGATGCTGCTGCATCACCAAAGAGGTAAAGCGTGCTTCTGCGGCATCATTTCTTTCTATCTTGAAAGGGTTTCCATTCTGATCGGTATCAAAAATCTGCTTTCTGGAATATACAGGAACTTCCACCTGACCATATTTCATGACAGGGGTAATACCAATATAATTTTCCTGCTGACGAAGATAAATTACTCTTTCTATCTGAAAATTCTTTTCTTCAAGCTGTACTTTCGTTGCGGTTTGTATGTAGCTGTAATTTATATTAATATGTTCTTCAAGGTTGGATAAAATTTGCTTCATGAAACCCTCGTATTTCGAAGAATGGATCAGTAATATTTCATTGTTAGCTTTGAAAAACTTGATGATCCTGAGCATGTCAGGATGGTCTATGAGACTGAATGTGTTGTTGTTATATATAAAATACTCATTTCTTAAAATTATATTTTTAAAAGGAACCAGCAAGTCATTTAAAAGTAATTCTCCAGTTATTTCAAAAAATGGATCTTTCTTAAATACAGATAGTTGGATGTTTGTATTTAAAGTATTAAGTGTAACTTGTGTCAGCGATTTTGCAGACATCGTTTCAGCGATTTCACGATCATGATAATACACATCTAGGCCGAGGGGATTCTTTACAATCAGTTTTAGAGCTTCCATTTCAGAAGCATTATACTCTTCATTGTAATTGTTTTGAAAAGAAGAAATAGCCGTATAGAATTTTATATCCAGAGGTTTTTCAGCTTTCCAAATCAATTGCATGGCATCGACAGCAGTAACAGGATTTTTAAGCTTTCCGGTTTGTGTAATTTCGGCTTCCATGAGAGAGAACACCAGATGATTGTAGTAACGGTGTTTACCAATGGCCAGTATTTGTTTCTTTCCAGTTTCCTGTACTGCCAGTTCATCTAGTTTAGACAGAACCTGAGGCAGAAGGTCTCTCTGAAACATCTGCTCATCCATAGTAAGCATTTCTTTGATCCTGGGTAGAATTTCCAATTTCCCTTCTGTCAGTTCCAGTTGAAAATAGTGATCGAGATCCGGTTCATTTTCTAAGCCATAACCTTTGGCCTTAGATAAGAATGTTTTTTTACGTAGAATATCATCAAAGAAAATCCGGTATTTCTTTTCTTCCAGAATACAATGGATGATTTCTGCCTGGTGAGCACAAAGCTGAGGCTTAGAATTGTCGCAAGTACAACTACAAATCAATGAATGATGTATACGACTTATAGTTACTATGGGAAAATCATGTAGTGAAGATTCTTTTGTAAAGATTCCCATATTATTTTCAATGGTGACAGGATATACTTCATGAAAATCAGTGATTTCCACAAACGAACTTTCTGTTGTATGCTTTAACAAGTCGTATACGGAAAGTGTACTGATATTGATGTTTTCAAGAATATATTCTGCCATAAAAATTGATCCGAGCAAACTTACAAAAAAACGATAAAATGAAAGAATAATTGAGGCTTTCATACCCTATAAAATATTTTCAATATAAGCGGTTAGGAAAGTCTATGATTATTAAATTAATGCTATCCATTTTGGCTACAGCTTAGTCCGTTTTGGCAACTCTTATGTTTTTTCTGATTCTGACCTTTGTCCTGTAATTTTAAACAAGAAAAAATGAAAACAATTTTTATAACAGGTGCTTCTACAGGGTTAGGTAAAGCAACTGCACAATTATTTCAACAGAAAGGATGGAAGGTAATTGCTACCATGAGAAATCCTGAAGCGGCTTCTGATCTTACTGCTTTGGATAACGTAACAGTGCTTCCATTGGATGTAACGAATCCTGAACAAATACGGGCTGTTGTCAATCAATCATTGGAATTGGGGGATGTAGATGTGGTTTTTAACAATGCAGGGTATGGACTTTTAGGACCTTTGGAAGCTTTGAATGATGATCAGATTGTGAGACAACTGAATACAAATTTATTGGGTACTATTCGGGTTACTCAGGCATTCACTCCTTATTTTAGAGAGAAAAAGAAAGGAATGTTTATTTCTACAACATCTATTGGCGGATTAATGGCTTTTCCTCTGAATTCAATTTATCATGCTACAAAATGGGCGTTAGAGGGATGGAGCGAAAGTATGGCTTTTGAATTGAATAAGTTCGGAATAGATATTAAAACAGTTTCTCCCGGAGGCATAAAAACGGATTTTGTAAGCCGTTCTCTGGATTCTGCATCAAGTCCTGCTTACGAAGAGATGATTAATTCTTTGTATTCTGCTATGGAAGGAATGATGGAAGCTGCTTCTACGCCGGAACAAATTGCTGAAGTAGTTTATGAAGCCGCTACAGATAACAAAAAACAATTAAGATATGTAGCAGGTGAGGATGCAAAAGCTTTATATGAAGAACGTCAGAAATTAGGAGCTGAAGTATTTAGAGAACAATTAGGTAGTCGGTTTATTTAATTGTCTGTCAGTTGTATATGGAGCTTCATAGAAAAATCATAACTTTATAACATGGAAAAGAAAGAAAATTCTTTAGTAAAAATTTCCTCAATATCGGAGCTGCACAGTTTGTTGCAGCTTCCGGGGCCTCTTCATCCGCTGGTAAGTCTCATAGATAATGAAAAAATGAGCATTAAAGAGGATTGGGCAGGAAGAAGTTTTATGTTCAATTTCTATAAAATTTCTTATAAATATTCTACAAACGGGAAAATGGGATATGGACAAGGATATTATGATTTTAATGAAGGCGGCATGATGTTTACCGCTCCCGGGCAGATACTTTCTCCTGAAGAGAATTCAGAATATTGCGGCTATACACTGTTGATACACCCAGATTTTATCAGAAATTATCCTTTGGCCCAAAATATAAAAAAACTGGGGTTCTTTTCTTATGATACAAATGAGGCTCTTCATTTGTCTGATCAGGAAAAGACGATCATGCAAGGGCTTTTGAACAGTATTAAAAATGAATTGAATACTGCTATTGATGAAGTAAGTCAGGATGTGATAATTTCCTATACTGAAGTTCTCCTCAATTACAGCAATCGTTTTTATAAAAGACAGTTCATCACAAGAAAGACGGTAAATAATGATCTGTTGACTACCATGGAAAAAGTGCTGGAAAACTATTTTAATGATCAGAAAACATTGACAGCCGGACTTCCTACAGTAGACTTCCTGGCTTCAGAGCTTAATCTGTCACCTCATTACCTCAGTGATATGTTGAGAAATCTCACAGGCCAGAATGCGCAGCAGCATATTCATGAGAAGCTGATTGAAAAAGCAAAAGAATATCTTACAGCCACTAATTTCTCTGTATCGGAAGTTGCTTATGCGCTAGGATTTGAGCATCCACAATCTTTTAATAAATTATTTAAAAAGAAAACAGATCAAACCCCTTTAGGTTACAGACAGTTATTTAATTAGTATAAAAATGCCCAGCTATTTCTGCTGGGCATTCTCTTTGTGTCATTCGTAGAAGAAATAAAGTTTTAAATAGATAAATGATTGCCGAAAGGAATTTGTTATTTATCTTTATGTTGTGAAATATAAGTATGTAACTAATCTTAAAATCAACATAATATGAAAAATTTAAACTTTGTTTTATTCCTTCTTTTAGGGATAATGTCCTATGCCCAGCCATCCGTAACAAGAGCTGGAGTTGACCGTCTGAATACAGTGATTAATCTAAAATCCGAGGATGTAAGCGGAACGTCTATTACTGCAGGTTCTGCAGGAGCCAATATTACCTGGAATTTTTCAGCATATACAGGAACTAATCCTGTTTCTTATACCGCTAAAGAATGTCCCGGACAGGCCAATTGTTTTAGATTTCCTGGTGCTAACAGGATTACATCGATGGCTAATATTGACACTCAGGATTTTAATTCCATGACAGATGTTGAAGCGACTATGTTAGGATCTTATTCAGGACCTGCACTGGGAGATGTTACAGTGACCTACGTTAATCCTTTGATTGAGTATAAGTTTCCGATTACTTATCTTCAACAGTTTGATGATACATATGAGTTTAACAGTGTTTCTACTGCCATAGGAAATACCAATGAAACAGGGCAGGTGAGTGTTACTGTAGATGGCTACGGTACTATCACTACTCCTAAAGGAACTTATTCTAATGTATTGAGAATAAAAAGAATGAGATCTGCAACACAGACTATTGCCAGTTCACCTACCCCTATTACAGCTACTTATACCAATGAATCTTATCAGTGGGTAAGCCAGACTGATGGTATGGTGTTTAGTTTTGCCATCAATACATTTGTGCTTAATGGAGTTACCAATGTTTCAAAAACGGTATCGTATCTTGATAGCACAGTATTGTCTACTGTTGATTTGGATAGCAAAAAAGCGACGATCTCTATCTATCCGAACCCAAGTGCAGATTTTATTGCAATAGCGTCAAAAGAGGATCTTAAAAAGATTACAGTGAGCTCTTTGGAAGGTAAAACCGTTATTACAGCGGGTGCTTCAAGAAATATTGATATTTCAAAACTTCCAAAAGGTGTTTATATCCTTCAGGGAGAATTGAAGAATGGAACCATAATTTCAAAGAAAATTATTAAAAAGTAAATGACTATTGAAAAAACGGACGTAAAATACTTGATTTTACGTCCGTTTTTTTATTTTATGCCATACTGCTTCTCAGAAAATTGTTTTAGCTCAGAAGCTTCTTTTTCTTTGATTAAGGTTTCAATTTTCAGTTTTGCATTTTCCCATTCATCATCAAGGATACTGTAATAGGCCGCATTTCTTGTGGTCCCGTCATTCTGAATTTTGTCTTTTCGTAAAATACCTTCAAATACGCCACCTATTTTTTCAATCGCTTTTCTTGATCTGAAGTTGTCATCTTTAGTTTTCAGTTGTATACGATTGGTTTTTAATACATCAAAACAGTAACTGAGCAGAAGTAATTTGCATTCCAGATTGACAGATGTTCCCCAAAATTCTTTTGTAATCCAGGTCCAGCCGATTTCTAATTTTTTATCAGATGGATATATTTCAAAAAACCTTGTGGAACCTATCAGCTTCTGAGTCTTCTTATGTCTTATGACGAAAGGATATTGCCTTCCTGCTTCTCTTTCTGATAGGGCAAATTCATAGTTTTGATAGAATATTGATTTATCGGAACCGTCAGTAGGAATTAATGTCCAAAGGTCTTTATCTGCTGCGGCAGCATATAATTCTTCAAAATGTTCTTTTTCCAAAGGGATGAGCTCTACATTTTTTCCTTCTAAAATAGTTGGATGGGATATCCATTTCTCCTTCATATTAATATTTTTTGGAATAGCTAATTTAATCAAAAACAAGATACTGTTGTATTAAATCAATCGTATTTCTAGTTTTATGTGAATTAAATTTATTTGCTAATGTTTTCAATGGAATCAATTTGCCATTGATGGTCTTTATTCTTGCTAAGAATATATTGATATGTCATCCCTGAGTTTTTCAGATGAAATTGTACATAAGATAGCTGAGAGCTGATTTGCTTTACAGTGAATTTTACAGCTTCAATATCCCTTACATCAGATTGATAATCATCCTGAGTTTTGAAAAAATAATCATAATCAAAACCATGTGGAGGACCGTCATTAGCAGGATTCTTTTTAAAATATTCATCACCTTCCACATAATTTTGTCTATAAGCAGCCAGAAACTTTTCAGATAGGAAATGGCTGCTTTTCATAAAGGCTATTTCTTTATCAACCTGATCAAAATTTATAGAATAATCTGTCGGAGGATCATTTTCCTGAGGTCCGCCTTTTATGGTATTGAAATGGGAGAGGTTATCCTCATTGTCTCTGTACCAGATCATAAATGATTTTACAGTTTCAATGGCAGAATTATCTTGAAGTTTGGGTGTTGCAGATCCTGTATCCTTTTGATGGATGGTATCCCGAAAAATAGAAGGTTTGATGGTCTCTTCTTTTTTGCAATAGATCAATAGCAGACATGCTGTTGATAATAATAATGGTTTCCCTGACATCATTCGTTTTCTTTTTTGGAGGGGTCTAAATTACAAAATAATCAACCGGTTTTTATGTGAACGGCCGCAAATACACGAATTTTTATTTAAGAGGAATCATTTATTTTTTAATCTTGTAGTTTTCTCTGTATGTATTGGCTGTAATGCCTGTACAACGTCTGAAATACCTGCAAAATAGGGAAGAATCTACAAATTGTAACTGGTTACTGATTTCTTTAATGGATAATGAAGTTGTTTTGAGGAGCTCTTCAGCATGCTTGATCACTCTATAACTTATCCATTGCTTAATAGGCTTTCCGGTTTCTTTTTTGATTAAACTGCTTAAATACTGAGGGGAAAAATGCAACTGATCAGAATAAAATAATACACTTCTTTCCAGATGCCCATGTTGATTCAATAATTCAAAAAAATGATCAATAATGCCCTGGCTTCTGGTTTGTAAGAGACTGTTATTTTTGATAACCGGAAGATACAGTTTAGAAACCACTTCCAAGAGTGCATAGAGCAAATATTGTACAGATTCTACAGTACTTTCTTCCTTGGTTTTGGAGTTGTATTCCTGAATTAATTTTACGGTGGACCCAATGAGCTTTTTTGCTGTGGACTCAACCTTCATGACCGGATTGAATTTGATTTCATCACTGGCTAAGAGTACCGTTAGAAAACTATAAGTACTAATGAAATCCAAAGAGATAAAAAATACGGATAATTCAAGGTCAAGACTTCCGGAAAGATCACCCAGGTCTGTATCAGGCAGTAGCATAATGATAGAGTTAGCTTGTATGGAAAAAGGAAGAGCATTGATCTGAATATCCAAAGTACCGTTTGATGCGAAACAAAGTAAGAGTTTATTAAGGTTTCCTGCTTTTGTATGAAATTCAGAGAGGCTGTTTATCGTATATCTTTCAATACATAATCCTTCAAAATTGGGCTTGATCTCTATCATTGTACAATGGGATGACTTCTTAGAATGGTTAATAATTTGTCAAATTTATTCCGGTGATCAAATGTAAGCAGTTAATTTTTCTTTTTAAAAGCATTGTTTAAAATGGAATATAAAATATCAAAAATGGAATGTATTTTATTCGTTAAGTGTTGCTAACTTCGCAAACGGAAATTTTAATCAAACACTGTTTTAATGCACGATAGAGAATCATTCAATGCAAAAATGCCTACGGCCTGTTTTTTACTTTTCTTTGCCCACGGGCTTGTTTTCTCGTCATGGGCCAGCCGGATTCCCATTATTAAAGATGCCCTTTCTATCAATGAAGCCCAGCTTGGAACCCTTTTGCTTCTGATGCCGATAGGTCAGCTTTCTACCATGATGTTATCCGGGAAATTAATCAGCAGATATGGAAGCAGTACGATGATTAAAAGCTGTTTCCTACTGTACCCGGGCTTTCTTTTACTGATAGGGCTTTCTCCGTCTTACTGGATTTTAGCAGCTGTTCTGTTTTTCTTTGGAGTAACAGGAAATCTGTGTAATATTGCAATCAATACACAGGCTATTGAAATAGAATCCATCACCAAAAGAACACTGTTATCTTCTTATCATGGAGCCTGGTGTTTTGCAGGATTGATAGGGGCGCTTGTAGGAATGCTTACGATTAATCTGCATATAGAAACTTTTCATCACTTTGTGCTGACTTTCATTCTCGTCACTCTGATCTGGATGTATAGCAGGAGCAACCTTACCAACATTATTCATAAAGTTCAGCCGCAAACGCAATCCATTTTTAAATCTGTAAATCCAACATTGGTTGGATTAGGAATCATTGGATTTCTAAGTATGGCGATTGAAGGAGCTATGTTTGACTGGAGTGGAGTGTATTTTCAAACGATTGTAAAAGCACCGAAAAGTCTTGTGATATTGGGGTATACAAGTTTTATCTTAATGATGACTTTAGGACGGTTTATTGGAAATAGGATCATTGAAAGGCTGGGAAAAAGAACCGTATTGCAGTTCTGTGGAATCCTGATGAGTTTCGGCCTTTTCCTGAGCGTTTTCTTTCCTGAGTTATGGATTTGTATTATTGCCTTTATGATTATTGGGCTTGGAGCTTCTTTAAGTGTACCATCAGTATACAGTACCATTGGGAAAGTCAATACGGTTGCCCCAAGTATAGCCTTGTCATTCGTGTCCAGTATTTCATTCTTAGGCTTTCTGATTGGACCGCCTTTGATTGGATATGTTGCAGAAAGTTTTGATTTAAGATATTCTTTCGGACTTTTTGCCTGTTTTGGAATTCTATTGAGTATGATGGCTGGAAAAATGAAGGTATTTCGAAAGGATAAATAATTATTGTTAAAAATAGAACGGACTGTTGAAAAAACAGTCCGCTTACCTTTATATCCAGGTTTCTACCAGATGGAACCATAAAGCTTTCTCTTCTTTAAAAAAGAAAACGGCTGAGCCCTTTCGTTGGTTTATGATCCCTTCTGTAATCTGAATTTCAGTATAAGTAGCCAGACCATGATACTCAGAACAATGAATTTCTACATTTTCGATCTGTATACTACGATCTGGGAATTTCCCAAAAACAGTAGGAAGCCATTCTGAAAATAGGTTTAGGCTAATAGGATTTCCGTCTCCATTAATCATATTGAATTCAGGAGAGAATCCGGAAAGGATCTTTCTTGATAAAGCATTCGCATCCTTCTCATTCCCCTGAAACCATTTTTCGATATTTTCACAGAAATCTTTTAATTCTTTAGTGATTTTTTCTTTGTTATTCATGAGATTAAAAATTTATTATTGATAAAAATTAGGTGTTACTATATTGACGTAATCTGCTGCTGATTAATATCCCTATTACCTGAACGGCTCCAATCATAAAGATGGATATAGCAAAGGCCTTTGGAAAACCCAGTATTTCAATCAGATTAAAAAATAAGGTTCCAATTACGGCGCCTCCGGTTACACTTCCTACTTGTATTCCGATACTTATCAGGCCTGAAGCCTGGCCAGCCTTTTCTTTGCTGGTAAAAGTAATGGCCGTCCGCATCATCACCGGCATAATAGTCCCATGTCCCAAACCCGCTATAAACAAAGTAATATTTGTGATGAAAGAAGGTTTTTGCTGTAAATAAAAACACAATGCACTAAAGATAAACCCTCCCATTAATAATCCTAGACCAATATAAATCAGGGTATGGGAAGACCGTTTTATTTTAGATACCATCAATGGTCCCAGGAAAAAAGCAATTCCGTAAGGGACAATAGCGAGTCCAGTCTGTATGGAGCTCTGGTGAAGAAACTCCTGGAGATAGTAAGGGTAACAAATGAAGAGACCTGAAGTGAAATTGTAAAAAAAGAGAATGAGAAGGCTCAATGCAAAAGGTTTGTATTGAAGGAGTGTAGGATCTATAAGTACCGAACGGTTGTTTTTTAGCAGATACATTTCGTATCTAAAGAAAATAATCATTAGAGATACGCCTGATAGCATCACTGCAAATATCCACCATGCCCATTGGTATTTCTGCCCGAAAATAAGAGGACATATCAGCATGAGCAAAGCGAGAATCAGTAATAATGCCCCTTTAAAGTCAATTCCAGACTTAGATTCTTTGTGACTGTTGTCCATTGTAAAATGAATCCCGGCAATACAAATGATCGTGACAGGAACATTCACGAGAAACACCAGTTCCCATGAAAAATATTCCCAATGCATGCTGAGAAGGAACCCTCCAAGTAATTGCCCTACGACAGAAGCTAAGCCAAATACTGAACTGAAAAGGCTTACTGCTTTTGGCTGTTCCTGGCTGCTGAATAATACTTTTATGGAAGCCAGAACCTGTGGAGCAAGTAATGAAGCCCCAACTCCCTGGAATAATCTTGCTATAATAAGCCATGTAACGGTAGGAGAAAAAGCACAGGCCAAAGAAGATAATAAAAAAGTATATAATCCCAATGTGAAAATTTTCTTTCGTCCATAGAGATCACCCAGCCTGCCGCCACATACTACTAAGGCTCCATAGGTAAGTCCATAAATAGCAATAACCATTTGTAACTGGTGGTCACTGGCTTTGAAAGCATTTTTTATGGAAGGTAAGGCCATATTCACAATAAAGTAATCCAGGGGTGAAAGGAAGGCTCCGGCCATCAGAAAATTGAGGGCATGCCATCGTTTCGGATAAGTGTTCATATTTTTTTATGCAAAAATAACCTCCTTATGTTATGGTAAAATTGTACTTTTGGAGGAAAATATAGTGTGCATACATGAAAGGGATTCATCTCGAAGGAATTACAGTAAAAGAAATAAAACTTAAAGGAGAGGCAGTTTTTAAAACAGCAGTTTTTCTTTCATTTGTATACATTGTAAAGGGAAAAGGAAAGCTGCTTTATGATGACCGTTATATTGATTTTACGGAAGGAAAACTTTTTATTATTCCCCAGCAGGAATCCTATCGCTTTGAAAGTGATAATGCTGATTTGATCAGTATAGAATGTCCCATTGCGTTTATCGATAAGATTCGTCTGGAAGCAGACCGTATTGAAAGTTGTGAAAATCTGTATAAACTTCAATATATCAGTAATAATTATCATGCCCGTGCCGGCTGTGTATTCCGTAATAAAAATGATGAAGATTTTGCAAAGACCCTTATTCAGCAGATTGCTTATGAATTCGGGAATAAAGCAGAAGATTATCTTGTGATCCGTAATTGTATTTCAATTTTACTTAATCTTATTGCCAGAAATATCATTCAGAGTGAAACTTCAGATTTACAGGAGAATAAAAAGGCCTTTTCCATTATGAAGATCATTGCTTACATTCAAAAGCATATAAAAGATAGAGAAAAGACCGGAATCCAGACCATTGCAGACCATTTTGGGATTTCGGGAAATTATTTCGGAGAGTACTTTAAACAACAGACCGGAGTTTCCTATCAGGATTACTTACTGGATTATCGACTTAAACTGGTAGAAACCTATTTGAAATACAGCAGCATAAGGCTAAGTGAGATTGCTTATGAGCTGCAATTCAGTGATGAAAGCCACCTTTCCAAGCTCTTTAAAAAGTATAGAGGCATTACTCCAGGTGAATACAGGAAGAAGAACAGATAACAAATTACAGTAATAAAATTTATTTCTGTTTTTGTAAACCGTTGATTTATTAATGTTTAAATCTTTTTCTAAAATTAATATAGCGAACTATATAGTCAACTATATTTTTTTATATATTTACATCAAAGATTTTTAAAATGGATTTTGACTTTATTAAAGAATTGGGATACAAAGCATTAGATAGCAGGTTAAAAAGAATCAGTGACCGGATGTCTCATGATGTAAGGAAATTTTATAAAGAGTTTGGCATTGATGTAGAACCTAACTGGTATCTCATTTTTAAGCTGCTTCAGAAGAAAGGGGAGATTTCTATTACAGATATTGCAGAACCATTGGGGTATTCTCATCCATCAGTAGTGGTTATTGTAAAAAAAATGACAGAAAAAGGATACCTGATCATTCAAAAGGATAATGAAGACAAACGCAAACAGATGATTTCATTATCTACTAAAGCTATTGAAATGCTTCCACAATTGGAACAAATCTGGGACAGCTGTGAAAAAGCTATTCTAAAATTATTGTCAGAAGATTTATCTATCCTTTCTTACCTTGACACCATAGATCAGGAACTGAAAAACGAATCTTTCCACCACCGTTTCAAACAGGAATACTTAAAAACAATATAATCATGAAAACACTTCTTCTCATTACCGCGTTATTTTTTTCTAACCTTGTGATTTCTGCTACCGAAACTAAAGTGATGGTAAGAGCAAAAGCTAAAGATGCCAAATTCATCGGAAGCTCATTGGGGGGTGCTCATATCATTGTCCGGAATAAATTAAACCAAAGAATTTTAGCAGAAGGAAAAACAACCGGGAGTACCGGGAACACTGATCTGATCATGAAAACCCCTAAAGTGAGAGGAAATTCAATTGCTGATGATCAGACTGGTGGCTTTGTAGCTACAGTTGATATTGACGAACCTACATTTGTGACGATAGAAGTTATTTCTCCTTTGAACAGTAAGCAGGCACAGGCTGTTGTCAGTACGGAACTATGGCTGATACCAGGGAAAAACATTTTAGGAGAAGGTATTATCCTTGAAATTCCCGGTTACATTATTGATATTTTAAAACCAAGAACACATCAATATATTGCATTGAATACCATTAAGGATAAACCTTTCCTGTTTCAGGCCAATATTGTCATGATGTGTGGCTGCGTCATTGAAAAAGGCGGAGTTTGGAACTCAGATGAGATTGAAGTGAAAGGAATCCTTAAAAAAGATGGGAAATTCGTTAAGAATATTGATATGTCATGGGTTTCTACGAACCTATTTGAAGGAAATTATGTGATTAATACCCCAGGAAATTATGAACTTGTTCTCTATGCTTATCATGAGAAAACAGGGAACACCGGAGTAGATAAAGTAAACTATGTGGTTTTTGAATAATATATTGTATGGGTATTCCGTTGTGATATCACCTGTAAGATTACTGTCTGATACATATGCATCGGTCAAAAAAATATCTTATTTTTATCATAATATGGAAATGATTATTCCTATTTTTAGAGATTGAACTAATCATCGTGAAAAATCTCATTACAAAGGTTGTATATGAGATAAAACAAAAAATATGAAAAAATATATTGTATTAGGTTTACTATTTTCTCTGTCAGTTCATGCTGAGAAAAAAAATGAATCTATCGGATCTCATCAAAATATCCCTGTAAACAATCGGGAAGTCAAAAAAAAGATAATGAACCTCATTATGGTGTTTATATCTCTACCAATAATTGTTCTTTTGAAGTTTTAATTAATGATATTCCTGTTATAATATACAAAGACAATTCCGGCAGTGGTTTGTCAGGTTCTTATTTCCCACTGAATGAATGGATTACTAAAAAGGGAAATCAAAAAATCACGATTAAAATGACTCCGGGGTTTGATCAGGATAAGAAGATTTTAAATACAGAACTTTCTCCCAACTCAGCAATACAGATGAAGATTGTAAAATCAACAATCAATACAGCCGGGAATTCTGCAGAAGATGAGATACGAAAATATTCAACCTCTAAAAAAAGGATTGAAAACAACAAAGCATTTGAAGATGCATTCACCTTCTTTGCTGAAATTCCTTACGATATAAAAACTCTTGATAATGCTGAGGTTTTACTTACCGACGATAAAGATAAGCTGCAAGCTCTTGAACAGCAAGTATTGACTCAATATGATAAAATAAGAAATATCTACATAAACGGTTCCTGGAGTGCGTTGGCTAACATTTATTATAACAGAGAAAAAAGAGTGGCTCAACAGTTATACTTATTACCAGAAGAAATAAAGCAGAGATGGAACGAATATGTATTCAGAACCAAAACTGATATTTCATCTTTTGATATAAAGCCTATAGAAGATTATAAAATGACTTTTTATGCCAATGGCAAAATCGTATGTTTGCAGAAGATTGATAATGAAAAATCAGCACTTTGGGGCAATTTCAAAAGAAAAGGGAAGGATAATGCAGAGGTTACTTACATTACCCTTTACCTTTATCGTCTTAAAGGCAGTAAAGAATTTGAAGTTTATTAAAGTTTATAGAGAATCGGTAATGGCAAGTTCTGTGATGGTATCTAGCCATTGTTCACGGTTCTTTTCCGTTAATTCATACAAAGGACCAATAAAATGGTTTTCAACAGATGAAACTCCACAATACTCCAAAATTCCTTTCTTTAGCTGAATAAGGCCGCTTGATAGGTATTCATCTTCATATAATTTAAGAGATAGGTCGCCAGCTGTGGTAATGATCCTTGCTGATTTCGCATTGAGTAATCCTTCATGGCTTCCTTTTTTATCCGTTTTAAAAACAATTCCGGGAAGAAATGCCCTATCAAAGAAACCTTTCATTACAGCGGGCATACCCAGCCACCAAACAGGATGAATCCATATCTGATGCTCACTCCACTGAATATCTTCAAGGGCCTTTACGAGGTCAGGTTCCAGTTCCATTCTTTGTTGGTAGCCAAAAATATACGCCAACCCAAACTTCTGAAAGTAGAAACTATTGCCAATGAGTTTGGATTATCTCCAACTTATCTTGGAAGCTATTTCCGTAAACAGTGCAATGAATCTATCCAGCAATATATCTCTTCCTATAAAATCCGTTTAATAGAACATAGATTACGTTTCAGTGATAAAAGAGTTCATGAAATTGCCGATGAGTTTGGTTTTGCCGATGAAAGCCATATCAACAAATTCTTCAAAAGACATAAAGGGAAAAGTCTTAAAGCATATAGGCTAGAAGTAGCTTAGAGTGTATTAAATACTTCCATAATAGCCTCAATAAGCCCTCTTTCTACCTTAGACTCCGATGAGGTATCCTGAATCATAGCCCGCATATTACCTTCATCATCGCGTTCAAAAACGATTTCGTTACCATTCACATCTACATAGAATTTATAACCATAGGTGAAGGTGGCTAATTTTACATTAAAAAGTTCTTCTTTTCCTTTATAGGTTACAGGGAGTTCGAATTCTTCCATTACGCTGAGTTCTGTACGTTTAATGCAGGCAAATTTCGTAAATCTTATTTACAAATGCTAATGATTGTGAGGTTTTCAAGAGAAATCAAAAGCTAAAATGATATTGTTTTAGTATCCTATATACAATGCCGGAAGCCTTTTAAAATAAATTTTTCACCTATTTCTGGCTTTTTTATCCGTCATTTAGATTCAGAATATATTTTCTTTTATTCATTTCTAATCTAAAATTAGTTTATTAATATTCTTTTCACTGGTTTTAAATAGTATATTTGTATTTATTTTAATTGCAAATATTTATATTTTAAAAGAGAGGTCATGAATAGAGTGAATATTTTTTGGTTCAGGAGAGACCTTAGGCTGGACGATAATATCGGGCTTCACCATGCCCTAAATGCTGGGAGAAATGTTATTCCCATTTTTATTTTTGATACAGAAATACTGAATCAGCTTCAGAATAAGTATGATAGAAGGGTAGATTATATTCATCAGGCTTTGCAACAGATCCATAAAGAGTTGAAGAAACATAACAGCGGTCTTCATGTCTACTATGGAAACCCAACGGATGTGTTTAAAAAAATAGCGGAAGAATTTATAATTGATACAGTTTTTTGCAATAGGGATTATGAACCGCAAGCCATAAAGCGGGATCGGCAGATAGCCGATTTGTTATTAAAATACCATATTCAGTTTAGGGACTTTAAAGATCAGGTGATATTTGAAAAAAATAATATTCTGAAAAATGATCTTTCTCCCTATACTGTTTTCACTCCATACTCCAAGAAATGGAAAGAAAACTGTAAAAATATAGAGTCTGTTACTACAAACTGGGATCACTTTGCAGGTTACAGTGGACCTTCAGAAATTATTTCATTAAAAGAAATAGGATTTGAGAAAACAGATCTTGAACTGGCAGAACCTAAATTGGATAGAGATATCATCGATTCCTATGGTGATTATAGAGATTTTCCTGCTATGGATCGTACGACTCATCTTGGGATTGCGCTTCGTTTTGGGACAATTTCCGTCAGAAAATGTGTACAATATGCTGCTAAGCACAATGAAGTATGGCTTAATGAACTTATCTGGAGAGAATTCTTTATGCAGATTCTTTATCATTATCCAAGTGTTGTGCATTATTGTTTTAAAAACAAATATGAGAATATCTCCTGGAGGAACGATGAAAATGAATTTAATGCATGGTGTGAAGGCAAAACAGGCTATCCCATTGTGGACGCAGGAATGAGAGAACTTAATGAAACCGGATTTATGCACAACAGAGTAAGAATGATCACTGCAAGCTTTCTTACCAAACATTTGCTTATTGACTGGCGGTGGGGAGAAGCTTATTTCGCAGAAAAACTCTTAGACTATGATCTGGCAGCAAATAACGGGAACTGGCAGTGGGCTGCAGGATGTGGATGTGATGCAGCACCTTATTTTAGAATATTCAATCCCTATGAACAAGCTAAAAAGTTTGATAAAGACGGTCAATATATTAGGAAGTGGCTTCCTGAAGATTATATTGAAGAACCTATTGTAGAGCATACAAAAGCCAGAGAACGAGCATTGACGGTTTATAAAGAAGCATTGGCAGAATAACAAATAAAAAAATGACTAAAAAAGGAATTTTATTAATCAATCTTGGGTCTCCAAGATCAACGGCGGTAGAAGACATAAAAGAATATCTGGATGAATTCCTGATGGATGAAAAGGTAATTGATTATCGGTGGATTTTCCGTGCACTTTTGGTTCAGGGAATAATTTTAAAAACCAGGCCAGCAAAATCAGCAGAAGCTTATAAAACGGTATGGACAGATGAAGGATCACCGCTCATTGTTATCACTAAAAAGATACAGCAAAAGCTGCAAAAGCTAGTCGATATACCGGTTGAGATCGGAATGAGATATGCGGAACCAAGTATTGAAACAGGCATCAGAAATCTTGTTGATCAAGGAGTCACAGAAATTGTATTGTTTCCTCTTTATCCACAATATGCAATGAGTACCACAGAAACGGTTATTGAAAAAGCAGAGGAAATCAGAAAGAAAAAATTTCCCAATGTAAGAATCAATTATATTCAGCCTTTTTATAACCGGGATCTATACACGGACTGCCTAGCAGAAAGTATCCGTGAGAAGCTTCCGGAAAACTTTGATGCCTTACTGTTTTCTTATCATGGGGTCCCTGAGCGGCATATTTATAAAACAGACCGCACAAAGACTTGTAATATGAATGACTGCTGCCATAAAGAGACTCATCCCAGCCATTCGTTTTGTTATCGTCACCAGTGTTTCAATACTACTGACCGGGTAATCGGCAAGCTTGGATTACCAAAAGATAAAGTCATTGTTTCTTTCCAGTCCAGGTTAGGAAAAGATAAATGGATAGAGCCTTATACAGATCATACATTAGAAACAATCCCCGGCAAAGGCATTAAAAATCTTGCCATTGTTTGTCCGGCATTTGTTTCAGACTGTCTTGAAACGCTGGAAGAAATTTCGGTAGAAGGAAAAGAATCATTTCTGGAAGCCGGAGGTGAAAATTTCACCTATATTCCTTGCCTCAATGATGAAGACCGTTGGATTGAAGTTATCCGAACGCTGTGTGAAGAGCAGCTTAATCAATTCTATTTAGTATAGTTTTGAGTATATTGTAATTATTTTTTATAAAATTAAGTATTTTTGTAGACTATTTGAAACGAATGAATTATACGCTTATTAAAGACTTCATAGACCTTCTGCAGGACTTTGAAAGAGAAGGCCGGATTTATCCTGATGTGTACCCGGGAACCATTCAGGGTTTTAAAGCATGGATTTCTGATAAGGAGAATACCGGAAAAGAATACCATTCTGAAGAGCCTTACTGGGAAGGCAAGGAGAATGGAAGAACCCCGGAAAGTGCTATAAGTACATTGCTTGTTCATCTTAACCGATATGCAAAAACCTATTCAAAGTCTGCCATATCAGATTCTGAATTTTCTACTCAGGAAGACTTTATTTATTTAATTAATTTAAAAGCTTTCGGAGAGATGAGCAAAATGGCCCTGATCAAGAAAAATATCCAGGATAAACCTGTTGGGATGCTTATTATTGCAAGGCTTTTACGCCAGGGACTTATTGAACAGATGGATTCTGATGTAGATAAACGCAGTAAATTAATCCGGATTTCTGAAAGAGGGCTGATGGTTTTGGAAAAGCAAATGGAGAAGATAAGACAGGCCACTAATATTGTTGCGGGAAATCTTAATCATAACGAAAAGATGGAACTTATACGTATTCTTAATAAATTGGATCGTTTTCATTATCCCATTTTTTCACGAAATATCAATTCTGAAGAGCTTATCAGTACTGTGTATGATGAGTATTCATTTAAAGATGAGTAGTGTCTGAAATTTCTTCTAAAGCAGAATTGTATTAAAAGGCTTTATTAATTTTACTCTATAAATCGCCTACTGTTTTCAGTTGGCGATATTTTTTTGAAAATAAATCAACAATGAGGAGATGGATTTTTTGAGATATAATGATAAGGTATTATGTGATTATTTAATATTAATTATTGATTATATGTAAAAACCCGGTACCACAAATTGGGTATAAATACTTAATTGATATCGTTTTGAACCTATTATTTTTATCCCATAATATTAATCCATAAAAAACTAATAACCATGGGAAATTTTGCATCATCTAGAAACCTGGGTAATGGATATCCAACTCCTGGCCCTCAGCGTCCTGATATTCAGGATATCATGAATCACGCTTATTTTTTGACAGAAGGTCAATGGAAAGAAGCTAAAGAAAATAATTCTTACGACTATATCGTTATTGGCTCGGGCTTCTGCGGATATGCCTTCGCTAAAAGAATTTTGGAAAAAGATAAAGAAGCTACAGTTCTAATGATTGAAAGGGGAGGCTTTTTATTGCCAACCCATTTTCAGAACTTAGGAGCAAGCTATAAAAAACTGGTTGGGCCTATTTCTGAGACTTTCCCTTGGAGCTTATCTCAATCTACAATGCTTGAAAAGGCCCCTTATCGCGTAACGCAGCATGGTATGCTGCCTTATTTTGGGGGGAGAAGTTTCTTGTGGAGTGCCTGGTGCCCACAACCGGAAAAAGAACAAGCTGCTAAGTGGTCCCCGGTTTTATTTAAATCTTTAACGGAAAAAAATGGTGAAACATCTTATTTTGAAGATGCTGTCCAGCTATTACATGTCCATAAGTCTAATAGTTTGCCTTTTGTGAAGAACTTAAAAAAATTAAAAGGACTGGACTTGGAAGACAATTTGAGTAAATTACAATTACCAGAATATGGAGGATTACAAGATGCTATTTACAATAAAATTAATAGAAATAGAGAAAAATTCAACTCGAATGTTAATGGAGGAAATCATACCGGAGCTCAACTTATGAAGGTTGAATACGCCTCTCTGGCTTGTGGTGATGGTGAGAATAAAGGGATTGATTTTAATAAGTTCTCTACCCCAACTGCTATTCTGAATTTGGTAGACAGTACTGCATTTGGCACTGAAAAAGATCCTATTACAGAAAAAAAGGGAAAAGAAAGAAATAATATGTATCCAAACAGGTTGCATATTGTTACAGAGTGTGTCGTAGAAGAGATTTTGAATGAGGATAATAAAGCTTATGGCTTATTAACAACAAGGGGTACGATTGCATTGAATGATGCAGAATTAATATTAGCAACCGGTGCGATGCCGCCTGCTACGCTGATTCAGAAATCATTCAATCATGAATTGGCAGGTCAGCATTTTACAGCCCATACGATTTCTGCAATAACAGCCAGAGTAGAGAAATATAAATTTATGGAGCTTTTAGGAAAAGATTCGATTTCAGAAAATGATAATTTGCAGATGGGGGCGATTTACTTGCCATTCTTTGCTAAAAATAAACAGCAGTTTCATATTCAATTGTCGATTATTCATGATCCTCATCCGGATAAGAATAAAGAACTGGCCATGCGCTATATGCCGGATGTGGTATCTACAGCCTCTCCGGAACAATTAGCAGACTCAGAAAACCATGTGATATTAGTATGTGCTATTCTGGGTGAATTAGATATTCATAATAAAGAAGCATCTTTTCATGCTAATAAAGACCATGATGCTACGACTGCTAGTGTCCTTCGCTGTAATCCAAGCTTGATTGATAAAGAAACATGGGATGACATGGGTAAAGCAACCTACGATATACTTGATTACCTATTTGGTGACCCTGAATACTGGTATAGTGATTTGAATTATTATCAAGAGTCTCAATTAGGCAAAGATGTTGTCAAAGACTTGGAAAAACGTTCTGTCATGCAAAATTCTTGGGTAAAGAAAGATAAACGTACGGCTTACCCGCATGTTCCAGCAATGGTGCACGAAGGTTCTACGCTTCCTATAGTTAATAATAATGATATTGAGGCTGTGGTAAACTTAGATTATCAATTGATAAACAAAGGAAAACCTGTATCCAATTTATTTATAACAGGAGCGTCATTATGGGCACAAAGCGGTGCCTGGAATCCTACTTTGACCATGACGGCAATGGCGCTTCAATTAGCTGATAAAAGAATTGCTGCGAAAAACGCAGGTAAGCCGATTAATGCTAAAGGAAAAAGTATCAATGGTAAAGAAAAACATATTAATGATCATAATATTGAGTTTAATGAAGTTTTTTCTTTAATGGACCAATCTAAATTTTAAGCGGCATGGATAATAACGAAACGGCTACACTTGTAGAAGCTGGACTGGATTTAAGTCCTGTACTCAATATGGATGGTGTCTACACCTGCGTAAAAGATGTTGATTCCAGATTTGTATATTGCAATGAAAATTTTGCAAAATTAGTAGGAAGTTCTGTCTCTGATATAGTAGGAACTATTGATGATAGAGCACAGCATGTAAAGGATGATGAAGCGGTACGAAAGTCTGGTGTGCCTTTATTGAACCATCGCGAAGTGATAGAATTACCAGACGGATCACAGCAGCCTATTCTTACCCAAAAGGGTTTATGGCGAAGCTCAACAAATGAATTTGAAATTTTGGGGACTACCGTTAACTTCGCATTGCAGAAAACTAAAGAAGCGTGGATTAAAGATTTGGGATTAAAACGGGTAGATCGTGTCGGTTATTTTGGTATTGATCCTACTCATGAAGCAGATAAAGACAGTACTTATTCCCTGAATTTTATTCTGATAGATAATCATCCAAAGTTAAAACTGCATAAGCTTACAATGGACGAACAATGGTTTTTTCACGAAGGCTCAGCATTGCAAATTTATATCTTCGACCTGGAGAAAAACAGAGTTGCAGTTAAAGTGATAGGCCGGAATACAAATAAAGGAGAAAAGTTACAAGCCATTGTACCCAAAAATACATGGTTTGGCGCTAAAGTTGTAAATGAGGATTTTAATTTGAGCAGCTGTAGTTTAGCACCAGCTTTTCATGAGGGTTGCAGCACCTCTTTACCAAGTGATGACAAAGAGCGAAAGGCTTTTTTAGATCATTTAAAACAAGTTTTTCCGGACTATACCGCTATAATAGACGAATTATCTTAAGTTGATAAGTGGTGACCGCTTATCTAATTCAGAGTTTTACTGAATACATTTTTTGATTCTTAAAATATGCAGTTTATTGATTTAATAAAATCATTGTAAAAAACGCGCCAATAAATTTGGTGCGTTTTTCATCTGCTATAATAAAATATTTTCCAGTTGTCTTAAAAAAGCAATTGTATTCAATCAACCTTTATTTCAAAATCAAAACAGGTAAATTGGTATTTTGATAAAGACCTTCAGAAATGCTTCGGTTTGCTATATAGTAAAGGAAACTATGTCTGCCCGGTAAAGCAATAATAAGATTAGCATTATTTGAAGCTGCAAAAGCCAAAATCCCGTTGATTACATTTTCATCATACGAATAATGAATACTGCTTGGAATCTCTGTTAAATGTTGATGAATATAGCCTTCCAGTTCTTTCTTTTTATCGGGGTTGATATCCGTTTTTTCTTTAGTATTGATATTCAGGAATAATAAGTGTCGATCCTGTTTCTGAATAGTAGATTTGTGCTGAAACAGCCTTTCAAGCTTTTTAACTCCATTGACATCACAAGGAATCACAATATTTTTAATACTGCTGTATTGATAACTATTGGGAACAATCAAGGTTTTAACGGGACTTGTTCTTGCAATACTGATAATATTATCGGACACAAAGCTTTCATTGGAGGAAGTAGAATCATCACTTCCCAAAATGATCATTTCGATAGACGGCTGGTTTTTCAGTACTTCATTAATACTTCTTGTCAGTGCCCAGTCACTTAAAAGCCTGGAGACTTTTACTTCTGGTGAAATCTCTGCAACAACCTTACTTAGCTGGTCAAATCGTAACTCTGTTCTTTCTAAAAGACTATTGACACTTTCTTCATTAACGAATGAATGCCCTTCTGCAATATGCAGATAATCAAATTCAGATTCTCCGGCAATTTTCAAAAGAATAATGTTTTGGTAATCATAATTTTTTGCCCATTCTGCGGCAACTTTTACTGCATTTTCTGTAGTAGATGTAAAGTCAATAGGGACGAGGATTGTTTTCATGTTGTATATTTTAAATCCTGATTATTCTAAATTAGCAGTCATTTTTTTTACTAAAAGAAGAGCTTTGCTGATTTCGTCTTCATGAAGATTACCGGCAGCTTTTTTATAGAGCTCCAGTGCCCATGGATACACTTTTTCTACAAGCTTTTTTCCTTTTGAAGTAAGAAAGATCTGCTTGTTTCTTCTATCATTTTTATAAGCAACCCGTTCTACCAGTTCTCTTTTTACGAGAGCATTGATAAGATAGGTGATGCTTGATTTATCTTTACTTACTTTATTGGCTATTTCCTGTTGATTGATCCCATCATTGCGGGATAGAAGTCCAAGAATTTCAACCAGTTCAACGGAAAGATCCGGATCATACTCATTAACGCACGCCTGAATTTTTTGCCGTAAGCGGCTCTTCATTTCAGTCATTGCCCAGCCTAGTTCTAAGGCCAGTTCGGACAGGTTATTTTGTTTTTCAGACATAAAATTTTATGTTGATGCTTCCTAACAAATGTACGGAAAATTAGTTTTAATTTCAACTAATTGAATATAAAATGTTAGTGAATAGGTTTTTATATCTGAAGAAGAGGGTTTGTAAAATTGTTTGTGGTGGCCAATCAGGTTATTATTGGAAAAAGAAGAAGGAGCTGCTATGGTAGCGGGTCAAAAAATGATTGATAGTAAAAGGAAAGAAATAGCCCCACCAAGAATCGAACTTGGATCTAAAGTTTAGGAAACTTTTGTTCTATCCATTGAACTATAAGGCCAGGGGAATAAAAATACAAATTATTCTTTTATATATTTTTGAATCGATCTGTTTTATTTAACTAAGGATTACAGAAAGTAGAATGCTTCCTATAATTTTAGATAAATATTATTATCTTTACTCTATCATTCAATACTAAATTGAGTTGATAATATTAGCTTTTATCCTCGGAGAGATCCGGGGATTTTTTGTACATATTTTTAATGCATCAGGTTCTGTTGTAAGCATTTTAATCTTTAGAATAAAAAGAATCTGCCCTTTAGGGGCAGATTCAGTAGATAATACATCTCATTTTTTTAATTAGACAACAATAAAAAAGCACAGCCGACAATGCTGTGCTTAAATTTTTATTTCAAATTTAATTGCAATTTCAAGAGTAGTAAGAAAAGCAAATAAAGTTTCCACTTCGATGTTTATTACATAGTAAATGTAGTGATATTTTTAATACGAAATATGAATTTAATGTTAAAATTCACAAGTTATCCACATTTTGTTGTGGATAAGTCTGACTCGGGCCGATAAATTATCATTGAGAAGGAACAAAAAAATGTTTAAATTCAATGCTCATTAAGGTATTTCAGGACAAAGTCATTCAATATCTTTTTCTCTTCATCACTGCCTTTATTGTCCATGTGGCTATGGTTAATGGAGGTGGGTTGAATGGTCATATGATATTTTTTCTGCTCTTCTTGTGTAGGTAAGACTCCTTCATCAGCAGGATAATCATTGGAGCGTAATGAATAAATTTTAGGAATACTTGTTCTCGGAAGGAACATTCTTCGGTTATCCATCGCAATAATTTTATAGACCAGATTAGGATGCTGATTCCCAAATAAAGCCACCATGTCCCCACCATTAGAATGTCCGATTAAGGTAAGGTGTTTGTAATCCAGCTCCGGATTTGTTTTTTTAAGCTCATTCAATACATATAATATATTGTCGGAACCATTTTGCCAGAAAGGTCTTCTTACGATTTGAAGGTTTCCTTCTACAGGTAAGGGAGCATCTGTAGTCTGCTCATGCTGAATACTTACAGTAAAATATCCTTTGGAAGCCAGTTTTTCTGTTAAATAAGAATACACAAAATAATCACCACCTTTATTGAAACCATATCCATGATTAAAAATAATCACCTGCTGATTCGGTATCTTCTTATTGGTTTTAGGAATATAATAAGCAACAGGAATCTTACGGTTTCTATTCTGGTCAAACAAAGTCAATGTATCCCGCTTTGTTTCATATTCATTTTCTGAATTTATATTTTTCTTTACTGAACAACTCATCAGAAAGAGAATGCAAGGCAGAGGATATATTACTTTTTCGAATTTCATGGTGTAATGGGTTGACCACAAAAATCTGAATTTTTACTGATATAAAAGAATGGATTTGATACAAATTATAAAAATATAAAAAGAGCAGTAGGAACTGCTCTGTATTTTATCTTACAAACTATTTTTTTATGAATATACACATCCACATCCTGTGTCCCATGGCATACAGTCGCGCTTAGGTTCGTGGCAGTTATCATCAGGATTACCTCCGCCGGAAGATCTATAACAAATTCCTCCGCTGCAATAGTAAGAACCTGAAACAGCAGGGCATTTTCCTTCTATATCACAATCTGCATAAGGTACATCTCCACCGTTTATGAGTACAAGATGATGTCTTTTTAATTTCTTTAAATTTTTCATAGTAATTGATTTTTAGATTATTAAGTCTAAATTATGTAAAATAGAATACCCGCACAAGTGATTTAAATAATCATTAGTCAACAGGTTAGCTAATTTTTATCTCAAAATTGAGTATCTTTATTTCATTAAAATCTTATTCTAAATATCACCCCGATTCAAGCATAATTCTAAAGCTTGAAAATAATAAGTTCAGAAGTCCTGAACCAAATACTTTATTATTTAAATCCAATCAAATTGTAGAAGAACAGACTCTCCATGATTAAAATGGTTTGAATAATAACCATCATATTTTAAATAAGATTATTATGAAAACAAATACAATTGCCGTTATCGGCGGAACCGGAAAATCCGGAAAATATCTGGTACAAAACCTTCTTGAAAAAGGATATCCAATCAAACTTTTATGGAGAAATCCTGAAGACTTCAAAATGCAGGATCCCTTGATTGAAATCGTAAAAGGAGATGTAAGGGATGGAGAGGCAGTACATACATTAATTGAAGGCTGTGATATGGTGATCAGTACATTAGGTCAGCCAAAGGGAGAGAAGTCTGTCTTCAGTGATGCTGCAGAAAATATCATCCGAACGATGAATTATTATGGAATCAAAAGATATATTGTAACCACTGGGTTAAGTGTGAATACTTCGGCGGATCAAAAAAATGACCGCGTTAAGATGGCTACAGAATGGATGTATCAGAATTATCCTGAAACCACTTCAGATAAACAGAAAGAATATCAGTTGCTTTTAGAAAGCAGTCTGGATTGGACTTTGGTACGATTACCACTTATTAACCTAACAGACGAAAGTTTCACCACTGAAACGAGTCTGATTGATTGTAAAGGTGAAAATATCAGTGCTGCAGATCTTGCAGAGTTTTTGGTTTTGCAGATTAAAAATTCTAATTACATCAGGGAAAGTCCATTCTTATATAATATTTAAACTAAACATTTTGGAGTAATAATAAAACAGAGAGCTCAATGGCTCTCTGTTTCTATTTATTTTTCAAGTTTTTCCTTGATGTATTTCGCTGTATATGACTTTTTATTTTTCGTAAGATCTTCAGGAGTTCCGGCGAAAACTACTTCACCACCATGTTTTCCTGCTTCCGGTCCAATATCAATGATATAATCAGCACATTTGATGATATCCGGCTGATGTTCAATAACGATCACCGAATGTCCAAGATCAATCAGGGCCTGCAATGATTTCAACAGCTTTTGAATATCGTGGAAGTGAAGTCCGGTAGAAGGTTCATCGAAAATAAATAAGGTTTTGTCTGTAGTAACTCCTTTTACCAGGAATGAAGCCAGCTTTACACGCTGTGCCTCACCTCCGGAAAGGGTAGAAGAACTTTGTCCCAGCTGTAAATAACCTAATCCTACATCCTGTAAAGGTCTCAGCTTGGTTACAATTTTTTCTTCATTATTATCCTTAAAGAATTCCAATGCCTCATCTACTGTCATGTGGAGAATATCGGAAATGCTTTTCTCATCGAATTTTACTTCAAGAATTTCACTTTTGAATCGGGTTCCCTTACAAACTTCACATTCAAGTTCAATATCAGCCATAAACTGCATAGAAACATTGATTACCCCTTCACCTTTACATTCATCACATCTTCCGCCATCTACGTTGAAAGAGAAATGTTTTGGTTTGTAGCCCATCATTTTTGCTACTTTCTGCTTAGCAAAAAGGTCACGGATGTCATCGTAAGCTTTCAGATAAGTTACAGGGTTGGAGCGGGAAGACTTTCCGATAGGATTCTGATCGATCAGTTCAATATTTTTGATAAGTTTTTTCGGGAATTCTACAGAATCATAATCTCCTTTTTTTCCACCCATTCCCAGCTGAATCTGGATGTCGTTGGTAAGGATTTCCTTCATCAATGTAGATTTTCCACTTCCGGAAACCCCTGAAATAACGGTAAGACTTTCCAAAGGAACATCTACATCAATATTTTTAAGGTTATTTTGACGAGCTCCTTTAATATGAATCCACTCTTTTGCTTTTCTGCGTTTCTTTGGTACTTCTATTTCCAGTCTTCCTGTAAGGTATTCTGAGGTAAGCGTATTAGCTTTTTTCAGATCCTTATAATCTCCTGCAAATACCAGTTCACCACCAAGATAACCTGCTTCAGGACCAATGTCAATGATATAATCGGCAGCATGCATTACATCTTCGTCGTGTTCTACTACGATAACCGTATTTCCTAAATCACGAAGGTTTTTCAATACTTCGATTAGGTTTTCTGTATCTTTAGAGTGAAGTCCGATAGAAGGTTCATCTAAGATATAAATGGAACCTACCAAAGAACTTCCTAAGCTTGTTGCCAGGTTAATTCTTTGACTTTCCCCTCCGGAAAGCGTATTCGAGGTTCTGTTTAAGGTTAAATATCCTAACCCAACCTTTAATAAAAATTCCAGGCGGGTTGTGATTTCGTATAATAACCTCTTGGCAACTTCCTTATCGTGATCAGATAGCTTTAAGCTGTTGATTAATGGTGCTAATTCATCCAACGGAAGTTCAATCATGGATTGAATATTATGTCCGTCTACTTTTACCCAGCTTGTTTCTTCACGAAGCCTCAATCCTTCACAGGTTGGGCAAAGTGTTTTTCCTCTGTAACGGGAAAGCATAACACGGTACTGGATTTTATAAAGATTTTCTTCAAGCATTTTGAAGAAATTGTTGATGCATGGGAAATTGCTTTTGCCATCACCTTTCCCAAAGAAAGTTTTTCTGTTCCTTGGTCAATTGATGATAAGGTTTATGAATAGGGAAGTCCCCGGCTTTTTTGATGAAATCTTTTTTCCATTCGCTCATGGTTTCTCCTCTCCAGCAGACTACAGCGTCTTCGTAGACGGATAGTGTTTTATTAGGAACCACAAGATCCTCATCTATTCCAATTACTTTTCCATAACCTTCACAAGCAGGACAAGCTCCATATGGATTATTAAAGCTGAAGAAATGAACATTGGGTTCAAGAAATTCTATTCCATCCAGTTCAAATTTATTGGAGAACTCTTTTACCTTTTCTGTATTTGTATTCTTCAAAGAACAATAACCACGGCCTTCATAAAATGCCATCTGAATAGAATCTGCCAAACGCTGTAGGAAGCTTTCATCTTCTTCATAAGAAAAACGGTCGATTACCAGGTTGATTTTCATCCCTTTTTCCGGAGCAAATCCGAAACTTTCAAGATCTTCGATACCTGCTAGATTTCCATTGATCTCAAGTCTTGTAAAACCTGCCAGTTTTAAAACGTTTAACGTTTCCTTAAAATTATCAGCATCGTATTCCAATGGGGCTGTTAATAAAAAGGAAGTATCTTTTTGGGAAGCCTTAATAAAGTCTACCACATCAGAAACGGAATCTTTTTTCACTTCTTCCCCCGAAACCGGAGAAAATGTTTTCCCAATCCTCGCAAACAAAAGTTTCATATAATCATAGATCTCTGTAGAAGTTCCTACAGTAGAGCGCGGATTGGATGAGATTACTTTCTGCTGGATGGCAATGGAGGGAGCGAGTCCTTTAATATCATCAACTTTAGGTTTTTCTAATTTTCCTAAGAACTGACGGGCATAAGAACTTAAACTTTCCACATATCTTCTCTGGCCTTCTGCATAGATCGTATCAAATGCCAGAGATGATTTACCACTTCCTGATACGCCGGTAATAACAATCAGTTTATTTTTCGGGATCAGGACATCTATATGTTTCAGATTGTTAAGATGTGCATTCTTAACGAAAATCTGTTTTTTAATATCTATTTCTGTAGTATCAGCCATATTTTGTTTATTCATAAAAACAACTGTACAGTGTTGTAAACTGCCAGTTTAATGGTGTTTCCCGGAATATTCCGGGCGTCATCAATTCGAACTTTCAACATATCTTCGTATTCATCTGAGTGAGGCGGCTGTTTGTAAAAATGCTGCCAAAGATACAGTTGAAAAAGAATGTTCTCGCTGTAAAATTAAGACCCACAAAATTACGAATTTTTAGCGAAAATTATATGCTTCTCCTGTTACTAAAATTGTATATCAAAAAATAAAAATAGGACATTAGGTACCACAATAGGGCACTCAAAAAAAGGTAATTTAAAATATTTTTTGTGGAATTATTTTCTTTTTGCACTGTGTTTTTATTGAATTTTAAACAGTTTTTGATCTTTTAACATGTTTTTTTATCTGGGTATTGTTTTATGTTTTAAAATTATTTAAAATTGTATTCATAAATATGTAATATAGAAATGAGAAAATTATTCAGAGATCTAGTTACACATTTAATGAGAAAAAGATAGAAACCTCCCTCAAAAAACATAGACGCAGCATTCAGGCTGCGTCTTTTTTTATGACAAGTATCATTTGCCTGTCTTCATGAACTCCCTTACTTTTGAACCTTGTTAAAAGAAACTACGGAAACGGTTATGATCAAAAAGATAGGAAGTGCTTTTTTTTCTGGGATCTCTGCTTTGGGTACAGGCTCAGGAGAAAACTACAGATATTGAAAATATTGAATTTCAGGGGAAATTTATCTCTACACCTTACAAAAGTGCCAACCAGAATATTACGGTTATCACCAAAGAAGAAATTGCCAATGCACCCTCCAAAAGTATTGATGAAATTCTTCAGCAGGTTCCGGGTATGGATATCAGAAGGAGAGGGTCTAATGGAGTTCAGAGTGATATCAGTTTCCGGGGAAGTTCCTTTGAACAGGTTTTGCTATTATTAAACGGGGTTAGAGTCAATGATTCTCAGACCGGACACAATTCTATGAATATTCCAGTTGATCTGGAGGATGTGGAAAAAATAGAGATCATCAAGGGCCCTGCTGCCAGACGTTTTGGTCAAAATGCCTATGCAGGAGTCATTAATGTGATTACCAAACCAGGAATAGGAAAAAAGGTTAAAATCACTGCGGAAGGGGGTGATTATAGTTCTTATAGATTAGGCTTTAATGCCCAGATGGGAAATGAAAAGTTTTCCAATACCCTTCAGGCCAATACTTCAGGATCAGAAGGCTATATGTATAATACTGATTATGAAATCAGAAATGTATTCTATCAGGGAAAACTGAATATTAAAAATGGAGATCTGAGACTTCAGGCTGGTTTTTCGGAAAAGAAATTCGGTGCTAATGGGTTTTATGCTTCTAAAACGGCTGTAGATCAATATGAAGAAATGCAGGCTTCCGTTATAAGTATTGCACATCAACAGACTTTTGGGAAATTAAAAATTAATTCTAATGTATATTGGAGAAGAGGGCAGGATATGTACCTTTATAAAAGACAAGATCCTTCTTTTTACAGAAATATGCACATTGGGAATAATGTAGGTGGTGAAGTGAATTCCAGTTACCAATGGGGACTAGGAACTACCGGAGTGGGGGTGGAACTGAGAAAAGAGTTTCTGGTAAGCAGCAACTTAGGTAATCCAAATCGTTTTGTTTCTCAGGTTTTCTTTGAACACCATTTCTCATTATTAGATAAAAAACTAAACATCAGCCCCGGAATTTCATGGGCTAATTATTCTAAAGAAGGAAACTTTTTCTATCCCGGCCTGGATGTGGGATATAATTTCAATCCTAACAGTAAGATTTACGGAAATATTGCAAAAGTACATCGTGTTCCTACCTTCACGGAACTTTATTATATAAGCCCTACGGAACGTGGAAACCCTGGTCTGCAACCTGAAAATGCGATTTCGTCAGAAATAGGATATCAATACCAGAATAGGAAGGTCTTGGCAAAGGTGAGCGGATTCTTAAGGGATTCAAAGAATTCTATTGATTGGCTTAAAAAGGATCCCAAAGATTTAACCTGGTTAGCTGCAAATGTTGGAGATATCAAGGTGAAAGGTGTGGAAGCAGAGATTAGCTATAAGATAACAAACTGGCTGAAACCTACAGCTGGATATACCTATATTGACAGCAAATATCAGGAACCTAATGAATGGACTTCAAGATATATCTTGGATAACCTGAAGCATCAGATCATTGGTAAGCTGGAAACAAAATTTCTTGGTGGTTTTACCAATGAATTGGTGTACAGATATAATGAGAGAATGAATTTAGGAAGCTACCATCTTTTGGATGATAAATTAAGCTTTTATAAAAAGACTATTCCGTGTATGTTTTAGTGAATAATATCACCAATACAAAATATACGGAAGCATTTGGGGTTGAAATGCCGCAAAGGTGGTTCCATATTGGTTTTTCATACACAATTAATATGAAGTAAGTGTTAATCTAATATTAATGAAAGTTAATATTAACAAATTGTTAAAAAAATTAAATTTGCAAAAATTTTTTATGAAACGTTTTCTAGGTTTAAGTCTACTTCTTAGTCTATCTTTCTTCAAAGCACAGGAACACATTTCCAGCTTCAATGCAGTGACTTTAACCTACAAGTTTCATCCTAAGTTTTTCATGTATGGAGAAGGGCAGTTGAGAGGTAACGAAGATTATACCTATCCTGATTATTATGAAATAAAAGGGGGATTAGGGTATAATCTTACCAAGAATCATAAACCATTTGTGGGACTTGGAAGGTATGTGAATTACAAGGATAAAAAATTAAGCAGAGAAGAGTTTAGGGTTTGGCTTCAGGATATCATTGATGTTAAAAAGGGATTGTGAAGTTTGAGAACCGTTTTCGTGTGGAAAAAAGTTGGTTTTATGAACCACAAACAGATCAGACTTCTCAAAGAATGCGTTACCGTTATCGTCTGAATATAAGTGTTCCTTTAAACTCTAAAACGATCAAAAAAGGGACTGTCTTTGCGAATGCTTATGATGAACTTTTCCTGGTAACCCCGATGAAGCCTACTTTTGCGAGAAACAGAGTCTATGGCGGTTTCGGCTATCAGATCGATGATTACTTTGGAATTGTAAGCGGATACCTTTGGCAGCGCGAATTTGAAGCCAAAGGAAATAAAAATCTACATTTTATCTACCTGGCTTTGAACATCAACATTGATGGCACAGACCATGAGGTAAAAACATATGATTTCCCTGGTGCAGATTAATATTTTTCTATCAGATAACGGTAGGCTTTAAGATATTTATTAAACCTTTTAATGTCCTTAGGAGTAAGCTCACGGTTTACTCTTCTAAGGTCCATATTGTCGCGAAGATCATTAATTTTTACTGCGACTGCAAGAAGAGATCTTTCTGTTCTCTTAATGAAGTCATCATAATCTTCTTCCGGATCAAATTTAGTAAGGCAGCTGATGGCGAAAATAATGTATTCAGGAAAGCCCTCTGTTCTTAAATAATCAAGACTGAATTCCAGTGGATGATCTTCTACAACATCATGCAGTATACCCACAATTTTTTCATCAATTGTTTTCCCGTATTCCATGACACGCATAACGTGGCCAATGTAAGGAGCGTGGTATTTATCAGTTTGTCCTTTATGAGCCTTATCGGCAATCTTTATCGCTTTATTGAGTAATTCTTCTTTTGTCATTTTTCTATGAAAATAGAGTACAAAAATAAAAAATGCCTTAAAAAAATAAGACATTTTTATAAAGATTATTTACAATTATTCTAGAAATTCGTTTCATCCTCTACAGGAGCATTAGGAGCGTTATTTTTTACGGATTCTATTCCGTTTTCCATGCCATTGTCTGATTCATACATTTGACTGGTTCCGATGATTTGTCCGTTTCCGGCTTTAAGATTGAAGTAACACCTGCCGTCTCTGGCCGTGTTCCTTTCAAATTTAGCATCTTCCTGAGAGTTGGTTTTTACAGAACTGATTCCGTTTTCACAAGATGGTTTGGTACTGTATCCCTGGCTTGTTAGAATGACCTGGCCATTCCCGGCTTTAAGATTGAAATGGAATTCGCCATTGGTTCTTTTAGAAATAATAAATTTTCCCATAGGTTTGTATTTTGAGTTAATGGTTTAGTTATAATAAATTTAGGAAAAAATATTGGAATTGTTCAAGATTTGCGTTCAAATGAATAAATAAGAAAAACGCCCCGAAATGGGGCGTTTTGAAATCAAATTTATGGTATAAAGACTAATAAGCTCCTTTTTCAATATAGTGAGCAGCTACTTTTTCAGTTAATGCTACTACATTTGGATGATTAGTATACTTAGTGAATCTTCTTAATCCTGAAAGCATCATTCTCTGCTCATCTCCTTCAGCGAAAGAAATAATTCCTTCTTTAGCGGCTACAATGATTTTCTCAACAGCCTTGTAAAGGTTCAATTGAGCCATCGCTGCTTCTACAGAATCAGGGGAGAAGTGTTTTTCAGCTCTTAATACTGCAGATTCTGCCATATAGATTTGGTTAAGGATCTCAGAAGCATTCAATAATAAATGTTGTTGCTTTTCGATATCCATCATATACTTTTGAAGAGCCGCTCCAGAAACCATAAGGAATACTTTCTTAAGGTTAGCGATAATCGCTTTTTCTTCGCTCATGAATGCTGAATAATCAGGAACTTCAAAAGAAGGAATACCCATCAATTCTTTGCTGATTGCCATGGCAGGAGATAAAAGGTCTAATTCACCTTTCATTGCTCTCTTAATAAGCATTCCTACAGCTAGTAATCTGTTGATTTCGTTAGTCCCTTCATAAATTCTTGAAATTCTTGAATCTCTCCATGCAGCTTCCATTGGAGTATCTTCAGAGAATCCCATACCTCCGTATACCTGAATACCTTCATCAGCAGTGTGCTGTGCAAGATCAGAAAC
Source organism: Chryseobacterium capnotolerans (assembly GCF_021278965.1). Classification (NCBI taxonomy): domain Bacteria; kingdom Pseudomonadati; phylum Bacteroidota; class Flavobacteriia; order Flavobacteriales; family Weeksellaceae; genus Chryseobacterium; species Chryseobacterium capnotolerans. The sequence continues at coordinate 2,343,300 of NZ_CP065589.1, read as the reverse complement.
AAACACTTTAAGGATAGAACATTCTACAGCGAATTCTTCAACACCTTTAAGTTCAGCAGCCTGGTGATCCATTCCACCAGCTACCAATTCGTCAATTTTGTCCTGAACGTTTTTCGCAGCTCTGTAAGAACCAGCCTCACTTACGAAAACTCCGGTTGCCATTTCAGCAAGTTTCTTTCTGATCGCTCCGAAAGTAGAGATAGAAACGCCAAACTGCTTTCTCTCGTTAGAATATTGGATAGAGTGGTTTAAAATTCTTCTTTGAGCATCTAAACAAGCAGCCGCTAATTTGATACGACCTACGTTCAATGCATTTAAAGCGATTTTGAAACCATTGTTTCTTTCTCCTAAAAGATTCTCTACAGGAACTTTCATATCATTGAAGAAAACCTGACGGGTAGAGGACGCACGAATACCTAATTTGTGTTCTTCTTCACCGAAAGTTAAACTTTCAGGGTTCTCCAATTCAGATCTGTTGATTACAAAACCAGTGATGTTTTTATCATCATCAATTTTAGCGAATAGTGTGAATGTATCAGCAAAACCTGCATTAGAGATCCACATTTTCTGTCCGTTGATGATATAATGTTTTCCATCTTCAGAAAGCTTGGCTCTTGTTTTCCCAGAGTTCGCATCTGAACCTGCATCAGGCTCAGTTAAGCAATAAGCTCCGAATTTTGTTCCTGTTGCTAAGTCCGGAAGATATTTTTTCTTTTGCTCTTCAGTTCCATAAAGAACGATAGGCAGGGTTCCGATTCCGGTGTGTGCCCCATACGCCGTTGCCAATGATCCTGTAGTTCCGGAAATGTAATCACAAGCTAACATCGTAGTTACAAAGCCCATCCCAAGACCTCCGTATTCTTCAGGAACTGCGATTCCCAACATTCCCATATCTCCAAGCTTACGCATTGTTTCTTCTGTGAATGCATAATCTTTCTTTTCGAAACGTTCTCTTTGAGGGACAACCTCTCTATCTATAAATTCCTTCGCAGAATCACGAAGCATTTTTTGTTCTTCATTCAGTTCTTCAACACTGAAAATTTCGTTTGCAGGAATTTCCTTGATCAGGAACTCACCTCCTTTTAGTGTAGCCATATATTATTTTGTTTTTTTAGATTAAAGAACAAAGAGAAAAGAATAAAGACTTACAATGTTAAATTTTTTTGAAAGCCAGAAATCATTCTCTGTAGTTCTGTGATTTTATTTTCTATTTTTTCGGTTTTAGAAACTTCAAGATAATTTCTGTTGCCCGAAATAATAATTTGAGTTTGTAATTCATAAAGAGAGCCAATACTTATTTCTAAAAAACGATTAAAATCCTTGGTTGAACTTCTGCTTGAGCCTTCTGAAATATTAGAGGCTACAGAAACTGTACATCTTCTAATTTGAGATTTAAGTCCAAATTCTTCGTTTTTTGGAAAACTATCTGTAATACCATAAATTTCATCAGCTAATTCAATGGACAGTTTCCAGATGTTAAGATGTTTGAAATTATGTTTCATTATAGTCTTTGCTCTTTATTCTTTACTCTTTTAGTCTATAAGAGTTCAAAAATTGAAGCCGCTCCTTGTCCTGTTCCAACGCACATAGAAACCATTCCATATTTGTTGCCACGTCTTCTCATTTCATCAAGAAGCTGAACAGTTAGTTTAGTTCCTGTACATCCCAGTGGATGACCAAGAGCGATAGCACCTCCGTTTACGTTTAAGATATCCGGATTTAATCCCAATTCTTTTTTAATTGCTACCGATTGTGATGCAAAAGCTTCGTTTAACTCAATTAAATCAATATCTTTTAGTTCAAGACCTGCTTGTTTTAAAGCTTTTGGAATGGCATAAACAGGTCCCATTCCCATGATTCTAGGCTCAAGACCAGCAGCAGCATAGGCTACTAATCTTGCTTCCGGTTCAAGACCTAATTCTTTTACCATTTCTTCGCTCATTACCATAACGAAAGCAGCACCGTCACTCATTTGAGAAGAGTTTCCAGCTGTTACACTTCCTCCGTTAGCGAAAACAGGTCTAAGTTTAGCTAAACCTGCCAGAGAAGTGTCAGCTCTTGGACCTTCATCTACAGAGAAATCGAATTTCTTAGTCTGAATCTTCTGATTTTCATCAAGGAAGTTATATTCTACTGGGATCGGAACGATCTGGTTAGCAAATTTACCTTCCTGATTCGCTTTTAAAGCTTTCATATGGGACTCAAAAGCAAACTGATCTTGTTCTTCTCGGGTAATATTATATTGCTTTGCTACTTCTTCAGCGGTGTAACCCATTCCCCAATAATAATCAGGGTTTGTTTTTGCAATATCCGTTTCCGGAACCGGCTTATAACCACCCATCGGAATGTAAGACATAGATTCTGTACCACCAGCGATGATACAATCTGCCATACCAGCCTGAATTTTTGCAGAAGCAATAGCAATCGCTTCACTTCCTGAAGCACAGTATCTGTTTACAGTTACTCCCGGAACTTTATCTGTATTTAGACCCATTAAGGAAATCAAACGAGCTACGTTTAATCCTTGCTCTGCCTCAGGCATTGCATTTCCTACAATAAGGTCATCAATTCTGTTTTTATCTAATTGCGGAAGCTCAGCCATTAATTTTTCAATAACGGTAGCTGCCATGACATCAGGACGTGTAAAACGCAGGGAACCTTTTGGTGCTTTTCCTACTGCTGATCTGAATCCTTTTACAATGTATGCTGTTTTCATTTTTTTTAAATTAAATTATTTTTTGAAAGATTTTTGCCTCGTAGAGGTAAACTGTCCATAGCTTGTTTGTGTTGTTTTGCAATTTGAGGAGCTCCGTAGGAGCGACCTGCTAATAATCAATCCATTCAAATAAATAGTTCGAATCATATTCTATTTCAAATTTTGACATAAAGTCCAGATATTCTTCTCTAAAAGTTTTCTTCTTATGATGTTCTTCCTGGTTTAAAATATATTTTACAACCGAATCAACACCGCTTTTAGAATAAGAAAAAGCTCCATACCCTTCCTGCCAATTGAACTTTCCATTCATCCATCTTTTTTCATTGATGAATTTTGAAGAACCTGCTTTAATATCTCTAACTAAATCTGAAACTGACATTGTTGGATTCATACTTATGAGAATGTGTACATGATCAGGCATTGCAAACACTGCGAATAATTTTTGATTTCTATTGGAAACGATACCTGTAATCAACCGATGTAATTCTTCTCTGTTTTCTTTTGAAATCAGGTTTTGTCTTCCTTTTACAGCGAAAACAATTTGAATATAAATCTGGGTATAGGTATTGGCCATAAATCTAACGTGATCGTCTATTATCAGGTCGCCTCTACGAGGCTTTCCTATATTCTAAATTATTCATAGCTATTAACAGTTCGCTCCTACGGAGCTCCCCATTAGTTTCTTAATGGTTTCCCATTTTGTAACATGTACTGAATTCTCTCTAAAGTTTTTCTTTCACCACAAAGCTGAAGGAATGTTTCTCTTTCAAGGTTCAATAAATATTGTTCAGTAACTATTGTTGGTTCAGATAAGTTTCCACCTACCATTACGTTGGCTAATTTATCTGCAATTTTCTTGTCATGTTCAGAGATATATTTTCCTGTTAGCATCTGGTCTGTTCCTACATAGAACATTCCTAATGCATCTCTACCCAAAACTTTTACTTTCTGTTCGATAGGTTGAGTATATCCTTGTTCTGCCAATAGTTTTGCTACTTTTTTAGCTTCAGCAATCTGTCTGTTTTTGCTTACGGAAACGATGTCTTTTCCTTTTTCAAGAATTCCCATATCATAAGCTTCATAGGCTGAAGTTGCTACTTTACCCATAGCAATGTTCATAAAAGCATCACGAAGTCTGTTATTTTTAACATCATCACTGTGGAATTCTCTTGAAGTTCTTAAGGTAAGCTCCTTAGTCCCACCACCACCAGGAATTACACCTACACCGGTTTCTACCAGTCCTATATAAGTTTCTGCTGCAGCAACCACTCTGTCTGCGTGCATTGTCATTTCGCAGCCACCTCCTAAAGTCATTCCGTGAGGAGCAACTACTACAGGAATAGAGGAGTAGCGTACTCTCATCATTGATTTCTGGAAGTAAGCAATTGCCATATTCAAGTCATCCCAATCCTGCTCAATAGCCATCATAAGGATCATGGCAAGGTTAGCTCCTACAGAGAAATTAGCTCCTTGGTTTCCTACTACTAATCCGTCGTATTCTTTTTCTGCTAAATCAATCGCTCTGTTTAATCCATCTAAAACTTCGCCTCCGAGAGAGTTCATTTTAGAGCGGATCTCGAAGTTGATAATACCATCCCCTAAGTCAAGAATAGCTGAACCTGAATTACTCCAAAGCGTTTTATTTTTTCTGATATTATCAAGGATAATAAAAGCATCCTGCCCAGGTATTTTGTTATATGCTCCTGAATTTTTATCTACATAAATGCTTTGTCCTTCATCGTTAACTTTGTAGAATGTTTCTACATTTTTAACCCAGTCAGAAACTTCGTATCCAGCATCTTTCGCTAATTCAATACCTTTTTGAACTCCTACAGCATCCCAGATTTCAAATGGGCCGTTTTCCCATCCAAAACCAGCTCTCATAGCATCGTCAATTTTGTAAACTTCGTCTGAAATTTCAGGAACTTTATGAGAAACATATGCGAATAATGCTCCTAATGATTTTCTGTATAGTTCACCTGCTTTATCTTTACCTCCGATTAGTACTTTGAATCTGTCAATTGGTTTATCAATAGACTTAGTTAATTCTAAAGTAGGGAATGAAGATTTTCCTTGAAGTTCATATTCTAAGGTATCAAGATTTAGTCCATGAATTTCAGATTTTCCATCTGCGTTCTTCACTTTTTTATAGAAGCCCTGCTCCGTTTTTGAACCCAGCCATTTATTATCCATCATTTTCTGGATATAAGGAGGAAGAGCAAATACATCGTTAAAGTCATTCGCTTCAGCACCACTTTGACGAACACCGTTGGCTACCATTACTAAAGTATCAAGACCCACAACATCAGCAGTTCTGAAAGTCGCAGATTTTGGGCGTCCGATTACTGGTCCTGTTAATTTATCAACATCAGAAACAGTAAGTCCTAATTTCTGTACATTGTGAAGAAGATCCATCATAGAGAATACCCCAATTCTGTTGGCAATGAATGCAGGAGTATCTTTTGCTAAAACGGTAGTTTTACCTAGGAATTTAGCTCCATAATTCATGTAGAAGTCTATGATTTCAGGATCTGTATCGTTAGTTGGAATAATCTCAAGAAGAGGAAGGTATCTTACCGGGTTGAAGAAGTGAGTTCCTGCAAAGTATTTTTTGAAATCTTCGCTTCTTCCTTCAGTTAAAAAGTGGATAGGAATCCCTGAAGTATTGGAAGAAATTAGTGTCCCTGGTTTTCTGAATTGTTCTATTTTTTCGTATACAGACTTTTTGATATCCAGTCTTTCAACAACTACTTCAATAATCCAGTCCGTATTTTTAATTTTTGGTAAATCATCATCGAAGTTTCCGATTTTGATTCTATCTGCAAACTTTGGTGAATAAAGAAGTGCAGGGCTTGCTTTTTTTAGTTTTTCGAAGTTTTCGGAAGCAATTCTGTTTCTTACTGCCTTGTCTTCTTTGGTCAAACCTTTTTTCTGTTCAGCTTCAGTCAATTCGAACGGGACAATATCCAAAAGAGACACTTCCACACCAATATTGGCGAAGTGAGCCGCGATACCGCTTCCCATAATTCCTGAACCAAGAACCGTTACATGTTTGATTCTTCTTTTCATATCTATTTTTTTATTATTTATAAGGTTATATGAACCATACGGTTCATGATAATTTATTTTCTGTTATTTAATAGTTCATTGGCTATTTTCATGATCTCAGTCATCACATCTTTAAAAGTATCCATCTTTTCCGGGCTGATCTTCTCCATTACTTTTTTATTAAAGTTGACAACAACTTCCTTAGACATGTTTCTGGAGTTTAATCCTTTATCTGTAAGTTTGATAATCACCTCTCTTTTATCCGTGGTGGTTTTCTCTTTATAGATATAGCCGTTATCTTCCAGAAGTTTAATAATTCTTGTGAGGGAAGTGGGTTCAATGGCCATTTTAGGTCCAAGATTCGTACTTCGCGTTCCTTCTTTGGGATCAATTTTAAGAAGGGTAAGTGCTTGTACTGCCGTGGAATCATGTTCCTGAGCCAATTCTGTGTACATTTTAGAGACAGCCAACCAGGTCTGCTTTAAAATTAAATCTACGTTTTCTATTTTTTCCTTATTATTATCCATCATTTTTGCGCTAATGGTTTTACCCAAATTTAGTAAATATTATGCATGCATAATATTTATTAACGTTAAATTTTGTTAATAGACTGATAATAAAGAAGTTAAATTGTATGATTTGCATAATACTATGCATGCATAGTATGTGAAATAATCAAAGAAAACTACTGATTAATAAATGTTTCCAATGAAATTTGTGATTTCTTCAAAGGATTCGCATTGTTGTTTATGGGAATCATTAGTAATTACCCAAAAACTATTCTTAAACTCAAAATGAAGGGAGGAAAGGTCTTTTGAGAAGTTTTTTTGAAGCAAAGAATAGAGCATTTCCTTCTGAACTTGCGGGGCAGAGATGTGTGGCGGAATAAAACTCTCGTGTATTTGAAATAATGAAGCATTCGTTAGTTCATCATGTTGCAATAATACATCTTCTACAATTCCTGCATGAAGCTGTGAGTCTTTTACATACCAAATTTTATCTGCAAACTCTTTGGCCAGACGCCAATCATGTGAAGAAAAAAGAATAAGTTTATTTTGTTCCTTAGCCAGTCTTCTCAGGGTTTTCAGGATAATAATCTTATTTTTTTCATCCAAATGAGTGGTGGGTTCATCCAGGATAATAACGGGAGAGTTCTGGGTAATAGCGCGTCCAATAAATGCCTTTTGAAGATTTCCATCCGAAAGATTCTTAAGAAGTGTGTATTTGTATTGCCCGAGATCAAGTTCTTCAATAATATGAGCTACTTCTTCACGGTCTTCTTTTTTCAGTTCAAAGTAGAAAGGATAGTAGATGTACTTTCCTAAAGAAATAAGATCTTCCACAGTATAATGCTGTGGGATCATTGATTTTGAAAAAACAATCGCAATATTCTCTGCAATTTCTTTTACAGAAAGCTTTTTTACATTTTTATTATTAATTAAAATCTCTCCGTTCAATAATGGAATCTGATGCAGAATAGATTTGATCAAAGTTGTTTTCCCTACACCATTATTTCCAATCAATAAGCATACATCACCAAGCTTTAATTCTGCATTAGCATTTGAAATTAATGTTGTATTGTATCCGATATTGGCTTGTTTGATTTGTATATACATGCTTGATGTTGGTTAAAATGCAAAGTTGCAAATTGTATTACAAAAATACTGTTTTAGGGCGCATGGAATTTGACTTTATCAAATTTTTATAGATTATTTACTATTCTTGAAATTCCATTTTTAAAAATATCAGATTGAAAATTGAGTAGCATACCCAGTTTACAATTGGCCATTTTTAAATAAGTTAAAAGTTGGGCTTTATGAACAGGACTGATATAATCAACAGTTTTTATTTCTAAGATAACTTTGTTTTCTATAATCATATCAAGCCTGAAAGCATTTTCAATTTTCAAATCCTCATAAATAATAGGAAGTAGTTTTTGTCTTTCCACTAAGAATCCTGATTTTGTTAATTCATAGAACATACATTCTTCATAAACATGTTCAAATAATCCCGATCCAAGTTTTTTATGAATTTTTAAACCAGCATCAAAAACAATTTTTGATAATTCGTTTTCTGTCATTTGTTGTGTGTTTTTTGTAATTATAAATATAAGAATTGTTGGATAAACGCAAAGACGCAAAGGTCTATCATGCATTGTGTATATTTTAAGGCGCAAGAAAATCAAAGATTTTCAGCAAGCAGAGTTTTTATTGATGTGGTATTCAATTTTATCGTAGATAAAATCTTTGCGCCTTAAAGCATTATGCAGATAAATAATTTTTGCGTTTTCCAACAGGAATATCACACTTTATTTTGTCTCAAAAACATCTTTATCACAAGAATTTCAACTCCAGAACTTATTTTGATATTTTATTTCTGTAGATTTTGTAATTATAAATATAGTGATTGTTGGATAAACGCAAAGACGCAAAGGTCTATCATGCATTGTGTATATTTTAAGGCGCAAGAAAATCAAAGATTTTCAGCAAGCAGAGTTTTTTATTGATGCGATATTCAATTTTATCGTAGATAAAATCATTGCGCCTTAAAACATCATGCAGATAAATAATTTTGCGTCTTTGCGTTTTCCAACAGGAATATCACACTTTATTCTGTTTCAAAAGCATCAGCAGGATCACAGGAATTCCAAATACGGAACTTATCACATTCAGCGGGATCTGAGTTTTTTCGGCAATCACAGAGAAAAACAGCATCACCAGCATCCCCAGGAACATATTTAGAATCCACTGCTGCCATAATTTGGAAGGGTTGTAGATCAGTCTGCAAAAATGCGGAACAATAATTCCAATAAACAGAATCGGTCCTAAAAATGCAGTAATAGAGGCAGAAAGTAGGGAAGATGCTACTATTATTAAAAGTTTTAAATGCTTCAGATTAACTCCTAAACTCTGGGCATACGAAGTGCCTAATGAATTTCCGATTAATGGTTTTATAGATTTAAAGCAGAAAAATAACCCTATCAATATTAAGATGGATAACACATAGATCTGATTTCTGGTGACCATATTATTAGCCCCGAAAGACCATAAAATATAGTTTTTCAGGCTTTGATTTTCCGCGTAAAATTGTAATAAAGAAACGATAGCTCCTGCAAAAGCAGATACCAGAAATCCAAAAATAATCAGGTAAGATTTATCCTGAAATTTATTGGACATGGATAAAAGGATCAGCATCAGTAATAAACTTCCCCCAATAGCTGAGAAACTTAGAAAACTGTTCTGCAGAAATTCCGGGATCAGAATATTATGGGAAAAGAAAATATAAAATGCCACTGATAAACTGGCCACAGAGGTAATTCCTAAAATATCAGGTCCGGCTAATGGATTTTGGAAGTATTCCTGCATCAAAAACCCTGATGTTGGAATTGAAATTCCAGCTAATAGCATAACCAGAACTCTGTTAATACGGATTTCGGCAATTTGACTTTGTGCAGAATCCTGGATGAAATCCTGAAGGCTTAAACTCAAAAACCCTGTGTTCAGGTTAACAATTGCGCCTCCAATAATGGCAATCGTCAACAATAAGCACAGGATCTTAAATCTTTTTGACATGATTCAGAAAGATGTATATTTTATTTTAGAAATGCATCAATTTTAGAGTTCAATACTTCCTCTGTCATCATTCCTAAATACTCATCTGTTTGGTTTCCTTTTCTCATGAAGGTAAAAGGAATTGAACCTCCATCCCATTGTTTAAAGTTTTTGGAAAAGAAACTTGGATCCAGCTTTTGTCCATCCAGTAAAATAACGTCGGCTCCAAGATTGTGCTCTGCCACAAAATCTTTTACTGCAGTATCCCAATCTGCCTTGTCATCAAGGTTTACGAAGGTGAATTTTACAGGTTTATCTTTTAATTCCTGCATTTTGTTTTTAAAACTTGGAATTTCTCTGATGCATGGGCCACACCAGGTTGCAAAAAAGTTGGTAACGTATAAAGTGTCATTATTTTTAGCCAATTGCTTTCCGATATTTTCAGGAGAAAGTTCTTTGGGAGTAAATGTTGCTGCCTGGCTTGTTGCGTTTGGAGCTACAGCTGTTGAATCTGTTGCAGAAGGAGTATCTTCAGATTTTGAAGTTTCTTTTTTACAGCTGTAAAGAGCAGTCAGGATCAACGTGGATAAAATTATCTTCTTCATAAATTATTTTTTATCTATTTTTGAATTGAAGTATGGAACAACAAATCTATAAAGGGAAACTTATACAGTTTCATCCGTTAAAAATAGCGAAAAAGGTAGAGCTGACCAAAAATACTTTTTCTCTGGAGTTTGATATTCCTGAGAATTTGAAAGAAAACTTTAAGTTTGATGCGGGGCAGTTCGTCAGTGTAAAATTTCAATCACATGGAGCAGAAGTTATTAATGATTATTCAATGACTTCTGCTCCTTATGAGGGAAAAATATGTTTGGGAATAAAAGTTAATTCTCCAGATGGAGCTACTTCTCAGCTTTTTCAGAACTATAGTGAAGGAGATGAGTTAATGGTAAGTGAGCCTGCCGGAAGATTTACAATAGTATCGAAGCCGAGCGAGTTCAGAACAATTGTTGCATTTGCCGCTGGGATTGGAATTACACCTATTTTAAGTCATTTTAAAAATATTCTCCATAATGAACCAAGAACAAGATTGTTTTTATTCTTTGGAAATAAAAGCTCAGAAGATTTAATCTACAGAGATCAATTAGACAATCTTGCCAGGACATGTGGAGACAGACTTCAGATCTTTTACTTCTTTTCACAAGAAAAAACGGCAGATCAGTTTTTCTATGGCCGTTTAGATGAAAAAAATTAAACTTAATTATCAATCAGATCCTTCATTTGGATGATACTGACGAGGAATCTACAATTTGGGATGCTGTGGATGAAGTATTGATCTGTGGAAAAGGAGAGATGATTAAAACGCTTGCAAATGCTTGTTATCATCACGGAATTCCCAAAAGAAATATTCATTTTGAACTTTTTGAAGAATATAATGATGATATTTATCCTGTAGAAAAAGAATTTCCACTTATTGAGAATATAGAGGTTGAATTTATCATGCTTGGAAAGAAATATACCACTCAACTTCCTGATAATAAGGATAGAATATTACAGCAGCTTTTGATTCAAAAATTTCCGGTTCCTTATTCTTGTAAGTCGGGAATCTGCGGAAGCTGCGAATGTTCTTTGGAAGAAGGAGAAGTGGAACTGCTGGAAAATGAATATCTTACCGAAAAAGAGGAAGAACAGGGACATATATTAGCATGCATGTCAATAGTGAAAAGTAAAAAAATAAAGCTTAACTTTGATCTTAGTTGAGAATTATTAGGAACATATTTAACCTGGGATTGGTATCATTGGAATTGGGAATTTTGATGATATGCTTCTGTAATGTTTGGGTTTTCGGACTTACCAACGGGCGTACCTATACCAAAATTTCAAAAATTCCGCCACGGGAAGTTGCCTTAGTGCTTGGAACTTCTCCAAAGATGAGATCTGGTGTATCTAATCCTTATTTTACTAAAAGAATGGATGCTGCAGCTCTTCTTTATCATCATGGAAAAATTAAGAAAATTATTGTAAGCGGAGAGAAAAGTAAAGGGTACAACGAACCCGCTGCAATGAAAAACTATCTGACCTATCAGGAAGGTGTTCCCGGAGATATCATTGTTGAAGACCCGAAGGGTTTTAACACCTATAAAAGTATTCTTCGCTGTAAAGATATTTATAAGAAGAAAAATGTCATTATTGTTTCTCAGGGATATCATAACCTCCGGGCTTTATTTTTTGCAAGAAATAATGATATGAATGCGTTGGGATTTGATGCGCAGGATGTAACGAAACCTGAAAGTTTCTACAGAAATCAGGCGAGGGAAATCCTCGCCCGTGTTATTGCTGTAGTCTATTTTATTTTGGGTGTCTCTCCGGATTAGAAAGGATATCCGAAAGCAAAGTTGATCGTAGGTTTGAAAGGCTGTAACGTTTTGAATCTCCAACGGTCACCTTCTGGTTTATTCGGATCAAAGATTTTATAAGCAAAATCTAATCTTAGGGTGATGTATGCTACGTTTATTCTTAAACCGAATCCACTACCAATACCCATTTGTCCTAAGAATTTATTGAATCTGAATTCGTCCTTGTGAGCATCATTATGATTACGAAGACTCCATGTATTTCCTATATCCGTAAACAGTGCTCCTTCATACATATTATTAAATGGAACTCTATACTCGATATTGGTTGTTAGTTTTACATCATTGGTCATGTAAGCACGTACTCTTTCGTCAACCTGTGAATCTGCGGGACCTAATCCTCCGAAAGCTACCCAAGCTCTGATATCATTAGATCCACCATTGAAATAAGACTTAATAATAGGCATGTCATCAGAATTTCCATAAGGAATACCAACCCCAATAAACTGGCGGAGAACTAAGGTCTGATTGCCATTGAATTTGAAGTATTTTCTGGTATCAATATCAAATTTTACGAATTGGGCATAAGGAATTCCAAAGATCGTTTTTTGGGGGCTGAAACAACCCCGCCGTCATTACTTTTCTTATTGAATAAACTTAAAATATTACCTGCAAGCTCAACTTTTCCATTAAAATAGAAGGCATTTGGATAATCTTTCTTTCCAATTTCATTATAAACAAAGTTATAGATCATGGAAGATATAAAAACATCCTGTGTCTGTCTTTCTTTATTAATTAAACTTCCTTTGAATGTTGTAAAAAGATCTTGGCCCTGTTGATCAAGGCCGTTCAGATAACCTTGATTATTAAGGATCTTTTCAGTAAGTTCATCTGCCGTAAGTTTTCCGGATTTATAATCCGGTTCAAGGTCAGGATAATTGTTAAAATAGCTCTTAAACATTTCGTCTCTTACAATCCCATCGTTTACAAAATAATCATAATAGGCATTTTTATTTTTTGTCAAACTGATTTGTGTATTAAATAAAGTCAGTTTATGATATACCAAATCATTTACCGTTGCCTGGTAATTTAATCCTGTATTAAAGTTAACCCTTCCAAGCCCGATATTGTTCTGTATAGATGCTCCCAACAAAATTGATGAAGTAGGAGTGTATCTTTTAGGAATGAATTTATAATAATTAAACGGCAATAGTAATCTTGGAAAGTTCAGGGATGCCTGAGCAGATATTTCATATGCCAATACTCTTTTATCTGTATTTTCTGTACTTGCAATAGATCCAAATGTTCCGGAAAGGCTGGTGGAAAGGTTTTCTGCCCCTCTGAAAAGATTTCGGGTAGTAAGATCCACAGAAGGAGAGACTCCAAGATTCAGAATCTGGGAATAATTAAGATCAGTTCCTACTTTAAGCTCATACTTAGGGAGCGGCTTCAATAGGTATAAGACATCTACAATGCTGTCATTAGGGGAAGTAAATCCTCCATGTCTTAGAGAGTCTCTGGCTTTTACGATACTGAAGTTGTTCATCGTGAGAAGATTCCTCTTGGTTACATCCAGTTTCTGCTGATCATAGGTCTGTTTACTGTCTACAATGATGGTTCTCCACAATGATGATGTTTTATATTTATCATTCATTTTATGGAATCTTATCCTTCTTAAACTGTCTTTAACCGTGTTTTTAGGATAATCACTGGCTTCATCTACAATGGCCACATCAATATTTCCAAAAGTAGCCTTTTTATAAGGTCGATCAAGAGAATCCTTATGGATCTCCAGAGTTAATGGAACTTGTTTTTTGCTTTTTAAAGAGTCAGCAACAAAATAGACTTCATCATTGGTACTGTTGAATTTATAATAGCCATATTCTCTCATCAAGTCAGTAATCCTTGTTACTTCCTTTTCAAGGACGGTCTGGTCCAGTATTTTACCTGACCTTATCAATGTTTTGTTCAGATGGGCATTATAAACCTGTTTTATTCCCTGATCCGGAATATTAAAAAAGTAATCTTTAATATAGGTAGGATCATTATGTTTGATGAAGTAGTTTACCGTCGCCTTCTTAGACGCAGAGTCTAAATTATGTCTGTATTTCACCTCTGCATCCCAAAAACCTCTATAGGTAAGTCTTTTTTTGATAGATTCCGAACTCTTTTCACTTCTGGTCTGATCCAGAATAACAGGAGGAGAACCCCATGTGTGCAATAGACGGTCAAAGAAAAGATTTTTTCCGACACTGTTTTTCATATTATACTTAATAAATAATGAATCCCTCAGTTTCTGATCTCTCATTTCACGAGGATAGGTCATATATTCATTAAGGATTGTGTCGTATTTTGGGTTGGCCATATTGTAAAACATAAGGCCTAAAGGCATAAAAAGAACTTGCTTCTTATTAGGCTTCTGCTGAACATAATCTTTCAGCTCTTCATCAAAAAATTCTTTCTTATCTTCGAATTCAAAATTGTTCTTAGTAAGCAGATAATCACCATCTGGAACCTTTTTTGTGGTACTACAAGCATAAAGGAGACCAACAAATGTTGCAAATGAGATAATTTTATAATATTTTTGAGGAGAATTCTTATAATGCTTACAGCTCATACAATAAAAGTTTTACAATCTTTAGATAAAAAGAAGTTCAGACAAAAATACAATTTGTTTTTGGTTGAAGGTAATAAAATCATTTGTGAACTTTTCAATTCTAACTTTAAAGTTAAAGAAATATTATCAACCGATCCGCAAAAATTGGACCGTACTGATATCCCTATGACTCATATCTCTGAAAATGAGTTAAAAAAAATCAGTTTTCTTAAAACTCCCAAAGATTCTGTTGCGGTGTGTTATCTGGCAGAAGAAGAAACATGGGAAGATAAGAAGATACAACTTGTTTTGGATGGTATTCAGGATCCGGGGAATTTAGGAACCATTATTCGATTGGCAGACTGGTTCGGGATAGAACAGATTATCTGTAGTGAAGATACTGTAGATGTTTATAATCCTAAGGTAATTCAGGCCACAATGGGGTCTTTTACAAGGGTAAATGTCGTGTATACAGATCTTGTGGAATATCTTTCTAAAACTGAAAATGTAAATATCGGAACGGATATGGATGGAGAAAATATCTATACTTTTGAGAAACCTGAAAAAATCAATTTGATTCTTGGAAATGAAGGAAATGGAATGAGGCCGGAAACGGAAAGACTATTGCAAAAATGCATCAGCATTCCAAGGTTTGGAAAATCCCAGTCTACAGAAAGCCTGAATGTATCCATGGCTGCCGGAATTATTTTAGGACAGCTATTTTCTAAATAGATTTTAGGCTTCAGATATCAGATTTAAGACATTATTCACGTGGGGAAATTGATTGCCCAACTGATCGTTCTGAAATCTGATATCTAATACCTATAAAGTTTCTATATCAATTGTTCCATGCTGGAAACACTTTTGTTTTTCTGATATACTTCCAGTTTTTTTCTGACATATTTCAGTGCAATAGGAGCGAGGTAAATCAATGCAACACCTACCAGCTTATTTTTCCAATTAGAACTTTTCATATTCTTTTTGGCGTAGTTGCCAACGATAGCGGTAACCCCTAGCTTGATAATACTGTCTGCAATATTTCCTTTAAAAGCTGTGCTGGCAAGTCCTACAGCAGTATTTTTACTGATCAGAAGGTCTTTAACTTCTGAAGTAAGCTGCTTGGCGATGACATCTTTTCGCAGGACCACTTTTTCATCACCGTCTTCATCTACTTTTTCCTGAAGATACTGATCGCTTAAACCATTGGTAAATGCACTCAGGCTTTCTTTGGTATTCTTAAACGTAAGAAGGTTTTCCAGATCACTAATTTCACCTTTAAGCAGTTTTTTCTTTCTTCTTAATTCTTCTATGCTTTCATATTTTCTACTCATGGCTTGAATGATTTAAAAATTTAATAACCTGATCTGCAACAGTGTTCACGATCTTATTTTTGAATGAAATGACAAAAGCCATTACTAAAGCATAAAATGCCGCTACAATTAAGAAACCATAGGAATAATTATCCAGGGCTTTGCCGATAAGAAAAGCGATTCCAAAATTGAAAAGGATAATAAAAAAAGCAAAAGCAACAAGCAGTACTACAAAGTAGGTAATGAGCCCGGCAGAAAGAGATGACTTTTCCGTAGCTTCTATTTTCAGAAGATCGATTCTCTTCGAGGCGTATTCTTTAATAGTTTCTATCATTGTTTTTTTTTAAAGTTACAAAAAAAGGAACTTTCGCACAAAAGTTCCTTTCTGTAATTTACTTAAAAAAGATAAATTACTTATGATTTAAGATCGTTCAATTCAGCTTCTACATCTTTTACTACATCTGCAGTTTTAGAAACAATCTGATCTTTGTATTTATCATACCCGTCTTTCACAGTATGTGCTACGTTATTTGCTGTTTCTTTAAAAGTAGAAGAAATATTGCCATATTGGTCTTTCACTTTTTCAGAAACCTCTCCGTATTTGTCTTTTGCCTGATCTTTTAGATCATTTGCTTTAGTTCTGATTTTTTTTCTGGTTTCTTTACCTTCTTCCGGTGCATATAACATTCCTAAGATTACACCTGCTGCAGCTCCTGCAAGAAGTCCTGCCAATATACCTGCTGTATTTTTTCCGTTTTTAGACATTTTAAGTTTTTTAATAGTTAATAATAGATTAGTTTTTACACTAATAAAACTTACAATTTGTATACCAAAGGAGGCTGTGTGCCTATTAAAAATTGTTAAATCTTTTCGATGTAAGAAAGAATCAGTTCTATGGTTTCTTCTTTAGTAAGCTCAGAATTGTCGATTACTGTAGCGTCGTCAGCCTGCTTTAACGGAGCAATTTCACGCTCACTGTCAATTTTATCTCTCTCAATAAGGTTTTGCTTTACCTGTTCTTTATCGGCTTCAATTCCCAGGTTTTTTAATTCGAGAAATCTTCTGTTGGTTCTTTCATCAATACTGGCAGTAAGGAAGAACTTATAGTCTGCATTTGGCAGAACTACTGTCCCAATGTCACGTCCATCCATAATAACACCTCCTTTTTCTGCTATAGAACGCTGAGATTGTAATAAATAATCTCTTACTTCCTTTTGTTTGGCTACCAGACTTACATTATCAGAAACCTCATTGGTACGAATTTCTTTAGAAATATCAACATTGTTAAGAAAAAGAACTAAGGTTCCTTCATTATTTTTAAATTCAAGATGAATCTGATCTAAAGATGAAAATAAAGTCTTCAGATCAATCCCGCCTTCTTTATTCAGACAATGCTGCAGGGCAAACCAGGTAACTCCTCTGTAAAGTGCTCCTGTATCCATATGAATCAGTCCTAGCTTATCAGCAATGATTTTGGAGATAGAACTTTTTCCGGTAGACGAGTACCCATCGATAGCTATTACAGGTTTTTTCATACTGCAAATTTCAAGATTTTTTTTAGAAAATCAAGAACTAATGAGAAATTTTAAGAGGTATTTAATACTTTTTTTATTCTCCTCTGTGGCTGGAAAGATCCATAGAAACTCCTATCTGATTGACGTTCGAAGCGTTATGATATCTGATATGGGCATAATCTATACGGAATCTTGAAACTTTAATTCCAAATCCGCCGGAAAGTCCTGAAAAGTTTCTTTGATCTGCTACAGCAAGCTCATTTCCTCTTTTTACATTGTATCCCAATCTGATATTAAAGTTTTTTTCAGGGAATAATTCTGCTCCTAAAGAGAAGTGGTCTGCAATTTTTCTTCCTGCATTTACTTCCTGGCCGTCCTTATTATATTCAGATGAAATATTAAACTGCTGAAGATCGTGTGCTGTAATGGTAATCGCAAGAGGAAAGTTCTTTAATATTCTTGTATATCCTACGTCCACTCTGAATGGAAGGTTTTCACGGGTTCCATTGAATGATTTCAGCTGGAAACCGAAGTTTCTCAATACAAGGGAAAGAACTTCTTTATTTTTTTTATTATGATACGTAATTCCGGCAGTTCCTGAGATCGCGGAAGAAGTATAGTTGTCAATTTTTGAGGTAACGAAATTTAATCCTCCACCAATGGTCCAGTCTTCTTCAAATTGGTAGGCATATCCGGCGCCGATAGCTACATCGGAAGCCTTATATTCACCATCCTGAAATCCGCTTTCATCAGTTCTCGGAATACTTCCATAGCTCATGTACCTTGCATTGATAGTAGCCATGTGGCCATTTTCAAAGTCTTTGGCATACGCAATGGTTCCGTATTTGGAGTCGGCAAGATAAGCGGTAGCATTTACCGAAAGCTGCTTGTCTGAATCTTTATTTAACAGGGCCGGGTTTGCAATAGCAAAGGAAACATCATAATCTCTTATCGAAATTGCATCTCCACCCAAGGCTGCCTGTCTTGCAGATACAGGTACATTTAAGAACGGATACACATTTGTTCCTGTTTGCGCATAAGAAACAATTCCTGATAGAAATAATGAAAAAATGATAATTTTCTTCAACTCAATTTATAATTAATGCAAAAATAATCCTTTTTCGTACTTTTCAAAATATTTCTTACATTATTTCTAATTAAATATTTTTCTTTTACCAATATTTTTAATGATTATATTTGCAAAATCAAATTTTGGGGAAACCCACACTAGTAAAAAGTTTATTAAAAATAAAAGATGAAATATAAAAGAATCCTTCTAAAACTTAGCGGTGAGGCCTTAATGGGGAACAGACAATACGGTATTGACAACGAAAGACTGCAGGAATATGCTGCAGAGATCAAAAAAGTAGTTGAAAAAGGCTGTGAAGTGGCGATCGTCATTGGAGGAGGAAACATTTTCCGTGGTGTAGCTGGAGCTGCGAAAGGCATGGATAGAGTACAGGGAGACTACATGGGAATGTTAGCGACTGTGATCAACGGTATGGCGTTACAGGGAGCATTGGAGGATGCAGGGATCAAAACCAGACTTCAATCTGCTATTGAAATGGATAAGGTAGCGGAGCCTTTCATCAAAAGAAGAGCGGTAAGACACCTTGAAAAAGGAAGAGTAGTGATCTTCGGTGCAGGGACTGGAAACCCTTATTTTACAACAGATACAGCGGCAACATTGAGAGCGATTGAAATTGGAGCGGATGTTATTCTTAAAGGAACAAGAGTAGACGGGATCTATGACAGTGATCCTGAAAAGAATGCTGATGCAGTAAAATATAATTCACTATCTTTCGACGAAGTATTTGAGAAAAACCTTAAAGTAATGGACATGACTGCCTTTACTTTAAGCCATGAGAATAAATTACCTATCATTGTATTCGATATGAATAAAGATGGGAACTTAGTAAAAATCGTGGAAGGAGAAAATGTAGGTACTCTGGTTGATTTGTAATCAGGTGGTGGTATCAGATAACAGGTAAAAGAATTTTATAATTACCTATTATTGATTCCTCATCATTTGTTGTTTATCAATCATCATTTATCACTAATGTGCAATTTATCAAACTATACTATAATAATGGAAGAATTAGATCTAATATTAGAATCTGTAAAACAGGACATGGACGCAGCGGTAAAACACCTTGATCATGCATTTCAAAGAATCAGAGCAGGACGTGCTTCTACATCAATGGTTCAGGATGTAATGGTTGAATATTATGGAGCAATGACTCCCATCAACCAGGTTGCCAATGTTTCTATTCCAGATGCAATGACTATCTCTATTCAACCTTGGGACAGAACAGCAATCAATGCTATTGAAAAAGCAATTATCAATTCTAATTTAGGTTTTGCACCTTCTAACAATGGGGAGAATATTATCCTTAATGTACCACCTTTAACGGAGGAAAGAAGAAGAGAGTTGGCAAAACAAGCTAAAAGCGAAACTGAGCAGACAAAAATCGTTGTAAGAAACGCAAGACAAGATGGTTTGAAAGAGCTTAAAAGACTTGAGGGAGTTTCTGAAGACGTTGTAAAAGGTGTGGAAGAAGAAATTCAGACTTACACAGATAAGTACACCAAGCTTTGTGATGAGCATCTTAAGACTAAAGAAGCTGAAATTATGAAAGTATAATTTTCAGTTTTTGAAAATACAAAAAGAGGATTCCAGTGTTGGAGTCCTCTTTTTGCATACTATTATTTATAAATTAATTAGAATTATCTGTTTGTTATAATATATTGCTAAGTATTATCGTTATATTTATCGGATTATTCCTGAAAGTACTATAGAACAGGATAACAGCATAAAGATGATGACCAGAATTATTGGAGTGGGAAACTATATCCCATCTGAAACAATTACCAATTTATTTTTTGACAAGCATATTTTTCTTAATGAGGAAGGTGTTTTATTAAAAGACAATAATGCCTCTATTACAGAGAAACTAAAAAAAATTACAGGCATTGAAGAAAGAAGATATGCCAAAAGTACACAAGTCACTTCCGATTTGGGACTTAAAGCGGCTCAGGCTGCCATAGAAAATGCAGGAATAGATCCTGAAACATTAGACTATATTATATTCGCCCATAATTTTGGAGATGTTCGGTTTGGCACTGTTCAGTCTGATATGGTTCCAAGTCTTGCAGCGAGGGTAAAGCATTTGCTGGGAATACGAAATAATTTTTGCGTCGCTTATGATGTATTATTTGGATGTCCGGGATGGATTGAAGGAATAATACAGGCCAATGCTTTTATCAAGGCGGGGATTGCCAAGCGTTGCCTGGTGATTGGAGCTGAAACCCTTTCCCGTGTTGTAGATATCCATGACAGAGACAGTATGATCTATGCAGACGGTGCTGGTGCTGCTGTTCTGGAAACAAATACAGATGATGAATCGGGAATTAAATCTCATTTATCTGCTTCTTATACCTTTACGGAAAAAGATTATTTATACTTTGGAAAATCATATAACAATGAGCGATGCCCGGACACCAAATATATTAAAATGGATGGAAGGAAGATTTATGAATTTGCTCTTGTACATGTTCCGGAAGCTATGAAAAAATGTTTGGATGACAGTGGGTATTCAATCCATGAACTCAATAAAATTATTATTCATCAGGCTAATGAAAAAATGGATGAAGCTATAGTTAACAGGTTTTATCAGCTCTATAATACTCCAGCGCCGGAACATATAATGCCTATGGTGATTCATAAGCTGGGTAACAGCAGTGTAGCTACAATTCCTTCTTTGTTGGCCATGATTTTAAAGGGTGAATTGGAAGATCATGAGATCAAAAAAAATGATGTTGTTTTGTTTGCTTCTGTAGGAGCGGGGATGAATATTAATGCTTTTGTTTATCAATTTTAACGATATGATTTTACATAAGGAAATTGAAATATACCTAAATGATGATATGTATGTTGAAACTAAAGGATTAAAACTTTATATAGATAAAGAAATCAGAGTGAACTCTGGTGAACATCAATCGGAAAACTACATAGAGGTTATTAAATACCTTATAGATTACATAGTAAGTAGTAAGCCAATTATTTCCGAAAACCAAAATATTGGCTATTATTCATGGCTTTTGCAATTTCGAATAGAAGATCAAAATTACTATGACCTCTACGAAGTAAACGCCGATGGCAGTAAATTTAATAAAGGATGTGATACAGCAATTTCTGTAGTCAGAAGTCAATCTGAAACATGCGCACAGCAGAATCTTGTTCCCCATTTTCCAAACTTCAATCAGTCTGTTGTTATATCAGATGGAGTGTATGAAGAGAAGAATATTGAAGGAATCAGATATGACGCTCCCCAGAACGAAAGTGGTTGGTATCTTATCACAGATGATTATAATGACGATATTAAGTCATTAAAAGTTGTGCATTTTTATCATGTTGCTTTTGCAAGGCCTGATATTCTGAAATATTTAGCGATACCTTTCGGACATAGATTTTTAATGAAAGATGGAAATATTAGTATTTCCAAAGACTAATATTGGCGTTGAGAATTGCATATATCAATTCAGATCAAATGAATTTTAAAAAGGTGTATCACAACTAAACAATGTGGTTTGAGAATCGTTTAAACGAAATCCCTCGATATAGGAAAATTTCATAAAAAAGAGGCCGTTTTCACGAGTTGTGAGACGGCCTCTTTTATAATATTGAGTTATTATTTACAGTTTTCGTTGTAATCTATAATGACTTCTTCCACAATTTCCTGAACATTAGACATGACATCATCAATCTGGCTTTTAATTAATCTGCCAAGGCCGGATCTTTTCTTTTCATCATTCTTCAGGGAAGCATAAGTACCACTGGTCATTTTATCTTTTGCATAACTACAGTCTGCGATAATTATTTTTGCTTTAGCAAAGGTAAGTTCTTCAATTTTGCCTCCTTTTTTACTGTAGATATAAGATGGATGTTCTCTCATTCTCTTGGTTTCTGCATCAGCAGCAGCAATCTGGCTGGTTCCGGCTGAAAAAGTGGTTGGGTAACCGTATAATTTATATACTTTGATTTTTCCATCTGTTACAATTTCAGCAAACTGTGTGCTTTTAGTAAGGTTATTGAATGCTTTGAGGTTACCGCTTAAGCCTCCTGTTGCAGTATTGAAACCTTCTTTCGTATTGGTGTATTTGATATTTTCGAAGTGCCTTTCAACATTGTTGTTATCAATAGCCATATATTCTTTAATATCATCAGTGTCTAGTGTTTTGAACTTCTGTTTCTTTTTAGATTTATCAATATCAGATACGGCAACAAATTTTACTTTCTTCTGATTGTCCCAAGGAGACATGGCATCTCCGTTCAGTCTTACGATTCCTTCGACTTTTTTGCCGCTTTTGTCAATAATATAACCATATCTTTCATCACCTCTTAATTCGTAATCCGTATTGTTATCTTCCTGCGCATAAGCATTAAAAGAAACCAGTGCAAACAGGCTTAAAGCCAGTACTTTTTTCATGGAGTTAAAGTTTTATTTTTTGCAAATATAATCTTTTTGGTATAGTCTGGAAGCGGGAAGCAGGAAGAGTGAAGTTATTTTTGTTTTATAGAGTAATTAGAGCCTATTTAGAGATCAAAAGTGAGGTGTGGAATCTTTTTAATGAAGCAGAAAATTCAATTAGGATAACTACTCATTATTGTTTTAGAAATCTGTTTTGATAATAAACCTGTAAGTAACTTCCAGCTTCCCATTTCCAGCTTTCAAGAAATCAAAAAGGCCCGGATTTTCCGGGCCTTTTTGATTTCTTGAAATTATTGATATCTCTGATGTTCTTTACTTTTCGAGAATCTTTTCGTAATGGGTTTGAACAGTGCTTTGTACTTTTCTGCATCAAACAATTGTGAATCAGTTAGTGCTTTATAGGTCATCCATACTCCAAAAGGAAGAAGGATGAGATTAGGAAGCCACGCTGCTAAATAAGGGTTCATTTTACCACTCCAGGAGACGTTTTCCACTCCAACATTGATCACATAGAAAATGATAAAAATAACAATCGCTATAATGACCGGAAGTCCCATTCCTCCTTTTCTGATGATAGAGCCCAAACTTGCTCCAATCAAGAAGAAAATAAGACAGGTTACCGAATAAGAGATGTATCTCTGCTGGTAAATAACAACTTTACTGAAGTATTTTACATTGGTACTGAACTCATTTTTTTTAGCATCCAGAGTAGATTTAAGATTATCAAGCCTGTTATAGGAGTTATAAATCATCTCAAGCTTCTTGTCACTTTTTACTGTATCCATTTTTATCTGTGCTTTGGGAGCAACTTTAGGCTTATTAGCTTGGTCCATGTAAGCAACGAGACTATTGGTTTGATTTAAGACATCAGTTCCTATGCTTTTAAAGAACACTGCATTTTCCTTTTTACTGGTAGCAATGGTGGTGTTGAGCTCATTATAAGTTTGGAAGCGGTAGTCATCCGTGATCTGTTCTTTTTCGATGGCTTTGTTGATGAGCTCACTGATGTCAAAGTGATTCACTAATGTATCGAACTTAATCGCCTGATCAGGTTGTTTTTTTCTTACATCTTCTCCTTTTCCTGCAAAACTGTCTTCAAATACATATCCATTATAAAGAATAAGTTTTAGAAAGTTCTTGTTGGCTGCCGGCACAAATTTTCCTTTTTCAGCTACAACAGATTGTTGGTTTTCATAAGTATTGGCCTTTTTATGAACAAATACCCCTTCAATATTTTCTCCGTTCTCCCCATAGATTTTATCAAATTTCACCAGATATCCGGGAATCTGATCAATGAACTGTCCGGGAGTAAAGTTGATTGCTGGTTTTGTTTGGGCAATATTAAAAAGCATATTCTTTGCCTTTCTCTGAAAATCAGGAATAATATTGTTAGAAAAGAAAAACAGCATAATGGCAAGAATCGTTGTAATTCCCAGTAGAGGAGTCATTACCCTGGTGAGAGGAATTCCAGCAGCTTTCATAGCCGCAAGCTCATACCGTTCCCCAAATTCTCCGAATGACATAATACTTGCCAAAAGGATGGTAAGCGGTAGAACCATACTGATAACGTTCACCCCAAGGTAAAAAAGAAGTTTCAGGATCTGCCAATAGCTTAATCCTTTTCCCATAAACTGTCCTAATTGAACCCAGATAATGTTTACAATGAAAATGAAAAACAATACGCTGAATATAAAGAAAAACGGTCCAAAGAAGGTTTTTATGATATATCTGTCTAGTATTTTTAACATGCGCCAAAATTAATCAAAAAGCCGCAAACTTGCGGCTTTTATATTTTGTTATTTTTTTTCTGAAGTGAAATTCTTAAAAGGTGATTTACCTTTTTGATTATCAACTTTTAAAGTTCAGTAATGACATAGTTTTTGAACTTATTCTTGTCAAAAACGAACATATTAGGGTCCAGATCCTGATTCTCTTTGTATTCTTTAATCGCAATCACAGCAACATCTTTATTGTTTCCATGCTGTTCCAGTTTTACCATTTGCTTTTTCGCAGAATCTACAAAAAGATATACAAATTGAATTCCGTTTGCCTTTACCGGAGTAAGTTTTATGAAATCTGTGTTTACACCATTTACTGTTTTCTTACCATTATAAGTTACATTGTATTCGTTTCTGTAATTAGTAAGGTAATTAATAGGAGAGAACATAGCACTGCTTCCGTTAGGTTTTGCAATAGTTACTTCCATATCATCGGCGTTGATATTATAGATTTTATTTCCATCGAAGATTTGTTCAGTATCCATAATCTTCAGTTTATATTTGTCTCCAGCGGCATAATAAATCCCAGGTTCTGTTTTGTTCACCTGCCCATTTAATCCGCTTCCAAAAGAAAATTTGAAGTAAGAATTCTTTTTAGAATTGTAATTGGCTGTAATGTCATCCAATATTTTTTTAGCTTTTGCGTCTATTTTCTGAGCATTAGCCATACCTACTGCACCTACTACAAAACTTCCCAATATAACTTTTGAAATAATATTCTTCATTTTTCTTATTTAATAATCTTTAGATAATTTTAAAATTTCAAGGGTAAAACAATAGCGCTTTTTCCCTGTATTAATGCTGTTCTTCCAAAAACTGTTCCAAAAAAACACTTTCAGCACAGTTATCTTATCTCCGGTCTTTCAATGTACTTATCAAAGTTTTCCGGCAGGATATTAGTAATGGTTAGTTTATTAGAAGTAATAGTGGGTTCAATTTTTATAACTTTAGTATGTTCATTAATTTCAACCGTATGCTTACTTCTCATATTCACCATGTCTATGTGGAGTGCTGTAAACTCATGGTTTCCATTTTGTAAATTAACAATAACATATTCTCTTGGTCTGATTTGTCCCAGAGATTTACCATCCAGCCCAATATTTAATCTTGCTGTATTGTCCACTTTATGAAGAACTCCGGCACCGTTATAAATAAGTACTTTACCATTTCCCAAAGTATTATTGTCAATGACCTCTAGTTTTACAGAAGTATAATCACTGGGAACGGATCGTAAAGCACATGAAGATAGGGTAAGAGTGCATGCAAAAAGACCCAGTTTGATAGTTTGCTGTATTGAAATTTTCATGATTATTTTTGAATTGAATATAATTTATATTATTCGGGCATATTTAAACAAATATGCCCGAAATTGATTTTTTGAATTACTATTTTTAGGATGGATTAGCTTCTTAAATCTTCAAGAAACTGTTCCAAAGAATGAAGGTCACTAATCAAAACTTCTCTTGCTTTAGCTCCGTTGAATCCACCTACAATACCGCTTGCTTCTAGCTGGTCCATGATTCTTCCAGCTCTGTTGTATCCAAGTTTCAATTGTCTTTGAAGCATAGATGTAGATCCTTGTTGAGTAGAAACAATAATTCTTGCTGCATCTTCAAATAATGCATCTTTTTCATTAGGATCAAAAGAACCGGCAGCAGAACTATTCGCGTCTTCTGAAACATATTCCGGTAAAAGGAAAGCTGATGAATATCCTTTTTGTTCTCCAATGAATTCTGCAAGTCTTTCCACTTCTGGAGTATCTACAAATGCACACTGAAGTCTTAATATTTCATTTCCATTGAAATAAAGCATATCTCCTTTACCAATCAGCTGATCTGCCCCAGGAGAGTCAAGAATTGTTCTTGAATCTACACTTGAAATTACTCTAAAGGCAGCTCTTGCAGGGAAGTTGGCTTTAATCATCCCTGTAATTACATTTACAGAGGGTCTCTGTGTAGCTACGATAAGGTGAATTCCCACGGCTCTTGCCAGCTGTGCCAAACGGGCGATCGGTAATTCAACCTCTTTTCCAGCTGTCATGATTAAGTCTGCAAACTCATCTACCACCAACACAATATAAGGAAGGAAACGGTGGCCATTTTCAGGATTTAATTTTCTTTCTGCAAACTTTTTGTTGTATTCTTTCAGGTTTTTACAGAATGCATTTTTAAGAAGATCATATCTTGTATCCATCTCAATACACAGAGAGTTCAGGGTATTGATTACTTTATTGGTATCAGTGATGATGGCTTCTTCAGCATCCGGTAACTTGGCTAAATAATGTCTTTCAATTTTTGAATATAAAGAAAGTTCCACTTTTTTAGGGTCTACCATGACGAATTTTAGTTCACTTGGATGCTTCTTGTAGAGTAGGGAAGTAAGGATTGCATTGATCCCTACAGATTTACCTTGTCCTGTTGCTCCCGCCATCAATAAGTGAGGCATTTTGGAAAGGTCCGCCATAAAGATCTCGTTGGAAATGGTTTTTCCGAAAACCACCGGAAGATCCATATCCGTATTTTGGAATTTATGAGAGGCAATCACTGAACGCATAGAAACCATTGTAGGATTTTTTCTAGGGACTTCAATACCGATTGTTCCCTTTCCTGGCATCGGAGCAATAATTCTGATTCCTAAAGCGGAAAGGTTCAATGCAATATCATCCTGCAGTTTTTTAATCGCTGCAACACGGATTCCTGCTTCCGGTACAATCTCATATAAAGTAACTGTAGGACCGATGGTTGCTTTGATCTCTGCAATTCCTACATTGAAATTTTTCAGAAGTCCAACGATCTTATTTTTATTTTCTTCTAATTCTTCTTTGTTGATGGAAATTTCTTCGCTTCCATAATCTTTTAATAGCTCAACAGGCGGCATCTGGAAGTTAGCCAGATCCAATTTGTGATCATATAAACCATGCTTTTCTATAAGCTCCTGAGATTTTTTATCAGAATCATCCAAAACATCAATTACTGGAGCTACTTCTACATTAAATTTAATGTTCTCCTGTGCAGGCGTTGGAGTTACAGGAACTACAGGAGCAGGGGCAGTCACAGGAACAGAAGGTCTGATATCAAATGCTTCCTCCGGACTTGAAACAGGAACTGCTGGTTTTGAAGAAAGGTTTAAGCTTACAGGTTGAGAAATCTCCTGTGGTTCATTGTCAAATGAGGTATGATTAGGAGTTGTAATGGTTTCAATAGCACTTGTTGCCGGAACTTCGGGAAACCCTTTTGGAATATTTACCGGTTCCGGTTCTTTAAATTTGTTGATGGTGCCGTTGGAAGTAGGAGGCGTAGCATCACTTACTGTAACATGAGGGGTAACTTCTTCTTTAATTTCTGTTTCCTCAATTTCTTCTTTTAAATCTTCATCAGCCTCAAAGTCTTCATCAGAATCAGGCATCATAGATTTTACTTTTCCAATGGTATTTTCATTGATCTTAGTCAGCTTTGCTTTGATAGAGCTTGGACGAAGATTGAATTCAAGAATGAAATATAACAGGATACTGGCAGCCAATACGGTCCATAATCCTACAGATCCGATAATGGCATGTAAGTAATCCATGATCTGATATCCGTAAACACCACCCAGAACTCCTTGTCCTTTTGTAAGTGCTCCCATAAAAATTGGAAGCCAGCAAATGAAAAACAGAGAATGGCCAATTGTTTTCCATGGTTTGAATATCTTCTTTTTAAGGATCAGGGTTCCAACAACCAGAAATAAAAATGCTATAATAAATGAGGCGATACCAATGCTTTCAAATATGAAAATGTTGCCAAACCAATCTCCGGCTTTGCCAAAAATGTTTGAAGATTTTATACTTTTGTCCAGCATGGTTCCTGCCTGGCTTTGGTCTGCCTTCCAGTTCATTAAATAAGAAATGAACGATAGAGCGAGAACAGCAGAGAACAGTATAAAAGTAAGCCCGAAAAATATACGTGGCTTAGATAAAATTCTGCCTTTTTCAGGCGATTCAGTCGGTTTTTTTTGTGTCTTTTTATCCATAAATATCAATGAGGCAAATTTAATGTTTTTTCAATATGAAAAAGAATCTTTTTTCTTCAAAAAACATTTTGTAATACCACTTTTTACTGCGATTGTTTTAAGTTGATTTGAAAATATTTTGTGCTAGAAATATTGGTTGAAATAAAAGTAAGGTTATTTTTATAGTTAATCCAAATACAGTGCTGTTAAATTATATTAATTGATCAGTATTTCTTTATAATATTTCTAGAATAACATCAGATTTGAATTTATAATTTACAAAAAAATATTAATTATTTCAGTCAGGTTTTTATTTTAAATTGAAAAAAAGTTATCATATCTAAAGAAATAGTAACAGTTTCAATTTATTTTTTATCAATTTACATTTTCCTTACTTCTTAGCAAATTGGAAACTTGTTACCCGATTTGCTGATTTGAAAAAACAGATACAAACATTAAAACTAGATCAATGGTAAAAGTAATGCTCTTTGCGTCTTGTTTGATAATTGTATGTTATGGACAATATTCGGATGATATCAAGAGTGGCAAATCCTTATATCAATATCAAAAGTCCATATTCAGGAGTAATTTGCTATGATACAGTAAGCAAAACAATGGCTGTATTTGATGGATTAAAATGGAGCTATTGGAAATAGATAATGTTTAAATGAATAGGAATGCTGAAAAATAGACTTTCAGTATTTTTTTTTATGCCACAATATTGATAAAAACAATTATCTTTTTTGACGTTCTGATACCAACGTGAGCAATTTATTGTTTTTTTACTATTTTTTTAATGGTAAAAATTATTAATTTTTATTCTTAAATTGATTTAAATTTGAATCAGTATTAGCTATGATAAGTAAATTATTTGCAAAATAATGAAAAATTATATTTAATATTTTCTTGTCATTTTTTAGTGAATTAGTATTGTTTTCTGGTGTAATATGGTAATTATTTAATATTTTTAATAAATAACCATTGTTTTATTAAAAAACAAGATATATCTTTGCTGTCAATATTAATAATTACTGAACTCTTAAATTCAGTAGTAAGATTAATGGCTATTGATCATATTTTAATTTTTAACATATGAAGTGAAATATTTATCATTAGTAAAAAACACAATTTAACACAAATGAGAAAAGATAAACAAATATGGATAACAAATGCCTTGTTATTGCCAGCACTACGTGCCTGTATATACTGATTAAATTCAATATAATTTACCAAGATTAAAAACTAAAACAAAAGGATTAGGTCTTAACAGACTTTATATTTACCTGTATTTTTTGTGATTAATTGTACTGCTTAATGGAGTACACAGGTATTTTATTGACTTTATGTTCCAATCCCTACTTATTCATAAAATAATTATCAAAATAAACACAACAATTGAAAAAAAAACCAACAAATGAAAAAGCTATTTTTTTTAGCCCCAATGCTATTAAATATTGTTGCTTGGGGACAGGTAGCTCCAGGTGGTGTTAGCCAAAACCTTGAATTTTGGTACAAAGCAGATCAGGGGTTCTCCGGTTCTCGATGGGATGATTCTTCATTGAAAGGAATACCTTTAGTCCAGTCGCAATCTCATCCGACTCCGGTACTCTCTAACACTGCAGCTCCTCAACGTAACTTTAATCCTTCAGTGGGATTTTCCCAGGTTTCTAATTACAGCATATTATTCAGAAATCAAAATGTTTTGCCTACTCCTTATGTAGCCGGGCAAACCCAGGGCTCTTTTTATGCCGTAGCCAGGCCTAAAGTAATAGATGGTAATTGGCAGACTGTGTGGGATATGAAAGATAATGGAAGTAATTTAACTCTTGACAGAAAATGGACTTTCTGGAATAACGGATATTTTAATAATGCAGGAAATACAAATGATCCTGCGTTGCAACCCAATGTCAACACCATACAGATAGCAACGATACACTTTGCTTTCCAGCAAAGGTCTTCTTTTGAAGTAAATGGGTATTGGACAAATGGTAATGCAAGTGCCAATGGCCTTGGGAATGGTTTTTATACAGTGGGAAATCAAAATCCGAATGGGAATGTTGAGCCATGGAGAGGAGATATTTCAGAGAATTTTGGGTACTCAAAAAAACTCATTGGCACTGATCTGGAAAAAGTGAATACTTATCTTGCTATTAAATATGGAATTACGCTTAAAGACACTAATGGACTGTATGATTACAGAAGAAGTGATGGAATGGCCATATGGAATGGTGCTACAGTCAATTCTGCTTATCACAATAATGTGGCAGGGATAGGAAGAGATAATGCTTCTGCATTGCACCAAAAACAAGCTAATTCTGTAAACGATGGTCAGCAGGTAGTTATTTCAGTAAATGATTTTGTAACAAATGACAATGCTGCTAATGGGGGAAGTATTCCTAATTTACAGTTTCTAACCTGGGGTGATAATGGACAAAGCAGATCTTACGGAACAAGAATTACGGCTCCTTCAGGTATTATTGCAAGTAAAAGAATGAATGCGATTTGGAAAGTACAGCGTACTTCTGAATTTAACCAACATGTAACGGTAGCACTTCCGAATGCAGTACCTGCTAATACTATATATATGGTAAGGTCTGTAGATGAAGTTTTTGATTCTTCAGATACCTGGATCCCAATGAGTGTAACAACAGTAGGTGGGATAAGCTATGTGCGTACACCCAATAATATAGATTTTTCTGTTAAAGGTGAGTATTTCACGTTTGCAATGGCAGAAGCTTCTCCTGGTGGTGTTAGTGAAAATTTAGAGTTTTGGTACAAAGCAGATCAGGGATTCTCCGGTTCTCGATGGGATGATTCTTCATTGAAAGGAGTGCCTTTGGTCCAGTCGCAATCTCATCCGACTCCGGTACTCTCTAACACTGCAGCTCCTCAACGTAACTTTAATCCTTCAGTGGGATTTTCTCAGGTTTCTAATTACAGTATATTATTCAGAAATCAAAATGTTTTGCCTACCCCTTATGTAGCCGGACAAACCCAGGGTTCTTTTTATGCCGTAGCCAGGCCTAAAGTAATAGATGGTAATTGGCAGACTGTGTGGGATATGAAAGATAATGGCAGTAATTTAACTCTTGACAGAAAATGGACTTTCTGGAATAACGGATATTTTAATAATGCAGGAAATACAAACGACCCTGCTTTGCAACCCAATGTCAACACCATACAGATAGCAACGATACATTTTGCTTTCCAGCAAAGGTCTTCTTTTGAAGTAAATGGGTATTGGGCAAACGGTAATGCAAATGCCAGTGGCCTTGGGAATGGTTTTTATACAGTGGGAAATCAAAATCCGAATGGGAATGTTGAGCCATGGAGAGGAGATATTTCAGAGAATTTTGGGTACTCAAAAAAACTCATTGGCACTGATCTGGAAAAAGTGAATACTTATCTTGCTATTAAATACGGAATTACGCTTAAAGACACTAATGGGCTGTATGATTACAGAAGAAGTGATGGAATGGCCATATGGAATGGTGCTACAGTCAATTCTGCTTATCACAATAATGTGGCAGGGATAGGAAGAGATATTGCCTCTGCATTGAACCAGAAACAAGCTAATTCTGTAAACAGTGGTCAACAGGTTGTTATTTCCGCGGGAGACTTTATAACGAATGATAATATTGCAAACAGTACAAATATTGACAATTTGCAATTTTTAACCTGGGGAGATAATGGACAAAGCAGATCTTACGAAACAAGAATTACAGCTCCGTCAGGGATTATTGCAAGTAAAAGAATGAATGCGATTTGGAAAGTACAGCGTACTTCTGAATTTAATCAAAATGTAACGGTAGCACTTCCGAATGCAGTACCTGCTAATACTATATATATGGTAAGGTCTGTAGATGAAGTTTTTGATTCTTCAGATACCTGGATCCCAATGAGTGTAACAACAGTAGGTGGGATAAGCTATGTGCGTACACCCAATAATATAGATTTTTCTGTTAAAGGTGAGTATTTCACATTTGCAATGGGTGATAATAATAGTCATTGTACCAAAGATCCAGCAACAGGAACGCCTACAGGATTTACTAAAATAGGAATCACTGGACAATCGAGTATTCAAAACGGATGGCCTGGAAATATTCCTAACGGATTTATTGCTCTTGAATCTAAAAACAAAGGAATGGTAATTACGAGAACTACTTCAGCAAATATAGCAGTACCGGTGGAAGGAATGCTGATCTATGATACTGCAGACAAGTGCTTTAAATTGTACAATGGTACTGTATGGAAATGTATTACCAGATCTTGTAATGACTAGGATTTTCAATAATGATTAAAAAAAAAACAAAATGAAAAAAAATATTCTAATAATAATGCTGTTTTATACAGGGATGATCTCAGCACAGATTGCCATTGAGAAACCTCAGGTAGATGGAGATGGTCTTTTGGATTTTGCTGCTAATACAACAAAAGGTATTTTATTACCCATTGTAGAAACGCTTCCTGCCAATGCTGTTGCGGGAACTCTTGTAATGGATAAAAATGATAAAACAATAAAAATGAATGTGGAATCTTCCTGGGTGTTTTTAAGTGATGAAGGTTCTATTACGAGTGCCGTTTTTAATACCAATGAAGAAATTCCAGGACAAAATAGAATTATCATGGGGGCGAGTACTACGACTGCTCCGGGAGTTTTGGTATTGGAATCCTCAACAAAGGCGCTTATTTTACCTAAAGTAGCTGTCCCTCATACCGTTGTCAAAAGTCCATATCCGGGAATGATCTGTTATGATACGGTGAGTAAAACGATGGCTGTATTTGATGGATTGAAATGGAGTTATTGGAAATAAAAAATGTAAGGCCGAAGGAATATTCTTCGGTTTTTTATTTTTCAATCTTTACACGTTTTTTTGAACTAGTTCAAAGGATAGGTATTTAGGATGTGGTAATTTTGCTCCATAAAATATAATCAATGAGAAATATACTGAAAAGGACACTAATTTTATGTCTGGTTTTACTATCGCTGATATCAACGAACGCACAACAAAAAAGAAAAATGGAAAATACTGCATTATTAATTATCGACGTACAAAATGATTACTTTCCCGGAGGAAAAATGATATTAGAAGGAGCTGAACAGGCAGGTAGAAATGCTCAGCAGGTTTTGGGGTATTTCAGGAAAAATAATCTTCCTGTATTTCATATCCGTCATATTTCAACCAATGAGGGAGCTTCTTTCTTTTTGCCAGGAACTTCAGGAGCAGAAATACATCCTTTGGTTTCTCCTTTAGCTAATGAGATGATCATTGAAAAACATTTTCCTAACAGTTTCAGGGAAACAGATCTTTTAAAATATCTGCAATCAAAAAACATTAAAAACCTTGTTATTACAGGAATGATGACAGATGTTTGTGTAGAATCTACGACAAGAGCCGCTTTTGATTTTGGTTTCAAGAACACGATTATTGGAGATGCTACAGCAACAAGAGATCGGGAACTTAACGGGCAGACCATAAAAGCCTCAGAAGTTCAACAGTCTTTCCTCGCAGGAATATCTGCACTGGGTGATCTTTATGCGAATGTCATCAATACAGAGGATTTCTTAAAAGGAAAATAAAGTTCACCAACTTATTAATGAATAAAGATATCAGGAATATGGGTATCTTTATTTTTGTTAAATCATATTATGTTCAAACAGCTTTATGACAATATCAGTCATTATATTGATCTTTCTGAAGAGGAATTCAGTCAATTTTCCGGACCTTTTCAATTAAAAAGTTTTAAAAAGAAAGAAACAGTTCTGAAAGAGGGAGAATATTGTCTTTTTGAAGGCTTTGTACTGAATGGATGTTTCAAAGTCTATTATCTTAATGAAAACGGATTTGAACAGACTCTCTATTTTGCAATAGAAGGGTGGTGGATCACGGATATAGACAGCTTACTGAATGATGTCCCAAGTATTCTGAATATTGAAGCCCTTATGGAGAGTGAAGTACTGATGATTTCAAAAAAGATAAGGACGCGCTTTATGAAACCATGCCGCAAATTGAAAAGCTTTTCAGGATCATGAATCAGCGGTCATCAGTGGCATTGCAGAGAAGAATTCTTTCTTTAACAGGAAAAACGGCAGATAAACGGTATCTTGAATTTCTTGATAAATATCCTGGTCTTGAGCAGAAGCTTACCCAGCAACAGGTGGCATCCTATCTTGGAATTACCCATGAGTTTTTAAGCAAGATCAGGAAAAGAATATCTCTTGAAAAATAAATGAGTAACTGATTGTTTTTTTAGGTGAAAGCTGGTGGTAATATTTGAACATATTTTTCTATCTGAAATAAAAAGTATTACTCTGAAATAGAAGTTTTCAATCTCTGGTATAGGTATTATAAATCCTTATTTCTTCGGTGTTAGAAATTGATTTTTTCATAATAGCTTCAATATTATTAAGAATAGTTCAAAATAAGGCTAGCAAGGCTCAAAATGACAAAAAACAGCTTTTTTTCAGCTCTTTATGGTTTATCATCCTTATTTTTGCATGTCAAGTACATATCAACATGAAGAAGCTCCAAGATATTATTATCTCAACCAGGACAATGGCTGTATTGTTACTGGTTTATGCATTCGCAATGGCCTATGCAACGTTCTTAGAAAACGACTACGGAACTCCTACAGCAAAAGCATTAATTTATGAGGCGAAATGGTTTGAACTCATTATGGTGCTGCTTATCGTTAACTTCATAGGGAATATCGGAAGATACAGACTGTGGAAAAAGGATAAATGGCCCGTTTTGGTTTTTCACCTTGCCTTTGTATTCATTTTTATTGGTGGTGCCATCACAAGATACATCAGTTTTGAAGGGACCATGCACATCAGAGAAGGGGAAACATCCAATGAAATCGTAACGGATAAAAACTTCCTTAAAATCCAGATCGAGGAAAAAGGAGATGTGCTAAACTACCAGGATATTCCTTACCTGATGTCTCCACTTCACAAAGATCTTAATGCTACTTACGATTTCCACGGAAAAGAAGTAAAGATCTTTGCAAAAGAATATATTCAGAGAAAAAAAGACAGTTTACTGGCTGATCCTAACGGAACTGAATACCTTCACTTAGTTTCAACAGGAACAACAGGAAGACAGAATATTTATATCAAAGCAGGAGATACAAAATCCATTAACGGAACTTTGGTAACTTTCAACAGAGCTATTGATGGAGCTGTTGAATTCAAAAACGAAGGGGGGAAATTATTCATCAAGACTCCAGTAGACGCAAGTTACATGACCATGGCAACACAGGCTACCGGAAATACTGTAAAAGATGAATTCCAGCCTTTAGCATTGAGAAGTTTATACAGCATCAATGAGCTAAAGCTTGTAGTACCTGAAGGCCTTAAAAAAGGGAAACTGATGGCTATTGAAGGGGACAGAAAGAAAGATGCTGCTGTTCCGGATATGCTTCAGATTGAATTGCAAGGGCCAAAAACAAAACAATTGGTTGATCTTTCCGTTGAAAAAGGAAATCCAAATGCTTACAAGCAAATTACGATGGACGGGTTAAACATTATGGTTGGATTCGGACCAAAAGTATACAATACTCCTTTCGCATTGAAATTAGATGATTTCGTGATGGAAACCTATCCTGGTAGCAGCTCTCCGAGTGCTTATGAAAGTCACGTGAAAATTGTTGATGAAGGAAAAGAAACCCCTTATAAAATCTATATGAACCACGTTCTAAACTATAAAGGTTACCGTTTCTTCCAGTCAAGTTTTGATCCGGACAGAATGGGAACTGTATTATCTGTAAACCATGATTACTGGGGAACTTTAATTTCTTATATCGGATACGGTCTTTTATTCTTAGGAATGTTTGTGATCTTCTTCTGGAAAGGAACACACTTCTGGAAATTAAATAAGATGCTGAAAGACGTTAATAAAAAGAAAGCTGCAGCAGTACTTTTATTGTTCTTAAGCTTAGGGTTAAA
The DNA here is from genome assembly GCF_021278965.1 of Chryseobacterium capnotolerans. Classification (NCBI taxonomy): domain Bacteria; kingdom Pseudomonadati; phylum Bacteroidota; class Flavobacteriia; order Flavobacteriales; family Weeksellaceae; genus Chryseobacterium; species Chryseobacterium capnotolerans. The sequence continues at coordinate 2,307,006 of NZ_CP065589.1, read as the reverse complement.
CGCTCAGAAAATTGAAACCCATGGAACTACTGACGGAAGCAGAGACCATGTACATGTAGAAGGTGACGGGCATACACACGCAGCACCGGCTCCTCAAGCTCAAACATCTCAGGATAGTGAGATGAGACAAAACTCATTAGCCTCTCCAATGGGGAAAATGAGAACCATTTCAGCGGATGAAATTATTTCGAGAAATAAAATCAGCAAAGAACACGCAGAGAAATTCGGTTACCTTTTGGTTCAGAACTTTGAAGGACGAATTATTCCAATGAATACACAGGCTTTGGAAGTTTTAAGAAAACTTTACAAGCATGACAGCTTTAAAGGGACAGACGGAAAATCACTGGATGCTAACCAATGGTTCCTTTCAATCAATACAGATACAGAAAGCTGGACATCAGTTCCTTTAATCAAAGTTGATGAAAAAGGAGGAAAAGCACTTCTTGAAAAAACAAAAGCCAATGAAGAGGGGTATACTTCTTTACTAAATTTATTCCCGGTAGATAAGAGAACAGGAATGTTAACTTATATTCTGGAAAAAGACTATAACACAGCTTTTGCCAAAAAACCAGGAGACCAGTCTGAATACGACAAGCAGGTAATTAAACTTAATGAAAGAGTTCAGATTTTCAATGAATTTTTCAGTGGTCAGTTCTTGAGAATTGTTCCTGTGAAAAATGATGCAAACCACACTTGGCACTCTTGGCTGGATCAGAAATTTGAACCGGACATGGAGTCTCAGCAGGTAATGGGACCTTATTTTTCAGAAGTAATCGGGGCACAGAGATCCGGAAACTGGAGCAAAGCAGATACTGAATTGGTAAAGCTTTCAGACTATCAGAAAAAATGGGGGAAAGCCGTAATTCCAGATCAGTCTAAAGTAGATCTTGAAGTATTCATGAACAATGTGAATATCAACTTCAAATTATTGATTTTCTATACCATTATTGGAGGACTTCTTTTAATTCTAGGTTTTATTGAGCTATTCAAGCCTAAGAAAGCTTTAAACAAAGCTATTAAAGTAATCATTGGTATTGGATCTATAGGATATGTATTCCACTTCCTGGGTCTTGTTGCAAGATGGTATATTTCAGGACATGCGCCTTGGAGTAACGGATATGAAGCGATCATCTTTATCTCATGGGTAGGTATTTCCGCTGGATTTGCATTATATAGAAATTCAAACGCTTTGATTCCTGCTTCAGGTTTCATGGTAGCGGTTATCATGATGGGATTTGCACACGGAGGTTCAGCACTTGATCCGCAGATCACACCACTTGTACCAGTATTGAAATCTTACTGGCTGATTGTTCACGTAGCGATCATTACATCTAGTTATGGCTTCTTCGCCCTGTCGATGATTATTGCTGTACTATCTTTAGTATTCTATATTATTTCGAGCAAAGAAACATACAAAATTCACCACGATACCACATTGAAAGAATTGGTAATTGTTTCTGAAATGTCATTAACGGTAGGTCTTTTTGCCTTGACAGTAGGAAACTTCCTTGGAGGGATCTGGGCGAATGAATCTTGGGGTAGATATTGGAGCTGGGACCCGAAAGAAACCTGGGCTTTCATTTCCATCATGGTATACGCTTTTGTATTACACATGAGATTAGTCCCTGGATTAAGAAGCAGATGGGCATTCCATGTAGCAACTATGTTTGCTTTCTGTTCAATGGTAATGACCTATTTTGGGGTAAACTATTACCTGAGCGGGCTTCACTCCTACGCAGCAGGAGATCCGGTACCAGTACCAGCTTGGGTATACATCGGAATCGCTACAATGATTACTTTAGCTGCTGTATCTTATTTCAAGTTTAAAGCTTTAACAAAGAAATAATCTTTTAGAACATACAACTCAAAATCCCGGAATTCATTTTCCGGGATTTTTTTGTGTAATAAGAAATAAAATACAGAGTTTTCTTCGAGATGAATTATGAATAATTAGAACTGTAGCCGTATTTCAATATCTGAAATTTTAACCACAGATTCTGATAAAAAAAGAATGCAATATAATTTAAAAAATAAAAAATAGAGTATAAGCATCTGTGAAAATCTGTGCCATCTGTGGTTTAATTAAGAATTCAACTCGTAATTGCAGGCGTAGATTTCAAGCGCATACCATAAATAGCAAATCTTATTTTCATCAAAAAAACAAAATTTATCATTCAGAATCCAAAAATTACTGCTATCTTTATGATATCAAAATAATATCAAATTAAAAATTCAATCATGGAAAAAACATTAAAACCTATGTCAGGTTATCTTACATTAGTCATCTGTCTGATACTCTTTGTTGCTGCTGCTTACTTTTTTATTTCAGGAGTAGATCAAAGTGCTACATTCGTTGTTATTTCAATGTTGTGCTTGTTGCTTGCTTTCTTTTTCTTAAAAGGGTTAATGATTATTCAGCCTAATCATTCAAGAGTATTGAATTTCTTCGGAAAGTATGTTGGAACCGTAAAAGATAACGGGTTATTCTTTATCAATCCATTATACTCATCTCAGAAAATGTCATTGCGTTCAGAAAACTTACAGGGACAAACTTTGAAGGTGAATGATAAGATGGGAAATCCTATCGAAATTGCAGTAGTAATGGTATGGAAAGTAGGAGATACTTATAAAGCAGCTTTTGATGTTGAGCGTTATTCAGATTTTGTAAGAATGCAGAGTGAAGCAGCTGTACGTCATTTGGCGATGAGTTTCCCTTACGATAATTTGGAAGACGATCATGCTCCGATTACATTGAGGGAAGGCGGAGACAAAATCAATTCTATTTTGGAGCAGGAACTTACAGACCGTCTTTCAAAAGCAGGAATCGTAATTCAGGAAGCAAGAATTTCCCATTTAGCGTATGCTTCTGAAATTGCCGGTGCAATGCTTCAGAGACAGCAGGCTACAGCTATTGTAGCAGCAAGAACAAAAATCGTGGAAGGAGCAGTAGGAATGGTAGATCTTGCGCTGAAAAAACTTTCAGAAGAGAATATCGTTGAACTTGATGATGAAAGAAAAGCAGCGATGGTAAGTAACCTGATGGTGGTACTTTGCGGTGAAAAAGCGGCAACCCCGATACTGAATGCAGGAACGCTGTATAATTAATCAAAATAATCAATAATTTCAGGTTTATCAGAGTTGTAAATCTGGAATATAATCCAATGCATCTTGCATCAAAAACAAGAATAAATGAAATCAGAAAAAGCTCAGAACACTTCGGAAAACAAAGGCAAAAAATCCTTTGTCTTAAGGATAGATGAGTCTACTTATAAACTCCTCGAGAAATGGGCCAACGATGAATTCAGAAGTGTAAATGGTCAGATTGAATATTTGCTTCATCAGAGCCTTGTTAACTCAGGAAGAAAGAAAAAAGAGTAGCTGGTAGATGAAAATGGCGAACGAAAAGACTTTTTCAAACCATTTTCAAGTCAATAAAAGAGTGTAAACAGGTTTAATAGATGAAAAATTCGTTATTTTAAGACGCTTTGTTTATCAAAAAAACATTTAATTAACCCTAACCTTAAAAAGAAAGCAGAGAAAATTTTCTCTGCTTTTTTATTTCATACAACTTTGAAGCGAATCTGCTCCAAAGTAGAATATTACGAGCCAAATCAAGCCTTTAATGGTAAAGAAAGCAAACCCTGCCCATCCCACACGCTTGAACCACTTTTTAAACTTTGAGTTATTTTCTTGTGAATTTTCCATTGGTGACTGTCAAAAAGATTACCCTACAAAGATAAGCATGTTTATAATTAGTCCAAATAAATAACATATTAAAAAATTAAAGTTTTGAGGTTCGCATAATATTTTTATCTTTAGAGAGAACGAAAAGTAAGATTTTATGTCAAAAAAAGTAAAGGATTTCGGAATCGAAAAAACACTCAAAAACCTTGGTATTAAAGAAGAGAATAAAGGGACTTCAGTGGGCGGTAAATATTTCGCTTCAGGAAAAACGATTGAAAGCGTATCTCCTGCAGACGGGAAATTAATTGCTAAAGTAAAGACTTCCGGAGAAAGTGATTATGACAAAGTAATTGAAACGGCTCAAAAGGCATTTCAGGAATTCAGGCTGATCCCAGCTCCTAAGAGAGGAGAGATTGTAAGGCAGCTTGGTTTAAAGTTAAGAGAATATAAAGATGATCTTGGAAAACTTGTTTCTTATGAAATGGGTAAATCTTTGCAGGAAGGGCTTGGAGAAGTACAGGAAATGATTGATATCTGCGATTTTGCCGTAGGACTTTCAAGACAGCTTCAGGGATATACAATGCATTCGGAAAGACCTGGTCACAGAATGTACGAACAATATCATCCGCTTGGGGTGGTGGGAATCATCACTGCATTCAACTTCCCGGTAGCAGTATGGTCTTGGAATACGGCTTTAGCTTGGATCTGTGGTAACGTTACCATCTGGAAGCCATCAGAAAAAACTCCGCTTTGTGCGATTGCATGTCAGAATATTATGAATGAAGTTTTGAAAGAAAACAATCTTTCAGAAGGAATTTCAAGTGTATTGGTTGCTGACCATGAGATTGGACAAAAGTTGGTAGATGACAAGAGAGTAGCTTTAGTATCTTTCACAGGTTCTACAAGAGTAGGAAGAATGGTTTCTTCTAAAGTAGCAGAAAGATTCGGAAAATCTATCCTTGAATTAGGGGGTAATAATGCGATCATCATTACTAAAGAAGCAGATCTTAACATGTCTATCATTGGAGCGGTATTCGGAGCGGTAGGAACTGCAGGGCAAAGATGTACTTCTACAAGAAGACTGATTATCCATGAAGATGTATATGATGAAGTAAAAACAAGATTGGTAAAAGCTTACGGGCAGTTGAAGATTGGAAATCCATTGGATGAGACCAACCATGTAGGACCACTTATTGACGTTGATGCTGTAAATCAATATCAGGAATCTATCAAAAAATGTAAAAAAGAAGGTGGGAAATTTGTTGTTGAAGGTGGCGTTTTATCTGGAAAAGATTACGAATCCGGATGCTATGTGAAGCCTTGCGTTGCTGAAGTAAAGAACTCTTATGAGATTGTTCAGCATGAAACTTTTGCACCAATTCTATACTTAATCAAATACAAAACATTAGAAGAGGCTATCGCTATTCAGAATGATGTTCCACAGGGATTATCTTCTGCGATCATGACACAAAACCTAAGAGAAGCAGAATTATTCCTTTCTCATGCAGGTTCAGATTGTGGTATTGCGAACGTTAATATTGGTACTTCAGGTGCTGAGATCGGAGGAGCTTTCGGAGGTGAAAAAGAAACCGGAGGTGGAAGAGAGTCAGGATCAGATGCCTGGAAATATTATATGAGAAGACAAACCAATACTATAAATTACACCACACATCTTCCTTTAGCACAGGGAATTAAATTTGATTTATAAAAGCTTTACTTAAAGCAGCCAAAAAACTATAAAAAACTTAATAACCTGAATGATTACATGCTCAGCCTTTTGATCGTTTCATCATTCACTTATTAAATCACACAACAATTTATTATGGAACACACATTAGATATACAAGCAAATAAAGTTAAAGAAACAGTTGGAAAACATGTGTTGGCAGATGGTTTCGATTTCGTGATGGATATTGAAAAATCACATGGATCATGGCTTTATGATAAACTTACAGACAGAGAGTACCTGGATATGTTCTCTATGTTTGCATCAGCTTCCATTGGGTACAACCACCCGTATCTTGTAGAAAGATCAGAATGGTTGGGAAGAATGGCTGTCAACAAACCAACATTGGCAGACGTTTATTCAGAAGAATATGCTCACTTTTTAGAAGTATTCGAAAGAGTAGTAATTCCTGAAGAATTACAATATGCTTTCTTTATCGAAGGGGGAACTTTGGGGGTTGAAAATGCATTGAAGGCTTGCTTCGACTGGAAAACACGTAAAAACTTTGAAAAAGGTCTTGATACTGAAGCTGGAATCTGTATTCATTTCAAACAGGCTTTCCACGGAAGAAGTGGGTATACTTTAAGTTTAACAAACACTTCAGATCCTAGGAAATACCAATATTTTCCAATGTTTAACTGGCCAAGAATCTTAAATCCGAAATTATCATTCCCGATTACAGAGGAGAATCTGGCAGAAACAATTAAGAATGAGCAATTAGCTTTAGTTCAGATTGAAGAAGCTATCCTGATGAATCCTAATAAGGTAGCTTGTATCATCATTGAGCCTATTCAGGCAGAAGGTGGTGACAACCATTTCAGAGATGAATTCTTGTTAGGCTTAAGAAAAATCTGTGATGACAATGAAATCTTACTCATATTTGACGAAGTTCAGACAGGTATTGCCATTACAGGAAAAATGTGGGCTTTCCAGCATTTTACAGCGAAGCCGGATATCATTTCTTTTGGTAAAAAAGCTCAGGTTTGCGGGGTATTAGCCAACAAAGAAAAATTTGACGAAATTCCTAATAACGTTTTCAGAGAAAGTTCAAGAATTAACTCTACATTCGGAGGAAACTTTATTGATATGCTTCGCTTCCAACTGGTAATGGAAGTTATTGAAAAAGAGAATCTTGTTGAAAATGCAAGAGTGGTAGGAGATTTCCTATTAGAAAGCTTAAAAGCCATGGCTGACAAATATCCTTCAAAGATTTCCAATGCAAGAGGAAGAGGACTAATGTGTGCCATTGATCTTCCTTCCGGAGCAGACAGAAACAAAATGATGACTGAATTATTCAATGATGGATTGATTATTCTTCCATGTGGAGATCAGTCTTTACGTTTCAGACCACATCTGAATGTTACTAAAGAAGAAATTCAATTAGCATTAGATAAAATTGAAAATAATATTAATAAAATTTAAAAACAAAGATTTGTAATTTTCGAAAAAACATTGTACATTTAGATACTCAAACAATTAGAATATGGAAAGAAGTACGAGAGTATCAGTTTACGAAAGTGATAACCCTTCAGAAATTCAGTTGGTTAAGTCTAAATTGGATGACGCTCAAATTACAAACTCTGTTGAAAACAACTATCTGACATTTACCACAACCCCTACAGCAACATCGCTAAAGGTAATGGTGGATCTGGAAGATGAGAAGAAAGCATTTGAAATTATTGATGCTTATCTTCAACAAAGTGAAAATTAATAAAACAATTTCATAATTTTAAATTTTACTACTTCGAACCGAAAATTAATTCTTAATTAATTTTCGGTTTTTTAATTAAATCAATCATTAATTCATTAAAAAATTAAATGTTTAAAAGATGACTTGAAGAACTATGTTCGCTTATTCAACGACGAGGTCGCAACCTTTGCTTACTCAAAATTTTAAGCCTTATAAATAAATCTTTGCGTTAATAAAAATTGGGCTTTAGTTAAGATAATTAGAGATAAATAGTTCAGAATTTTACCTTTTTACCTTTATGTTTTTTAATCAAAATCAACAACATGAATCCAGAAATCAAACTAAGAAAATCGGAAATTGAAGACAGAGACATTATTTGGGGAATCATCCAACAGTCCATTGAAAGAAGAAGACAGGATGGAAGCACACAGTGGCAGAATGGCTATCCAAATCTTGGAACCGTAGAAAGTGATATAGCGAAAGGTTTCGGATATGTGCTTACAGTAGACGGGGGAAATTGCGGTATACGCTGCTTTGATCCTTAATGATGAACCAGCCTATAGTAAAATTGAAGGCGCATGGTTAAGTGACGGAGAATTTGTAGTGGTACACCGTGTTGCTATTGATGAAAAGTTTGCAGGGCAGGGAATGACAAAGAAGCTTTTCGATCATATTGAAGATTTCACCAGAGATAATGGAATTCAGAGCATTAAGGTAGATACGAACTACGATAATATTGCAATGCTGAAAATTCTTGAAAGCAAAGGATATTCGTATTGTGGAGAAGTTGTTTTGGCAGACGGACTGAGAAAAGCTTATGAGAAGATTATAATTTAAGCAAAAAGTTAAATCCAATTTCATTGAATTTTTAAACCACGCTGTATTTATAATGTCTATCAGCTTTGTTCGTTTGGTTCTGAACTAATTTTTACTTTTGTTCAAATTTTTATATTATGCACCAAAGTATAGAAATTGATGAAAAAATTTTTCAGGATGCCGTAAAATTCTACGGCACCATTTTCAACCTACCCCCATTAGCTTCAAAAATCTATTCCTACCTTCTTTTTGATTATGAGAAAGTAGGAATTACTTTTGACGAGTTTGTTGAAGTGCTCTCTGCGAGCAAAAGTTCTGTTTCCACTAGTATTTCATTACTATTGAATGCTCAGCTTATCGTAGATCATAACAAGATGGATGAGCGGAAACGGTATTTTTTCATCAATGATGAATACAAAAAGATCCGATTTGAGAAAATTGTCCAGAAAATGCAGGACGAATTAAGACTACTAGATGATTTAAACAATTTTAAAAAAAGTAAAGACGATGGATACAACGAAAGAATAGAAGTTTACAAAGCACTCTTAAATAAAAACATAGAAAATATTCAGGAATCTCTTAATAAACTATAAAATGAATAATAAGCTAGTTATACTTTCCATTGCAGCGCTTTCTCTCACAGCCTGCAAAAAGAAGCTCCGAAACAGGATGGTGCCAAGCCGTACCCTGTTGTTTCTGTGGAGTCAAAAAATATAGTAGGATATCAGACGTTTCCGGCTACCATCCAGGGTAGAGTAAACAATGATGTACGTGCTAAAATACAGGGATATATTACCCAGGTATTGGTAGACGAAGGACAATACGTTACCAAAGGGCAGCCTTTGTTCCGTTTGGAAACCAATATTCTTACTGAAAATGCCGCTGCTTCTAAAGCAGGAATCGGGGCTGCTGAATCTACTATTGCCGCCGCACAGGCATCTGTAAATGCTGCCCAGGTAGAAGTGAACAAACTCAAACCTTTGGTTCAGAAAAATATTATCAGTAATGTACAGCTACAAACGGCTCAGGCTCAGTTAGCCCAGGCTCAGGCTCAATTACAGCAGGCACATGCTGCCAAAAGACAGGCTGAAGCCAATTACAAAGGAGTAGAGGCGAACATCGAATATTCAATCATTCGTGCACCGATTTCAGGAGTTGTAGGAAGACTTCCGTTAAAAGTAGGAAGTTTGGTAGGGCCGTCTGATCAGACCCCTCTTACAACAATTTCTGATACTTCTGAAATCTTTGCCTACTTTGCGATGAATGAAAAAGAGTATTTTGATTTCCTAGAAAAATCTCCGGGAGCTTCTATGCCTGAAAAAATCAAGAACTTACCCATGGTTGAGCTCCAGTTAGCCAATGGAAGTCTTTATCCTGAAAAAGGAAGGATTGAAGCCATTACCGGTCAGATTGATCCTACTACAGGGACTATCCAGTTTAGAGTTGCCTTTACTAATGCCCAGAAATTATTAAGCAATGGTAACAGTGGAACCATCAGATTCCCTCAGAATTATGATAACGTTCTTGTAGTTCCTGAAAGTGCTACTTACGAACAACAAGGCATTGTGTACGTATATAAAATAGAAAAAGGAGATACTGCGAGAAACGTTGTTGTTAATGTTATTGACAGAATCGACAATTTAGCGCTTATCAAATCAGGAGTTAACAAAGGTGAAAGAGTTGTTGCAGCTGGTATCGGAGGTTTGAAACCGGGAACAGCAGTGAAACCAAAGCCAATTAAAATGGATAGTCTTGTTCAATCAATAAAACCGAAATTCTAATGATAAAAAACTTTATTAACAGACCGGTTTTATCTACCGTAATCTCAATCTTGATTGTGATTCTCGGTGTGCTAGGGCTGATCTCGTTACCGGTTACACAGTATCCGGATATTGCGCCACCTACGGTAAGCGTTTCTGCGAACTATACAGGAGCTAATGCTGAAACGGTGATGAAAAGTGTAGTAGTACCTTTGGAAGAGCAGATCAACGGGGTGGAAGGAATGGACTATATTACTTCCTCTGCAGGAAATGATGGTTCTGCGCAGATCCAGGTCTTCTTCAAACAAGGAATAGATCCGGATATTGCTGCGGTAAATGTACAGAACCGTGTTGCCAGAGCAACACCTCTTTTGCCATCTGAAGTAACCCGTTCAGGGGTTGTAACCCAGAAACAGCAGACCAGTGCCCTAATGTATATGTCTTTCTATTCTGAAAATAAAGATCTAGATGATGTGTATCTTCAGAACTTCCTGAATATCAATATTATTCCAAACCTGAAAAGGGTAAATGGCGTAGGGGATGCCAACGTTTTCGGAGGTAAAAACTATTCCATGAGAATATGGTTGGATCCTGCAAAAATGGCAGCTTATGGTGTAACTCCTACGGATGTTACCAATGCGATCAATGAGCAGAGTAGAGAAGCCGCAGCGGGTTCTATTGGTCAGAACAGTGGAAGTTCTTTTGAGTATATCATCAAATATGTAGGTAAGTTCAACGATAAAGAACAGTATGATAACATCATCATCAAATCTCTAGCAAACGGCCAAAACCTGATGCTGAAAGACGTTGCTAAAGTAGAATTGGCAGGTCAGTCTTATACAGGAGTCGGGGAAAACGGAAACAATCCTTCCATAAGTATGGGGATCTTCCAGACGCCTGGTTCCAATGCACAGGAGATTATTAAAAATATCAAAACCTATCTGAAATCTGCAGAAGGTACATTCCCTAAAGGGATTAAATATACTTTCAACTTTGATACCAACGAATTCTTAGAAGCTTCTATTGAAAAAGTAGTGCATACGCTGATTGAAGCTTTTATCCTGGTATTTATTGTGGTATATATTTTCCTTCAAGACTTCAGATCTACCCTGATTCCGGCCATTGCGGTTCCGGTATCTATTGTAGGGGCATTTTTCTTCCTGAATTTATTTGGATATTCATTAAACCTATTAACTTTATTTGCATTGGTACTGGCGATCGGTATTGTTGTGGATGACGCTATTGTCGTCGTCGAGGCTGTGCATGCAAAGATGGAGCATGGTATTTCAGATGCTAAAAAAGCCACCGTAGAGGCGATGGATGAGATTACAGGAGCTATTATTTCTATTACATTGGTAATGGCAGCAGTATTTATCCCTGTGACATTTATTACGGGCCCTACAGGAGTATTCTACCAACAGTTTGGGATTACCCTGATTATCGCGATCATCATTTCTGCGATTAATGCATTAACGTTGAGCCCGGTTTTATGTTCATTATTCTTAAAGCCACATGCTGAACATCACAAGGAATATCAGAACATGAATTTCCTTCAGAAGTTCTTCTATAAATTTAATATTGCCTTCAAAACAACAACAGATCGTTACGGAAGAGGATTTGTATTCTTATTGAGACACAAATGGGTAACCTTAGTGATCTTTGCCATTACAGGAGGTATTTTATATTGGGCAAGTGGAAGCATGAAGAAAGGTTTTGTACCTACAGAAGACAGAGGGATTATCTTTACCGATGTCCAGCTTCCTCCGGGAGCTTCTATGGAAAGAACTTATAATGCATTGAAAACACTTCAGGCTAAAGCAATGAAAGTTCCGGGAGTACAGAATGTAACGATTTCCACTGGTAGAGGATTCTTATCCGGAAACGGTAGTAATAATGGTCTTGCCTTTGTTAAGCTAAAACCATTCGAAGAAAGAAAAAAAGACGGCCAGACTTCTGAAGATATCACCAAAAAATTATTTGGAATTGTAGGAGCTGTTCCTGATGCTAAAGTAGTATTCTTTCAACCACCAAGTGTACCGGGATTTGGTAGTAGTGCAGGTTTTGAAATGGTATTGCTGGATAAATCAGGTGGAGAATATGTTGATCTGGATAATAAAACCAATGAATTCATTGGGAAATTGATGGAGAGACCGGAAATTCAGTTTGCACAGACTTCATTCAATACAAAATATCCTCAGTATCAGATGGAAATTAACGTTCCTCTGAGCAAGCAGCTTGGGGTTTCTGTAAATGACATTCTGGCTACCATGCAAGGATATATTGGTGGAATTTATACGGCCGACTTTACCAAGTATGGAAAACAGTTCAGAGTAATGGTTCAGGCTCTTCCTGAAAACAGAAAGAGCATCGAAAATCTGAACCAGCTTTATATCAGAACAGGTTCAGGTATCATGTCTCCGATTTCACAGTTTGTAACCCTTAAAAAAGCATATGGACCGCAATCTGTAAGCCGTTATAACCTATTTACTTCAGTGAAAGTGACAGGAGCAAACTCTGAGGGATACAGTTCCGGGGATGCTATTGCTGCAGTACAGCAGGTAGCCCATGAAACCCTGAATCAAAACTACGCAGTAGAATTTACTGGGTTAACCAGAGAAGAATTAAATTCAGGCTCTCAGACACTCCTTATTTTTGGTTTAAGTTTGGTCTTTGTTTACTTTATTCTTTCCGCACAGTATGAAAGTTATATTCTTCCGCTTATCGTTGTTATCTCTCTTCCTCTTGGGGTAATGGGAGCTTACTTCGGACAGAAGATTATGGGCTTGGAAAATAATATTTATTTCCAGATTGCCCTGATCATGCTCGTCGGATTGTTAGCAAAAAATGCGATCCTTATTGTCGAATTTGCAGTCCAGAGAAGGCATCATGGTGAAACCATTGTAATGTCTGCCATCAATGCAGCGAAAGCGAGAGTAAGGCCGATTCTGATGACTTCATTTGCCTTTATCTTCGGTTTATTACCATTGGTGTTAGCAAGTGGAATTGGAGCTGTAGGGAACAGATCCATTGCAACAGGAGCAGCCATAGGATTGTTGATAGGTACTATTTTAGGGCTTTTTGTAATTCCGGTATTGTATGTGATTTTTGAAACCCTACAGGAAAAAATTAAGCCTATTAAAAAAGAAGATATCAATTTAGCAGAGTAAATTAATTTAGTTTAAGGTTTTAGAGTTAAAGTTAATACTGAAATCCAGAAACCTTAAACTTTTAAATTTCAAATAATGAAAAGTTTAATAAACATCATAAAAGGAATCACTTTCTCAGCGATTATGCTGGGAGCCATCACGTCCTGTATGGCCAGAAAGGAATACGAAAGGCCGAAGAACGTTGTTGACGAAAAGCTTTTCCGTACAGATATGCTTCCTTCAGACAGTACTACTGTTGCCAATGTTTCCTGGAAGGAAATCTTTACAGATCCCTTGCTTCAAGGACATATTTCAAAGGCTTTAGATAATAATCTGGATATCAGAATTGCTTTACAGAGTATCACTTCTGCAGAAGCTTACCTTAAACAAAGTAAGGCGGCTTATGCACCAACCCTTTCGGTAGGACCTAATTACACTTTCCAGACCCAGTCTATCAATACTCAGTTTGGGCAGATCATTGGAGAAAGACGTTATGTTAATCAGTTTGACATTACTGCAAGTTTAGGTTGGGAAGCAGATATATGGGGGAAAATGAAAGCACAGGAAAAAGCACAATTAGCGGCTTATTTAGGAACTGTTGCAGCTCATAAAGCAGTAAAAAGTAGTCTAGTTTCTTCTATTGCTTCTGCATATTATCAGCTGTTAACATTTGATGCTCAGAAGAAGATCATTACAGAAACCATGCAATTCGTGAGAAGAACCTGGAAACAACAAAAGCACTGAAAGCTTCCGGAACCCTTACAGAAGTAGCCGTACAGCAGAGTGAAGCCCTTGTTTTCAATGCAAAATCTTTATTGATTGATATCGATACACAGATTCAATTATTGGAAAACACCATGAGTCTTTTAATGGGAGAGCCATCACATACTATTGAAAGATCTACATTGGAAGGTCAGAATCTTCCAATTGATCTTAAGTTGGGTTACCCGGCTCAATTATTGGCTAACCGTCCGGATGTCATGAGAGCAGAATACAATTTAATGAATGCTTTTGAGCTGACCAATGCTGCAAAAGCACAGTTTTATCCTACTTTAAAGCTTACAGGAACGGGAGGACTTCAGTCTGTTGATATTGATCACCTGTTCAATGTGAATTCATTATTCGCAAATGTGGTAGCAGGATTGGCCCAGCCTATTCTTAATAAAAGAACTATTAAGACGAACTATGATGTGAGTCTTGCCAATCAGGAGACAGCCTATCTGAACTTCAGAAAAACAGTTCTTACAGCAGGAAAAGAAGTTTCTGATGCGATCAGAGTGTTTTCTGTTCAGGATTCTTTTATAGACTTAAAGCAAAAAGAACTGGATGCCTACAAAAAATCAGTAGATTATTCTCAGGAATTGGTCAATTACGGTATGGCCAATTATCTTGAAGTGTTGAATGCCAGTGTAAACTCATTGAACGCGGAACTTAATATTTCTAATGCGAGATATAACAAAATGAAAGCCGCCGTTGAACTGTATCAGGCTCTTGGTGGAGGCTGGAAATAATACGGTTTTATAATAATTTAATGAAAACGTGTATCAGTAATGATGCGCGTTTTTTATTTTAAAGTTTTCAGGGAAAAGCTGTAGAGGTTGAATACTAAGCTTTTATAAAGATTATCAAAAAAGTCAGGTAACGATTTGGTAACGGTGCTTACTGCTTTGCTTTTCAACGTACTTCCGTTAGCTCAAGGCAAATATACAAAAATAGAAGGATAGGAAAATTAAAACCTATCCTTTATTTATCACTCTTAAATATTTTTGATTCTTATTAATAGCTACTAGAATAAAACATTAATTTCCTGATATTCCATTAACAAAAGTATCTACGAAACCTATGATTTTATTTAGAATACGATCTCCGATTTCCTTAGATTTTAATACACTTGGTCTTCCTTCTTTCCGTAAATCTAAAATTTCTTTTCGCAAAGGTTCACGTTCTGTAAACAAATAATTCTCTATAAGTCTTTCTGTTTTTTCTTCGGAAAGATTTTCTGTATTGACTAATTCCTGAAGTGCCTTTTCTTGCTCTACAGTCCAGAATTTTTCAAACTCCTCAGGAATGGTATCCGTATCTTCAATATGTGGTAAACTTTCCTGAATAAATTTTTCAATTAATTCCCTTTTGCTTCTTAATGATACTTCGGTGTTCAGTAAATTGAATATGTCTTTTTCAATACTTTCTTTGTCTTTTGCACTATGTTTCGACTTAAATTTAATCAATAACTGGAGTATGTAAGTTACATTGATTGTATCACGCCTAATCAATTCCAATTCAAAATCTATATCATTAAGAATAGACGCTTTTTTAGACGGGTCAGTAGGATCAAGTCTTTCCTTTAAATCCAAATATTTACTGGTATAATCTGCAAAAAGCTGTTCTTCCATCTGTAAATCATCCCAAGTAAATTCTGTATAATGACTCATTTTCTTGTGCAAACGCATCATGGCGCGGAAAGCCAAAATAAATTGTAGCTGATCTTCTTCCGAATATAAGCCATCAACAGACACTATTTCTGGAACAATTTCTAATAATTTCTGCGTGGCTTCGTTGAACTTTTCTACATACACTTCGTAGGGTTCAACTATGATTTCGTCAATTGCTTCTTTATTGCTGAATAAAGCGATCGCTTCGTCTGTCTTGTCTTTAAGGTTTCGGAAACATACAATATTTCCCTGTGTTTTATTCTTATCCAGGATACGATTGGTACGGCTAAAAGCTTGTATCAATCCATGATATTCTCAGATTTTTATCAACGTATAAGGTATTTAAGTTCTTGCTATCGAATCCTGTCAAAAACATATTGGCGACTAACAGAATATCTGTTTCTGGCTTAGGATGTTTTGATTTTTTAGCTACGGCATTGTAATAGTTGTAAAATCCTTCCGTGTCTTTGATGCTGTGCTTTTCACCAAATAGTTCGTTAAAATCCGCTACATAAGTTTCCAACAGTTCCCTGCGATGGGGTACATAACGACTTTCGTATTCCACCTCCGGCTCTGCGACCATATTTAGCGGGGCATATACTTGCTCTTTCATCTCCTCTTCGTTCTGAGCAAAGCTAAAAATAGTCGCTATTTTTAAATCGTGTTGTCCCTCTTGTTTTTTACGTTTAAAGATTTCATAGTATTGAATGACCGAATCAATGTCCTGTACACACATCATGGCACAAAATTTCCTGTTTTGCGTTTTCTGATCGTGGTATTGAATGATGTAATCGACAATGGCTTCCTTTCGTTCAGGAGCCTCAAAAACTTCAGTTTCATTGATTTCCTCTACTTTTAAATCAATGATATGTTCTTTCTGTTTGAAAGTCTGAATGTATTCTACAGAAAACTTCAGTACATTCTCATCACGTATGGCATCTGTAATTACATATTTATGTAGACATTTCCCAAACAAGCTTGCGGTTGTTTTTTCTCCATCTGCATTCTCTGCCAAGATAGGTGTACCTGTGAAGCCAAATAGTTGAATATTGGTAAAATAATTGACGATATTTTTATGGGTATCACCAAATTGCGAACGATGGCATTCGTCAAAGATAAAAACCATCCTTTCGTTCTGAATGGATTTCATTTTTGATAAGTTTCTTCCTGAAATCGCATTATTCAGCTTTTGAATGGTCGTAACGATAATGCGAACATTCGGGTCGTTTAATTTGCGAATAAGGTCATCCGTATTCGTTGCAGAACTTACGGATCCTTTACTGAACTTATCATACTCTTGATTGGTTTGATAGTCTAAATCTTTTCTATCTACCACAAAAACCACTTTTTTGATAGCTGGAATTTTAGATAGAATTTGACTGGCTTTAAAGCTCGTTAAAGTTTTTCCACTTCCAGTTGTATGCCAGATGTAGCCATTTTTTTCGATGTTATAGCCATTCAGAATTTCGTTTTCTTTTACCTTTTTGATAATACTTTCTACCGCATAATACTGATATGGACGAAGTACCATCAGACGTTTATCAGTTTCATTCAGAACGATATATTTACAGATCATTTTACTGATATGACAAGGTTCTAAAAAAGAATCGGTAAAGCCGTTTAAAATATTATTTAATGGATTATTTTGTTCGTCTGTCCAATGAAAAGTTTGAAGATATTCCTGTTTATGTGTTCCAAAATTGCTGAAATATTTGGTATTTACACCATTGCTAATAATGAATAACTGTACAAAATGAAACAAACCCTTTCCTGCACCAAAGCTATGTTTTTGATAGCGGTTGATTTGGTTGAATGCTTCTTTCATTTCCAAACCTCTTCGTTTCAGCTCGATTTGTACCAAAGGCAAACCATTCACCAGTAAGGTAACATCATAGCGGTTTTCATATTTCCCCTCCTGCGTGATTTGATTAGTTACCTGATATTCGTTCTGACACCAATGTTCTACATTGAGAAATTCAAAATAGAGGTTATCACCATTATCCCGAATAATATGATGTTTCTTTTCACGCAATATCTTGGCTTTTTCAAATACAGAACCTTTGTTGAGTATGTTCAACACTTTTTCAAATTCACTATCGCTAAATTGTATATGATTGTGCTTTTCTAATTGTGTTTTCAGGTTTGCCAGTAAAGCTTTTTCATCAGCAATAAAAGCGTATTTATATCCCAATTTTTGTAATTGGGCAACGAGTTGCTCTTCTAAAATTTGTTCGGACTGTTTGCTCAAAATAATTATGAATTAGGAGTTTATCTTGTTCTTTTCATCTATGTACAAATTTAACAAAATAAAATGTTCTCCTAATCCATAATCTAAAACTTATCTAAGAGCCTTAAACATCTGCTCAATAGCTTTCTTCTTTTGTTCCATATTAGGATGTACATAAAGATTTAACGTGGTGCTGATGTTGGAATGCCCTAATAGTACACTTACCGTTTTATAATCGCAATTACTTTCAATACATCGGGTTGCGAAACTATGTCTTAACCCGTGAAATTTAAGTTCAGGCATTTTTAATTCTTTCATTAAATTTTTGTAATAGCTTCTGTAGGTTCTTGGCTCCGTTGGTTTAGCATCGTTTGTCAATACAAAGAATGATTGATTTACAATCTTTTTAAATGGTTTCAATATTCTTAATAAATCCTTACTTATCGGAATTTCACGAATAGAATTTTTAGTTTTCGGGGTATCCAGAATCAATTCCGTTCTACGAGTTCCATCCTCTATCACATAAATACGCTGGATAGTTCTGTTAACACTGATAATTCCGTTATCGGTATCAATATCTTCCCAAGTTAAGGCACATACTTCCCCAATACGCATTCCTGCACTTAAACATATATATACACCTAAATTTCTAAATGTAAAATGTTCTTGTATATAGTTCATTATTTTTTTCTGATCAGTCTTGGTTAGCACTTCAATATTATGCTTTTCTCGTTCAGTAGGAAACTGAATATCAAAAGGGGTATACTGTAACCATTTGTTTTTAGCTCCAAATTTCAAAATCATTTTCAGAACAATTAAAATATCCTTAATTGTTTTATGACTTAAACCCGTTTCCAATTTTTGAAAAACAAAGCTTTGAACATCAGCTTCCTCAATCGCAATTTTGTTCCCGAAATTAGGCAGTAGATGATTTTCAATCAATAGCGTATAAGCTGAGAAACTTGATTTTTTTACATACTGTTTTTTGTCTATTTTCCATAGATCGATAACTTCTGAGAGTTGTTTTTGTTCATTCATTATAATTTAATTTTTTAAAATCTCAAAGGAAAGCAATTGAAGATTAAGGATTATTAATCTTTCGAATAGATTTGGAACTAAGGTTCCCAATTTGAGATTTCCTGAATTTATGGAGGAGTGGGAAACTAAGAAGTTGGGGGAGATTGCTACGTTTTCAAAGGGAAAGGGAATTTCTAAAAGTGATATAGAAGAAAATGGAATTATTGAATGTATAAGATATGGCGAACTCTATACGCATTATAGAGAGGTTATCAACGAGATAAAATCCAAGACTAATGTAAATCCATCGACTTTAGTCTTAAGTGAAAAGAATGACGTCATAATTCCTGCTTCTGGCGAAACAACAATCGATATTGCAACAGCTTCCTGTGTCTTGAAATCTGGCATTGCACTAGGGGGTGATTTGAATATTATTAAGACTAATATTAATGGAATCTTTTTGTCTTATTATCTAAACAGTAAAAAGAAAATGGAAATAGCTAATTTAGCACAAGGTATTTCCGTAGTACATCTATATTCAAGTCAACTAGCTTCTCTTTCTTTAAGTCTGCCAAAGCTCAATGAGCAAAATAGAATTTCTTCATTTTTGGCTTTAATTGACGAAAGAATTCAAACCCAAAACAAAATAATTGAACAATTAGAAACCTTAATTAAAGGGCTTTGTCAGAATTTAGCAAATAACAAACAATGGGAAAAACAATATTTACGAAATATACTTACTGAACGTAAAGAAACGAATAAAGACAATTTGCCAATTTTTTCTGTTTCGGTTAGTAAAGGTGTTATTAATCAAATAGAATATCTTGGGCGTTCTTTTGCGTCAAAAAATACAACTAATTACAATGTAGTACATTTTGGCGATGTTGTTTATACTAAAAGTCCAACGGGTGAATTTCCGTATGGAATAATAAAACAAAGTTTTATTAGTGAAAATGTTGCAGTTTCTCCACTATATGGAGTTTATGAACCCAAAAATGTATGTATTGGAAATATTCTCCACTATTATTTCAATAGTCCGATCAATGCTAATAACTACCTGCATAGTCTAGTGCAGAAAGGTGCAAAAAATACTATAAATATTACCAACCAAAGATTTTTAGATAATACGATTTTTTTACCAACCGATGAAAAGGAAGTAGAAAATATTGCATCATTGTTAAATAATATTGATCAAAAAACCCAAACCGAAGAAGCAATTTTAACACAGTTTGAAAATCAAAAAAAATACCTTCTGAATCAAATGTTTGTATAGATTTTTATACAAACATTTGTTGAAATAAAAACGTTTTCTGTTCCTTCAGCTCTTTTATATATTGAGTTTCGATATTAATTTTTGAATCGATTGAAGATAATAAACTTTCTATTTTATTTTGTTCTTCCAAAGGGGGCAATAAATAAATGTTTCTCCATAATCTTTGAAATAGATATGTGGAATCCCAGAACCAACTTTGTATTTCTCAAAGTTGAAGTATTTTAAACAGAAAAAAATTATTTCAAATTAACATCTGGTTTTACAGTCAGATAGTTCAAAGTACCAATAACCGAAAACTTATCTGATGCGTATTGAACCTTTCCAACTCCAGATCCATCTTTGATTATTAAAATTGCATCTTCATTAATTTGAGGATTTTCCGTAAATGCAATAATACCTGTAGCTCCATAAACTGGGTAAATCCCATTTTTATCAATTACATCGGATTCTGTTAATGATGATGAATAGGAAGAAACACAATTATTTATTTTCTTATTTGGTACTTGATTTAGAATTAGCTTCTGACAAAGCCCTTTAATTAAGGATTTTATTTCCTATGTGATTACGATTAGTAAAGAAATTATTCTCAAGTCAATTGAGATTTAAAAATGGAAACAATGAAAACTATATAGATTGGAATACTAAAAGGTTGGGAGAGGTTACAACTCTTGTAAATAAGAGAAATAAAAATAACGAAAAGCTTCCTGTTTATTCTATAAATAACAAATTAGGATTCGTTCCGCAAAGTGAGCAATTCGAGGGAGTTGATAGCGAAGATAGAGGCTACGATATTAAACTATACAAAATAATTGACACGAACACCTTTGCCTATAATCCAGCAAGAATTAATGTGGGGTCTATTGGCTATAGTGAAAACTTAGAGAATATTATTATCAGTTCATTGTATGTTTGTTTTAAAACAGATAACCACCGTAAATGACAACTTTCTATATCAATATCTAAAGACAGATTTTTTTAATAGAGAAGTTTTAAGAAATGTTGAAGGAGGAGTAAGAGATTATCAATTTTCTACGACAATTTTGCGAGAATTAAATTTGGTTTACCTTCGTATTGAAGAGCAAAAAAAATTTGCTGATTACCTTTCATCTATAGATTCAAAGATTGATATTGAAAGCCAACTATTGCATAAATTTGAAAAACAAAAGAGATACTTGTTAGCTAATTTAATTTATATAAATAAATTAGCTAACAAGTATTGTTTCTGCTTAAGTAATAGCGTATGAATTTCAAATTCAGTTTTTATTTTATCGTCAATACTTGCTAGAAAATCTGCAACATATGTTTGTTGAATATAATTTGGTAATTGCATTTCCATAGTCTCAATTTCGGAGATATAATGCCGTTTGTGTTCATTTGATGATAGATTTAAAAATGACAAATACTCAAATATAAATTTTAGGTTCACATTTGGTTTCGCTGTCAGTATTTTAATTGCTGAAGATTTTACTTTGAATGGAAAATTAACAAACTTTATATCCAGTTGTAAAATCATCGAAAATGATACATTGACCTTTGTCATAAATACCAAATTCTTCATCGGTATATCCTAATACAAAAGCTTTATTTGCAGTTAGAACTGGAATTAGCGAAATATCAGATGAATAATCCGTATTTGTAACCAAATATTTAGTTGGCTGTTCATAGTTTAAAGTATCCTTAACTTGAACATATTCATTTTCGTGATTAAGAATTTGTTCGTATAGTTGATAGCGAAGCGTAATCTTTAATAATTTCAACTCCTCAATTATTTTGTTTTGGGTTTGGATTCGAGAGTCTATTAAGGATAGAAATGACGAAATCTTTTCTTGTTCTTGGATTGACGGAATGACTATTGGTAACAATTTATATTCTTCCGCATTAATTCCTGGTTGCCCTGAGCGCATTGACATTGTTAGTACCCATCTTTGATATTTTTCGGTCAGTGTTTGTGAAAAAATAAAATATGGGTCTTCGGCTCTCACATTAAGACGAATTAAAAAACCTGCAAAGTAAATCTTACCATCCTTATCATTATATAGATAAGACTTTCCGACACTCGCTCCTGTCCTTGCAAAAAGTATATCTCCCTTATGTAATAAGTATTTATTGTCTAACTCTCCATCTGGAGATGATAAAGGATTAGGACAAAATAATCTAGTTTGTTCGTCGATATCTGTGATTCGTATATACTGATTTTCGCCATCGTAATTAGTTGCAGCAGCATTCATACCGTACATAACATTTGTTGCTACTTCCCCCAACTTCTTAGTTTCCCACTCCTCCGTAAATTCAGGAAATCTCAAATTGGGAACGTTACCTACTTTTAATTTTTTATTTATCATCTCGATGATTCAATTTTCGTTAGTAAAAACATTAAGGATGTAAAAAATTAAAAAACAAGTCCCAATTCTTTGAAATACACGTCGATTTCTTTGTCCAGTTCTGCTCGTTTTGCTTCTAAAGATTTGATTTCCTGCATTACGGCTTGGATATCGATTTCTTCTTCGGCTTCAAAAGTGTCCACATATCTTGGAATATTAAGATTGTAGTCATTCTCTTCAACTTCTTTCAAAGTAGCTAAGTGACTGTATTTTTCAATAGTCGTTCTGTTACGATAGGTTTCAACAATCTTATCAATATGTTCTTCCCGCAACATATTTTGGTTCTTTACCTTTTCAAATTCCTTACTAGCATCGATAAATAAAATATGGTCAGGATCTTCCTTACACTTTTTAAACACCAGAATACAAGTCGGAATACTGGTTCCGTAGAAAATATTGGCAGGCAAGCCGATGACTGCATCCAAATAATTTTTCTGTTCAATCAGGTATTTACGGATGTGTAATTCTGCTGCTCCACGGAACAACACACCATGAGGAAGAACAATAGCCATTGTTCCATTCTCTGCCAAATGATAAATCATGTGTTGCACAAATGCAAAGTCAGCCTTGCTTGATGGTGCTAATTTTCCATATTGACTAAAACGGTCATCGTTTAAAAATAATGGATTGGCACTCCATTTCGCTGAAAAAGGAGGATTTGCGACAATTGCTTCAAATGGCATATCGTTTAAATGCTGTGGATGTTCTAGTGTATCCTCTTGTTTTATATCGAACTGACGATAATGCACTCCATGCAAGATCATATTCATGCGAGCAAGATTGTACGTTGTACGGTTCATTTCTTGTCCGTAGAAATTATTGACATCTTTTACTTCTCTTGCAACACGTAATAGTAATGATCCTGAACCACAAGTTGGGTCATATACCGATTTTAAACGATTTTTACCTGTTGTAACAATTTTTGCAAGAATTTTGGATACTTCTTGAGGCGTATAAAACTCTCCCGCTTTTTTTCCTGCACCGCTGGCAAACTGACCGATCAAATACTCATAAGCATCTCCTAAAACATCCAATTCTGTATCATTCAATTTGAAGTCAATTTCATCGAGATGCTTTAGAACTTTTACAATAAGTGTATTTCTAGCATCAGCAGTTCTACCCAGATTATTACTATTCAAATCCATATCAGAGAACAAGTCCTCAAAGTCTTCTTCACTTTGTGTACCCATTGTACTGAGCTGGATATTGGTCAGGATTTTTTGTAAATCTTCAAGAATAAAATTGTTATCACCTCTTTTGGTAATTTCGCTAAATAGCTCAGAAGGTTTTAAAAAATACCCTAATGTTTCCAGAGCTTCTTCTCGAATGGCTTCAATATATTCTAAACCTTTAGGCGTATCTTCTTTGATATCTCTGAATTGAATTTGATCTTCTTCCAAAATGGAATTTGCATAGATTTCCATTTTTTCAGCCAAGTATTTATAAAAAATAAATCCCAAAATATAATCTCGGAATTCATCGGCGTTCATTTTTCCACGTAATGTATTGGCTATATTCCAGAGCTGTTGCTCTAATATTTTCTTCTGTTCTTCTGACATTGAAATAAGCGTTATTTGATTAGGGATTTTTAATCCTTAAGAATCCACTAAAATAGTAAACTTTTAGCTACTAAACATTATTTAGGCTGTAAAAAAGGTAGTTGTTTGAATAGACAAATTTGGTTTAGAAAATTTTGAAAATGCATTTGTTACAAGTAATACTAGAAGAAATCAGCTATTTCTTTCTATAAGAATTTAAAGAACATTTTTTTTCTCTTTCGTTTTATTCATCTGTTTTTGACAAGGATATCTTAGAAGTATTTTTTATAAATCTTTGTCCATATATTCTTCCAAAGAAGATTTCAGTTGGTCTAAAAATGCTGTTCGGGATCCAGCACGATATTTCATTCGGTGGAAAGAATGATGCAAATCTCCTAAAGAAATTTGAAACATTCTTTCTAAAGCCAAACTGATTTTGCGTATACCTATTTTACCATTAGAAAGAGAGCTATTTGCGTAAAGAGCATAAATCAGTTCTATCAAGGCATTTTTGGTATCCGTCCAAAGGATGCTATCAGATATATCCCTCGCAGAAAAATCTGCCATTTCATCATCATTGATTTTTTGGAGAATGTAGGTATAGAGTAGTTCATTGGCTATTATCCGAGCCACTTTGTTATCATAATAAGTTGAAAACAGAGGGTCAATTTCAAAGACAAAACTGTTCAAACCATCGTGGAAATTGATGTTGCCTAACCTAAAGTAAGTTTCATCACGATCGGTTCTTCCTGAACGGTAATATCTGTAAAAATCTGAATTGTAGATATGCTCCCTGTATTCCTGTTTTAATTCCTTCAACTGTTCCAAAAAATAACTCGCATACATTTTCCCACCATCAACAGGGCAAGCTGTCTGTATGCGAAATATCTTATTGTGATAAATGAGCTTGGAGAGAATATATGGCTTGATATTGCGAAAGAAATTGATCTCCTCCCAATGGTTTTTAAAACCTTGCTTTGTAACATCCTCTCGTATAGACCATAAGTATTCTTTTAGGTATATAGTCATTTGATATGCTTCATCAATTGCATTAGGTGCAGACAGCGAAATAGCATTTTCTTTTCGCTGTATCTTTGAGATAATATGATTTAATGAAGATATCATTCAGTTTATATAATGGATAACTTGCAAACGCTAAAACAAAAGATAATGTCCATCTATTTCACAATTTCTTTAAACTCATTTCTGTCTTGTTATTACAAATAAAAATTCAGGAATCGGTTCAACTCCTGTTTTCCAGGGCTATAGGTTCGTTTTTATTCCTTCTTTAGCTAGATGTAGCTGAACAAAACCGTTTTTAAGTTTCTGTTCTTTATACTTAAATTTTGAATGTAACTCGCTGTTGTTTCCTAAAATAGCTCCAGCTCCAGTGATTATTGGGTTAACGTTAAAATAAATATCTGTAACCAAATCTTTGTCTATAAATGCATTGAAAGTACCTGCTCCGCCTCCAATGGCAATTTCCTGCACATCTTTTCCAGACATATATTCAACTGCCTCCTCCGGACTACTTACGGTCTTGTAGCCATCAACTGTATAAGGTTTATCAGACAATATGATGATTTCTACCCCTTTAAAAAGCTCTTTTACTTCTTTTGGGAATTTTAGAAAATTTTCAAAGGTTTTCAATCCTATCACAATGTTACCAACTTGTCTTACAAATTGCACGTAAAATTCCATAGCTTCTGGTGGTAACTGATGATGAGGATTATCAGCTATTAAAATTCTTCCATTAGCCGAAATGTTTGCTATTACTGTTACTTTCATAATGAATTATATTATT
Organism: Chryseobacterium capnotolerans; assembly: GCF_021278965.1. Classification (NCBI taxonomy): domain Bacteria; kingdom Pseudomonadati; phylum Bacteroidota; class Flavobacteriia; order Flavobacteriales; family Weeksellaceae; genus Chryseobacterium; species Chryseobacterium capnotolerans. The sequence continues at coordinate 2,281,512 of NZ_CP065589.1, read as the reverse complement.
TCTGACTACAAAACTATCAGATATTCGATTTATATTTGTTATTCATTACCTTTAGGAAAGTAACTATTTTATGGAAGATAAAAAAAATAACATCAATAAAGAAAGCATATTGGCGTTAAAAGATGGCATTGAACTGTTGAGTGGCAAATGGAAATTTTGTATCCTGCACAATTTGCAGAACTATGGTACAATGAGGTTTAAAGATTTGCAAGAAATGGCTCTGGGAATATCACCAAAAGTTCTATCTAAAGAGCTTCAGGAATTGGAAGATAATTTATTGATTACCCGAACGGTTAATAATACCAAACCTGTTACCGTTTCTTATGCACTTACCGCACACGCCAAAGAAACTGAAACAGTTGTCAATGCTTTAATTGATTTTGGACTAAAGCATAGAAAGAAGATAAAAGGGAAATAGTTTTTCTATATTGAGTTCAGTTTGTCATTTCTGAAAAAATATTCAGGCAATAGAACAATTGCCTATCTATATAACGGATAAGTTCTTCTTCGTTATAGTGTTCTTTTCTTGCATTTGATTAAGTAAAACGGATAGTTTTCTGTCACTTCGGTTATTTCAAGAAGTCCTGTATCGGCAAATTCTTCTTCAATGGTTTGCCTATCATAAAAGAAGATTTTAACTCCACCAAACATTTCATAACGATCTTTGCCTATTAGCGTTCCTTGTCCATAACTTTGAGCGTCCTTAGTTATTGCTGTAAAAATGATTAATCCATCTTTGGTCAATTGACTAAAACAGTCTTGGATCAATTTTGCTCTTTCGTCCTTATCCAACAAGTAAATTAAACCGTAGCAAAATATTCCGTCATATAAATTGTTGTCAAAAGGCATATCTGTAACAGAACCGTGATAAATTTTCAATCCGCTTCCAAAATGTTTTTGAGCCAAATCAATGGCTGTCTGCGAGATTTCAATACCTGTTACGGTCATTCCCTTCTCAATAAAAATTTGTGCATTACGTCCATACCCAATTCCTGGGATAAGGACATTCTTGATATTATGTTCAAGAAAAATGTCCTTTGTCAAAACGGCAGATTTTGCAGGTTCTAAGCCCCACATTTCTTGTTTGTCTTTAAATGCTTCTTCCCAAAATTCTGTCATATTCTTTATTATTTACAGACTTTATCTTCTAAAATATCGCACATAAACCCCGATTGCTTTATGATTGAAATTATATTTTCTGAATTTATTTCGTTGTCTTCAACTCGTAAAATCGTATGTCCACAAGGATAAGATAATTCGGTTTCGCATAAATCAAAATTGATTTTCAATTTTGGAAAACTGCTTTCAAGTATTTGTACAATGCGTTCTGCCTGAATTTTGCTTTTGATATTTGTAGTGAAAACTTCTATTCCATCAAATTTTAAGGTTTTTTCTGCTGTCATTTTATTCAAATCTTTTGGCAAAGATAAAAAAGTTTCTATTATTGCGACAATGTAGCAATAAGTTAATGCAAATTATTTGCATTAACTTTGCCAAAGAGAAATAGTAGATATGAAACGTAGAAATACACCGTCAAAAGAAGTTATTTTTAACTTGTTGGCAAATACAGGAAAAGCAATGAGCCGTGATGCGATTGAACAAAAAATAGATGTAGAAATTGACAGGGCTACTATTTACAGAATATTAAATCGTTTTTGTGAGGATGGGTTAGTGCATAAAATTGTAGCCGAAGACGGAAAACAATATTTTGCCATATGTATAAAATGTGATGAAAAAAGTTTTGCCGATAATCATTTTCATTTTCGCTGTGTCAAATGTCAGACAATAGAGTGTTTACCCGAAGCTGTTAATTTTTCTGTTCCCAATGGCTACAATGTTGAAAGTGTGAATTGTGTACTCACGGGAATTTGCAAGGATTGTTCGATTTTATAGTAAGAAAAACAGATTATTACAATCTCCTCCCTTTCTTCTTTTTTTTCATTCGTTTGGCAAACTGTTCTTCCTCGTAGTCCTCGCCCTGTGCATCGGGTAATAAGCTGAGCAATCCTAAATCGGAATTGGACGAATGCTCTTTTGAAAGAAATTCAAAAAGGTCTTTTGTCGGTACGCTGTCTATTTTATTTGCTTTAGAAACAGGGTTATTCTGTATCTTCAATTCGGGTTTGTTTCCATTGTTCCACCAATCATTGAACACGTTTGCCGAGAGGTTTTTATCCAATTGCGAACCGTTCCAAACGCTACGGCTTTCGTGGTCAATAAATGTCATACCGTAAATCCGTCCGCTGTCGTTCCTACGGACAACTGTATTGATGCCCTGCTCGGACAATTGCTTTTTAAAATCCGTTTCGTTGCTTGTCGTATGAATGGCAAGTTCAACCATGTTTTTCAGAACAGACCTTGCAGTATTGGTTTTCATTTTCTCTTTGGACTGTTCAAGGTGTTTTTGAAGTTGTACAACGCCTGCATCTTTTCCGAATAGCGATGCTTTGAACGGATTGCTAACCTTGTTTCCATTCTCGTCCAATGCTACATACACCAATCCGTTTACAGGTTGTCCGTTCCGTTCACCTCTGACTTCCTCCACTGTGATGTTGAAAAGAGAAAGTAACGCATTGTAGCTACCCATAGTTGAAAAGCTATAATACTTTGGCAGATGCCGTACTACCGAAGCAATCTGACTTTTGATGTCGCCATTTTTATGATTTACAGGCTTGAAAACTTTATTGGCTTGTTTCTGCTCTTGTTCAGTAGCCTTTTGCAGATTATACTTCTGTTCCAAATCCCGACAGATTGCCATTGAACGTGGATGGTCGTAATCATCGGGGATTTTCTTTCCGTCAATACCTACGCAGGTTGAAACGATATGAATGTGCGTGCGATCAATGTCCGTATGTTTGAAAACTATGTACGGTTGGTTGCCATAGCCCATACGTTCCATATACTCCTGTGCCATTTCCATAAATTGTTCATCGTTGACCTTATCCGAAGGATCTGGGTTCAACGATATATGCCTTACTGTTTTTTCCGTTTTGATATTTACCGATAAATACGGCTCAAAGCATTTGTTAAAATAGGCTACAGAATACTTGCTGTCAACTGTGTCAGGTATCTTGTTCAAGAGCAGAACCGCTCCGTTTTCTTTATCTACTTTCTGTTGATTGTACAAAATCGCTCCATACATATTGCTTCCCTTTCCAATTTTTGCAATCATAACTTTACTCTCTTTTCAGATGTTTTTCTTCAAATTCCTGTGTCAAACGGATAACCTCTTTAGTAACTTGTACCAATTCTATGGTTTCCTTTTCCAATTTAAAAAGATATGTTCCTGCTTTTTTCTCGGAAAAATTGCGATACAATACCTTCACAATCTGATTGTAATTTGTTCCGATTGATCGGAACTGGCTAAAAAATCGGGTCAATTTTTCGTGATATTCGATAGCATCCATATCAATTTTAACGGTCTTTACCGTCTTCTGAAAGATGCAGGCTGTAATGAAATGTGCCTTTACGTTCATACCCGATTGGTCAAAGAGGGCAAGAAATTTGGCATTATCCTGTGCATTCAGGTTGATGGAATACCGATGTACCGCAGGGTCAATCTTTGGTTTTCTTCCTGATTTCTTAATCTGTTTTCTGTTTTTCTCTTCCATAATAATCCATTTTAATATTAAACAAACGAGCGACTTCGGAGCCGTTTCCAGCCCCCCTGCAGGGCAAGTGCTCTTGAGGTACGGAAATTCATTTCGAGGACCTCAAGAGATAACTTGCTCTGAACAGGAGTTCAGAAAAATCCGTTTTGCAAACGGATTGGAGTTAGCCGAAAAAAGCAGTCGCTTCCATTACAAAGTTCCATAAGACTATTTGAATAACAACAACTTACAATCACGCCAAACAAAGCCAATAAACGCCAAATACTACCACCTTTATGGGGATTGGAATTGCTTTTATTTCCTTTGTAACTGGTTATCTGGCTGATTGGTTATAACCTTAACTATGTAGCCAATCGGCATAAAGCCCGACAGCAAATCTGCGTGATTGAATGAAAACGAATTATACACTTTTCAGTTAACGAAACAGCTAATTAAGGGTATGCAGGTGCATAGGTAGATAGGTTGTTACATAGGTGCAATCGTACATACAACTGACTGCTTAGCTAGTCAAACAGCTAATTGGATATAATATTAAAATTTAGAGATAATGATACACGAAGAAAACAAAAATCAGCAACCTGAAAAAGAGGATTTTTCTATTGAAAATTTCCTAACTGATGAAAAGAAACAACCTTTGATGAAACAACAAGGAATAACACATCGGGAAGACTTTGCCAAACCTGATGTGGATGAGGAAGCTATTATGCGTGTAATGGCAGGAAAAGAACCCGAGGAAATAGCAATAGAAACGGAACAAACTAAACCGTCAGCGAACAGTACGAAAAAAAGTACCTCCAAGCCTAAGAAGCTGACCAAACAGGACTACTGCGGACAGTTCTTTAAAATTCCGAACAGTACTGCAAGCAAAGGCAAATCGGTGTATGTACGGCAGGAACACCACGATAGATTTAATAGGCTTACAAGTATTATGGGTATCGACAAGTTGACGATTTATGCGTATCTGGATAACATTATCGAATACCACTTTCAGGAGTTCGGAGAGCTGATTAAGGAAATTTATAACGATAAGCACAAGCCGTTGTTTTGATAACTGTCCTTTGGTAAGGATGCGTAACTCCTTTTAAAATTGTTTCCAAAACAAAAAAACAGAAAAAAAGAAAGCCATTTTATCAAGGCGGACAAGCGGAAAACCAAAAGGAAACGGAATAAGTCCCGAAGGGTGGCAGGGCAATCACACAACAACTGGGCGAAGCCACCATATTTGCCCTGCCATTATGCCGTAAGCTTTTGGTTGGGTGGTGCGGTGGCTGTCCGCCTTATCTTTGCTATCTTTTGTTCTTTTTTTAATCCATTCCAATCAAAGAAAGGATACAAAAAACACGTATGGGATAAATATTGGGTGTTTTTTGGATGCTTTCTCTTATCCGTACAAAACTTTTTAAATGTGAAGGGGCTTTGCGAGGAAAATTTAAAGTGTTTTGAGGATTGCTTTCCATTTATATTGTGCCAACACAAGCCAAATACTGCCACGTAATGTCAAATTAAAATAATACATTCCTTGTGTTCTAAATTAGGGGAAATTTTGAACCTATGGCACAAAAAACAATTACCGAAAAAGAGCGTAAAGAAAACGAGCTATCCGAGAAGAAGAAGAACACTCCTTTTATGCAGGTCGATAAGCATAGCGACCCGATTTCCAATTTCATTACTAACTTTAAACGTCAATTCAAAGATACAAAGGGCTTAGGTCTGGGCAAGCTGTTCGGTGGCAAGCTTGTTGAACAACAAAAACAAACTACCGAACCTGAAAGCATAATAGGTGCAACAAAAACGGTTATACTTTCGGATTTCAAAAACGATGAAAAAAGTCAGATTGTACAGAAAAACAATAAGCCTGCCTTGAAGGTAGACAACGCAATCAAACCACAACAAGCTCTCCAGAAGAAAAACAATAAGCCAAAGTTGGGATTATAGCCGAGTATTTTACATCTGAACGCCAAATGCTACCTCTGACGGCAACATTGGAATGACCTATGTAAATAGCTTTTATTTTCGGGGTTTAAATGATGCAGATATGGAAATAACAGTTTTAGACATTCAGATTTTAAAAGCATTGCATGGGGAAGTTAAGGAAGTTTCCAATTTGATAGCGGAAATGACTGCACCATACAAAGCATTGCAACAGGCAACGAAATGGCTCGACCAACAGGAAGTCTGCCAACTGCTCAATATCAGCAAAAGAACATTGCAGACGTACAGGGTTAAAGGCATTCTTGGGGCAACGCAAATCAATCGGAAGACGTATTTCAGGTTATCCGAAGTGGAATTACTTATGCAGGGAGAGCGACCATCAAAAAAGCAAAAGAAATGAAACAGATTGGAAATTCAAACGAGGATATGCTTGCTCTGCTCGAAGCTGTGGTAGGCATCAAAAATGAACTGCTGTATATAAGGGAATATTTCCACCCTTTATTGAAAGGGGAAATCTATCTTTCAGGCGAACAGGTTTGCCAGATGTTACACATTAGCAAACGGACGTTGCAACAATACAGAGATGACGGACTGATACCTTTTATCAAACTCGAACGGAAAATCCTTTTCCGTGAAAGCGATATTATAAAAGTGTTGGAAGATAACTATCAGCGTTAGCCGATTGTTTGAAACTGTAACCGTATCAGTCAATTAAAGAAACAGCCCACTGCTTAAAGCAGTGGGCTTTGGTATTATTACATTTCTATCATTCCATTATTTAATATACTACCAAAATAGCAAGTCAAATTTGATGAAATTTTTTCAAAGACATTAGGAATATAGTCTGATATATTTTCAACAGTCAATTCCTTTTCGATAGGATAATTATGATATGTATTAAGGTAGTTTTTTATATCATATTTCTCCGTATCATTGAGTTTTTCAAAGGGGTTTTGAGCCGTGTAGTTGTGGAAATCTGACAAATGAATGGAAGCACAACCAAATTTATATACATATTGAATATACCCATAAAATTCATTTGCCTTCCCAACCATATCTTTATCTGTTATTTGTTTCCATTTGTTATTTGACGTTAAAACGGTCCATTTCTCTCCTGACAAAGTCTGGTTCATCATTCTTTCTCGTTCATCGAAATCGGATATTCTACCTAAATACATTACTCTGATAAAAGAGTCCAACTCTTGTCTTAATATAGAAACGCAGTTGCCAAATAATCCTTGTGAAAATAAAAGTGTCAATGCTTTTTTATTTTCTTCACTTCTATTCTGAATTAGTGAAATATATTTTTGTCTTATATCCGCCATTATTTGAAGCATTTTTTCTAATAGCTAAAGTACAAAAAAAGCCAATGCTTATATCATTGACTTTCCTTGGTTACTTTATAGATTTCAGAGTTGCGAAACAAAAGAGCGTTCCATACCTTTAAATTTATGCGATACTTTTTGCATATCCTTACCAACTTTCTCGTTGAGTATCTTGGCGTAAATTTGTGTGGTAGCAATATTTTTATGCCCTAACATTTTGCTCAAACTCTCGAGCGGAACGCCCTCGCTCAAAAACAGCGTGGCAAACGTATGGCGTGCTAAATGAAAGGTTACTTTCTTTTCTTTCAGGCATTCAATCTGTTGTGATATTCTCTTTAGGCTATCATTACAGACTGTATTTGATGGAACAGGAAATACCTTTCCATCCTTTGAAAATCCTGCATATTTTTCGATAATCATTTTGGGAATATCCAACAGCATAACATTTGACGATGTGGCTGTTTTTTTCTACGTATGATAATCCACTGGTTACTGTCAAAGAAATCCTGAATATTGCTGTTTCTAAGCCCTTTCATATCTGAATAGGAAAGACCAGTAAAGCAACTGAAAACAAACAGGTCTTTAACCAATTCGTCTTTCTTTTTCTCGCAGTTGAACGTTACAAGCTGTTCTAACTCGTTCCGCAACAGATAACCTCTGTCTTTGTCCTTTTTGGTGTTCTTATACTCGCTGAACGGATTAAAAGCAAGATGCTTTCTGCTCATTGCCAATCGGCAAAGTGTGGTAAAGCCAATCATATACAGCCAAATCGTGTTATGTGTCAAGCTTTGGTCATCACGTAGGTAGTAATCAAAGTCCTGTACAAAATCAGGAGTAAGGTCGTTAAAAGACACATCGGAGTAACCGTATTTTGTAAGTACAAAATTGCGAAGATGTCTTAATAGTGTTTTATACTTACTTCGTGTTCCATTTACCCGAAGCCCGCTATTGACCTTTTTCTCATAGTCGGAAAGAAACTGTTCATAGAACTTGAAAAAGGTCATTTCTCCGCTTTCCATACCGAGGAAGGCATTTTTAAGTTTAGTACTGTTTACAGCCCCCTCGTTCTTCAGAATTTTGGAATAGCATTCCTCAATGCCCAAACGAATTTTATCAAGCTTGCCGTTCACATCTTGGGCTTCTCGGCTTTTACCTAAAACCCTGCCGTACTTCAAATCCCAATTTGATGCAGAAATATCCAGCTTGGTACTGAATGCAGACTGATTACCGTTTATGGTAATTCTGCACATAACCGTAACTTTCCCGTTCTTCTTCGGGGCATTCTTTTTAAGGTAGAAAAGAACCTTAAACGTTGATTTTTTTGTCGTTTCCATACTCACAATTCTTAATGATAAAATTAAACCTATGTGAGCTACGGAACAATATGAAAAAATATGCAGAAAGCTGAAATACAGTGTTTTATATCGATTGTTTCGAATATTTAAAAGTAACGTTTTAGTAACCTTACTTTTGCCTAACCTCGCTTTTTTCTGCTTTTTACATCATTACCAAAAAATCAAAAACGATTGTAAAGCCTTTATTTACAATCGTTTTACCTGTTATTAATCTTTGATGTATTTTTACTGAAAATTTATTTTAAATAAGCTTATAAATTAATAGATATAGAGTTTGAGTAACAAAAGTATTTTGTTATTTGTGATGACTTGGTTTCTTCAACCTTCAGCGTATAATAACACAAATACAATATCCATCCTACAGCTCTCTTTAATTTCTTATAAAAATAAATTTCCATTTGTATATATGTATTTAACTACGTAGTTTTATACTTTAAAAATCAAACACTATGAAATTGCAGATTCAACCCATAGGAAATGCTTACTCGGAACAACTTATTGATCTGATTCTGACTATTCAGCAAAAAGAGTTTAATATTTCCATTACAGTTGACGATCAACCTGATTTGAAGCAGATTGAAAGTTTCTATCATGAGGCTGGGGGAAACTTTTGGGGTGCTTTTATAGACGGAGAATTGGTAGGTTCTATCGCCTTGGTAAAATTTGATGAAAGAGCAGGAGCGATAAGAAAGATGTTTGTAAAAAAAGATTTCAGAGGCAGAGAATTGAATATTGCTCAAATTTTATTGGAAGTCTTAATTGCTTTTTGTCGTGACAACGGGATTGATGACCTATATTTGGGAACCATCACAGTATTGAAAGCGGCTCAGCGTTTTTATGAAAGAAATAATTTTGAGAAGATAAAAAAGAAAACCTTCCGGAGCGTTTTCCATTAATGAGTGCTGACGATATTTTTTATCACCTACACATTGACTGAATATGAATGTTATCAACGAAGCAGGAATTCTAGCGATATCTACAAGACTCCATCGCCTCAGTGAACAGCTGAGAAAAGATGGAGCACTCATCTATAAAGCCTTTGGGATTGATTTCGAACTCAAATGGTTTCCCGTCATTTATACTATTTACCAAAAGGAACTGGCCAGTGTTGTAGAGATTGCCAATGAAATAGGATATACTCATCCATCCACTATTACACTTCTCAAAGAATTGGAAAAGCAGGAGTTGATAGTATGGAAAAAAGACAAGCAGGATGAACGTAAAAGATTATTTAATCTTACTTCCAAAGGAAAAGAGCTTATTGAAAAGATGAAACCGGTATGGGAACTGATGTCACAAATATTAGGAGACATTTCTGATAATCAGAATAACTTGCTGGCCGCTATTAATGAAGCAGAAGAAAAAATTGCCAATCAGTCTTTTTATCAGAGAGCGTTGCAGCTTAAAAAATTTAAAGTAAAGATTAACTTTTTATAAAGAGTTTTAACTAAAATTTAACATCCATGTTACTGATAATCTGATGGTAACGTGGATTTTTTTTTATTCGGGAGTCATTGGGAAGCCCTGCTGAAAAGACATTGCAAAATTCAATGTCGTAGTTCTACTACAATTTTTCAAATAATAGGCAATTCATTTTGTGGTGAATATTTAAGGTGATATATTGGCTCTACCAAAATCACTGAAAAACTTATGAAAAAATATAAAAATCAATCCTGTAAAAAAGTGCTTCCAGGTACTTAAATTTGGAATTATTTTCTGAAAATTCCAATTGCACCCATCTCGGATCAATCATTAAAAAAGCTTGTTCAAGAGGCCGTTTCAAGCTGCCGATTGGTTCTTTGAGTTAAAGGGTCTCACCTACAAAGGTAGAATATCCAATTAAGTCATACACCAAAAAAAAAGATGTCATGTTTCAGGAACAGAATAATCTTCCCAAGCCGGAAATAGATTCAGACAAGACAGGGTTTGTAAACAAAATCCAAGACAATAAAAAGATCAAAGAAGTAAAGAAAGCTGCTTCAAAAGTAAATAATGCAGCCAATGTGGTGAATACAGGAAAGCAATTCCTGAATCAGCCATTATTACCCAATGAACCCTCCATTATTAAAGAAAAGCTTTGGACAAAACAACCTACTTCCAAAATATTTAATGCAGACAGCATTCCGGAAAGTGCTATCGCAGGAATCAACCGCGTTGTAAAGCTTGATATCCATGTGGAAGGCAAACCCATCAAATATTTCAAACACTTTAAACTTACTCAAAGTGCTACTAAGCATCATGAGTTTGAGCTTATTCTTGCCCACGATACTTTAGGAAGTGCAGAAAATCATAACCTTGAAGAAGTGCAGAATTTTCTGGGAAAAAGAATTACGATTGTTTTCAAATATAAAGATGTTGAAGGCGGAGCCGAACGAAACTTTGTAGGAGTTGTCACGGAAGTTGGATTCAGTCAGGAAAAAGGCAGTCTTGGCAATCTTGTTTTGTCAGGTTTCAGTCCAACGATCTTGTTAGATGCAGCACCTCACATTCAAAGTTTTGGAGGGGCAAAACCTATCAGTTTAAACAGTATCGCCAATGATGTCATTAAAGAAGGGTTAGGACAGGGAAAATTTGATTTCAGGGTAGATGCCCGCCATGGCAATGTATCTTACAGCTCTCAATATGGAGAAACACACTATAACTATTTGGCAAGAATGGCGGAAGCGTATGGAGAACAATTTTTCTACGATGGAGAAGTTTTACATTTCGGACAGCTTCCACCACAGGAAAAACCTGTATTGCTGACCTATGGTAGTAACCTGACTGATATTAAAATTAAAATGAAAGCTCAGCATGTAAATCCTTCGTTTTATGGGTATAACAGCAGTAAAAACGAAAAGTTTAAAGGCGGAAGCTCAAAAATTAATCATACTTCAGATATTGCAAAACGTGCATACGAAATCTCTGAAAAAACCTTTCAAACCCCATCTTTAAGAGTAGCTCCCATCAAAGCTTCATCCTTTATGGATATTGATGCTTCTCAAAAGGAACAGCAGGAAGCAATGCTTCACAGGTTTTTATTACTTCCGGAAATACCACAGTCCCGTTTCTATATCCGGGATGTATTGCAGACATTCAAATGCGTAAAACAGATACCAACGATACTTCTTATTTTACAAAATTAATGCTCATAGAGGTAACCCATGAAGTGGACGCCCGCGGGTATTATGACGGATCTTTTCAGGCGATAGCTTCCGATACCGGATATATTCCAAGACCGGAATTTACAGTTCCTGTAGCAGAACCACAATTTGGAAAAGTAATTTCCAATACCGATCCTGATAATCAAGGCCGTGTACAGGTTCAGCTTGACTGGCAGAATGGGCAGGACACTACCGAGTTTATTCGTGTAATGTCTCCAGATGCCGGAAGCAGTGATAAAGTTGGGAAGAATCGTGGCTTTATGTCTATTCCTGAAGTAGGAGATCAGGTTATTGTCAACTTTGTACATCTTCATCCGGACCGTCCTTTTGTAATGGGCGGAATGTATCATGGCGGAATTGGAGCGGGTGGTGGTACTGGTAACAATGTTATGAGTTTCAGCGGCCGAAGTGGTGCTGAACTGAAGTATGACAATGGTGCCGGATCTATGAATCTTAAAGACCAGGGTGGGGCTAATATGTTCTTTGATGGAGCAGGAAATGCAACCACAAACGCCAATAAAAATAAAGAAGTCAACGTAGGGAATGATAACACCGTAAGAGCAGGAAATACCAATATGATTAACGTAGCTGATGCTTCGGTTCTTCAGATGGATAAAACCGGGAAAGTATCTCTTACGGCCAATACAGAATTTAAAATTGTGGTGGGAGCCAGTACTGTGATTATTGATAAAGAGGGAAAAATTACCATCAATGGAAAAGAAATAAAGGTAGATGCCAAAGAAAGTCTGGATCTTTCAGGAAAAGACAGTACTAAAATAGGGGGTAAAAATGTAGTGATGACAGGAGGGGATGAAGTACAAGTTAACAGTAAAAAAGTAAATATTAATAAGTAGAAGAATGGAGATTGGAAAAGAATACCTCTACAATACTGCTATTACCGGAAAAACCAAAGTACACAGTCTGGACAGCAATTATAAGATCAATATCAAAACATCAGTAATTTATAAAGGAAAAGATCCCGATGAAGATTATCACATTTTTGAAATCACAGAGACAGATTATGCCTTAGAAATGTATGAAGATCCATTAATTGTTCAGATTACTGAAATGACCAATAAAGTTTGCAGTATCTACAGTACTCTGGAAGTTGGGATCAATAAAAAAGGAGAAATTGCCAAAATCTATAACGGGGATATGATCCGTGAAAAATGGAAAGGTGTAAAAGAATGGCTCACGAACGCTCATCCTATTGAAGCTTATGAAATTATACGGGCTAAAGAATATGAACTGACGAATGAAGAAATGGAAATAAAAAGTATTCGTTACATCCATTTTATCTATCAGTTCTTCTATATTTTTGGAAAAGAGCCCATGCAGGAAGGGTCTAAAAGCTATCTTAAAAGAGAAGATATGGACCGGTTTGGTGCTGGCATTGTAATCCCTATTAATCTTTCCGTATCGGAAAGACAGACGGAACAGGGTTTCGATGAATGGGATGCAGAAGGAAAGATGATTCGTGATGAAAAAATGATCCGAAGGTTACGGGAATTTGCAAAAGACAATTTTATGCATCCCGAATATCAAGTAAAAGGAAAATACCTGTATGATAACCGGATATTGTTAAAATCTGATTTTACCATTACTGAGAAACTGGGTGAATTTTTCTATTATCATTGTTATATGGATACTCATTTAGAATTGTAACATTATGGAAGATGAACAATATCTTACCGAAAAACATTATCTGGTCTGTGATAAAGGAGTAGCCCCGAAGCAAATGAAGGTAACCAGTCAGGATTTTGTAACCTTCAGTGGAGATAAAGCTGCTACAGAACTGGATACCCTGAAAGGTAATAACTTTGTCTGCCTTGGAAGTGTTGCTTTTATGGCAGGAGCCGTAGCTGGAATTGCTGTGGGGATTTGCGCCATGATTCCTGGACCAGGCTGGTTGGTTGCTGCCATTATTGCTGCCGCTATTTTAGCTGCAGTTGCAATAGGCCTCATAAAATGTAAAGCTGCAGCTTCCCAAAGAGTCTGGACCAATACCTCTCAAAAATTTGCTATACAGGATCATAAAACACTTACTCTTTCATCCATTATGGTTTGTCCGGCAGAAGGTGGAACCATAACAGCCAAAGAAACCGTTTGGGAAGCGTGGGGAAGTGCTGCTCTTACCAACCTGGGACATGTTGCCAACTTTGCTTTTGGATTTCTTGCCGGGCGAGGAGCAGTTGGGATGGTAGGGGAGCCGCAGGTGCAACTTCTGCCGCAGGAGCAACAGGATTACGACAAACAGTGACTACTTTTGGTCGTGAATTTGGTCGCCAGTTTGCCAATACAGCACGAAAAGAATTAATAGAACAGTTCACTTTTAAAGGGTTTAAAAATGCATCATTATTCTGTAAGACCATGCGTGGACTGGGAATTGGAGGAGCTTATTACGACCAGTACAGTATCTGGAGCAGTGATAAAGATGTTCTTGAAAAACTGAAAGACAGTGGAGTAAGTCTTGTATTGGGAATTTTTGCAGCAAAAGGAGCTACACTGGTTTGTTTTCCTGCAGGAACAAAAGTTCATACACCGAATGGAATGCAGAATATTGAAGACCTTTATGAAGATGATCTTGTCTTAACCTATAACGAAACTACTAAACAGCAGGAATATAAACCTATCCTTACAAAGCATGAAAGGTTTACCCAGCAAATGCTTTCTTTGGAGCTACCCACCGGAGAATTCGTACGTGTTACTCCTGAACACCGCTTTTTCTGTAATGATGAATGGATAGAAGCCGGAAGTCTGAAAGCAGGAGACTTGTTACATTTGAAAGGTGGAGATTATACAACAGTGATCAGCATAGAAGTCTTGCCACATTACGAAAAAGTTTATAATTTTGATATTGAGGATAATGAAAACTATTATGTAACCGAAGATGGAATTCTGGTGCATAATGGGTATGGTGAGAGACAAATTACTCAAGCAGAATATGATGCATTAAGAAAAAAAAACTCCTAGTCGACCAATACAAAAACATGTAAATGAAGGAGTAACACTTCCGATGGCAGACCCTGCTTTACCAGGGCTAACAATTGATAAAAGTTTACATGCTGATCACATTGTTTCAATGGATGAAATAAGTAGAATGGATGGCTTCGGAAAATTAACAAAGGAGCAACAAATTACAGTATTAAACAACAAAGGGAATTTTAAAGGCTTAAGTGAAACTGCAAATACATCTAAAGGAAGTAAATCATACGAGGAATGGACAGAATACAAAAAAGAAGGTATTAAGGTTGATGAAAACTTCAGACAGGAAATGATGAAAAAAGCAGAAGAAATGCGAACTACTATACAAGAACAAATCAATAACTTTTTAAAGGATAAATAATGAATATTCAAGAAATTTTCAATGATAATAATTTAAAAAATGCTGTTTTTTTAAATGCAGAGAGCAAACAATACAATATTCTACCTAAGAATTGGCAAGAAATTCTTAACACAAATAATTCTAATGATAAACTAAAAATAATTCATAATTATTGGCGGCCTTTTGCAGATAAATTACCTAAAATTTTTAGAATCATTACACAAGACCTAATTGATGCATATATAGTTGATGATGATGGGCAAATAAAAATGATTTATATTTTTGAAAGTAACGGTGATATTATTACTTATCAAGGAGAGTTACCTACAACAACCAGTGAGTTTTTGATAAAACTACCATCTGAAATTGCAGACTTTTATAAACAAATCCACAATGGTTGGAATGATTCTATAAATGGAGGACTTGGTTTCGTTGCTTTAGATGATATAAAATATTTAGATGAGTTCGAATGGGGAATCCTACCAGAAATTAAGAATTTAGAAATTGATTTATCAAAAACTTATTATGTATTCCACAATGGTGCAGGTGGATATATTTGTGTCTATTACAATGGAACTGATTTTGAGTATTTAGTTTGGTGGAAAGATGAGCAGCCAACTTATAATATTAATTTTTGGTCATATTTTGATGCTTGGGTTCAAGTTAATTTTGGTTATGATGAACTTTAAAATGCCTGCTCATTTTTTTTAGTAATATAAAATCCAATAAAGTTGGAGAAATATTGGGGGAAATAACAAAATAAAAGAGGCTGTCTCAAAAGTACCCCCTCTCTCGAACTCCTGTCTGACAACTTTTGTTGTTTAGGAGATTTTCAGAGCGTTAGTTTACCTTTTGAGACAACCTCTTTTTCATTGTGGTTCCATCTGCTATTGGACTCATAAAATGTAAAGCCGCAGCTTCCCAAAGAGTCTGGACCAATACCTCTCAAAAATTTGCTATACAGGATCATAAAACACTTACTCTTTCATCCATTATGGTTTGTCCGGCAGAAGGTGGAACCATAACAGCCAAAGAAACCGTTTGGGAAGCGTGGGGAAGTGCTGCCCTTAACAACCTGGGACATGTTGCCAACTTTGCTTTTGGATTTCTTGCCGGGCGAGGAGCTGTAGGTATGGTAGGCGGAGCTGCCGGAGCAACTTCGGCCGCAGGAGCAACAGGATTACGACAAACAATGACTACTTTTGGTCGTGAATTTGGTCGCCAGTTTGCCAATACAGCACGAAAAGAATTAATAGAACAGTTTACTTTTAAAGGGTTTAAAAATGCATCATTATTCTGTAAGACCATGCGTGGACTGGGAATTGGAGGAGCTTATTACGACCAGTACAGTATCTGGAGCAGTGATAAAGATGTCCTTGAAAAATTAAAAGACAGTGGAGTAAGTCTTGTATTGGGAATTTTTGCAGCAAAAGGAGCAACACTGGTTTGTTTTCCTGCAGGAACAAAAGTTCATACACCGAATGGAATGCAGAATATTGAAGACCTTTATGAAGATGATCTTGTCTTAACCTATAACGAAACTACTAAACAGCAGGAATATAAACCTATCCTTACAAAGCATGAAAGGTTTACCCAGCAAATGCTTTCTTTGGAGCTACCCACTGGAGAATTCGTACGTGTTACTCCTGAACACCGCTTTTTCTGTAATGATGAATGGATAGAAGCCGGAAGTCTGAAAGCAGGAGACTTGTTACATTTGAAAGGTGGAGATTATACAACAGTGATCAGCATAGAAGTCTTGCCTCATTACGAAAAAGTTTATAATTTTGATATTGAGGATAATGAGAACTATTATGTTACTGAGGATGGGATTTTGGTACATAATGGTAGATATAGAGCTATAGATAAAGCACAGCAATACGAAGATGATATTCAAGATTTATATGGGGGAGCTGCAAATTTTAATTCAAGACAATATACTGCGATAGTTGATGGGCAATTAGTAAACGGTGTTGCTGATAATGTTGCTGTTATTAATGGGAAAAATGTAGCTATTGAGGCTAAATTTGTAGAAGATTGGAACAAGTCTTTAAGAAATCCTTTGGATACTAAACCTTGGGCAATAGCTGAACAAAACAAAATGCTTGACCAAGCAAAAAAATATTCTAATGCTTTTGATGAAGTTATATATCACACAAATAGCCAAGAACTGGCAGATCATTATTCACAAGTCTTTAGTCAAAATGGTATTACTAACGTAAGATTTGAAATAACACCTTAATTATTATGAAAATAGAAAATGTGATTCTTCCAGGAAAAGAAGAATTTGATTTTAGAGAGTACAGATACATTTATATTCAAAGTGGTAATGGAAAAATTACAAAAGATAATTTTGTTAATATAATTGCATCTGCCAATTCACCTTTAATCCCCAAAACAGGTGGTGTTTTAAATGAGAATTTTATTATAATTACTCCGGATAACAAGCACTTTTATGGGTTATCCTATTCAAAAGATTTAATTGGATGGAGGGAACAGATTGAAAAAGGGATAGTAATACTTGATCTAAATATAGGGGAAATTAAGGATGGAAAATATTTTTCTATACTTAATGGAGAAAAATATAAATTAGAAGATTGTCAGTTTGAACGTTATAATTTTTATGATGAAACAGGTAATTTAATAAAGTCCAACACTCCTGTAGAAAAAGAAAAAATATTATAAAAATTAGACTGTCTGTTATGACAGTCTAATTTTTTACCTCATTACGAAAAAGTTTATAATTCTGATATTGAGGATAATGAAAACTATTATGTAACTGAAGATGGGATTCTTGTGCATAATGGGTATGCAGCAGGTTCGCCGGAACATAAAGCTGCACGATGGGAAGAGTATCAGGCAAATGGAGGCAAATGGGATTATGATAGATGGAGTAATGTTTATGATGCCAACATGTTAAATGCAAAAAGGGGTAATGCTGCAGCGGACGCATATAGAGATCAACTTGGCTGGGGTAAAAGAGAGGTGACGGTTGATGTAAATGGAACACCAAGAAGATTAGATATAGCAGATATTGATGATATGCGTGGTGTAGAGGTTAAGTCAGGAGATTATTTTTCAAGAACAGAAGAAATAAGATCAGAAATAGCAAGAGACAAGCAGCTTGTTGAGCAAGGATGGGATATTGAATGGAGAATAGAAGGAGGAGCAAGTCAGCCATTGTTAGATGAGTTAAAAGAGGCTGGAATTAAGGTCACACATATAAAATAAAAAATTTGAAATAAGATGAAAAATATTACAATTGAAGATTTTGAAGAGTGGATTTTTGCATTATCAGATAAAGAAGAAGAATTTAAAGAAATTTTTAAAAATGAAAATAATATTGATTTAGATTATTCAATAGATTCTTTAGATTATGTTGAGAAATGGCTGTTAGAGAAGTTTAAAACAAAAGAAAATTTGTTGGCTGAAGAAAATAAAGAAATCTTTGACCTTATTGTAAGCTATATTGGAGGAGTATTTAGAAGAAATTTAGAAGGGAAATGGGAAATTGATTTAAAAAATGAAAAAAATGCTTACTATAGGTTGCCCGTTATTGTAAATGAACAAGTACCATCTCCAGTTTCTCCACATACTTTAATAACTGCTTCTTTTAGTAGAAATAAAGGGAATTTTATATCTACTGTATTAAAAAATACTATAAAATCCAAAAGTAATAATTAATTAAAAAGAATGATAGCAAAAGGGAATGTTTGAAACATTTCCTTTTTTATGTTCAATAGGCTTATAATTTTATAATGAAAACTATTGTGTTACTGAGGATGGGATTTTGGCACATAATGGGTATAATAATGCTGCTAATAATTTAGATAATGATCCTCCAGGTACTTTTAGAGATAGTAATGGTAAATTAAGAATGAAGAAATGAAGACGGCACATATGCTAAAGACCCTAATACTAAATCAAAACCAAAAGGAGAAGATGATTACTCAAGGAGTATGGCAGAAAGGAGAAAAGCATTACTTAGAGATGCAGATGACCCGGCTGCAGATTTAACTGATGATACTCGAAAATTCATAAAAGAAAATAATGGAAACAAAGTCCCTGATAATTATGAAGTTTCCCATGAAGAACCACTTTATACCAGAAAAACAAAAGAAGGTAAATCTGAGATTGATGTTGCAGATAATATGAAAACACAACCAAAAGATACACATAGAGCAAGACATAAAATATGTGGAGATCAGTATCATGAATTTGGTCCGGCAAATAAACCTAAGATTTTAAAATAGTAAAATTATGATAGATAATAAAAACCAGCAACTTACTATAGATTATGAAAAAGCAAATGAAACAGATAGTTTCAAGGTGCATAATGATTTTTTAAATTCTTTATTAAGTGATTCTTCGGAAAAAGGAATGGAACTGCATTATTCTTTTTTTCAAGACACTTCTAATAGTGATTTGAAAAGAATATTAGGAAAAGGTTTTTTAAAGAGAGGAGAAAGTGGATTAGAATTTTTAGTACAAAAGTTAAAGGTGGAAAAAGATTCATTAAAAAATCTAATATTATACATCTTATAGGGCTTTCTTATAATAAAAAATATTTACCCTATATCATTCCTTATTTGAAAGATAATGATGAAGATGTAAGGTATAAAGCAATAGTAGCTATTGGCTGGCTAGGAGATTCTTCTACGATAAATGTTCTGGAAAATAATTTTGATATAGAAAAAGAAAATCTGTTACGCGGATTTACAATCACAGCGATGCGTCAAATTTATTTTCGTAATCCTGATACAAAAGAAAGTATTTTATCTTTTATATTGAGTAAAATAAAGATAGAATCTGATGAAGAAGTTTTAGCAATTATGATTGCAGTAATTCAAGATCTTACTAAAACAAAATTTGGTCTAAAAGAAGATCCCAATACAGGTGAAATTTCTGGAGATATAGTAAAATCTAAAGAAAAAATTATAAAAAAATTAATCCATGAATAAATTATTTTATAATGATGAATATTTAAATGAAGAAATTACTTCTAATAATGCTATTGAAGTAACTCTTGATGATGTCCTGAATAGATTTTATAATTTATCCGAAACCGATGGAAGCTTTTTAGGAATTAAAAATGAATTTAATAAAATAAGACAATTTGCATGGATAAACGATAATGTTTGGCAGCTGGATATTCCTGAAATAACAGAAATGGGTTCTTATCAAAAAGAATGTACATATGAAGAGTGTGTAACAATTATTAAATCTTTATTTCAAAATAGCTCTTGGCAGATACCAGAAGGAGTTTTTTTTCAAAAGTGGTAATAGGTAGAAGATTGTCAGTTTGAACGTTATAATTTTTATGACGAAACAGGTAATTTAATAAAACTCAACACTCCTATAGAAAAAGAAAAAATATTATAAAAATCAGACTGTTATAGACAGTCTGATTTTTTTATCCCATTACAAAAAAGTTTATAATTTTGATATTGAGGATAATGAAAACTATTATGTAACTGAAGATGGGATTCTTGTGCATAATGGGTATAAACCAGAAGCAGGAAGTCCTGAGCATAGAGCTCAAGCGTGAGAGGATTACCAAGAACGAGGAGGAGAATGGAGTAAAGATAGATGGGACAAAACTTATGATGCCAATATGCAAAATGCAAACAAAGGGAATGCAGCAGCAGATAGTTATCATAATGAATTAGGTTGGGGAGCTCGAGAACAAACCGTTAAAGTGAAAATTGATGGAGAAGAAGTTAATAGAAGGTTAGATATTGCAGACGTAGACGCCAAAATGGGAGTTGAAGTAAAATCAGGAAACTATTTTTCCAGAACAGATGATATTAAATACGAAATATTAAGAGATAAACAGCTTGTAAAAGATGGGTGGGATATTGAATGGAGAATTGAGGGAGGAGCAAGCCAACCATTAATAGACGAACTAAAAGCAGCAGGAATCAAAGTTACTCATATTAAATAATTATATAGTTTATGTCATATACACAAGAAAACTTTCAGGAATGGATTTTTTTCATTGGAGAAAAAATGGACTCTTTTATAGAAGACTTTGCAAAAGAGAATAGCATTAATTTAGATTATAGTATCAAATCACTAGATGAATTAGAGAAATGGATTATCAATAATTATCCATCTATCAACAATTTAAAGGAAGACCCTAAAATGTTAGATCTTCTTACCATTTATATTGGAGAAACATTTAGAAAACATTTAGGAGGCAAATGGGTTATGGATAATGAAGATCAGGATAATGCTTATTATATGATGCCGGTTCTTACAAGCCCTGATTATAAAGGGGAAGTATATAAAGCCCCAAGAACATTTGCAACAGCTTCCATTCCAAGAAAAAAAGGAAATTATATCAGTACTATTTTAAAGAATAATATGGAAGATATGGGGATTCCTATTAATGAATAAAGGATGCTCTGAAATCTAAAACTAATAGTTAATTATAACAAAAAGGAAGTGTTTTTAACATTTCCTTTTTTATATTCAAAAGGGTTATAATTTTAATATTGCAGCCTCAAAAGCCATAAATTATGACTGGGAAATATTGATAATAGGGCTAAGAGAGGATTTCTGTTCTAAATATTGCTTATCTTCTTCTGTTAGATCATTGATCCCAAGGCCAATACCATTCCATGGTTTTCCGTTATTGAGTTTATTACCTAATTCAATAGATTCAATTTTAATTTTTTTATGAAGTCCAATTGTTGTTAAATCCATCAGTTGACCTTTGTTTATTTCTCCTTCTATAATTTCCCCAAGGAGATAAAAACTTCTGTTGGTAAGTTGGAAGACGCTGTCAATTTTAAATTTTGCAACCAGGCTATGCCAGCTATAACCACAGTGTCGGCATTGCTTTGCATAGGGAGTGCGGGCTAATCTATTACATTGTGGACAATTATTGAAAAATACTTTTTCTGGGTTTTCAATCATTATTCGCTGTGCAACATTCAATTCAAATTCATCATATCCATTCTGAAGAAGAGAGGTGATTTCAGGATCAGAACTTATCCAGTTTCTCTTTGTAAGTATCTTTCTCATTTCTGGGTTATCAGAAGTTTTATAAGTAAACATTTGGGATTTCAGCGCTAATTTCTCATGATTAGTCATCAGATTACTGAAATAGGTTATAATATAATATATAGTTTCTTTGTCCATTAAAATAGAAATGATTTTTAGTTTTTTGTCTTGTCTAATTTATCATTTATTTAGATTAATTGGGGAGTGTTATTTTATTTTAAAGAAAAAGAACCCGCCAAAAATGACGGGTTCTTGTGTTTTTATTAAGATGATATAGCTTAGAATCTGAAAGTAGCAGCCACAGACCACGTTCTTCCGAATCCTAAGAAACCTGTATTGGCATCAGCAACACCCTGATACACTCTACCTGCTTGCTGATACGTTTTTCCAGCATCAGGACCAGCAGCAATTTTATCAGTAGCATGAATATTAGAACTTAGTTCAGAAATATAATATTTGTTGAATAAGTTATAAACATTCGCTCTTAGTGTTAAAGATTTTTTCTGACCGATTTCGAATTTGTAACTAGCTCCTACATCAAATAGGTTATAGCTAGGTAATTTTACAATTCCTCTTTCTCTGTCAGCCTCTGTAAGGAAATTGATAGGGTTGAACTGGGCATATAATTTGTCATAATATTCCCAGTTAGCATCAATACTGAAAGCTTTTGTAATGTTATAATCAATACCTAAACTTGCTGTTGTTTGCGCTGCATCACCAACTTTCAGGTCCTTGATGTTGATCATCCCTGTAGCTCCGGAAATTTCCTGGTTGCTTTGAACATCCAGAATATTGAAATTTGCGTTTCCTTTGTACTTCCAGTTACCCAATGAAACCATCCCTCTCACTCTAAGATTAGCAAAAGGTCTTGCCTTAGCTTCCAATTCTACCCCTTGGTGAATTTGTCCAACATTTAGAGCATTATAGAAGTACGCATTTCCAAGTTTCAATTGAGAGAATTTCGCAACATCTGCTGCGCCTGCATTGAATGTTCTTGAAATGAATCTATCATCCCATTGCGTTCTGTAAGCATTGATGTTAACATCTATATAACGTGATTTGAAACCATATCCTAATTCCAGAGAGAATATTCTTTCATTTTTTGCATCATTGTAGATATTCTGATTTGAAGGGAACAACGCATTGAATAATGGCTGTCTTGAAATTACTCCTGCATTGAAAAATACATTGTGATGATCATCAATATTGTAATTAGCACCACCTTTTACAATATAACCTGTTTTGTGATACCATTTCGTTTCTTGGTTTCCAGGGGTATACAGCATATAGTCTCTTCTCTTGTAATACTGTTCAGAAACTGATGCCTGAACTGATGCACTTAGTTTTTCAGAGCTATATTCCACCATTCCATAAATACCAGCCCATTTTACAAGGCCTTCATTGTGGATTGATATTTTTTGAGTATTTCCAGTCTTTGTCAATGGTTCTGGTTTTACCGTACGGTCGATATAATAACCGTTTGGAGCGTTCACTGTACTTTTAACAAATAGAGCATCTGATCCTAATAGATCAGTAGTAATATCATAAAGAGCTCCTTTGTAAGTTTTAAGGTCGATTCCTCCATTAAAAGTCCAGTTATTCTTTTTATAGTTAAGGTCTGCAATGACACCATACCAGTCATGAGCATTAATACTTTGCTTTCTTACAATACCGCTTGTTCCGTTTAAAGTAGCTACATTTTGTCCATTATAATCAGTAGGGGATCCTGCAGGAGCAGTAAAAGGAGATTTCTGGAAGGTATTTCCATTATAATCTGTTACAGCACCGCCTCTGTTATAACGATAGATCATATCCCAATTGATAGTACCATCACCACCAGGTCCATAATTCATGAAGTTCATGGTTTGGTCTTTGGCATTTTTAATAGAACCGTTAAGTCCGGTTCCACCGCCGCCACGTCCCCAAGAACCGTAAACAACTGTAGATAATTTCAGGTTGTCATTAATATTCCAATCCCAGTTTAATGAAGCGATTGGCTTGTGGTAGAAGTTAGGAGCTAAGTTGAACTGAGAACCGTTCAGCATTCCTGTTTGTGGGTTGTATCTTCTTCCATAAGTTTCAAACTGCTGTAAAGTTGCAACATTGGCTCCGGTTGCAGAAGATCTTCTGGTATCGTGTACCTGTGGCGCACCTGTTGCAATTAAATTGAATGCATGTTTTTCATTCGGCTTAAATCCTGTAGAGAAAAACCAAGAATATCCTTCACCTTTAGTTCCGTTGATGTAACCATCACCTTGCCAACGGGAAAGCAATACGGTAGTTCCCCATTTGTTTTTCAATCCGGAAGAGTACATTGCGGAGAGTCTTGAGTAATTGTCATTACCCGCTTCTGCCTTGATCATTGCTTTTTGCTCAGAATCAGTAGCTTTGGTTACAATGTTGATGGTTCCTCCTACAGATGGAACTACAAATTTAGAAGCTCCCAAACCTCTCTGGATCTGAATAGAGCTTGCAATATCTGCCAGTCCAGTCCAGTTAGACCAGTACACAGTACCTCCCTGCATGTCATTAACAGGCTGTCCGTTGATGATCACCGCAATATTGGCACCATCAAAACCTCTCATGTTAATTCTGCTGTCTCCAAATCCACCACCTACTTTAGTAACGTAAACAGATGGAGTAGACTTCATAATTTCAGGGAATTCTCTGTTTCCCAGTTTCTCCTGAATTTCAGCTGCCTTAATGTTGGAAACTGCAACAGGTGTCTTTCTCTCTTTGGCGGTTTGGGAAAGGTTCCTACCTACCAACATCACCTCATCAATAGATTTAGATTTTTCTAAAGAATCCTTCGTACTCTGCCCATAATACAAGGCGGCCGTTGGTAATACAAGCGCTATAAGAAGTCGCTTTTTTAAAATAATGCTCATGAAATAAACTAGCGTGTTTGATTTTAAGGCTGCAAAGATGAAAATTTATTTTTGAATTGAGTATTAAATGTTTTTTAAGAAATTTTGTAAACGTCGAAGAATGAGCATGATTGCTGGTTGTTTTATGATATATTAACTTTATTTAACAGTTTAATTTGTAGATTGTTATATCAATAATTTTAACCGAAATGAGTTTGTTTTGATGATAATATAAACATTTATTGAATAAAAAATATTGAGAAATATCATCATTTTTATACAAAAAATAAATTTTTATATTTTAGATCTAACTAAAGGAAATTATTGTATTTGATATTTTATGATGGGTATGGAAAGGTTGTATTATCATTGAGTTTTGTAGGAGAATTATACTTAAATAATTCTTGAAGGAAAAAAGAAAAAGCTGATCGTTTTCGTTATGGATATAATTTCGTAATATGGATTTATCTTTGCTATATATTCATGAAAAATAAATATTTCGGTTATTAAATTCCATAAAAGATCTATATATCATAAGCCGGAACTATTTGACATTAGCTAAGTAAGGCATGAGACTTGTAATAAATGGATATTTATTATTAATAATAAAGTAGTTTTTTAATATTTAATTGTAGATAAATAAAAGTTTATGGAGGATTTTAAAATTGAACCTTTTTTGCATAGTGAGAATAGTTCACATTTTATCACAACAAAAAGGGTATCAGATCTTTTATTAGCTAGACCCACCCAACTTTTTCAACCACATAAAATCTTATTTAACTGTATTCATCTTTTTTGTGAAGGTGAAGGAAGCATTAATATAGATTTTAAAACAATAAATATTAAGGAAAGGCACATTTTATTTGCTTCACCTAATCAAATCTGCCAGTTTAATAGACCTATTAATTATAAAAGCAGGATAATGATTTTTACCGAAGATTTTCTTTGCCAAAACAGTACACAAACTCAATTTTATAGTGAAACCAGTTTGTTTAATGATCCTTTAAATATACGATATTTCAATTTAGAAGATAGGTTTGAAGAAGTATTAGCTTTATTCGATTACATTAAAAATGAATTGGCCAGGCCATATAGAGATGTACAGAGTACTATATTAAATAACTATTTGTTTAATATACTTCTGATTGCGGAGGAAATTTCCATACATTCTAAAATTAACCTGGATTTTTGTGGGGATAAACTTTTAGTTGCTAGATTTAAATCTTTGGTAAATAAAAATCTAAATCAACATTTAAGTCTTGACTACTATTGTGAAGAATTGAATATAACGCTTCGTGCACTACAGAAGACTTTTCTTAAAGTAGAAAAGGAGACGCCCAAACAATGGCTAATGAATAGGATGATATTAGAGATTAAAAGAAATCTGATGTATAATACATTAAGCGTAAGTGAAATTGCCTACGATTTGGGGTTTAAGGAGGTAACCAATTTTACTAAGTTTTTTAAGATAAAAACAGGGGTGACTCCAACACAATTTAGGAAGTCTATACAAAGATAGTTTCTATTAAAATGAACGATCTGGTTAGCAGCATATTATTTTTTAGCATCCGATCAATTGTGATTCTTTACTAAATATAAGGAAAATTGTTGTGTGTCATTTATTATCATTTTTTTACGCTTTTTTATCATAATGTATGTGGTAATATGTATAATTTTGCAATTCGAAATAATTTTTTTCATCATTTGTGTTTTTATCTCCGGTTCTGCCGGAGATTTTGTTTTTTTAATAGCAAAAGAATACAATAAGCTGTGTAATTCTTAGCAGATTCTTTATCAATAAAATTATCATGTATTTATTCGGAATAATGATTCAAAAATTTAGCAATAGAAATCAAATCTATTAAACAGCATGGGAGGATCCATTTAGTTTTAGAAAATTTTTAATATCCAAAGAGAAACTAGTCTAGTGAATTTCGGAGTAGCCTTATTTGTGTCATTTATTATCTTTTTTTACGCTTTTCTATTATAGTATTTGGTAATACATTTAATTTTGCGGCTTAAAATATATCATAGGATTAATGTTAAATAGTTTGTTTTAGATAAATTGTGAATTTTATACTAAAGTCAGCGGGAGAATTGTTTAAGAAGAATTTTGCTTTTGCTTTGAGAGAATAATTGCCTTTACAAATAGGAATTAATAATAAAAAGTTTAATTTGAAGTTTTTTATTGTCCTGATTAATTAAAAATTCCATTAAGCTATTAAATTTCAAAAAATATTCATACAAATACTTGCAAGTATCATTTAAATACTTACTTTTGTATCACTTTAAAAATGGGGGATTGGCGCAGTTGGCTAGCGCGTTTGACTGGCAGTCAAAAGGTCACGGGTTCGAATCCCGTATTCTCCACAACGGGAAATCTATTTAAATAGATTTCCCGTTTTTTATGTATTAAAAATTGTTTCGTTTATAAGATCATGTAAGCTTCAATTGCTTAGGACTTTATTCCTAATTTAGAGGCTTTTTACTAGAAGACTTCAGGAGTAACTTTATCGACTATTGCAATAAAGCTATTTTTCAAAAGGTCTGATGGGTAAATAAACTGTTCTCCATTGTCGTTTCGAACAACTATAGCGGCCTGTTCATTATTTAAACATCTGTCAATTTGTTCCTGCATTTCATTAAGCCTGCCTGGCAATATATCCAATGTATATTTTCCTGTAGAATGGATAATCTGAACGATTTTTTCTTTCATGATTAAAATTTTAATTCTTTCAAAGATAACTTTTTTCCCTTACGTGGGAAGATCTGTAATTAGAAAATCAAGATATATAGAAATTTGCAATGTAGAGCTGTAAACGATTTTCTTAATTAGGATTAGTAATATAGAATAGCTCAATATGATTAGTCATCTGCTTTTTCTACTTTTGGTATCAAATAAAACCGAAAACTTTCCATGACTAAACAAACCAAAGCCACCGCCATCGGATTTTGTGCTATTTTATTATGGTCCTCTATTGTTGGATTGATCAAAGAGGTAAGCCATTCTTTTGGAGCAACAGCTGGTGCAGCTTTAATATATACTGTAGCTTCTATATTCTTGCTTTTTACCATGAAGTGGGTCCCTTTATCAAAATTTTCAAAGAAATACTTGATATTCGGTGGATTGCTTATGGTTTCTTATGAACTTTGTTTGGCACTTTCTATAGGATATTCTACCAACAGCCGTCAGGCGATTGAAGTAGGGATGATTAATTATCTCTGGCCTACCTTTGCAATGGTGGGCACCATTCTTTTACCCATAAAAAAGCAAACTGGCTGATCGTTCCAGGAATCATTCTTTCCATGCTGGGAATTATTTGGGTATTGGGGGAGAGCAAGACCTTGATATTTCTCAGATGACTGCCAATATTAAAACTAATCCTTTAAGCTATGGATTGGCTTTTATTGGAGCGCTATTGTGGGCTGCTTATTGTATAGTTACGGTTCGTATAGCCAATGGAGTAAACGGAATCACATTATTTTTCATGATGGTAGCTGCTGCCTTATGGATAAAGTATTTAATCGTTAGTGATACAGGCGGTATGGAGATCAACCTTTCTTCCGTTGTATATCTTTTACTGGCAGCATGTGCCATGGGATTTGGATATGCAGCATGGAATATCGGAATTTTGGAGGGAAATGTTACGATTTTAGCAGGTGCATCTTATTTTATCCCTGTTTTGTCATCCGCATTGTCATCCGTCCTTTTATCTACAGCCTTAGGATTGTCTTTCTGGCAGGGAGCTGTGATGGTTTGCGCAGGTTCAATACTCTGCTGGCTGGCGACCAGAGAACGAAAAATTAAGCAATAATTTCAGATTACTAATTAGTGTATTTAATATTAATAGAATAATTAACGTATTTTTATTGTTCATATAAATAAACTAATAATATGATGAAGCATAAGCTAGCTTTACTTAGCACTGTTATTGTTTCCTGCATGAGTGCGCAGCAAAAGAATACCCAATTACATCAGATCTTTGATGAATATTATAAAGAGTCAAACGTACTAAGCCCATTGAGTGCAACCTTTAACGGTATTGATGGTTATAATGATCAGCTTACTGCTGATGATGAAAATCAGCTTAAAAAAATCCATGATTTTTATATAAAATATATCCATCTTCTGAAACCTTTTGGAACTCAGGATTTGAATAAAGAAGATCGTATCTCACTGGCAATTTTGGAGAATGACCTGCAAATTGCTCTGAAAACAGAAAAATACCATCAGGAATATATGCCTGTCAATCAGATGGGGAGTATTCCCACCTATATGGCATTGTTGGGTTCCGGGAGTTCAGCACAGCCTTTCAAAACGGTAAAAGATTATGAGAACTGGATGAAACGCTGCCAGGCTTTCTCAAGGTGGACAGATGTTGCTATACAGAATATGCAGAAAGGTATCAAAACAGGAGTTGTTTTACCCAAAGCTTTAGTAGTGAAAATTATTCCGCAATTACAGAAACTGGCACAGAACGATGATCAGTCTTCTTTTTATAACCCGATAAAGAATTTTCCCAGGGATATTTCAAAAAAAGAACAAGATCGTTTAACTAAAAATTTTAAAGAAGTTCTGTCGAAAAATATTTTCCCTTCCCTACAGAAACTTGCAGATTTTTTCCAGAATGAATATCTGCCGAATGCCCGTTCATCTTCAGGAATCAATGTTTTTCCTAATGGCAAAGAAATGTATAAAGACTATATTTTATCAATGGTAACCATTGATAAAGATCCGGAAGAAGTATATCAGTTAGGCTTATCTGAAGTGACAAGAATTACCACAGAGATGGAAAAAATTAAGAAATCTATCGGTTTTAAAGGTTCTCTTCCCGAATTATTTGAATTTATGAAAACAGATAAGCAATTCATGCCTTTCAAAACAGATAAAGAAGTATTAGAAGCTTATCAGGATGTTTATAACAAAATAAAACCTAATTTATCGAAGTATTTCGGGATTACCCCTAAAACGCCTTTTGAAATCCGTAAGACAGAAGAGTTCAGAGCAGCTTCAGCATCACCACAATATTTTCCAGGAAACCTTCCTACCCATCGTCCTGGTATTTTTTATGCTCCTATTTTAGATCCAACAAAAATCAATATTACCAATATGGATATGGAAAGTGTATTTTTACATGAAGCCATTCCAGGCCATCATTATCAGATAAGCATTCAATATGAAAATACCTCTGTTCCGGAATTTCGACAGAAATATATGAACGGGGCATTTGTAGAAGGCTGGGCATTATATACTGAATCCCTGGGAAAAGACCTTGGAGTGTATACTAATCCTTATCATCAGTTGGGAGCATTGGGTACAGAGATGCACCGTGCGATCCGATTGGTAGTTGATTCCGGATTGCATACAGGAAAAATGACCCGTGAAGATGCCATACAATATATGCTGGATAACGAACCTGTTTCTGAACAATTTGCCACTGCTGAAATAGAGCGGTATATGGCTAATCCTGCGCAGGCACTTTCCTATAAAATCGGAGAACTGAAAATAAGAGAACTGCGTGATAAGTACAAATCACAGTTAGGCTCCAAATTTAATATCAAGGATTTCCATGATACTATTCTGACAGGAGGAGCAATGCCGCTCACTGTTTTTGAAAACTATATGGATGATTGGGCAAAAAGTATCAAATAAAGATATTGAACTTTTAGAGTTTGGATATTAATACATTGGCTGCCTCATGAGGCAGCCAATGTATTGTTGTTTACAACATGTAATAAATATTCTCTATTTGGATTCAAAATAAAAAATAATTCAATAATCAATATTTATCCAGTTCTGGAAGTTGAATATTTTCAAACTCCTCACTCATTGAGATAAGGTTCAGATGACCATCGTAATCAGCATTAAAAGCAAAAGCTTTCTTTTCCAGAATATATTTATAGATGTACCAGTCGGTTTTTGGGGTAGGGACACTTAGCAGATCATCAAAAGAAATCCATTTTAAAGTTCCTTCGTTGCATATCGGAGGCTCTATATAATCTATCTCAGCCAAATAAACGTAACTAATCCAATTGTATTTTGTAGGAGATGTTTCTGTCAGCATTCCACAGAATTTCATCGATTCAACATGAATGCCGGTTTCTTCAAATGTTTCCCGGATAGCTGCTTGTAAAGGATTTTCAAATGCATCAATTTTACCTCCAACTGGAGTGTACATATCTTTATTAGGTTCCTTTAATCTTTTTAATAATAAGAATTTGTTTTGATAACGTAAAATGCAAAGTGTTGCGACACGTTTCATTCCAACAGGTAATGTATTCATGATCGGATTCAGTCTTTAATTTGTTTTAAAAGGGTTTGAATATTCACAGCAGGATTAATGGCTAATAAAAATAATATTCCTTCATACTTGGCAATAATCTGCGTAGCAGTTTTTTTTGATCTTTCGCCATTATCTTTTGCATGAGTCAGCAGATATTCCAGGTTGCTGTAAAACTTTTTGATCTCTTCTTTAAAATGTGGAAGAATCGTAAATGCTTCAAAATACATAATATAATATGCAGACATTCCATTTTCTGTAATAGATAGGATCTGTGGAATAAAACCTAAATAAAAGTCTTGAATTTTCTCCTCGATATCCTTTAGCGTCATTTCAGCCTTTGCATAGCTGCTCCAATCAACAGAATGATAAAATTGCAGGAAATAATGATTGATAACTTCCTTATAAAGATCATTTTTGTTTTTAAAATGATGATAAAATGCTCCTTTAGAAAAGCCTGAAGCTTCAACCAGCTGCTGCATGGAAGTATTATGAAATCCTTTATTGATAAATTGCTGATAGGAGACTAATAATATCTTTTCTTTTGTATCCATTACTTTTCTGTCATTGCGGCATTGGTTGCAAAGATAATAATCCCTAGTCCTATGACAATAGCAAATCCCATAAACCAATATAAAGATTTTGAATAGTGAACAACATTTTCTCTGCTTTTAAATTCTTTAATTTTCCTTTGAGCATAAAACATGAGCGGAATTGATACAATTATTCCCAGTGCTTCTAAAATCAACAGTAAATTAGGCATTGGGGTAGGAGACTTAGGAAAAACCTCCAATAAATCAATGGTGTATACTATAAAATAACTGATCCCCGAGAAATAGGCTATTCTATAGGCCCAGCCATACTGCTTACTAATAAAATAAACCAGAAATAGACTTATAATCCCCAAGGTTGTCAAAAAAAAGTTAAATACTCCCAGAATAAGAGGTGAAATTTGCGAAAAATCTCTAGACTCAATAAATCCTCCGGGGATCATCAATGTTAGATTTACTGATGATAAAATAAGTAATGTATTCATCAATTTAGATGTTTTCATAATATATACAATTTTATATACCGACCGTTCGGTATGTAAAATTAGACAATTAATCTGAATAATCAAAATAGAGGTATATTTTTTAAACATTCAAGAAAAAATATCTGCTTTTAAAATCAATAATTCTATTTGGGCAGTAATGAACTCTGTGATGAAAGAATAGTTTCCCAGTGCCTATTTTCGTCTTTACATTTTTTGCCACGAGCTAAAGAAGCGTTAAATGACCATTATAAATATAAAACGATCATTATCTAACATAAGGAATGCTCTAATTTTGCTGGAAAGAGTAGGATAAGATAAATAAAGGGATTAAATGCAGAGCATTATTAAGAAAAATAGATAAAAAATATCTTATCCATCTATTATCCGGCTTGGTTCATTCAGTATTACTAATGCTTTAAGATTGGAACATAAAATAATAGTCACAATATTTAAATAATGAGTCATGATAAAAATTAACTTTTATCCCCAACAATTGGGGGTTTGTAGCTTACCCTTCCTTTTATGTTTTTACTTTAATACCAAAGCACAAAAGAATATAGAATATGTTCTTCCTACAGCTGCTTTTAATAAAGAAGAAGCTTATAAATTGCTTGATCCGGGGAACGGCAGCATTGAAGGCACTATTTCATTTAAAAAAAGAGGATATGTCAATTATCCGGACTACCTGTCCAAAGTTTTATTATATCCTGCAACCCCTCATCTTACTGAATATCTTGAGCTTAAAAAGAAATATAACAGTCGGAAAAAACAGGCTGCTATGACAAAGGAAGCTGCTATGGCCCGCATTGAAACAAAGACCAGAGACAACAAAGGCAATTTTGTTTTTACTAACATAAAACCGGGGAAGTATTATATTGTAAGCTTGGTAAAGTGGGAAAAAGTTAGAGGAAATAAAGTTCAGTCAGGGGAGGTTGTTGCCAATAAAAACATGCTTGGAATCCAGATGGGAGGTGGCTATTTTTCAACAGAGATGCAATATGAATCAAAGGCTTATGAAGAAGAGGTAGGAGAATATATTGAAGTATCAGGAAATAATAGAGTGACTACTATCAATATAGCTAAATAAACGGACTTTTTTAAAGGTCATCGTTATTACATAAAAATGAATCATTAAAAATCAAACTTATGAAAGC
This sequence comes from Chryseobacterium capnotolerans, assembly GCF_021278965.1. Taxonomy (NCBI): domain Bacteria; kingdom Pseudomonadati; phylum Bacteroidota; class Flavobacteriia; order Flavobacteriales; family Weeksellaceae; genus Chryseobacterium; species Chryseobacterium capnotolerans. The sequence continues at coordinate 2,248,475 of NZ_CP065589.1, read as the reverse complement.
TGTTACAATAATTCTCATATACTTGTATTTAGGTATTTTCACCATAAAAGCCCAAATTATCAATTTTTCTGATGAAAATTTTAAAGAAGCCCTGATAGCCCAGGGCGTTGATACAAATAAAGATGGAAACATTCAGAAATCAGAAGCAGTAAATATTAAAAAGCTGCATGTAAATAACGCCAACATTTCTTCGGTTGTAGGGATTAAAAACTTTACCAACCTTGAAGATTTTGCTTTTCTTGATAATAAGCTTACCATTGTTGATCTTGAAGGGATGCGAAATCTCAAATACCTTTATGGAATCAATAATAAAATTAAGCAGCTCAAATTAAAAGGCTGTACAAACCTTGAAGTGATTTTTATGGATCAGAATGAATTGTCTGTTCTGGACCTTTCCGGGCTTACAAAGTTAAAAGACATAAGAATCAATGTAAACAATTTAGAATCAATAGATCTAAGCAGAAAGCCTAAGTTAGAAAATGTACAGCTTTTCAGAAATCAGATAAGAGCATTCAAAGCTGAGGACTCTTTTGATATTAAAGGATTGGACCTTTCTAAGAATCTAATCACAGAAATAGATTTGAGACCTTTTTCTAAACTTGAAGAAGTTGATCTTAATGGTAATCCTTTAAGAAAAATCAATGTGGAAGGTCTTAGCAAGCTGGAAAAACTTTATCTGGAACCTGCAGCTTTTACATCATCTTATATTAATCAATTGAATACCAGTGGACTTGTTAGTCTAAAAGAGTATAAATGGTAAATCTTAGGGTTTGTATTTAAAAAAGACTGATCATCATCAGTCTTTTTTATTGAATCTGTTTTTCAAAGAATTCTTATTCTCACTTTGAGCTTTACTACAAGCTTCTTGAACGGGCTACCGAAAGAAGATACACTAGATGGGCAAACATATTTCTTTTTACAGATTCTATCTTTATATCTCCAGTGGTCTGGTTAATAGTCGTTACCAGATCCGTATTACACTGCCCGCTAAAATTTCCGCTTCCTAAATAATTTACAGAATTGGCAGCTGGATAAGAAATTCTGGGATAATCTGGAGCTGTTTGGTTGGCAATAGCAGTAGTATTTGCAAACCCTTTATTATCAATATATCGGGCAGTCCACGAACCTAAGAATTGTCCGTTAGCTGTATTAATACCTTGTCCTACTACTACTTGTGTGTCTACAGGATTACTAAACCCAGCACAGGAAGTATAATGATTTATAGAAACAGTACAGGAAGAAGCATTATCTGCAGGTTGAAAGCATTTTCCTTCATATACTGTTAATCTTTGCTCAGTGGCAGACATTGAAGTATTTAATAAAGCTTTAGGAGCAAAAATCTCTTCAGGAGAGATAAGTGTCAGAACCCCCTGAGCATTAGCAGCAACAATTTTATTTTCAGGATTTGCAAGTCCTCTTACTCTTACCGATCCGTTAACATCCAATGTATTTGTTGGTGAGGCGGTATTAATTCCTACTTGTGCACCAACAAAACTACACAAAGCAAGTGCTGTCAAAAAAAAAAGTCTTTGTTTTCATGGTATTTTTTAAATACATTTTAAATTTTTCACTAATGTAAGAAATATGTTTTAATAGATAATAAAAAACTAATTAAAAATACTTAACATCTAAATTTATATTCAAAAATGTGTTTTTAATGAAAATTTTAAACAAACCTTTGAAATATTAATTCAAAGTTTATGGTTGTTGAATTTGTTTGAAAAATAGTTGTATTTTAGCCGAAATATGTTGGTTTTTAATAAACATATTGTCTACTCATTAAAATTCAGATAATTTGAATGAAAAAATTAGTAGATTTGCACGGAATTAAAAAATAATAAATATTAAGCTCATTCTCTATGACAGCATATTCTTAAATAAAATGGAATAGAGGATAACAGGATTTTAGGTTATAAAACTACTGAAACTATGAAGAAACTTTTTTTACTTTTACTAACGGCATTTTTATTTATCGGTTGTAGTTCGGATGATGATACAATCTATGATTATGTAGGAACATGGTCCGGAACTTATGAAGGAGGAGATAAGGGAGTGTGGAACTTTGTGGTGGATAAAACTGGTAAAGTATCAGGAACCATGCATTCCGATGTTAGCAGTGAGAACTATAATATTGCCGGTAAGTTAAGTACCACTGGAGATCTGGTAGGAACAGTAGGTCTTCCGTCAAAAGGAGAATTTAAAGGAAAACTTAATCCGGATAAAAAAGGAAACGGAAGCTGGTCAAACACCCTTCCAACTCCGGCACAATACGGAACCTGGAACGGGGAAAAGAAATAAAACAAAAGCCTGCAAATTTGCAGGCTTTTTATTTATACAAATCCCATATGGGAAATTTCATTTTTTTCATTCTTCAATACGACAAAATAAAGCACACAGTCAGCACCTGAGAAATATTCTTTAAAAGATGCATGATGATCATCAAAAGAGCACTCTTCTTCAGTCTTTTCAATAGTATAATTTTCTGAATCCAGCTTTAAAGTAATGAGTATTGCTTTTTCAACTTGAGCACTTTTTTTAATAAGGGTACAGTCTTGACGTTCAATTTCTGCCGATACATTTTTTATTTCACCAAACTGAAAAGATTTCAAGAGTCTTTTTCCTTCCTCAGTCTTTAAACCGCTTTCAACCGTTCGTTTTCCTCTTCCGGAAATGGTGTCCAGATTTTTTATTTCAGTCATCAGCTTTGCAAAACTCTGGTAGAGTAGGGCATCTCCTGTTTCTTTAAGATAAAGATCCAGGCTGTTTCTGATGATCTTTCCGGTTTTAGAACAATGTCCGAATTCAGAACTGTTTTGCCTTACTTTTTCATAAGACGGATTCTTTTTAAAAGCCGTTTTATTGAACCCGCTTTTCTTCCGAACCACATTTTTTCCATTCAGAGTATAAAAAACAAGGTCACCTACAGAACCTTTAATCTTAATGAGACTTTCATAAGTTGCCATATCGCAAAATTGAATTCCAAATATAGCAATAAATAACGGAAATCAAAATTTTAACATATATTTATCATATAGTTGTAGTATAGTTATAATATAATTAAAATATAAAATGTATATTTGTACATCAATCGTTAATCAAGTAAAAATCAGACGAGTATGGGACCAGGATTATTTGAAAAAAATTGAGTATAAAGCAGCTTTCTCTTTGGCTGATTGCATCTGCTTTTGTAGTGTCTTGCGGCTCTTCAAAAAACGTTTCTTCCAGCAAGAAACCGGGCTCTAAAACCGTAGTGAAATCTGAAAATCTGAGAAAATTGGATTCTAAATTCGATGGAAATGTATCAAGGTCCATCAATGATGTCCTAAAAGATGCTGAGAAATACCTTGGAACTCCTTATAAATTCGGAGGGAATACATCTTCAGGTTTTGATTGTTCCGGTTTTACTGTAAAAGTGTTTGAAGAAAATGACTTTAGCCTTCCAAGAAGATCAACCGATCAGGCCGGAACCGGGAAAAACATTGATATCAGGGATGTAAAACCTGGTGACTTGCTGTTTTTTGCTACTGCCGGAGGAAGCAGGGTTTCCCATGTAGGAATTGTTCATGACATTGGCCCGGACGGAGAAGTGAAGTTCATTCATGCTTCCACTTCAAAAGGAGTTATTATTTCATCCCTGAACGAAAAATACTGGAATAAAGCTTATCTTCATGCCCAAAGAATTTTATAATAATTCCAATGGAGGACAGAACGTTTGCTTTTATTAAAACAGACAAAAAGCTGGTAAAACTTTTCTTTAAGGATATCAATATTATCAAAGGTCTGGGGAACTATGTAGAAGTACATACCATAGACCGGAAAAGATATGTTTATTACAGAACACTCAAAGATCTGATCGAAAACCTGCCGAAGGAATTTATGCGGGTTCATAACTCATATATCGTTAACTTAACGAATATTGAATCTTTTGAAGATAACCAGCTGTTATGCGGAGATTTAAAAATTACTGTAGCCAAAAGCTATAAAGACTGTCTTCTTGAAGCCATCAGTAAAATGATGCTTTAAATTCTATCAACATTAAGAAATCAATCATATACATCTGATTTTAATCTATCGGTATAAAAAAAGTTTTTATTCAATTCTTCTTCACTTAGGTTTACAAAAACTTATCAAATGAATAAAAACAAAGCATTGGAATATATCAGAACTCATAATCTATCTATGCATTATCATTTTAATATTAAAATTAATTCCATAGGCTTTAAACCTAAAAAAAAGCAACCCCTAAAGAGTTGCTTTCAAATAGATGAATATAAAATGAATTAAATATGTTCACAAACCGTTGTTCCAAGTTCTTTTTCTTCACTGCTTTCGTCTGTCGTAATGCTTTTAGGGAACGAAAAGAAACTCAGGAATAATGTTGCTGTAAGTAGCAAGACACTCACTGAAAGAACATACTGAACTCCATAATAAGCGCTTACTATCCCACCAAGAAATGCACCTAATGAAATCCCGATATTAAAAGATGATGTGAGCAAACTGTTAACAAATTCCAGCGCATGATGAGGAATGTTTTGTGTAGTTCTGATATTGGAGACTAAAAAGCCACCTGTGTGGATCATGCCCCAAAAAGATACAATAATAACCATAGGAACAAAAAGTCCGCCCAGAAAGTAAGCCAGAATTTGTACTGAAATGAGAAGCAGCAAAAACAATCTTGTTGTGAGCTTTACATTTCGGCTTAAAACTATTCCCATAAGCCAGTTGCCAAGGGTTCCCATGCCTCCGAAAAGAAGCAGCATGATACTGATCTGGGCTCCATTCATTTTGGTAATTTCTTCAAGATAAGCCGTAAGGTAAGTATAGCTTGAGAACATGGCTGCTAATGTACCGATGGTGGAAATCAGATTGATCCACAAAAGAGGGTTTTTCAAAATAACGAACTGATTTTGCTCTGATTTTTCTTTTTCTGCAGGGAGAGAGGGTATAAAAAGCAATAACCCGATAAACGCAATAAAGCTGATGATACTGCTCAGGAAAAATGAAGCTTTCCAATCATGAAAAAGATCTGCAGCATAAGTCGTCATAGGAATACCAAGAACGGTGGCAAGACTCAGTCCCAGCATGACAGTAGATACTCCTTTTGCTCCCTTTTCTTTGAAGGCAATGGCAATGGAGATATTCCAGAACAAAGGATGCAGTATGGCTGGTAAAATACGGGCAATCATAAGCATCGTAAAGTTGGTGGAAAAAGCAGAGATAAGATTGGAAAGAACAAATATGCTCATCACGAGACATAGAAGAAACTTACGGTTTATTTTGCTGGTAAAAGAAGTGATAAAAGGGGAGGAAACAGCCACTGTGATAGCAAAAGCGCTCAGCAGCCATCCTGCCGTATCAATTGATACCCCGAATTGCCTGCTGATCGTAGGAAGAATACCCACAACCCCAAATTCGGTAGTAATAATGCCAAAAGCACCTAGCGCCAGGACATAGATTGATCTTTTCATTGATTTTAAATTTTAATGTAGCAAATTTGAACAGAAAAAACGTAAAAAATCAGTACATTTTAATGATAAATAAGTATTTTTACCGCATGAAATCGTCATGATTTGCCAACGCAACCACAAATGAGGATGACGCGATTGCATATGACCATTAAAAAACAATTAAATATCTTCATATGAAAAGAGAGAATATAGATCAATTGGTAAAAGTTGAATATCATGAAACTGAAAATTGCCCTTTAACAGGCAATCGTTTCTCTTTTTTCAGATCATCTATGTGATTTCCGGAAAAGGTTCCTTTACCATAAATAACAATATAGCTTCTTATAGCAAGGGCAGCCTGATATTACTAACTCCTGATGATGAACACCACTTGAAAGTTGAGGAAAAAACTGAGCTTTTACTTGTAAAGTTTAGTGAACGTTATGTAAAGGATTACAAATGGAATAGTATTGATTCAATAGGATGCTTATTGTATGGGGCTTCTTATCTTTCCGGATGTATTTTACAGAATAAGCCGGATGTTGTTTTGGTGGATTCTATTGTCACTTCACTGCTTCACGGTCTGAATTATCCGGATCTTTATCAGGAGGAGCTGACCCTGCATTACGTGAATGCATTAATTGTGATTGCTGCCAGGAATATATCAAAGATGCGGGTTGAACATATAGCATCCAATACAGATAAAAGAATAGTGGAGATCATTGATTATATCCAGGGAAATATCCATGATCCGGCACTTTTAAAGGTGGCTGTCATCGCTCATAAATTTGGACTTTCCGAAACCTATCTTGGCAGCTATTTTAAAAACCATTGCGGAGAAACCATTACCCATTATATCCTGAATTATAAATTAAGATTGATTGAACATCGGCTTCTTTTTAGCGATATGAGGATTAATGAGATAGTCACCGAGTTTGGTTTTTCTGATGAAAGTCATCTCAATAAGTTCTTCAAAAAGCAGCATAACATGAGTCTGACCGAGTTTAAAAAAAGCAAATCATTATCTAAAGTTATAGATTAAGTAAACTTATGTAATGTTTTGTTATATAGTGTTATATTTATATTTAAGTTTTGGCTGTCTTTAATTACTTTAATGAGAATTTAATAATCATTCACAACAATTGAAAAAAGATTGCAATAGTATTGCACATCAAAAATTATTGAAATTTGCTGCAAACAAATAAGCATGACAGATTTTATCCGATTTTTTATCCCGTGTTATTTTATACTTTTTTTTTGCTGTTTCATTTCTTGGAATCAGTATAGCTGTTGCAAGGAAAATTGGCAAGAATCCTAATGTATTGCCAAAAGATGATTCTGCTTATGCGTTAGTAGGTTGGTATTTCAAGCTGATTCTCATCGTTTTATTCATTTATGCCTTATTGCCTTTACCTTTTCCAAGGGTAAGAGAATTATTTGGAATAGATTTTTTGAGCTTTAATCTGTTTCAGTACATTGGAGTTGGATTAATGATTTTAGCCTTTATCTGGGTGGTTATTGCACAATTTCAAATGAAAAACTCCTGGCGCATAGGCATCGATGAGCACATGAAAACAGAACTTATTACAATCGGATTATTTCGGTTTTCACGAAATCCTATTTTTTTAGGGATGACGCTAAGCCTTATCGGGTTTTTCTTTGCTTACCCTACAGTAATTGCCTTCTTTTTGTTGATAATCGGCAGTATCTTAATGCAGATTCAGATTCGTCTTGAAGAAGAACATTTACAGAGACAGCACGGCTCTGTTTATCTGACTTATAAAAAGAGAGTTGGACGTATGTTACACCTTTATTAAAAGCAAAAACTTAAAAATCGTTTTGCTGAACTTTTTGTATCTTTGACGGGTATAATTTTTCAAACTAATTTAAATAAGAAACATGTCGTTACAACAAACTATTGAAAACATTTGGGATAATAGAGAACTATTACAAAATGAAGACAGCCAAAAAGCGATCAGAGAGGTTATTTCTTTATTAGATTCCGGAGAACTTCGTGTAGCAGAGCCTACGGAAAACGGATGGCAGGTAAATGAGTGGGTGAAGAAAGCAGTAGTAATGTATTTCCCGATCCAAAAGATGGAAACTATTGAAGTAGGTCCATTTGAATTCCATGACAAGATTCCTTTAAAGAAAAATTATGCGGAAAAAGGAGTGAGAGTAGTTCCTCATGCAATTGCCAGAGAAGGATCTTTCGTCGCTTCAGGGGTAATTATGATGCCGTCTTATGTCAACATTGGAGCTTATGTAGATTCAGGAACAATGGTAGATACCTGGGCAACAGTAGGAAGCTGTGCACAGATCGGTAAAAATGTTCACTTGAGCGGCGGTGTTGGAATCGGTGGTGTATTAGAGCCATTACAAGCAGCTCCGGTAATCATTGAAGATGATTGTTTTATCGGTTCAAGATGTATCGTGGTAGAAGGAGTGCATGTAGAAAGAGAAGCAGTATTGGGAGCGAATGTTGTTTTAACAGCATCTACAAAAATCATTGATGTAACAGGAAGCGAACCTATCGAAATTAAAGGAAGAGTTCCTGCTCGTTCTGTAGTAATCCCGGGAAGCTATACAAAACAATATCCAGCTGGAGAATATCAGGTTCCTTGTGCTCTGATCATCGGTCAGAGAAAAGAATCTACAGATAAAAAAACATCTCTTAATGATGCATTGAGAGAAAATAATGTAGCTGTTTAAGATTAGGTTTTTAAACTAATACCACTTATTTTGAAAGAAAAATTTCTTAAGATACTATTAAACCCTAAATATATATTTGGGGTTTATATTATTGTAGCCATAGCTACTGCACTTTCTAAGCTCTCCAGAGGTCCTCAGGCGATTAACAATTACCTGATTTTCAAAGGAGTTTTCTTTAATACCATTGATGAGAAAAACTTGTATCTGGCATACCCTGAGCGTTATGGTGATACCAACCATTATGGTATCTTATTCAGTTTGCTGATTGCTCCTTTTGCAGTAATGCCGGATTGGATGGGAATTGCTCTTTGGAATGTTGCCAATACAGCTGTTTTTCTATATGCTATTTATAAACTTCCATTTTCTGATCCTAAAAAAGCTCTTTTTGCTTTATTATGTCTGCAGGAATTCATCACTGCGGCAGTGAGTTTACAGTTTAATGTGGCTTTGGCAGGGCTTTTAATGCTGTCTGCAACATTTATTTACGAAAGAAAAGAAGTACAGTCAGCAACTGCTATTGTTGTGGGAATTTTTGTGAAAATTTATGGAATTGTAGGCTTGTCACAGTTTTTCTTTATCAAAAATAAAGTGAAGTTTATTCTTGCAGGAATCGGTATTGCCGTCCTGTGTTTTGTGATCCCAATGATCTACTCAAGCCCGCAATTTGTCATTCAGAGTTACTCAGACTGGGTAACGTCTCTGATTGCGAAAAATGGTGATAATCAGATATTAGGAAATATGCAGGATATATCGCTAATGGGGTTTGTAAGAAGAATTTTGGGGGATGCTTCCATTTCCAATCTTACCTTTTTAGCTTTTGGTGTTCCTTTATTTGCATTACCCTATATCAGAATCAAGCAATATAAAAACTATGCATTTCAATTGATGATTCTGGCTTCTACATTGCTGTTTTTGGTGTTGTTTAGCTCAGGTTCAGAATCACCAACGTATATCATTGCCGTAGCAGGAGTAATGATCTGGTTTACCCTTCAAAAGGGAAAAACGCCTTTCATAATTGGATTATTGGTATTTGTTATCATTTTAACCTGTTTTTCACCATCGGATTTATTTCCGAAATTTATCAAACAAAATTATATTATTAAATATTCTTTGAAAGCCGTACCTTGTATCGTTGTTTGGTTCAGAGTTATTTACGAACTGATGACCAAAGACTTTGAGAAGGACTACACTTTAAATTAATGTATGAAGAAAATTTCTATTGTCATTCCTGCCCATAACGAAGAAGGAAATGTGGCTTTAGTTCATGAAAAAATAAAAGAAGTTTTTTCAGGGCTGGAGAATTATGATTTTGAAATCATTTTTGTGAATGATGGGAGCAGGGATAGCACACAGCAGAAGTTGGAAGAACTGTCCCAAAAGTATGAAGAAGTAAAATTTATTGAATTTTCCAGAAATTTTGGACACCAGCCGGCGGTAAAGGCCGGGATGGATTATGCACATGGAAATGCTGTGGTTTCAATGGATGGCGATCTTCAGCATCCCCCTGAATTAATCCCTGAAATGATTCAAAAATGGGAGGAAGGCTATGATATTGTGTATACGGTAAGAACCTATCCTAAACAGATTTCTTATTTTAAAAGAAAGACTTCAGATGTTTTTTATAAGCTTTTATCCAGCCTTTCAGATGTAAACCTTACCAAAGGAGGCGGATCTGATTTCAGATTGATGGATGCCAATGCTGTAGAAGCGATGAGAAGTTTTAAAGAAGATGATCTGTTCTTAAGAGGGCTAACAAGCTGGATGGGCTACAAACAAATCGGCATCGATTTTACTGCAGGAGAAAGAATGGCAGGAGAAAGCAGTTATAACCTCAAAAAAATGCTCAAATTTGCGTTTACAGGAATTACTGCTTTTAGTGTAAAACCACTTTATTTAGCAGCTTATCTGGGCTTTTTATTCTCTCTTTTTTCAGTAATTGGATATGTTGCTTATGTGATTCACTCATTTGTTGTTCATACTGAAATCTCAGGTTGGGCATCATTAATTATGACCATTGTATTCTTTGGAGGAATTCAACTCATCATCCTCGGAATCATTGGTATTTATTTAGGGAAAATCTTTAAACAGGTTAAAGAAAGACCTAATTATATTATAAAAAACAAAAATTTTTAAATGGTTTTATTAAGTTTTGATATCGAGGAGTTTGACATGCCTTTAGAATATAAAGGCGAGATCTCTTTTGATAAACAAATCTCTATATCTCAGCACGGACTTGAAAATATTTTAAATATTCTGAAAAAACATGGAGCAAAAGCTACCTTTTTTTCTACCGTAGTCTTTGCCGAAAACAGTAAACATCTTATTGAAAGACTACTGAATGAAGGTCATGAGCTCGCTTCTCACACTTGGTTTCACTCAGAGTTTGAAGATAAACATCTCAAAGAATCAAGAGAAAGACTGGAAGAGTTATTCTCCACAAAAGTAACAGGCTTAAGAATGCCGAGAATGATGCCTGTAGATGAAAAAGAAGTGGAAAAAGCTGGATATTCATACAATTCATCCATTAATCCAACATTTTTACCAGGAAGATATAACAACCTTAAAGTATCGAGAACTTACTTTAATGAAGGAAATGTAATGCAGGTTCCTGCATCAGTATCCCCGAATTTCAGAATTCCTTTATTCTGGTTAAGCTTTCATAATTTTCCATTAGCGATCTATAAAAAGCTGGCAGCTGATGTATTGAAAAAGGATAAGTATCTGAATATTTATTTCCATCCCTGGGAATTTTCATCCATTAAAGATGAAGCATTCAAACTTCCTGGTTTTACAGTGAAAAATTCCGGAAAAGAGATGGTAGAAAGATTTGATACCTTTGTGGGATGGCTTAAAGAAAAAGGCCATACCTTTGGTACCTTTCAGGAATTTCAAAAACAGATACACGCATGAAAATTGCTTTTGACGCAAAACGTTTTTTCCATAACACATCCGGGCTGGGCAATTATTCAAGAGATCTGGTAAGAATTCTTTCTCAATATGAACCGGACAACGAATATCTGCTGCTCAATAAAAACAAATCTGAGCGTGGAAAGGATATTCTTGACCGTCCCAATGTAAAGTTTGTAGAAACTTCAAAAGGAAGCCTCTCGCGCCAGCTTAAAATGGGAAAAGATGCCCAAAAGCTGGGTGCGGATATTTTTCATGGTTTATCCGGTGAATTGCCTTTGAAATGGGATCAGAAACCTATTAAAAAGATCGTAACCATCCATGATCTGATCTTTGTGAGATATCCGCAGTATTATTCCTTTTTTGACCGCAAAATACATCTTTGGAAGTTTAAAAAAGCGGCTGCTATGGCGGATAAGGTTATTGCCATATCAGAACAGACTAAAAGAGATATTATTCAATTTTTAAAAGTCCCTGAAAGCAAAATTGAAGTCATTTACCAAGGCTGTCACCATGCATTTAAAGAACAGCAGTCTCCTGAACAGGTCCAGGCTGCCAAAGATAAATTCAAGCTTCCGGAAAGGTTCATTTTGAATGTTGGAACCATTGAAGATAGAAAGAACCTGTTGACTGTGGTGAAGGCTATTAAAGACACAGAAATTCCTCTGGTAGTGGTAGGCAGAAAGACTAAATATTATCAGAAAATAGAACATTTCCTGAAGAAAAATAAGATGGAAAAGCAAGTGTTGTTTCTGGAAGGAGTTGCTATGGATGAGCTTGCTATAATTTATAAATTAGCTGATATTTTTGTGTATCCGAGTTTCTTTGAAGGATTCGGAATCCCAGTGATAGAAGCTCTTTTCTCAAAAACAGTTGTCGTAACAAGCAATACAAGCTGTCTGCCGGAAGCAGGAGGAAAAGATTCCGTTTATATCGATCCGAATAATGATCTTGACATCAGAGCCAAGATAAAATTTTTATGGGAAAATGAATCCGAGCGAAAACGCCGTGAGGAAAAGGGATTCGAGTTTGTTCAGAAGTTTAATGATGAACCTATTGCAAAGAATTTAATGAATCTTTATCAAAAAATTATCTGAAAAAACTTTGCATTTTAAAAATAAATCCTACATTTGCATCATAATTCAATACAATGAAACCAATTTTTTTAGCATTACATCATTATTATCATCATCTCTGTTAGGCGGAATTGATTGATATAGGATTATGCTAAAATCAAAAATATTTAAAAACCGTCTGAGTAAGTAGACGGTTTTTTTGTTTCCTGAATTCTCCTCAGAAATTTCAACAGATCAGTTTTTATTTACTCGGACTCAAAAAAGACGAAATGAGTAAATTAAAAATTGCGATCCAGAAAAGTGGCCGTTTATACGAAGAATCCCTGCAGCTTCTCAAAGACTGCGGAATCTTTGTGAACAACGGAAAAGACCAGCTTAAAGTCTCCGTAGACAACTTTCCGATGGAAATCATGTATCTGCGAAATTCAGATATCCCTCAATACCTTGAAGACGGGGTGGTGGATGTAGCCATCGTTGGCGAAAATCTTTTAATTGAAAAACAGAAAAGAATTCAGATTGTTGAGAAACTAGGCTTTTCAAAATGTCGTGTATCTATCGCTATTCCAAAAGAAGTGGAAACCGATGATCTGACTTACTTTCAAGGCCGAAAAATTGCCACTTCCTACCCAAACACCCTTAAAAACTTTTTAGAAACAAAAGGAATCACTTCAGATATCCACGTTATTTCAGGTTCTGTAGAAATTGCACCCAACATTGGGCTTGCAGACGGGATTTGTGATATTGTAAGTTCCGGAAGTACTTTATTTAAAAACGGATTGAGAGAAACTGTAACACTTTTAAAATCAGAAGCGGTTCTGGCGCAGACTCCACAATTATCAACAGAAAAAGCAGCTATTCTGGATAAATTTATTTTCAGAATTAAAGCAGTCTTAAAGGCGAAAAACTCAAAATACATCCTGATGAACGTTCCCAATGACATGATTCAAAAAGTGGCAGATGTACTTCCTGTACTGAAAAGTCCAACGGTGATTCCTTTGGCAGAAGAGGGCTGGAGCAGCATTCATTCTGTGATTGATGAAGAAAGGTTCTGGGAAGTTATTGATGAACTGAAGGCAAACGGAGCGCAGGATATCCTCATTATTCCGATTGATAAAATGGTGATTTAGAGAAAGATAATAACTGTTAAGAAAAGTAACGAATAGTAAAGTAAAATTAAGATAAGTTAAGTTTAAAAAGCTAATAAAATATTGTTAATTAAAACGTTAAGAACTGAAAATCAATTTATACTAAGAAAAAAATATACAGATGAAAATATATCGATATCCAACAAAAGACATATGGGCAGAGCTTGTACAACGTCCTGTTTTTTGAACGGGAGGAAATTTCCGGATTGATCACAGGAATATTTACTGAAGTGGAAAACAACGGAGACCAAGCTTTGATTGCATTCAATAAAAAATTTGATCAAGCAGAAACTGAAAGCATTGTTGTTACTGACGAAGAGATAAATAGTGCTGAAAAACAGCTTAGTAATGATTTGAAATTAGCCATCCGGCAAGCGAAAGAAAACATTTTTACATTTCACGAATCTCAGAATCCGGAAATTCAGAAAATTGAAACCACAAAAGGAGTGGTTTGCTGGAGAGAAAACCGAGCTATAGAAAAAGTAGGAATTTATATCCCCGGTGGAACAGCCCCTTTATTTTCAACAGTATTAATGCTTGCAGTACCCGCTAATATTGCCGGATGTAAGGAAATTATTCTTTGTACGCCACCGGATAAAAACGGAGCCGTTAACCCTGCCATTTTATATACAGCAAAGCTTTGCGGGGTTTCAAAAATGTTCAAAACAGGGGGTGCTCAAGCTATTGCTGCGATGACTTTAGGAACTGAAAGTATACCACAGGTGTATAAGATTTTTGGCCCGGGAAATCAGTTCGTAGTGGCTGCTAAAGAATATGCGCAACGATATGGAGTTGCTATTGATATGCCGGCTGGTCCAAGTGAAGTGCTTGTGATGGCAGATGAACAAGCTGTTCCTGAATTTTGTGCTGCAGACTTACTTTCTCAGGCAGAACACGGAAGTGATAGCCAGGTGATTTTTCTTACGACCGATCTTAAAGTTTTTAAGGAGACGATTAGTGCGGTTGAACAGCAAGTCAGAGACTTACCAAGAAATGAAATGGCAGGAAAAGCTTTGGAGAACAGTTGTTTTATTTTGTTGAGCAGCCTTGAGGAAGCCGTTGAGTTCAGTAACCTATATGCTCCGGAACACCTTATTCTTGCAATGGATGAATTTGAAAAATATATTCCTCTGATTCAGAATGCAGGTTCAGTATTCCTTGGAAATTACTCCTGTGAAAGCGCTGGAGATTATGCCAGCGGAACCAATCACACGCTTCCCACGAATGCATATGCAAAAAATTATAGCGGGGTGTCTCTGGATAGTTTTGTAAAGAAAATCACCTTCCAGCATTTATCAAAGAAAGGCCTTCAGAATCTGGGAAAAACAATAAAAATAATGGCGGAAGCTGAGGGGCTTATTGCCCACAAAAATGCAGTATCAATAAGATTAAAACGATAATATGAACACAATCAGTACCAATACATTAGTAAGAGAGAATATTTTAAAATTAAAACCTTATATAAGCTTCAGGGATCATAATGAGTTCAATGAGCCCACATTTTTGGATGCTAATGAAAGTCCTTTTGGAGAATGGAACCGTTATCCCGATTCTACTCAAAGAAAACTTAAAAACAAGTTAGCTGAACTTAAAAACTTATCTGCTAAACAGATAGCCGTAGGAAATGGAAGTGATGAACTGATTGATTTAATTATTAAAATCTTCTGTGAGCCTAAAAAGGATGCTATTTTGATGATGAATCCCTCTTTTGCAATGTATGGCTTTTATGCTGCTATTAATGAAAACAGGGTTTTACAACTGAATCTGGATGAGAACTTTGAGATTGTAAAAAATGACTTTTTAAACATCATAAAAGAAGAATCTATAAAGATTTTCTTTCTGTGTTCTCCTAACAACCCAACCGGAAACAGCACAGAAGATATTGAGTTTTATATTCAGAATTTCAATGGGATTGTGGTGGTAGATGAAGCTTATATTGAATTTTCCGGAAAAAAATCAAGCCTGGAGCTTTTGGAAAAGTATCCTAATCTGATTGTACTACAGACTTTTTCAAAAGCCTGGGGAATGGCAGGAGCCAGAGTAGGTGTAGCTTATTCTTCTGAAGAAATTACTCAGTTAATTAATACAGTGAAAGCACCCTATAATGTGAATGCATTGAGCCAGGAACTCATTTTGAATGTGCTGGAAGATGAAAGTGCATTGAAAAAGAATGTACATGATATTATTGCTGAGCGTGAATGGCTGCAGGCACAATTTAAGAGCATTGAATGCATTACCAAGGTCTTCCCAACGGATGCTAACTTTTTTTTAATCAAAATGAAAGACATAGAAAAGGTATATGCACAAATGCTGGAACAGGAAATTTTAACAAGCAGAAGAGATCCTGCCATTCCGGGATGTATCAGGATTAATGTAGGAAACCGCAAGGAGAATGAGAAGCTGATTACTCTTTTAAAGAACATATAGAGATGAAAAAAGTATTATTTATCGATCGGGATGGTACCTTGATTATTGAACCACCTATTGATTTTCAGGTAGATTCATTAGAGAAACTGGAATTTTATCCCGGTGTTTTCCAAAACCTTTCAAAAATTGCCGGTGAACTGGATTATGAATTGGTGATGGTGACCAACCAGGACGGGCTAGGAACAGAAAGTTTTCCTTTCGAAGACTTTATAAAGCCTCAAGAAAAAATGCTCAAAGCTTTCCAAAATGAAGGGGTTATTTTCAGTGATATTTTAATTGATAAAAGCTTTGAAAGTGAAAATTTACCCACCAGAAAACCTGGCATAGGAATGCTTGCAAAATACATTTATGGGGATTATGATCTTGAGAATTCCTATGTGATTGGTGATCGGATTACAGATGTTCAACTTGCTAAAAATATGGGGTCTAAATCTATTTTCCTAAATGAAAACTTTAATGGTGAAGCAGATCTTTCTACAACAGAATGGAGTACGATTTATCAGTTCTTAAAGACGGGAATGAGGAGCGCAAAAGTCTACAGAAAGACCAATGAAACAGAAATCGAAATTGAGGTCAATATTGATGGAAAAGGAAAATCTGAAATCTCTACCGGACTCCACTTTTTTGATCACATGCTGGAACAGATTGCCAGACACGGAAATATGGATCTTAAGATCAAAGTAAACGGAGATCTTCAGGTAGATGAGCACCACACCGTAGAAGATACAGGAATTGTACTGGGGGAAGCTGTTTTAAAAGCGCTGGGAAAGAAAAAAGGAATTGAAAGGTATGGTTTCCTGCTTCCGATGGATGACTGTCTATCACAGGTCGCTATTGATTTTGGCGGTAGATCATGGCTGGTTTGGGATGCAGAATTCAAAAGAGAAAAAATAGGAGATGTGCCAACAGAAATGTTTTTTCACTTTTTTAAATCTTTTACAGATTCTTCAAGAACCAATTTGAATATTAAAGCAGAAGGAGAAAATGAGCATCACAAAATAGAATCAATTTTTAAAGCTTTTGCTAAAGCAGTGAAAATGGCCGTCAATCAATCTGATAGTAACTATAATTTACCCTCAACAAAAGGAAGTTTATAATTAAATAGATTGAATTGAATTTAAAATCAACTATCTGGATATTAAGTATATGGAGAAGCTTAAGATAAGTTAAACTTTATCTAAAATGGTTTAAAATAAATCAATGGATTTATTTACAATTAAAATAAGACTTATGATCGCAATAATAAAATATAACGGAGGGAATGTAAGCTCCGTACAGAACGCTTTAAACAGGCTGAATATCGACTCAGTCATTACAGATGACCCTGAACAGATCCTGAAAGCTGATAAGGTTATTTTCCCTGGTGTAGGCGAAGCCTCGTCTACGATGAAGCTGTTGAAAGCAAAAGGGCTTGATTACCTTATTCCTACATTAAAACAACCTGTTTTAGGGATATGTCTGGGTATGCAGCTGATGTGTAAAGGAAATGAGGAAGGAAATACAGAAGGTTTGGGGATTTTCGATATCAGTGTCAAAAGGTTTCCTCCTTTGGATCTTGTCCCTCATATGGGCTGGAATACGCTTTCAAAACAAGAATCTTCAATATTCTCTGGAATTGAACCCGAAAATGATGTGTATTTTGTGCATAGTTATTATTGTGAACTGTCAGAATTTACTACTTCGGTTTGTGATTATATTCTTCCATTTAGTGCCTCTCTACAGAAAGATAACTTTTATGCGGTTCAGTTTCATCCAGAGAAATCGGGGGATGTGGGCAGCCGAATATTAAATAATTTTATAAACTTATCATGATGAAGATTATTCCTGCTATTGATGTTATTGACGGAAAATGTGTGCGTTTATCCAAAGGAGATTATAGCACCAAGAAAATATACAATGAAGATCCTGTAGAAGTGGCCAGAGAGTTTGAAGACTTTGGTATTCAGTTTCTTCATCTTGTGGATCTTGACGGGGCAAAATCTAAGCATATTGTTAATCAGAAAGTGCTTGAAAATATTGCGAAATCAACTTCGTTACAGATTGATTTTGGGGGCGGTTTAAAAACTTCGCAGGATATTGAAACAGCTTTCAATTCCGGTGCAAAGCAGATTACATTGGGAAGTATTGCGGTACAGGATCCCGAGTTTTGTCTTACCGTTATTGAAAAATATGGTCCCGGAAAAATTATTTTGGGAGCAGATTGTGACAACAGGAAGATTAAAACCTCCGGCTGGCTGGAAGAAAGCAATCTGGATATTATTGATTTTATTCTTGGATATCAGAAAAAAGGAATCAACACGGTGATATGCACTGATATTTCAAAGGATGGGATGCTGGAAGGTCCTTCAACAGAGCTTTATATCGAAACTTTATCTACAACATCAATACAGTTGGTAGCCAGTGGTGGTATTTCCGGGATTAATGATGTCTATAAAATGAAAGATATCGGCTGCGCCGGAACAATCATCGGGAAAGCAATTTACGAAGGAAGAATAAGCCTTCAACAACTTCAAAATTTTATTGAAAATGCTTAAAAAAGAATTATTCCATGTCTGGATATTAAGGATGGAAGTACGGTAAAGGGAATCAACTTCGAGGATCTTAAAAATGCCGGAGATCCCGTAGAACTTGCTAAAAAATATGAAGCAGAGGGTGCTGATGAACTGGTTTTCCTTGATATTACAGCAACGCTGGAAAACAGGAAAACATTTGTAGAATTAGTACGGAAAATAGCTCAGGAACTAAGCATACCATTTACCGTTGGTGGTGGAATAGCCTCTGTTGAAGATGTCAGAAAGCTTTTAGAGGCCGGAGCAGATAAGATCAGTATCAATTCTGCTGCTGTTAAAGAACCCAAACTGATTGCTGAACTGGCTAATGAATTCGGAAGTCAGTGTGTAGTGGTTGCTATTGATACCAAAAGAATTGACCAAGCTGATCTTGTCCATATTAAAGGCGGAAGAGAAGCTACAGAACTGAACACGGTAGAATGGGCAAAAAGAGCAGAAGCCTTGGGAGCAGGTGAAATTCTTTTAACTTCAATGGATGGTGACGGAACCAAAAACGGGTTTGACCTTTACATTACCCAACAGGTTTCAGAAAAGATCTCAATTCCTGTAATCGCTTCCGGGGGCGCCGGAACTGTAAATGATTTTGTTAAAGTTTTTAATGAAACGAAAGCTACAGGAGCTTTGGCAGCCAGTATATTCCATTTTAATGAAATAGGAATTAAAGATTTAAAACAACAATTAAAAACTCAGAAAATAGACATACGATGAAGATTAATTTTAATAAAGATAACGGACTTGTTCCTGTTGTGATTCAGGATAACCGAACGCTGCAGGTTTTGATGCTGGGGTATATGAATGCAGAAGCTCTTGAGAAAACACAAAAAGAAAAAGTAGTGACTTTTTTCAGCCGTTCCAAAAACAGACTCTGGACAAAAGGGGAAGAATCAGGTAACTTTTTAACTGTAAAAAGTATCGATATCGATTGTGATCAGGATACCTTACTGATTAAAGTTGTTCCCACTCATATCGTATGTCATACCGGGAGTTTCAGCTGTTTTGGAGAAAAGGATTCAAAAGGTTTTATCTATGAGCTGGAAGAAACAATATCGCAAAGAATTGACAGTAAAGCCAGTGAGTCCTATACCTATTCACTGTATGAAAGAGGGATCAATAAGATGGCTCAGAAACTAGGAGAGGAAGCGGTGGAATTAGTTATTGAAGCTAAAGATAATAATGACAAGCTTTTTAAAAATGAAGCGGCTGACCTTTTATACCATTTACTGATTTTATTAAAAGCAAAAAGCTTTTCGCTTGAGGAAATTGAAGAAGTTCTTCAAAGCCGAAATCAATGAAACCTTTGAATTTTTTCAAAGGTTTTTTTATGAGAAAAATATAACACGACAGATTCTGTCGCTGTTTCGTAGTAGATTTGTATGATTAATGAAGGATGGTGCAAATGTAATGAAGGGTCTTTATTCATGGAAATATTTCATGTTAAATCACATAAATATGACTTGTGTAATGTAAAAAATTTTAAATTTGAAAAAATTTGAAAAGACTAATACTCAACTCAAAACAACACGGGAATGAAAAAACTTTATTTTAGTGCATGTACGCTATGCACCATTCTGGGACTGTCTGCCCAGGAAGTTCTCTGGCAAAAAGATATCCAATCCTCTACCCAGGATTTTCTAAGTCAGGTGACCACAACAATCGATCAGCAATACCTTATCACAGGAAGTTCTATACAGTCAGGAAATGGGAAGCTGGAGGCTGGAAGTAAGCAGAACAACGGTTATGATTTCCATTTGGTGAAACTTAACCAACAGGGAGAACAGGCCTGGGAAAAGTATTTCTCAGGAAATAATCATGATTATCTTTCTGCAACGGTATCTACCCAGGATGGCGGATTTCTTGTAGCCGGAACTTCATATTCAGGAAAAGGACTGGATAAGAAAGAGGATTCCAAAGGCGGATCTGATATGTGGCTGATCCGAATCAATGAATTCGGAGATGAACTATGGCAGAAAACTCTGGGAACTGCTTCAGATGAAGAAGCCAAAGCAGTGATCCAAACTACAGATCTAGGATTCTTTATTGCCGGAAATGTTCAAAACTCCTCCAAAGGCTATGGTTCTAAGGATGTCTGGATCACAAGACTCGACAAAGACGGAAAAGAACTCTCTCAATTGATCATAGGCGGAAAAAGTCTGGACGAAGTAGAAAAAATGATTCCAACAAAGGATGGTGGAGCCTTATTGGGAATATATTCCAGGAGTTCCGAGGTTAAGGATTCCGGGGTTAGAAATTCTGAAAGTAAATCTTCGACTGGAAGTACTAGTACCTATAACCTACTATCTGCTGCCTCAAAACAAAGCAGCAACTTCGGTGAAGGCGACTACTGGATTGTCAAACTGGACAAAAACGGAAAAGTAGAATGGGAAAAGAACTTTGGCGGGAAAGGAGATGATCATATCAGAACCCTGGCTTTAACTTCAAACGGCTATATCATTGGCGGTGAATCGAGATCCGAAAGATCCGGAAACAAAACGGTAGGGATTGAAGAAGGCACAGACCTTTGGCTGATTGCATTGAATGAAAGAGGTGATGAGCAGTGGCAGAAATCCTATAATTTCAAAAACCGCGATATCCTGATGGGAATGAGTGTCATTCATTCTTCAGATGACAAGTCTTCAAAAGGAATTCTGTTAGGCGGTTACACTCAAGCTGAAGGAAGAATAGAAAAAGATGATGAGACCTTCTGGATGCTATATCTGGATGCAAATGGCAATGAACAGTGGAGAAAACATGTCGCAGGAGAGTCCAGACAAAAAGAAGAAAGGCTTTCAGATTTGAAATTAAACAGGGACGGTTCTATTGTTTTAGCAGGAACTAGTGCCAAAGAATTAGGAAAAGAGAATTGGAAGATTGTAAAGCTAGGTGATAAGCAAGTGAATGATCTGATAGCAAAATACGATATCAAGATCTATCCAAATCCTGTATCGGATTATGCGTATGTAGAAATCGGCTTTGATTTCAAAGAAGCTGATATTATGCTGTATGATATGAGCGGAAGGCAACTTCAGAGCTTAAAAACCAAAAACAGAGTGACTAAAATTAATACCCAAGCTTTGATACAGGGGGCTTATTTAGTAACCATAAAAACGGATAACAACAAGACAGCGAATGCAAAGCTGATTAAGAAATAAAAAACATTAATCATGAAAAAAAACTATAAAATACCTTTATTCCTTTTGCTTCTATCTGGCATTGGAGTATTTGCTCAAGATAGTAAAATTACAAATGTTGTTCCTACAACCCCTGAAATGTCTGGTTTAGTAAAAAGAGTTGATATACCAATCAATTACTCATCAGGTGCAATAAACTATTCTTTAAATATTTATACTTTAAAGGTTAAAGACCTTGAAATTCCAATTACATTGAATTATACATCTACCGGATTTAAACCCGGTGAAAATTCCTCCAATATTGGACTGGGCTGGGATTTGGACGTAGGAGGTAAAATTTCACATAAAGTGAATGGTTTGGATGATCTTCATTCGCTGAAGGAATACTATGTTTTTTTTAATGGTTTTCCTGTTGATAGGCCATTAAAGATGGGGTTCGCGAATATGTCTGAAGCTCTGAATTATCCGGAATATCAAGTTTTGAGTGAGAATTCCAATTCTTTTTTAGATGAGCATAGTACCTTTATGCGAAATCCTGTTAACAGGGTAGATACAGAGCCCGATATTTTTCACTTCTCTTACGCTGGAAAAAGCAATAAATTTTTTTCTGGACAAAGATTTTAATGGAAGACAGATGCCTGTAGGAAAGGAAAAAATTCAATTCGATAGTAATAAATTTGTAATTGTTGATATACAAGGCAATATTTATGAATATGCGGTTCAGGATGAAGTTAATTTACTATCAGACATGGTAACGTTGAGAGGAATTTATCCATACAGTGGGGGAAATATAAGATATAATAATTATTACCTATCAAAAATTAAGACAAAAACTGATATTATTGAATTTTTATATGATTATGTTGATTATGCCTATGATAATCCAACCTCTTATATGAGGGGAAGCACTGAGGATTATGACATCCCGGATAATTACTATCGGTTCTTTGAAGTTAAATATATATCAAAAGTAACACAACATACCCTTCCAATATTAAAAGAAATCAAAGTTAATGCAAGAACAAGGGTTTCTTTTGGGTATAAAACGGATCCCAGGGCTGATGTGAAGAATAATTTCTCTAGAAAAATTTCTGCACTTGATAAAATAATGATCCAGGATGGAGGGGGCAGTTATAAAGTAGATTTTAACCAATCCTATTTCCAATCCTTGGGTAATGGAGGTGTAAATAATGATCTTACTACCTGGTTAAAATTAAATTCAGTCAAAATAAATGACAAACAGTATTCCTTTAAATATTACGAGGAAGACATCCCACAAAAAGATAGTGAAAGTAAGGATTTTTGGGGATATTATAGTAGAGATGGAGGTGAAAGATATAATGAAAAAAACTTTAAAACTTATTATTATCTGGGAGGAAAGAAACCGAACATAAATAATAGCCAAACAACATTATTAAAAGAAATTATTTATCCTACAAAAGGAAGTGATGACTTTTTTTATGAAAATAATACTTATAATGAGGCAAGTTATAACGAATATTCTGTAAAGGATATAAATGTTGGAGTGTATTATAGTGATGAACTGTCTACTGGAGGTGATTTTCATGAAGTTGTCCCTTTTGAAATAGCTCAACAGGTTAAATTCAAAATAAAATATAATATCCCAACTCCAACTGGCGGAGCTACATCAGGCTCCTATATTTTTTATGATTTAAAAAATAATTCAACAAATACGTTTGTACAGCTCCCTCCGATGTCTGATACAGGTGAAGCAGAGCTTACTTTAAATCCTGGGTCTTATTCTTTAAGTATGAAAACCAAAGGGCTTCCTGACCCTTATATACAACTTTACGGAGAAGAAATCGTTATGACGAATTCAGGACAGAAAAATCTGGTAGTTGGAGGAGTAAGGATTGCAAAAATAGTTTCAAAAGATAATAACGGAAATACCCTACTGAGCAAAAATATCAGTTATATTGATAATAATATTTCAACTGGCAAAATCTATGATTATCCTCTTTTATATGAACTGGAAAGAGCAAGCAGTAGCAAATACTATCCAGACTATTGTAAAGTACTTACTAAAGATTTTACGCTGGCTAAATATTACAGTACTTCAATTAGTGATATATTAGGATATAATGGAGCTACTGTATTTTATTCTAAAGTTACAGAAAGCAGTATCAGCAATGGCAATGATAATGGAAAAATTACTTATTCATTTTATGACGACGACGACCAAAAGCTATATTATGATACTCCATTTCTTTTATTTAATGATGATTCATGGAAGAGAGGGTTTATAAAGAAGCAGGAAATTTTTGAAAAAGGAAACTCAGCTCCTGTTAAAACAATAACGAATGATTATTCATTTATTCAAACTCCTTCCACTCAACAAATAGAATCAGGATTAGATTTTACAGCTCCTACTAAACCTAATGAATTTCATAAAATGAGTTATCAGTTTTTTGTTGAAAGTCCTCAGTATGCTTTGGGGTGTGCAGGTAGTTTTAAAGCACCTGCTGCCAGCTTTAGCTTCTATGGAAAAAAACTAGTATCTGCTCAGGTAAATAAAGACAAGGAAGTAATAGAAGAGAATCTAAATGGAAAATTATTAAAAACAGAAACTGAATATTTTTACAACAACCCTTTACACATACAGCCTACTTCACAAAAGATTACATTTCCTGATAAGTCTATCCAAGAAACAACTTTTCAGTATGCCCATGAAAAAGGAAATCAATATCTAATTAATAAAAATATAATAGGCATTCCTTTGGAAACAACAGTTGTTAAGAAAACGAATTCAGGAGATGCAGGAAAAACTATTTCAAAAATTATAAGTCTTTATCCAAACTCTGATACTGAGGCTAATAATAAAACATCCGGCTTACCATTGCCTATCAGCATATCCAGTCTGAATGTTCAGAGTAATACTCTTACAATAGATGTACTATTTAAGCAATATCACCCAATAAGTGGAAATCTCCTGCAATATAATCCCAAACCGGATGCCAATGGTAATAGCAGTAATCCAGTATCTATTGTCTGGGGATATAACAATACATTACCTATTGCTAAGATTGAAGGGGCTAATTATGAGCAGGTTTCTTCTTATATCAGTACTATTGTTGGTGCTTCTGATACAGACGCAGCAGCTGAAAGGAATAATGATGAGACTGAACTTCTGAAGGTATTGAATGACTTCAAAAATAATCCCAATCTTGCAGGATTTCAAATTACGACCTACACCTACGACCCATTAATCGGAGTAAGAAGCATTACCCCTCCATCCGGAATTAGAGAAATTTACCTTTATGATGATGCGGGAAGGCTTAAAGAAGTCAGAGAGCATAACAAAACAGGAAAACTGTTAAAAGAATTCAATTACCACTACAAAAACTAAGACGATGAAAAAACTTATAATTCCCATAAGCATGCTGCTGCTGCTGAGTCATTCAGTACATGGCCAGCTTACCCAGGGAGAAAACTATATCCAATCCAAAATCTATCTGGATTACAATGGAACGACTCCCACAAAAACCTCAGAAACCGTTCAGTATTTTGACGGTTTGGGAAGACCTAAACAGGTGGTCAATGTAAAAGCATCCCCATTGGGAAAAGATGTAGTAGTTCATATTGAATACGACCAGTTTGGAAGACGGGTTAAAGACTATTTACCCGTGCCTCAATCAGCAACTCTGAATGGCGGTATTATTCCCAATCCGTTATCCAATGCTTCCCAGCCTAATATTTATGGCTCAGAAAAAATTTATTCAGAGAAAATATTGGAAAACTCACCATTAAATAGACTCCAGCAGCAGATTCAGGTGGGTAATGACTGGAGTACTAAACCTGTAAAATTTGACTATGCAGCGAATGAAACAGGAGAAGTAATAAAATATATCACTACAACAACTTGGGAAAATAATGCTACTAAATCCACCATTGACCATGGTGGGATGTATGGAGCTGGTCAGCTTTATAAAAATACCGTTACCGATGAAGACGGAAACAAAACCATTGAATTTAAAAATGGTAAAGGACAAGTTCTATTAGTAAGAAAAGTAATAAGTGCTACAGAAAACGCTGATACCTATTATGTTTATAATGAGTATGATCAATTAGCATGGGTAATTCCACCTTTGTTATCCCAAAAACAAACCTGGGGATGGGATGATCAGCAAAATTTAGCTTATGAGTATCGCTATGACGGAAGAAACCGTCTTGTAGAAAAGAAGCTCCCAGGGAAAGGCTGGGAGTATATGTTATATGATAAAAAGGACCGTTTGGTCTCTACCCAGGATGCTAATCTAAGAGCTAAAGGACATTGGTTATATACCCAATATGACGAGTTTGGAAGAGTAGCAATAACAGGTATTTGTACCAACCAGGGAAACGGTACAAGACAGGGAGAACAGTCCGTTGCAGATGTGTTTGATAATAATAATGTGAAAAGAACCCCACAATCATTTTTCTATGTACAGGGAATGGACGTTTTTTATGATCCTAATGGAACTTACCCTAATGGGACCTGGGTGACACTCTTGTCAGTGAATTACTACGATTCTTATCCTGCTTATGGTTTTAATCCAACTTTCCCTACTACTATTCAAGAAGAGGCTACTTTAAAAGATACCGTTTCCTCTGAAGGAAAAAGCACCAAGGGACTTCCTGTGATGAGTCTGGTAAAGAATATTG
This sequence comes from Chryseobacterium capnotolerans, assembly GCF_021278965.1. Classification (NCBI taxonomy): domain Bacteria; kingdom Pseudomonadati; phylum Bacteroidota; class Flavobacteriia; order Flavobacteriales; family Weeksellaceae; genus Chryseobacterium; species Chryseobacterium capnotolerans. Next base: position 2,222,401 of record NZ_CP065589.1, on the reverse strand, counting down.
AAGATGATAACTGGACAAAAAACTACAGCTATTATGACACCAAAGGAAGAATGATCGGAACCCATTCCATCAATCACTTGGGCGGATACACCAAAACAGAATCCAAACTAGATTTTGTGGGACTTCCAACTCAAGTTGTTACCAGGCACCTGAAAAAGCAGGGAGAAATAGGGGTAACTGTCAATGAGCGATTTGAGTATGATAATGCTAACAGACTGATAAAACACTGGCATAAAGTAGATGACCAACAGGAAGTAATATTGGCAGAAAATACCTATAATGAACTTTCGCAGCTGGTTAATAAAAAGGTTGGAAATAACCTGCAAAGTATAGATTATTCCTATAATATCAGAGGCTGGATGACTGATATTAATAAAAATGAGATGGCCTTGCCGGATCTTGGTGGAAAACTATTCTCCTATAAAATAAAGTATAATCAAAGAGAAGGACTTGAAAATCCGGATCCGGCTTTATTTTCAGGAAAAAATGTAAAATCCAGATACAATGGAAATATCGCAGAGATCGATTGGAGGGCTGTGGAATCCCTTGGAGCGAACCCATCTACAATTCCCAAAAGATATGGCTATGCCTATGATGGATTGAACAGGTTAACCGCTGGATATTACCAGAACCCAATGAACCCATGGACTAAAGAAAATACTGAATCTATGGATTATGACCTTAACGGAAATATCCTAAAACTGTACAGAACTTCTGTTACTGAAAATAACAATATAGCTACTGTTATTGATAAATTAGAATATAGTTATACAGGAAATAAGCTCACAAATGTTCATGATGTTTATAATAACCCTTCAGGCTATGAAGGTGGTGGAAATACCATTACCTATGATGCTAATGGAAATATGGAAAATATGCATGATAAAGGGATTAGTTCCATAGCCTACAACTTTCTCAATCTTCCTGATAAAATGAGTTTATTACAGTCAGAAGTAGGTCTTACTTATTTATATGGAGCCAATGGTACAAAACTTCAGAAAGTAAAATCAACTTATGAATGTGGTATTGTAGATTGCTATACTGTCAATACAGTTTCAGATTATTTAGATGGATTTCAGTACTTAAAAACCACCATGATCAGAAATGGTGGTGGCACTGAATTATTGGCTAAAAGTCGGGAAATGTCAAAAGCTATGGAAATACAGGCCTATACGCTAAGAAATAATGTTCCCATAGATCCCATAGATCCCATAGATCCCATAGATCCTGGAATAGATCCGCCTATTGGAGGGGGCGGCCTTATAGTGAAGATAAAGGATGCCGATCTATCTTTCTTTCCAACAGCAGAAGGGTATTACGATTATAAAAAAGATCAGTATATTTACCAATACAAGGATCATCTTGGAAATGTAAGAATAAGTTTTGGAAGAAACAGCACAGGTGCTCTTGAAATCACAGATGCCAATGATTACTACCCGTTTGGGATGAATCATTTGAATACTAGAAATGCATTCTTTGGTCAAGGTATTTATAAGAATTACAAGTACAACGGAAAGGAGCTTCAAGAGACGGGTATGTATGATTATGGTGCGAGGTTCTATATGCCGGATTTGGGAAGATGGGGTGTGATGGATCCACTGGCGGAAACTTCCAGACGGTGGAGTACTTACACCTATGCCTACAATAACCCAATTAGATTTATTGATCCAGATGGAATGCAAAATAAAGATATAACATTTGGTAAAAATATTTCTGCTGAAACTCAAAATAAAATTGTAAGTGATTTAGAGCAAGAAACAGGACTTAAACTATCTATTGGTGATAATGGTAAATTAAGTTATACGGAACCTTCCGATGCTAGTGGAAGTAAAACAGCCCGTGATATGATAAAAGGAGCAATCGATAATCATAGAACAGTATATAGTATAGACTCAGACAATAGTAAAGGTTCATCAATTAGTGGTGAACCTACAGTAAAAGGAGAATGGATTGGAAATGAATACGGTTTTACAAGCTATTTTGATTTAAACATTAATACTGACCAAATAGATGCTTTTATTTCAGGAACTAGTGAAGCTCTTAATCCTTTGACTATGGGATATGGAATGATAACTCTTCATGAAGTAAGTCATAAATATAATAATTTAATAGATGGTATTATTGGAGATGATGGAAGAGAGCTTTCGGCGACCTCTATATATGGTATGCAGGGAGATAATGAAAAAAAAGTTATTAATGTCATTAGAACTGAGTTAGATAATTCAAAAGGATTTAAACTGCCATTTGGCCAACGAAAATCTTATTCTCCAATGAATTCAGGAAGTTTTAATTTTAGTGCATTTAGTAGTGAAGCCTATTCTAAAGGACCGCTGAAAGTCGATCCTAAAAAAGATTTATATATCAAAACTCCTCAAAGATAATAAACTCAATAAAAGATATAAAATGAAAACTTATCAAGTACTTGTATATTGTGTAGCTCTTGTTACTTTTATTAGCTGTAATTCTCAATCGAAAACAATGTATAATGAAGCATATATGGCTATAAGCAATGATTTTATCAGCAAAGATATTTCATTAAAAGAGTTTGGGAAAGATGTTTCTGGATTATATATTTATGATTTAATCTACCCCTATCCTTTAGATAAAAATGATTCAAGTAATTTTTATAAAAATATTTTATCAGAAAAAGAAGAAATAAAACCTTTAAGAGAAGATAAGCATCTTAAAGAGTTATCTAATAAATATAAGAATATAAACTGGGAACTTAATGCTCAATTTAATACTATATTTAAAACCGTTGTGCAATATCAAGGGGTTCCAAATGGACCATTAAATGCTGCTATATTTTCTGAAATTCACGACAATCAATTAAGAATTGATGTGGTCCCTTTTTTAAAGGAAATCCCAAATATTGCGGATCAATTACCAAATACTACTTTAAATTTGATAAAACTAAAATTATAGAAAATAAAAAATGGACTGATCACTATGAGTGTTGGTAATAAAGACTATTGATTGGTAGCTTTAATTATAAGTACAATGGGAAGGAGTTGCAAGAGACTGGTATGTATGATTATGGTGCGAGGATGTATATGCCGGATCTGGGAAGATGGGGAGTAATTGATAATAAAGCTGAAAAATATTTTCCTTTCTCTGGTTATAATTATGCGGTCAATAATCCCATTAAATATTTAGACCCAGATGGAAATGATGTAATAATTTGGTATCTGGCTTCAGATGGAAAAATGCATACATATGATTATAAATATGGTGCAGGTTACACTGGAAAAAATAAGTACGTGGTTGCCTTTCATAGAGCAGCAAAGGCATTAATTGAATCTGGGGCAGGAGGTAACCTTAAGGCTTTAGATTCAAGAGAGGAGAAAGTATATGTAACAGATAATGGTTATAATGACAAGGATGGACCTAATTTCGACAATAAAGATAAAATTAGATGGAAACCTACTAAAGGTTTAAGAACTACAAATGGCAAAGAACTAACAGCAACAGCTATTTTAGACCACGAATTTGATCATGCAAATAATTGCTTTAGGGATCCGGAAAAACATATAATGAATGTCTTAAAACCTACAGGAGATAATTATGATAATGCCGAAGAAATGAGAGTTATACAAGGAAGTGAACAAGCCACGGCTAAAAAACTAGGGCTAATAAAAGGAAAAGAAGTCACTAGGAAAGATCATAGAGGAGAGTTATATGATACAGCAGGGGTAAATACAACAAAACCAAAACCAACTGAAATCCAAGAGGTGATAATAACCGTTAAAAAGAAAAAATAGTAATGAAAGTTATATTTAAATTATTTCTCACAATTTTTTTGTTTTTAGTTCTTAGCTGTCAAAAGCAAGAGGGACAAATGTATTATATTGATATGAGACTTAGTCCGGTAAGGTCAATAAATTGTGATAGTTTAAGATTACATCCCAATAAAAAACAACTTACTTTGTCTAACGATGAAAATAATAAATTAATAAATATTTTTTCTAAGTTAGAACCAGTAAAAAATAATCTAGATGTAGATGCAAGATTATATGGATTTGTTTATGACGGCTCTAAAAAGTTAGATTTTTGTTCCGGTATTGGAGTTATAGAATTAAATGGGAAAAAATATCTTGTAAATGATAGTTTGAGAGAATACATGATAAAACTAACATTGGGGAAAAAATAAACTCTATAATCATAAAATAATATAGCCGCCAAATTGGTGGCTATTTATCAATATAAGTACAACGGCAAAGAGTTGCAGGAGACAGGTATGTATGATTACGGAGCGAGAATGTATATGCCGGATTTGGGAAGATGGGGAGTAATTGATAATAAAGCTGAAAAATATTTTCCTTTCTCTGGTTATAATTATGCAATCAATAATCCCATTAAATATTTAGATCCAGATGGAAATGATGTTATAATTTGGTATTTGGCTTCAGATGGAAATAAAGAGTTTACGAAAACAGCGGGGCTATACCCAGGAATATATGTCTAAGATCATACCCCCTCGCTCCCGCACGATTGCATCGTGTGGTGGATATTAACTCTCCAGAAGTCTACCTCCCGACAAGAACATCTTGCTCATGTCTAGATTAAATATAAACAGGTTCTGCAAATAATCGATACCAAAAACTATTACCCATTTGGGATGAATCATTTGAATACTAGGGAGAAGATTTTATAGAAATTGTCTATTCAGACGAAAAACCAGCTTTCACTTAAAATAAAGCCATCCTCTCATTGGTATTAGCTTCTGGCTTCTTCTCCATAAATAAAATAGATAATTATAGGGCAATAGTAAAACAAAAAAACAGAGCAAAGCTGCTCTGTTTTTTGTTAAATAAAATATCTAATTATCTCTCAATCATAATGTTCTTCACAACCGTCTGCTCTCCAATTTTTAAAATTCCTACAAAAACCCCTCTATCCAGTGTAGAAACATTTATCTTAGTTTCATTGTTCACCTTTAATAAGGTCCTTCCTGTCACATTAGTAATTTCAAAGCTGAAGCTGGCTGTTTTATCCGGTAATTCAATATTAAGGATATTATTGGCCGGGTTAGGGTAGAACTTCACATTTTCTAATGGGTTTTGCGATGCTGACTTGTTCACTGTTAAAGTGGTAGAAGCAGCTGCAAAATGCTGTAAAGCTCCTACGGTGGCCTTTCCGATATTATAAACATATACAGGATCTACATTCGCAAAAGTATCTTTGGAACTATGGGGAAATGTACTTCTAATTCTTTCAAAAAAGCCGGTAATAACTTCTCCTTTCTGCTCAAAAGGGATGTAGTCAGTATCTGCAGCAGGATCTACAGCAGTCTGAAGTGGAGAATAGAGTGCTGTACAGTTTCTGAGCTGTTGTGTTACGGCAGCTGATGCCGCATTATTACTGGAAAGACCTCCCTGATCTTCATCACAGTACACCGTATTATTGTTATTTCCTTTTACGCCGCCTACCTGATCGAGGTTAAAGACCAATTTTATATCCAATTTGCGAACTCCGTTCTGATAAACCACATTATTCACGTAATGCGAACTTCCAATCAGGCCTTGTTCCTCACCGGAAAAATGAATAAACTTAATGGAATACTCTGTAGGTACATTTTGTAATATTCTGGCTGCTTCAAGAATAATAGAAGTACCACTTCCATTATCATTTACCCCAGGTCCGTTAATAGTATCAAAATGTCCACAAATAATTACATACTTATTAGGATAAAGAGTCCCGGTTTTAGTAATAATCAAGTTCTTTGAAGTTGCTGATCCGTAAGTAAAAGCACTTTCCGTAATTTGGCTGGCAGTATAACCATAAGCAAGATACTTGTTTTTGATCCAGTTTAAGGCATTAGTATTGGCTTGAGAACCGGTCTTTTTAATCCCAAAGTTACCAAAATCCTGAAGGTTTGTGGTGATGTTAGTCTGGGTAACCATATCAGCTCTGTCTTTATAAGCCTGAATAAAAGTTTGAGCAGCAATGCTCTGCACAATCAATGAAGTGCATAAAAGAGTGGTAATTCTTTTCATATAATTAATTTTTAAATGGTTGTGCTAATGTAGTGAATAAATCACAATAAAGTGTTTAAAATTTTATGGATGCCATAATTTTTTTATAAAAAAATTGAAAAGTAGTAGAGGAGTGGAATGTACCTTGCCTGGTACTAATATATCGAGCAATAAAAACCCCTCTGAATTATTTCAAAGGGGTTAATTATTTTAAAAAAGATTTTTTATTATTTAGCGACAATAACTTTCCTGACTACAGTTTGGTCTCCAGCTTTTATTACCCCAACATACGCACCGTTTTCAAGTTTTGAAATATTAACTTTAGCTTCATTATTTGTCTTAAACAAAGAGTGCCCCTCAAAATCAGTAATTTCAAAACTAAAATTCTTTATTTTGGAATCCGGAAATTCAATGTTGATGAAATCCTTTGCCGGATTAGGATAGACTTTTATAGATTCTAAATTATTTTTTACCGGAAGCTCATGGGTTCCCAAAGTTTGGGTAGTGGCAACTGCAAAATGCTGCAAAGCTCCTACAGCAGCCTTTCCAATATTGTAAATATACACCGGGTCAGTATTGGCAAAAGTGTCATTAACCGTATGGGGAAATGAGCTTCTGATTCTTTCAAAAAAACCTGTGATGATTTCACCTCTTTCCTCAAATGGGATATAGTCTGTATCTTCAGCAGGGTCTACAGCAGTCTGAAGTGTTGAATACAAAGCTGTACAATTCCTTAACTCTTGAGTAATCGTTGCAGATGCTGCATTATTACCTGGAAGCCCGCCTTGATCTTCGTCACAATATACCGTATTATTGGTATTTCCCATCACACCACCTACCTGATCCAGATTGAAAACCAGTTTAATATCCAGGACACGATTATTACCCTGATAAACAACATTGTCTACATAATGATAGCTTCCTAAAAGTCCTTGCTCTTCGCCAGAAAAGTGGATGAATTTAATAGAATATTCGGTCGGAATGGTTCTTAAAATTTTCGCAGCTTCTAACATGATAGAGGTTCCGCTTCCGTTATCATTCACTCCCGGGCCGGTAATTGTATCAAAATGCCCGCAGATAATCACATATTTATCAGGATATACTGTTCCTGTCTTTGTAATGATTAAGTTTTTTGAAGTTGTATTTCCAAAGGGGAAAGTATCTTCCTCCATCTGGCTAGCTGTATATCCATAAGAAAGATATTTATTTTTGAGCCAGTTCAGTGCATTGGTATTGGCTTGAGTCCCTGTTTTTTTGACTCCCCAACTGGCAAACTCCTGCAGATTGGTGATAATATCCGTCTGAGATACCGCCTCAGCTCTGTTTTTATAGGCTTGGATAAAACTCTGGGCGCTAAGAGTATGTGAGGCTATAGCAATCAGTAAAAAGGAGGTTATTTTTTTCATCGTGATTTATAAGACTTAATATATATTACCGAACCAGAAAATATCTATGAGTTATTTTTGGATGATCAGCTTTTTTAGTGAGATGGTTTTTATCTGTTTTTACTGAAATCATATACATCCCATTATTCAATGGAGTAGTATCTATTTTATTCTGATTCTCAGCACGAAGTATGATATTGCCTGTCATATCAGAAATTTCAACAGTAAATTGTTGTGGCTTTTGTGGAAGCTCCAGCGTTAATAGGTTCTTTGCCGGATTAGGATAAATGGTAAAATCCTCTGATAATTTTTGACCTGTAGTTTCCTGGGTTCCCAGAATATTATTGGTTGTTGTAGCAATCGCAAAATGTTGTAATGCTCCTACCGCTGCTTTACCTACATTGAAGACATAAACGGGATCTATATTGGCAAAAGTATCGTCTGTTGTGTGTTCGTTTTCACTTCTGATATATTCATAAAAGCCGGTAATAATTTCTCCTTTTTGTTCGAAAGGGATATAATCTGAGCTATAGGCATTAGAAGTAGAAGTCAGAAGCGGAGAATAAAGTCCGGTACAAGCAGCCAGCTCTTGGGTAATTGTAGCTGATGCTGCATTATTCCCAGACATTCCGCTGATGTCTTTTTCACATATTATCGTATTATTGTTATTACCTAGCTGGCCGCCTACCTGATCAATATTAAATACTAATTTGATATCCAGCTTACGGGTACTTCCCTGGTAGGCAATATTGTCTGCATAATGGTAGCTGCCTTTCAAACCTTGCTCTTCTCCTGAAAAATGAATAAACTTAATGGAATATTCAGTTGGAACATTTTGCAATATTCTTGCTGCCTCTAAAAGAATAGAAGTTCCGCTTCCGTTATCACTCACTCCAGGTCCGGTAATGGTGTCAAAATGCCCACAGATAATTACATATTTATCAGGATAAACAGTTCCTGTTTTGGTAATGACCAAATTTTTAGAACTTATAGGAGTACCATTAAAATCCAAGTAAGTAAAAGGATCTTCCTCAATTTGGCTTGCAGTATACCCATAAGAAAGATATTTATTCTTCAACCAATTCAGAGCATTGGTATTTGCCGTGGACCCGGTTGTCTTTACGCCCAGACTTTCAAAATAAGTAAGATTGTTTGTAATATTGGTTTGAGAAACCATATCCGCTCTGTTTTTATAAGCTTGTATAAAATTTTGGGCTCCTATATTTTGCAATGCTAGCGAGGTAAATAAAAAAACAGCGATCTTTTTCATTTATTCAATTGAATTATTTTTCGATTGCTAATATAAGGATTAATCGGGATTTTATTTCACAAATAAGTGTTGTTTATTTATATTTAATTGGTTTTTTGATAATGATAGGGTCTGTAGTATTATTTGACCTTAAAATTAATTTTATTTTAATCCCAATATCATTTCAGGCTTATTTTTTACATCCCATATCAAAAGCATTGAGCCTCAGCTAACCTTCTTGTTTGTAAACAAAAAATCCCGGGAAAAACCCGGGACTATATTGATAACAAAAATAGTATTCTACATTATTTTACTTGATCTACAACAGCTTTGAAAGCTTCAGGGTGATTCATTGCTAAATCTGCTAAAACTTTTCTGTTAAGCTCAATGTTGTTCTTTTTAAGAGCTCCCATAAATTGAGAGTAAGACATTCCGTGCTCTCTAGTTCCCGCGTTGATACGAGTGATCCAAAGTGCTCTGAAGTTTCTTTTCTTCTCTTTTCTACCACGGTAAGCATATTGCATTGCTTTTTCTACCGCGTTTTTAGCTACTGTCCAAACATTCTTTCTTCTACCGAAAAAACCTTTAGCTTGCTTAAAAATTTTCTTTCTGCGAGCTCTTGAAGCTACCGCATTTACTGATCTTGGCATAATTTAAATTGTTTTTTTGAAAAGGGCGGCAACTGATGTTACTCTTTATTTGCACCGTTTCAGGGTTAAATTGTTGAATTTGTTTTGAATTCTTATAAACCGAATATAGATTTATAAAAACTACTTAATTGCTAATTGACGTTGAACGCTTTTCTCATCCACTTTAGCTACGTAAGAAGTAGTAGTAAGATTTCTCTTCTGCTTAGTTTCTTTCTTAGTTAAGATGTGGCTTTTGTAAGCGTTTTTTCTTTTGATCTTACCAGATCCGGTAAGAGCAAAACGTTTCTTAGCACCTGATTTCGTTTTTAATTTTGGCATTGTTTTGCTTTTTTATTGTTTTTGTTATCAATATCTGTTTATGGTTTCCTAAAGACATTAGGAATAATAGTTTGCAAAAGTACGAAAAAAATATCAATATACCCTTTCCAAGACAATACTTTCTAAAAACATATTGCTTTGCGGGATAATTTCAAGGGTTAACTGCCCATTTTTCATATGAATATCAGTATTTAATTCTGCATTTTTCTTTTCTGAATCTGCAATTTTCCAATTTCCCGATGGAAGATTGTCAATAGACAGAATATAAGATTTCCCCTTATCCATTGTTTTTACCAGTTTATTTTCAGAAAATATACTTAGGTTATCTGATGAAGTCTGGAACAGGTATCCAGGAATAATTAATTGGTTTCCCTTGTTCTTAATCCCCGTATTTTTCCCGTATTTGTTAAAAAATAATTGATAATCCTGATCTTTTCCCCTTGCTTTTACTTTAATATAATTGTTGTTGAAAAGCGTATTGGTTTTCAGCTGATCACCAATATTGAAGTTGAGTTCACCTCCAATATGGAAAATAATAATGTCAGGATTTCGGTCCATAACATAGTTAGCATCACCCAGTTCATGCGCTAAAGATCCGTTCCCGAAATTTTTAGGCGGATGTCTTGGGATATAATAATCATTTAAACCCAGCATATCTACAACAGGCAGCTCAGACGAATAAGGAATACAGCCAGCGGCAGTAACAGCAAGAAGGGTTTGATTAGGAAAAGTTTTCTTCAAAGTTTCTCCCAGTTTCATTCCTCTGAACTCCCATCTTTCATCATTGGCATATTTATTATCCATAATTAGAGTCTGCATACACGCATTTAGTATTAAAATAAAAACCCAACACCAGCTTGCTTTTTTTGAGGTAAGATTGATCTTTTTAAAATAATGCAATCCAAAAATAATAGAGAAAACAAAAAGTATAAGTACAACATAATAATGTCTGAAAGCTGGAAATATATCTCCGCCAACCGAAGTCACATAGCCAACCCAGGCTGTTGCTAACAGTAATATGTAGTATCCGAAAAGATTTTTTTTCCTTACAAGATTATAAAGGGATATTAATCCTAATACTGACAATAAGAGAGTACCGAAGAATGCCTTAACATTATAAAATCCACCGCGTAAAACATGATGAATGGTCACTTTTACCTTCACCAAAGCTGTGTTAGGAACCAGCTCCCCGTAAAAGCTATAGCGAAATGCAAGCTGCCCCAATAAAAATAATGTTGAAATAATGGCTGCAGCGATCCCTATTTTAATGAACTGATCTTTCTTTTTTCTATAGACTAACAATAGAAATCCTGCTGTAAGTAAAGTAAATAAAAATCCATCCGGTCTGGTGAGTGCTAAAAGGCCTAACCAAAATGATAACAGATATATGGTTTTGAAATTCTGGTCATTAATGATCTTTGAAACCTCAATTAAAACCAAGGTCAGAAGTAACACATATAAAGGCTGTTCCAACCCGCCTATTGCCCAAACAGCAAAACATGGAGTAGTAGCTAATAATGCAACTCCCAGAAAAATAGATTCCTTTTGTATATTTTTATTTCTAAAATAATAAAGAATACTTCCCAATATTCCCAATGAACACAAAATGCCTATAATTCTGGCTGCAAGAATCAGATCCATGCCTAATTTGCCCAATACAGATACTCCTAAAACCCAAAGTAAATTGGAATATCCTTCAACCGGATGTCCATCATTCCAGGTCAAACCTTTTCCTTCAATAAAGCGTTGTGCATATCGTAATGAAATCAAACTGTCATCTGAAAAGAAAGGGTAATAATAGAAGCATCCGAGAGAAAAAAGGATCACTGCTATGAAAAAAAAGGATAAATATCCTAATCTCATGATTAATACGTATTTATACTAAGGGTTTCCTAATCTTTTTAGGATAACGAATGCAAAATAACGAAAATATAAAAAAACTACTGATAAAATATCTGTAGTTTTTCTTCTATACTCAGTTAAATGATGTACTGAAAATGTTGAAAAGATCTCTGTTGATCATTTAAGCCTTAGTAGCTGGCATACCATGCGGAAAACCGGGATAAGAAACTAATCTGTCTTTTTTAAGCAAATCAGACCACCAGTAGAATCCCCAACGTGAATAGTATATTTCAAATCCAGGGCTTCTACAATTTCTGCTACATCTGAAGCGTAGGTTGGCCATAAGGTGTTTGCTCTGATCTGTCATGGGCAATACCTTGAAATATTAAATATTATCAACAATACTTCAAGGATCTAAGAAAGCAACAGCTTAACCTTTCTGAAATATGGCCGATAATCGGGATTGTAGCATCCTTCATTTCTTTTTAATATTGACCAATATGATGAATAAATTTTCGAAGATGAAAACAACACTATGCAGTATCCTTTTAATGCTGACCTCAGTGACTGCCTGCACACAGGAAAAAAAGATAGTCATTCACAAGTGCTCTCAAAAATGAAAATCATCAATAGTATTCCGCTTTTAACTCAACAGAATAAGTTTGCTTATGCAGACAAGATAAATCTGAAGCCTGTTAATAATCAAAGATACCAAAGTGCATCACCCTTTACGCCTACAGGTTTTGCTGTTGTTGTGAATGAAAAGAATGAATATGCTGTTGTAGATGAAACCGGAAAAATAATAGGGGATTATTCGGCGGAAGAAATTAATTTGGATGTTGTCAATGGCCTTACATTCTATAAAAAAGAGATTGAATACGAAAAGAAAATGCCAGTCTGGAAATGGGACTGGAATATCATGGGAAGTGGCATCAAAAAAGAACAGACTTACCATAAAGTAGAGATTGGTGTGTTAGAAAGCCAACAAGTTTTGCTTCATGAAGATATTCCGTATTTGGAGGATAATTATTATCTCAATTTTATTTCAGTAGATGAGAACCATATATTTTGGAATGGGACTCTTTATGAAATGAAAAAAAACCGTCTCAATAAAATCGAAAATAATATTGCAGAGCTCTTAGAGAATAAACGGTTTATCAAAAGCACCAATACTCACTTTTCAATATATCAATTAGGTCAAAAAAAAGCAATTCATAACGAACTGAAAGGTACAGAAACACTTTCCATCTTGTTTGGACAGGAAACGATCACGCTAAATGAAGTGAATAAAGAACGGTATGAACCGGAGGTTCCTAAGCTTTTAACAAACAGCAAAACCAATGATGTATATCTTTTTCCACAATATGAAAAGGTATTTCCTAAGAAAATTACAAAAGCAACCGCTTCACAGATTGATTTCATTAAAAAGGCTGGTTTAGTGTATTCTATTACCAATTCACCTTATTTTTTATTAGGAGTTTTTAATTATGACCATGAGGTTTGGGCGTATGATTGGCTATATATTGATACAGAAGGAAAGGTAACAGATTCTATTGATACTTATAATTTTAAAGTGTTGGATCAGGTTGGATATCTGGTCTGGCCTGACAGAAAAATGATTTTACCGGATCAATATATCAACAAAAACTGGAAGTTCGGGAAAATAAATTCTTACACAGGAATGAATGATTTGTACCTTATGAGAATTGAGGATGAAAAGCAATTAAGAACCATGGGTTTATGGAACAGTCGTGAAAATATCTGGGAGATACAGCCTGAATATCATAATATCTCAGTACTGGACACAGAAAAAGAGATCTATGCCCTTCAAAAAGAGGAGGATGGTTTGTATATCCTTTTTGATAATAAACATAAAAAAAATATTGGCTCCAAAGCTTATCAATCCATCAATTCAGGTGGCTTGGTGAGTCTGAAGTCTGGTTCAGAGAAGACACAGTACTATTATATTAATATCTATTCCGGGAAGGAATATAAAGAGTGATGTATAAAAGTTGGAAGCTGGAAGTTGCTTTCTGTTATCATTAGCAATGAACATCTTGTAGTTAAATTAAAAAGATAAACAGTAATTGTTATGACTATCATAACTTCCATCTTCAGGCTCACAGCTTCCAGCCCCCTTAATTTGTAATTTAAATATTAAAAATATGCTGTCATCCGTAGATTTACATTTGGAGAGACTATTATTCATTACTATTTTGATCCTCTTTTTCGGAGCGGGATTTTTGTGTACGTTTATTATTTTTATCATTAATTCCATCCGGAAGAAAAATAAGAAGCCGATTTATTATTTTCTTTTATTTTTGATTTCTGGAATTATTGCCATAGGTTTAGCGGCATTTTATTTTTATATGACTTACATTAATGAATCCTATACTTAGAGTCAGACGAATTGGGAAGTCCAAAAACCACCATTATCAGGGATATTTTGATCCAATATCTTTAGTTATCTTTCACTCAAAGATTTTATTAAAGATAAGCGGGTGAAATATTTTGTAGCTGTAACTTCAATTTTTGTACTATTGGGATGTAAAAGCAATACTCAGAAATTGCAGACTTCTCCGATTTACACAGAACCCAAACGGGTTACAAAAGAGATTCCCGAAACAGGGAAAATCCAAACCTATACAACTCGTAAGGCTGTTACGGAACGTCTTAGTCCCAAGATTTTAATGCTTTCTAAAAATACTGAAACACTGCAGTTTCGCCTACAGGGAAATATCAGCTCCAGCGGACATACCATTCATCAGGTGAGAAAAATTCGTTTTGAAAAAGGAGAACGAAATGGTAATGCTATTACCCTAAGATATTACGTAGAGATCAAAAAGATTCCTGGTAAAGAAAATGCTAATATTCTGGGGTATAATTATACAAAAGATGAGATCTACAAAATACCAAATGATGTTAAAATCATAAGAGTTGAATTGTATGAAGACAGAAGTAACAATGATTTAGATTCCAATCCCAAACTTATTGCTCAACAAATCTTTAATTTCTTTCCGAAAATATAAATGACCTCAAGCTTTTTGAAGATAAAAAGGGTTATTCAATCCAGGTAGAATAAAAACTATAGAATAAAAATTAAAAGAGTTTATGCTTGAAGAATTTATAAAACTGAGTAAAAAAGCCGAAAATACTAAAAGAGCAGCCTGTTTTTTTACAGATCCAATTCTGAAGAAAATATCAGCAAAAGGAGAGTATACTTTACAGCTGAAGTCTGATGATTTTTTGAGAACTTATCTGATTGTATTATAAAAGAATTAGCAAATTAATAGTATGAAAAAAGAATTAGCAAACCCGCCATCAGATGAACGTGATCGTGAACTGTGGATGCAGCATGGAGGAGGATATATTATCTTTGAAAATATTAGGAAATATGCCATTGGAAAACTCCCTAAAGAAATAGATGAAACACTTCGTGAAGCTCATCTAAAGACCATTGATAATACGATTTATGGAATGATGATGCAAATGGACGGAATTTTTGATCCGTTAGAAAACGAAAATTATCGTCTAGCATTAGAAACCAATATTGTCCTGTATAAAGATGATGATGTAATAAAAGAATTGAATACGCTTGATGGCGATGGAATGAGCATTGGATTCCATGGATGGATGGAAAATGACTTTGGAAGCGATGAAATTGTAATATAGAAATAAAAATGGTGAATCTGATATCAGATTCATATCTGCAAAACCAGTTAAACATACACCGGAAATACTTAAACTCCAAGACAGATTGAAATCTTAGAAGATATTTATACCCGTGATATTTTTAAATACACCTATAAAAATCTAAGGGAGGAGAATGTAAGACTGAAGGCATGCTCACTTTTGATGAACTTGAAAAAATTATTAATAAGGAAGTTGCTTTTGAAAAATTAAATACAAAATTCGAGGTTACGGAATAGTAAATTAAATAACTTAAAGACCATTGTATGAAAAACATTTTCGTTTTCCCTTTTCTGTGTTCTATGTTAATTACAGTTTGTGGTTGCAAAGAATCTGCACGAAAAAAAACAAATTTTCCGAATTATTTGAAAAATACCGAGTGGATTGTGAACGAAGGCGGACTTCTTGTTCCCGATGGCCCGAAAGTCTATTATATGTCTCCAAGAGATACGGCATTGATCTTCAATTTTCATGCAGTACACTTTTTAGGCTCAGAAAACTTTAATAGCTATGATGCCTGGCAATGTGGAAACGATTGTTTTACAAAAATACACGGGAAGTATTATTTCACAGAAAAGAATCAAATACAAATGGAAATCGATAGTATTAGCAAGTCTGACTTCTGTGATACACCGACACAGGTTTTCAGGCCAGCAAAGACCATGTCTTTTGACCTTGTGAAAAAAGGAAAGCAGTTACAGCTTATAAGAAAATAAAAATGTCAAGTTTAATAATTATGGTGCATTGAAATAGCAATAACATGGTTTCTAAATTGATTCGCAAGTATTTTACTTATATTTACGTTCTTTACAATAATAAAATTTAATAGAGATAAGGGTTTGATGTACAGGTTATTATTCATATTCACTTTATGTATTTTTCCGTTTTTTGTTCAGGCACAGGGTGTTTTAAACAAATTAGAGAAGGAATATAATAATGCTTCAGACAAAACAATAGAGCAGCTGAGTCTGGCTCCCCGATATGCTACGGCCTTATTTTTTCATAAATTCAAACCGAAATCCTACCAGATTTTGGCCTATAATATTTCCATTGCCACAAAACAGACTGATGGAAAATATGCCACTATTTTGTATGCTGTTCAGGCAATGAATTACAGACTGGATAATAAAGAAGCTGAGTCTTCAAAAAGTCTTGAGATGGCCAGGGTATATAGCTTGAAGACGAATAGCAATGAGGCGAAAGGTTATATGGAGTATGCAAAAGGCTGGATTCTCACTCGTAATAATAAAATCACAGATGCTGTTGCGGCTTATCTGAAAGCAATTAACTATTATGAAAATTCGCCAACAACGTCTACACTGTATGGAAGATTTGGTAATGTAGCTAAAGAATTATCTGCAATTTATTCCAACCTGAACGAATATCAGCTGGAAGAAAAATACAGCAAACAGTTTCTACTATTGGCATCCAAACAAAATGATCCAAACCTGATCTTTGATGCGTATATGCGAATGGGCTACATGTATGAACAAAAGTACGCTCAAAACCCATCTGATATCCAACTGAGAAATAAAACAGAGCAATACTATCTGCAGGCGATTACGACTTTCAATAAAAATAGTGAAGCGATGCTTAATAAGAGCAATCTTTCCTATGCAGCCATTAATTTAGCCAATTTATATACGGAATTTAACCCTGATAAAGCCATGCAATACGCTCAACTGGCCAACAAGGTAAGTCTGGAAACCGGTGATCCTATTCATATTGCTTCTTCATTTGGGATTTTGGCAGAACTGGCCATTCAGGATAAAAATTACGATGTAGCAAAGTCTTACTTTCTGAAAGCCTCCATGGAAATTGGGAAAAGCCCGGTTAGAGATCATAATATAGAATTATCTATTCTTGAATCGTTATCAAGAATTAGTGAAGAACAAGGCAATTATAAAGAAGCATTGACTTATTATAAAAGTTATGTAGATAAATACAAAAGTGTTTATGATCAAGAAAAACTGGATATTACCAAAAGATTAGAGTCACAGTTTGAAAAAGAACGACAGGAACAGAAGTATATAAAACTGCAACTGGAAAGTGATAAGAAAGCACAGCAAATTAAGTTGATCAACATCCTGAGAGCACAGAGAGAGCAAGTATACAATAACTTAAAACTGGTAGAAGAAAATCAGCGTGAACGGTTAAAATTTTCAGAACTGGAGTCAGAGAAAAAAGAACAGCAGCTCCGTTTGGCAAAACTGGAAACCCAACAAAAGAATAATGATATCAACAGTTATAAAAAGCTGCTGGCCTTCAAAGAAAAGATCAATACCTATTATATTGTTTTTATCTTCATCTTCATCGTCCTGATTTTCTTATTGCTTTATGCCTATAAACAGCGTGTAAAATCGATTAAACAAAGGGATGAGCTGCATGCTTTAGCCATGGAAAAAGAAAAACAAAACTCCAAAATCTCCACGCTTACTGCATTGCTGGAAGGGCAGGAACAAGAGCGTGGCCGTCTGGCAAGGGATCTTCATGATGGATTAGGAGGTTTACTTTCAGGAACTAAACTTCAGTTGTCTATTTTAGATCCTCAGCAATCTGAAAATATAGAAGATGGAATTTCAAAATCAATTACCCAGATTGATGGAGCTGTGGAAGAGCTAAGAAGGGTAGCTCATAATTTAATGCCTGATTTATTAATGAAATACGGTTTGGTAGCAGCCATTCAGGAATTTGCTTTAAGGATGTCCAACAGTGCATTAAACATTCATACCGAATTTATCAATTACAGTAATTCCTTATCGGAAGAAAAACAATTGCTTATTTACAGAGTCATTCAGGAATTGGTCAACAATGCTATAAAACATGCCAAAGCCTCAGAAATTATCATCCAGATCAGTGAAGAAGATAAAATATTAAACCTTACAGTAGAAGATGATGGGAAAGGGTTTGATCCTGCCAATTTAGACTTTAGAAAAACAGCAGGTTTTCATAATATAGAATCAAGAGTACAATTTTTAAAAGGAACAATGAATATCAACTCCCAATTGAATATTGGTACGAGTATAGAGCTTCAGATTCCTATTCATTAATAAACATGATAAAAGTAGCCATAACAGACGATCATCCGCTTCTATTGGAAGGGTTGAAGAATATTTTAGGAAATAATGAGAGCATAGATGTGGTAGATTGCTACAAAAATGCTTCGGAAATGAATGCAGGCTTGAAAAAACAAGCTGTTGACATTTTACTGCTAGATATTAACCTGGCAGACATCAACAGTATCGAACTGATAAAGCCTTTAAAGAAAAAATACGAAAATCTTCAGATTATTATGTTGAGTGTTCACAATGAACTGCCTGTCATCAACAGTACTTTAGCTGAAGGAGCTTTAGGATACATTCAAAAAAATGCTTCCGTTTCTGAAATCCTGGAAGGAATTAATGCCGTATATACTGGCAATCAGTTTTTATGCTCACAAACAAGGTCTGTCTTGGAGAAAAAATCAGCTGATGGATTAAACCAGGTTCCCAAACTAACCCGAAGAGAAAAAGAAATTCTGGCCGAAGCTGCCAAAGGGCTTACCACCAATCAGATGGCAGAAAAGCTTTTCATCAGCCCACACACTGTAGAAAGCCACCGAAAAAATCTTATTGAAAAATTTCAGACTTCTAATCTTAGTTCAGCCATTAAACTGGCCATAGAATACGGCCTGATTATAGAATAAAATATGCAATGTATTGAGTAGGTACAACGTGTCTTTAGTTTCCACAGATGATTTTGAAAATATTAGGGATAATTGCTTCAAAATCTGTGTGCCTTTGTGGTCAAATGCCTTTAACACATGGTAAAACTATCGCTTCATAAGAATTGATATAATTGATTCAAATCTTAGCTTCCTTAAATAAAGCGTAACTTAAAATAAAACTTTGCGTCACCAAAAAGCAAGTTAATTTCATCAAATATGAATTTAAGATATTGCTTTAACAATTCCCTTAACCTTTCTTATTCTTTTAAAAATCTTAATGGTTTAAAGTATTGTCAATATTTCAGCCATATTAATACAGCAAAAAGGTCTGCTTACATCGTAAAAGCAGACCTTTTCTATATAAATTTAAAATTAGGTGTTCAATTATTAATCTTTAAATCTTAATGCCGCCTGGAACAGGTTTTTCTTTCCAATTAAATCATATTCATCATTATATTCAGGCTGATACATAAAAAGAAAAACGCTTCCATCAAAGTCTTTTAAGTTGACAGGCTGATCTACCATAATATCGTAAAACCTTGTAATCGTACGGGTAGCTGTCCATTGTTTCAAAGTACCTTTAGGATTTTTATCGAATCTGTGATCTTTAACATCTGTATAATACCAATAGGAAGGGGCAGAATCCATCAGAAACATTTCTTTATCCTTATTATAGAGTTCTTCAGCCATTCCTGTACTCTGGAACCACGGAACCTCAGTATTGATGAGCCCCAGAGCTCCTGCATAAATATCTTTATTCGTCGTTGCTCCTACTAAAAAACCTTCAAGATTGGTCGATGTAAACTCAAATACGAAAGGTGATTTTTTCAGATCATAAACATCATTTACGGGTTCAATTACTTTTCCGTCCTGTTTAATCACTACTTTTAATGTTTGTGCGAAAGTTATAAAACTTAGCAAACAAAAAAGAAATGTTAAGCTTATTTTTCTCATGGTATATCTTTAAATAACTGTTGCAAAGATATTGGACTTTACCACCATAAACACTGGCCGGTTTCAGGGGTTTTTATTTTATTTCAACCTCTTTTCTACAATAGATTAGCTTTTAACTGAATTTTTATGAAAGCTGTCTTTTGCTTTTTACCCTTGGATGAAGCAGAATTGACAGGATATACTTCAGCATAGAAGGTGTCATTATTCGTCCAGAAAGCTTTCTTTTCGTCAGCAATTTTGAAATTAGTAAAGTTGATATACAAAAGGTTTTCCTGATTATGGCTTTGCTCCTTATATTGATTGATCTCAAAATTACTTCCTACCTCACTATTTGAAGAGATAGAAGAAATCCAGTTCTTATTGGGAAGAATCTGTGGATATCCCCCTGTAAACAAAGCAAAATCTGCTGTTGCTTTTACATTATAAAAAGAATAGTATGTATCTATAGTCTCTACTGAGTTTTCCTTGAAAACTTCCAGATGCAGATAAGGTGACTGCCCAATATATTCATTGGATAAAGTTCCATCTTCTGTAGAGACATTTTCATGTTGTGTAATCACGGTTTCTTTGGCATTTTCTGTAGAAATCCAGTTGCCTTCTTTTAGTTTAATCTGAGGATTTTTTATTAAGGCTTCATTAATTCTATTTTTAGAAGCTGTTGTAAATTCCTGTTCTGAAACTTCAGTTATCGTCCCATATTTACTGAATGACTTATTTTTTGAATCATGAACTTCTTTGAATGTACTGCTTCTGATCTGATAAAGATCCACCCCTTGTAACGTCAGATCAAACGCAGCTGTAAATTCTGATTTTAAGACAAAAGCTTCGATGCTGTTTGAAATATTATTATTAATGCTGTAATGAATAGAGTAGAAGTCATCAAACTCTTCAAATCCGTAATAATTATGAAGTTTATTATAAGCTATTTTCAGATGGGCAGCCTCTTTATTCGGTGATACAAAAAACTGTATAGAATCCCGCTTAGTCGATAATTCAAAAGGTACATCCTGTACATTCTCTACTCCTTTTATCTTTTTGAAATCGGCAAATGTTATGGCCTTCTGTGTAACTTCAGTTTCTGTCTTATTGGCTTCTGATGATTTGTTCTTAGAATTACATCCCATAAAAACAATCATAGAAGATATAAAGAATTGAGATAAAGGTTTCATTTTTTATTTTTTGGCAAATGTATCGGTATTCGGATCAGCAGCCAATAAAACCTTTGATTACAAGGGAAAAATGGCTGAAAACAGGGATATATTGAACCATATATTTTGAACAATTTTACAACCGAAAAAACTAAGTATTAATAGGAGATGAAAAACGTAATAACCAGCTTTTCATTAGTGATTGTTTTACTCGCTTCCTGTTCTCCCGCAACGGAAAAAGAAGCAGATAAAACAGACCTTATGACGGCCAAAGAAGATATAGATTCTAAGCCTGTCTCAGAAAAGAAAACCAATTCTAAAACAGAGATACCAAAGGATTTCTCAACATTGGTTCCTATTGATGTTTTGGATACCAAAAACACCAATGTGTATGAAAAATATGGAATAGAGTTCTCCGGAAATTGTTATTCATGCGATCTGGCAGGCTTATCCATAACAGGAAATAAAATGGTATGGACAAATATCTGTGATGAAAAAGATACCTTTGAAATTAATAGTTTCATGGTCTCCGGTGAAGGTAATACAACGATTATGAAAACATCAGAAAGGACTTACATTCTAACACAGATCGATAAAGCACCTGTTTATGAGTTAACTATTGAAGGCCAAAAACTGGAATTACATAATAAAAGAGTCGCCAAATATTTTACAACTAAAAAAGCATTATCTCTTTTTAAAGAACATGAGTGTGGCGAATTTGAAGGGTAAAAACTAATACTAAATAACCTGTAGAAAGGGGGAGTGATGAAAGAAAATTATTCGAAAACAAAAGGTATCTACATAATCCCTCTTTCTATTTTTGATGAATATACCATGAAAGCTTTTATAAAAAAAAACCTCAAAGTAATTTGAGGTTTTTATATGTAAAATAATGATTGAATTATTTTGCCGGTTTTTTAGGACTCATCATCATAATCATTCTCTTTCCTTCAAGTTTAGGAAGCTGATCTACTTTACCAACATGCTCTAGTTCCTGAGCCAGTTTTAAAAGCAAGATTTCTCCCTGGTCTTTAAAGATAATCGAACGTCCTTTAAAAAATACGTAGGTCTTCAGTTTAGAACCTTCTTCAAGGAATTTCTCAGCATGCTTCTTTTTGAATTCATAATCATGGTCATCAGTCTGAGGTCCGAAACGGATCTCTTTTACGACCACTTTTACTTGCTTAGCTTTAAGTTCCTTCTGTTTTTTCTTTTGCTCGTATAAGAATTTCTTGTATTCCAATACTCTTGCAATAAAAGGTTCTGCCTTGTCAGAAATTACTACTAGATCCAATTCTTGTTCTGCAGCAATCTGTCTTGCTTTGTCAATTGGATAAATTCCCGGCTCTACGTTATCGCCCACCAAACGAAGCTCTCTCACACGAATTTTATCGTTGATCAAGTGTAAGTCCTCCTGTACAGGACGTCTTTGTGGGCCCCTGTTGTTAAATCTTTGTGCTATTGTATTATAATTTTATTGGTTAACTACTTATTTATATTTAAAGTATTGAGAGGCTATTCTTAATCTCTCAATACTTTAATTTTATTTTTAAACGGCTGCTTCTTTTTTGAAGTAAGCTGCGAAATCTTCCAGATTCATCACTCCAAGATCTCCTTCACCACGTCTTCTTACAGAAATCGTACCTTCTTTCTCTTCATTTTCTCCCACTACAAGCATGAAAGGAATCTTCTTTAATTCAGCATCACGGATCTTTTTACCCGTTTTCTCGTTTCTGTCATCAATCTGACCGCTAATATCGTGATTTTCCAAAAATTGTGAAACTTTTTTTGCATAATCTACATATTTTTCACTGATCGGAAGAATGATGAACTGATCCGGGCTCAACCATAGAGGGAAATCACCTGCTGTGTTTTCCAACAAGATCGCAATAAAACGTTCCATAGAACCGAATGGTGCTCTGTGGATCATTACTGGTCTGTGTTTCTCATTGTCATTCCCGATATAGTGAAGATCAAATCTTTCTGGTAAGTTATAATCTACCTGAATAGTTCCAAGCTGCCATTTTCTTCCCAATGCATCTTTCACCATGAAGTCAAGTTTAGGACCGTAGAATGCCGCTTCACCGTATTCAACTACAGTTTTAAGACCTTTCTTCTCTGCTGCATTGATAATTGCAGTTTCAGCTTTTTCCCAGTTTTCATCAGAACCGATATACTTTTCTCTGTTTTCAGGATCTCTTAATGATACCTGAGTTACAAAGTCTTCAAAACCTAAAGATTTGAAAACATACAGCGTTAAATCAATTACTTTTTCAAACTCTTCAGAAAGCTGATCCGGAGTACAGAATAAGTGAGCATCATCCTGAGTAAATCCACGAACTCTTGTTAATCCGTGAAGTTCTCCACTTTGCTCATATCTGTATACAGTACCGAATTCTGCATATCTTTTCGGAAGGTCTCTGTAGCTCCATTGTGAAGTTTTGTAGATTTCACAGTGGTGCGGACAGTTCATGGGCTTTAATAAAAATTCCTCTCCTTCATTTGGAGTTTTAATCGGCTGGAAGCTGTCTGCTCCATATTTATCCCAGTGACCTGAAGTTACATACAATTCTTTAGCTCCGATATGTGGAGACATTACAAATTCGTAACCTCCTTTTTTCTGTGCATCAGAAAGGAAATTTTCTAATTTTCTTCTTAAAGCTGTTCCTTTTGGTAACCAAAGCGGTAAACCAGCACCTACTTTTTCAGAAAATGCGAAGATTCCAAGCTCTTTACCAAGCTTTCTGTGGTCTCTTCTTTTAGCTTCCTCCAATCTTTCAAGATATTCAGTAAGTTCTTTCTGTTTAGGGAAAGAAATACCATATACTCTTGTTAATTGAGGATTCTTTTCATTTCCTCTCCAGTAAGCTCCTGCAGCATTTAAAATCTTAACAGCCTTTACAAGTCCGGTGTTTGGAATGTGTCCTCCACGACATAGATCTGTAAAGTTATCATGTGTTACAAAAGTGATTTCTCCATCATTCAGATTAGAGATCAATTCCACTTTGTAAGGATTATCAGCATATGTTTTTAAAGCATCTTCTTTTGAAACCGGATATAATGAGAATGTAGATCCTTTCTTTGCATTTTCAAGAACCTTCTTTTCGATCTTTTCAAAATCTTTTTCAGATAAACTTTCATCCCCGAAATCTACATCATAATAGAATCCGCTTTCAATTGCCGGACCAATGGTCAACTTAGCATTAGGATAAAATTCTAGGATAGCCTGCGCCAAAAGGTGAGCAGATGAATGCCAGAAAGCTTTCTTTCCAAGATCATCATTCCAGGTTAAAAGCTGTACCGTAGAATCCGTGGTTATAGGTGTGGTCGTTTCTACTTGTTTGTCATTAACAATTGCGGAAATGGTATTTCTAGCCAATCCCTCGCTTATAGATTTTGCCACATCTAGGGGAGTAACTGCTCCCTCGAATTCTTTGACACTATTGTCTGGAAGTGTAATTTTTATCATTGTTTACTAAGAAATTTTAAGATGCAAAAATACGCATTTTTTAGATAAAATACTATATTAGCTTATATTTAGAATGATAATTAATATCAAAAATGAAAAAGATACTGCTTGTTTTAGTTTCATTAAGTTCGATATTTAGTTTTTCGCAAAAAAAATCATCCAAATTTTCTGTTGATTTCAATAAGAATATTGAGACTTATTTTCTCGCAGAAATTCTTTCAGCTGAGCATCGGAAAAACAATAAAGATTTCGAATTGTATAAAATAAAAGAATGTTCTGTTTACCAACCTATTGTAAATAATGCTTTGAAAAAGTATGGACACCTGAAGAACTCAGATATAGCAATAGCTACAGCAAAAGTTAATGATGTTTTGCTTGAAAAATATGGTTCAGGAAATGATATCTTCATGAATCCGTTGATGCATCACAAAGAATTTCCAGCCACAGAATGGAACAGTGATTATCAGTTTAGCAGCAATAATTTGACAGGGGAGCAGAACAAAGAAGTTACCGAACTAATAAAAGATTATCTGTCTAAGCTTTCAAAATTCTATATACAAGAAAATATTAATCAGTTTTTTATCGAGAACAAAGCCTTCTACAAAGGAGGAATAAATGAGTATAACAAGCATATTCCTGCCGGCTTCACCAATGCTATGGAACAGTTTTATGGTGAAGGTTTTAATTCTTATACCATTCTTATTTCTCCGATGATGATGTGGCCGATAACAGATGGTGAAGGAAGAGGGATTGGGACCAACGTCATTTCCAGATCCGGAAAAACAGACGTTTATGAAATAGCAAGTCCGTTTGTGAAAGTTGAAAATAAGAGACAATTTGGGTATGACAATCAGTTTCAGGCAAGGTTTTTAAGTGTTCATGAGTTTGGACATTCATTTGTAAATAAAGAAGTATATCTGCATAAGGATAAGCTTGAAAAGTTCAAAGATTTGTTTGAAAAATCATATTTAAAGGAAACAATGATAAAAACAGGAGGTTATGGAGACTATCAAACATGTGTTGCTGAGCATTTGGTGAGACTTGGCGAAATTGAAACCGCAAGAATCCAGAAAGATTTTGAAAGAGCTAAAAAGTTAGAAGAATATCACTTGAAAAACAACTTTATCTTCCTTCCTCTGTTAGAAAAAAAGCTTAAGGAATATCATTCCAACAGAAAAAAATATAGAAAGTTTGGAGATTTTGTACCCCAATTGATAAAGGTTTTTGAAAATTCAAATATTGAATTTATCAATAATTCATTAGCTCAGAACAAAAAATAAAACCATAAATTGCTTCCTACTATGAATACAATAAACATTGATCTACACTGTGACCTGTTATATTATTTACTAAGGTCAAATTCAACAATTGACGACAGAGAAATAGGATGCTCACTGCCTTATCTGCAGGAAGGAAATGTAAAACTCCAGATAATGGCTATGTACGCAGGAACTGGAGAAGGGAGTACAGCTTACGGACTGAAGCAGAGTCAATTATTTTCAGATCTCATCAAAAATGAAAACTTCTTCTTGTTCGAAAATGGAAATTATAACAATCCTGAGAATGAAAATCGGGTAGGAGTTATTGCCTCCATCGAAAATGCATCTGCTTTCTGTGATGAAAATGAAGCTTTGGACTCCGGATTTAAAAAATTGGAAATCCTCATTGAAAATGCACAAAAAGTACTTTATATCGGGATTACCCATCATCTTGAAAACCGTTTCGGAGGAGGGAATAGTACAACTGCCGGATTAAAGGAAGACGGTAAAGTACTGATTGATTATATCGCAGACCGGAAAATTGCTGTCGACTTGGCTCATACAAGTGATCAATTAGCTTACGATATCTTCAATTATATCGATCAGAAAAATTATTCCATTCCTATTCTGGCAAGCCATTCCAACTACAGAACAGTGTATAATAATAAGAGAAATCTTCCGGATGAACTGGCCAAAGAAGTTATCAAAAGAAATGGATTGATTGGCCTGAATTTCATCAAAGATTACGTGGACCTTGACCATCCTGAGAGGCTTTATGAACATATTCAGTATGGATTAGAATTGGGTGGTGAAAACAATATTGCCTATGGAGCAGACTATTTCTATTGGAAAGATCATCCGGACACTTCACGCCATCCGTTTTTCTTTGAAGAACATTCCAATGCATCAGCTTATCTGGAGATTAATAAAGAAATTGAAAAAAGGTTCTCTTCCGAATTGTTAGAAAAGATCAGTCACAGAAATGCATTGGATTTCATAGAGAATATGTATAAATAAAATTATCCTTATCTGATTAAATCAAAGCGTAATTAACAGGTCGCTCCTCCGGAGCTCTAATTTTAAAAACAAATACTTCTTATTAACAATTAGCTCCTATTGGAGCTGGATTTGATCCCATCGGGATCTACTGTTAGTAGAAAAAATGAAGTGTCTTTAAAAGAGAGCTCCGGAGGAGCGACCTGTTAATATATAAATCTTTGAAATTATAGTAAAAAGAAAATAGATTTGCATGTATTATTCTACATGAAATAAAATGCTATAATGTGTTGTAAAATAGGTTTTTATGTTATTTTATTTAATACTTCCTTTTATATTTTACTTTCTGCTTGATGATCTCAATCACATCCACATTCTGGACTTTAGATTTAATCCATCCGTGAATATCAATATAGAATAAGGATCGTCTGTAGTATTCGTTATTGGAATACGCTTCCAGCTTTTTATCAAAGCTTTCAAATGCTTTCTGTCTCTGATCCAAAACCTGATTATTAAGATTCTTAAAAAACTGAATACTTTCAAAATGAAACTCTTCAGGTTTTTTCATCTTTTTAGCAAACTTTAGCGTAGAAGCAATGAATTCATCATAGTCTTCATCATTCCCGGATTCATACTTGGACATTAAAATCAAAATCCGAGTATGAAATAATAAATCTTCCTGTACATTACCCTTTGATTCTATAACTCTCATAGAGTATTCGATGGCTTTTTTGTACATCTTACTTCCAAAAAACATAGCTGCCATTTTAAGATAAAGAATCATAAAATGGTGTTCATCAATTCTTTCTCTAAGCTTTTCCATTTTCAATTCAATTTCCGGAATAAGCTTTGTCCCTGTAAAAAATTCCCCTTTTACAAAATGAATATTCATCAGTGTATTGTAATGAGTAAGGAAAATAAGTGACTGAAGATTCTCATTCTGAGCAAAGTTTTCGGCATTCACCCGTGTATTAAACTCTTCGAAATTTTCTTCCAGAATATCAATGTTCCCGTATAGGAAAAGAATTTTCAGCAGGTATGTGTTTCCTTTAATATACCAAACCGGATGACTGAAAATCATCTCCGGATTCTTATGGAATAAGTCTACCCATTGATAGGCATATTTCAAGGTATATTTATAATCTTGTAACAACTGATTTTTCCATACATGGGCTTTAAAATACCACAGTTTTTCAGTGAAATTTAGCTTATCGAATTTAATATTTTTAATTTCTGCATAGAAAATATCCAAAACTTCCTCACGGTCAGCATCATTTTTTACATACCCGTGAGTCAGCATTTCACTGTATAATTTCAGAGAAAGATTGGATAATTTTGTTGTATATCGGTTTTGTTTGCTTAATTCTTGTGATTGTCTGATCAATTCTTCTGCACGCCCCGCAATACTTCGGGTAATGAATTGAGATTCAATTACTTTTTCCAGGTCAATGATTTCGGAAGCAATGCTTTTTTCATCCAGTTCCAACGCAGACTGTTTAGTTTTATCCAGTATTTTTAAAGCTTGTTTATAAAGCCCTTTTTGGTACAAAATATTGGCAAAATCCAATTGCTCTCTAAGCTGGATTCTGTAGTTCTGATGACTTGGGTTCATTCGTAAGCTTACCAGAATTTGTTTGTAAAGGTGTGCCTTAAGATTGGAGAGCTGCTGCTTGGTAGATATTTTCTTTTCAATAATGACGCTTTCATCATATTCTTTCATTTTATCCATTTCAGAAAAAAGGAGTAAAAATTTAGCATCTACATTAATTCCGAGACGGTTAACATACAATTTAAACTGTCGCTTTTCTGAAGTCGTCAATGACTTTACCAATACAAACAAAAAATCTTTCTGCAATTCTGCCATTGTAATTTTTTAAATTTTAAACAATTGTATACCAGCAACATGTGTTTATTTCTTCAACTGTTGAATATTGTAATTTTCTAAGAAATTGAAAATGAAAAAATGTAACAAGCTGTAGTTTTGGATCAAAATTAAGTAAAAAACTTTTATTTATGAACTCCGAAAAAATTGAAATTTTTGATACCACGTTGCGCGATGGAGAACAGGTTCCTGGATGTAAATTGAATACAAGACAGAAACTGATTATTGCTGAAAAGCTTGATGAACTGGGAGTTGATATCATTGAAGCAGGATTTCCAATTTCCAGCCCGGGAGATTTTGAATCTGTTTCTGAAATTTCAAAACTCGTAAGAAATGCAAAGGTATGCGGATTGACAAGGGCTAATAAAAAGGACATTGATACCGCTGCAGAAGCATTAAAGTTTGCAAAGAAACCAAGAATACATACGGGAATCGGAACTTCTGATTCACATATCAAATATAAATTCAACTCAACAAGGGAAAATATTATAGAACGTGCTGCAGAAGCCGTGAGATACGCTAAAAACTATGTAGAAGATGTAGAGTTTTATGCTGAAGATGCAGGAAGAACAGACAATGCTTATCTGGCACAGGTATGTGAAGCCGTCATTAAAGCAGGTGCTACTGTGCTGAATATTCCTGATACTACAGGATATTGTTTGCCGGAAGAATACGGACAGAAAATTAAATACCTGAAAGAAAACGTAAAAGGAATTGAAAAAGCAGTTTTATCATGTCATTGTCATAATGATTTAGGTTTAGCTACAGCCAATTCCATTTCCGGTGCCATCAACGGAGCCCGACAAATTGAATGTACCATCAACGGATTGGGAGAAAGAGCAGGGAATACAGCGCTGGAAGAAGTCGTCATGATTCTGAAGCAGCATAAACATTTGAACCTGCATACCAACGTGAATTCAATAATGCTCAACGAAATGAGTACTATGGTTTCTGATCTGATGGGAATGGCAGTACAGCCGAATAAAGCAATTGTAGGAGCTAATGCTTTTGCTCACAGCTCAGGAATTCATCAGGATGGGGTCATCAAAAACAGAGAAACCTATGAGATCATTGATCCTGCTGAAGTGGGTGTAAATGCATCTTCCATCATTCTTACAGCCAGAAGCGGACGTTCAGCATTGGCTTACCGGTTCAAGCATATTGGACATGATGTAACCAAAGAAGAATTGGATTATTTGTATCAGGAATTCTTGAAAATAGCAGATCTTAAAAAAGAAATAGGCAATGATGACCTGGCTTTAATCATGGAGACCTGCAGCAGAAAAATAGGATAGGGTTTGATTTAATTCAAAGATAAAAGTAAAAATGAACAACGATAAAAAGACACTTTTTGATAAAGTTTGGGATGCTCACGTCGTAGATACGGTTCCTGACGGACCGCAAATCATCTATATTGATAAGCATCTGATCCATGAAGTAACCAGCCCGCAGGCATTTGCAGAACTTGAATCCAGAAATCTGGAAATCTTCAGACCGGAACAGATCGTAGCGACTGCTGATCATAATGTTCCAACCCTTCATCAGGAAGAACCAATCCGCGATGAATTATCAAGAAATCAGGTTCAGCAGCTGACTGAAAATTGTGAGAAAAATAATATTGAATTATTTGGATTAGGACATCAATATCAGGGAATTGTACACATTATTGCTCCTGAACTTGGGATTACACAGCCAGGAATGAGTATTGTATGCGGAGACAGTCATACTTCAACACATGGAGCATTTGGAAGTATTGCCTTTGGAATTGGAACCAGTCAGGTAGCTCAGGTTTTTGCCAGCCAGTGTCTGCTGCTTAACAAACCTAAATCGATGAGAATTACGGTGAATGGTAAGCTTAACGAAAATGTTCAGGCTAAAGATGTTATCCTTTATATTATTTCAAAAATAGGAACCGATGGTGGAACAGGGTATTTCTGTGAGTATGCCGGAAATATTTTTGAAGAAATGTCAATGGAAGGAAGAATGACGGTTTGTAATATGAGTATTGAAATGGGAGCCAGAGGAGGAATGATTGCTCCTGATGAAACCACTTTTGAATACGTAAAAGGAAGGAAATTTGCTCCGGCAGGAGAAGAATGGGAAGAAAAGCTAGCGTACTGGAATACTTTGAAAACGGATGAAGGAGCCGCTTTTGATAAAGAATTATTCTTCGATGCAGCAGATATTTATCCAATGATTACCTATGGAACCAATCCTGGTATGGGAATTTCTATTCGCGAAACCATTCCTGCTCCTCAAAATGAATCTGAGGCAAAAGCTTTACAGTATATGGGACTGGAAGCAGGGCAGAATCCATCCAGCATTACAATTAATTATGTGTTTATAGGAAGCTGCACGAATGCGCGAATTGAAGATTTCCGTTCGGCGGCCCAGTATATTAAAGGAAAAAGTAAATCTGAGGCTGTGAAAGCATTGATTGTACCTGGCTCTCAGCAGGTGGTAAAGCAGATCTACGAAGAGGGACTGGATAAAATCTTTAATGATGCAGGGTTTCAGATTCGTCAGCCTGGATGTTCGGCTTGTTTGGCGATGAATGATGATAAAATTCCTGAAGGAGAATATTGCGTTTCTACTTCGAACAGAAATTTTGAAGGAAGACAGGGACAGGGAGCAAGAACTATTCTGGCGAGCCCTCTTACAGCAGCAAAAGCAGCAATAGAAGGCAGAATTTCTGCTTTTGAAAGTTTAAATTAAAAACAACACATGCAAAAATTAGTTATCATAAAATCCACTGCAGTCCCATTGCCTGCAGAAAATATAGATACGGATCAGATTATTCCAGCAAGATTTTTAAAAAGTATAGACAGAAAAGGATTTGGAGAAAACCTGTTCAGAGACTGGAGATTTAATATTCACACTCATGAACCTAATCCTGATTTTGTATTGAATAATCCTAAATTCACTGGTGAAATCTTAGTGGCAGGAAATAATTTCGGATGTGGTAGCAGCCGTGAGCATGCTGCCTGGGCATTAACCGATTATGGTTTCAAGGTAATTGTTTCCAGCTATTTTGCTGATATTTTTAAAGGGAATGCTTTAAATAATGGTCTTCTTCCGGTAAAGGTTTCTGAAGAATTCTTAAAGGAGATTTTAGAAGGAATGAATGAAAACCCAGACAATGAAATTGCCATTGATGTAGAACTGCAATCTATTAGTTTTAAAGATACCACCGAAACATTTGAATTGGATTCTTATAAAAAAATATGCCTTCTGAACGGCTATGATGATATTGATTTTTTAATCAGCAAAAAACAGGCGATCACAGAATTTGAACTAAAAACACAGACAAAAAATGAACAACAATTATTTTAAAATCGCGGTTCTTCCCGGAGATGGGATAGGACCGGAAATTATCAGTGAAAGCATCAAAATTTTGGATGTAATTGCGGAAGTTTTTGAGTACAAATTTCAATTTGATTACGGATTGATAGGTGCTGAAGCTATTTTTAAAACAGGAGATCCGCTGCCTGAAGAAACATTAAAGATTTGTAAAGAATCGGACGCCGTGCTTTTCGGAGCAATAGGTGATCCTGCATTTGATAATAATCCTGAGGCCAAAGTAAGACCTGAACAGGGATTATTGAAACTTCGTAAGGAATTAGGGTTATTTGCCAACATTCGCCCTTTAAAAACGTATGCATCACTTATTGAAAAGAGCCCGCTTAAAAGAGAAATCATTGAAGGTGCGGATATCCAGATTTTCAGAGAATTGGTAAGCGGTATCTATTTTGGTGAGAAATTTACAGATCCTGAAGGAGCTTATGCCTATGATATATGCAAATACAGCAGAGAAGATATTCTCCCAATTGCTCACATGGCATTCCAGGAAGCACAGAAAAGAAATAAAAAATTAACACTTATTGATAAGGCAAACGTACTGGATACCTCCAGACTATGGAGAAAAATCTGCCAGGAAATTGCTTCTGAATATCCGGATGTACAACTGGATTATATGTTTGTGGATAATGCAGCGATGCAGCTGATCCTTAATCCAAAACAGTTTGATGTGATTGTAACGGAAAATATGTTCGGAGATATTATTTCTGATGAAGCCAGTGTAATCGGTGGATCTATCGGATTACTTCCTTCAGCATCAATAGGAGAGAATAATGCATTGTTTGAGCCTATTCATGGTTCATATCCCCAGGCAAAAGGAAAGGGAATTGCTAATCCTATAGCTTCCATTTTAAGTGTGGCAATGATGCTTGATCATCTTGGGTTACAGCCTGCTGCCAGTAAGCTGAGACAGTCTGTAGAACACGCTATTGAAAACAAATATGTAACAATAGATCTTAATACAAAACAATATTATTCAACCAGCGAGGTAGGAAGCTTTATTGCAGATCATATTAAATATTCTGAGAAGTCATATTATAATTTCGAGAATGTAAAAATCGGAAAATCAACCATTGTATAAGTATTTTTAGTTCACTTAGATAGATAGTTAGAAGAAAGGTTCGGTCTCAAAGAGACCGAACCTTTCGATTTTATTTTATGAAATTTTTAAACCTTTAATGGTTTATTTACTCTTTTGTATTATCCGTTTTTCCTGATTTATTTTTGGAAGATTTTTGAATATCTTCTTTATCAATGTCAGGAGGATTAACTTTTTCGATGAAGCAGGAATATTCTGGAAATCCTGATTTTGCTTTTTAGTTTCTGCTGTATTGGCAGATTCCTTTTTTTGTTATTTCCTTTTGAGTCCATTGCTGAATTATTTTTAGAGTCCAAGAATGCCGATCTTTCCGGTCTTATCTTCTATAGTATAATTCAAAGCCTTTGCCAAAACAAAAATATTGTCAAGGTTTTCCATTAATTGCTTGCGCCCTTCACTTCTCAACTGGTTTTGATCAATAGATTTAATCGCAGTTTCTTTAGCCTTTGTTGTTACGTTTTTTATATCCTTTTCAGAAATTCTATTAAAAAACGAATCATCCATAGACTGGATTTCAACACTGGGCGTAATCTTGATGTCTGCATCAGGAAGTTCCGTGATAACCAGCTTTTTATTAATAGAGTCTACTTCAATCTTCATTTTATTCAGGTCATAAGAAACCTGGGCATTGGTTTTCGTAAAAGTAATGATACTGTTACTTGAAACTTCTTTTCCCATGAATTCATACCCCATTTTGGTTTTCTGCATGGAGGAACTGTTTTGTTCTATCACCACCATCTTATTCATTTTGGAAATTTGGTTTGTCAGAATATAATATTCTGATTTTTCCGTTTTTCCACCAAGATTCAGACAGGATTTAAGTCCAAAAAACAGAAGAACCATAGCACCGGCACCGGCTACAAACGATAAAATTGTTTTATAATTTCTCAAATCTATTTAAAAATTTCTTTAATTACAGATGAGTCATTCTTTTTCAGAATTTCAGCTAAATCTCTTTCAATATATCCGCTGGTAGGCATTTCTACAATTCGGCCCAGTTCTTTTCCATATTGTTTCACAATAATGGTAGGAACTTTTTGGATATTAAAAGGGTTTCATCTCCACTGGGAGATTCTTTTTTACGGTTAACGGCAATAATCGTCATTTTTCCTTCCGGATAACCTGTTGCTTCCAATATCTTTGTGAGTCTTGGAAAATCTCTGTGACTGTCTTCACACCAGGTTCCTAAGAAAACAACAATATCATATGTTCCTATTTTTTTCTTTTTCAGTTCACTAATCGCTTTTTGATCCAGAGCATATTCGTCATGTTCCTTTACATACCAATCAGCATAAGGAGCTTTTAAAAACTGTTCTTTCAACTGATGTCCAAGAAGCATTTTGCCATCTTTTTCAGTAGTCACTTCGCGGTTAACCACTACTTTCTGAGCACTAAGCTGTTGAGTAGCTAAAAATAAACTTGAAGCGGCAACAATATTGGTAATAAATTTTTTCATATTTTATTTTTCAATAATTGATTTTAGATCAGCAGGAGAGTAGTATTTGTTTTTTAATACTTTATGATCTGCCTTTCTATACACATTGAACTTTTCACCAGATTTCTCATAAAAAGATTCTACGTCTTTTTCTTTGTAGAACTCAACGGTTTCATTAGCCTGTTCTTCATTATCACACGCCTTTGACATGTTGGAACGTTGAACTTCGTTGAATAGCTCTACAAATTTACTGCCAAGTCCGAATTCAAGTACAGCACCACTTAAAACATACTGTAAATCACAAAGAGCATCTGCAATTTCTACAATATTGTTGTCAGCTATGGCTTGTTTCAATTCATTAAGTTCTTCCTGTAGAAGTTCTACTCTAAGATTGCATCTTTCTGCAGAAGGAATTTGTGGGGTGTCTAGAATAGGGGCTTTGAAAGTAGTATGGAATTCTGCTACTTGGTTCAAACTATCAATTTTATCCATGAATTTTTTTATTTATGACAAAGATAGAAAACGATTTGCTAATTGTGAAATGTAGGAGGTAAAATAAGAATCATTAATTTTTTTAACCACACATGAATAAAGGTTTAACAGTTTTTTGTTTTAAAAAAATAGTCCATAAAGGATTTTGAAGCGTCATCATCCATATTAATCTATGGTTAAAAATAATAATACAAAAACCACAACGATGAATTGTGGTTTGGTTTTAAAATATGCTGATGATATTCAATTACTCAACTTCCTGATATTCCCATATTCCGGAGATATTTAATATTTCTAAACTTGGCTGTTTTTCTCCATAACTGAATATACAAATATAGGATGTGTTACAGGAAGTACAATTGGTTCCGAAGTATAAGGTAGGCAAATCGTTTACAGTGAGTTCTCCGTAATATTGCATTCTCTGAGAAGTCTCGGTAGTCATTTGATTCTTTAATAACTCAGATTTTGATAATACTTTATCTTCATTATAGATTTGAAAGATTGGAAACCCCGATTGATAGGGAGAAATCGTAACTGTGTTTTCCTGGCCGCATTCACAGCAGCTAAACTGGGTAACCGCAGCAGGAATAGCTTCGTCATTGATGAATCTTTCTTTTTGAATCAAAGCTTTTTTACCAATCTTTATCTTTTTTGATATTGAATACATCTGAATATGTTTTAGTTCTGAATAACGGTTCCTTCCAGACTAGGGTATTTCCCACTTGGACTTTTTTTAATAGTAATTTTTATATACCCTTCTTCTGCTAATTTATTCCAAGTTTTCGGAAATCCGGTATTAATATCGATAGGAATTTTCCACATGGTCTGTTTTCCGTTTCCAACTTGATTAAACCAAGGAATGATATCTGCTGTTTGAGATTTAAAAGGTAATGCATTCAGAACATCAATCTGGTAATAGAAATCGTATTTGTTTTCCGGCTGATTTAATGCTCTTTCAGCGAAAGTATACACATACCCGTTAATAATAGGACTGGTGAAGTTTCCACCCAGTGTTGGATTTCCGGTACCGTTATAACTTCCCACAGCACCGCTGTATCTGTCATATTTTTGTCCGGCTTGTATGGCAACATCGTCTATAATATTGTATCCGCCATTTGCTGGTGGCCAGCCGCCATTAAGTTCATTTGCCTGGAATAGTTTTTCAAGCTCTTTCCAGTTTCCTTGTTTGTACAAATCAAATGCCTGTACTCTGATGGTTTGACTTACTTTGTTCTCCGGATCATAAGTGGTGGCAAAGTCATCAGCGCTTTTGAAAAATACAATTTTTACCGGACTTGGCTTGATCACAACTTCTTCTGTGTCATCAGAACTACAAGCCACAGAAAAAGATACAATGGCTAGAAAAAAGAAATACTTAAATAAATGTTTCATATAAAAAATTTTAAATTATGTAAAATTTAAATCGGTATTATCAGGGATTCAGACCAATGACAATGCTTATATAGAATAGGTTATCTTTTATACCTGCAGGCGTGTTTCTTTATCAAAAAATATTTGATTTTAAATATAATGGCCTTTGTCTTCTCATATGAAGGAAATGGAACAAAAGAACAGAGGGATCCATCACAAGAAAAGCTATTGAAAGCCTCCCTTAAATACAAACGGATAACAGTACAATAAAAGAATAGTATTGAGTGATAAAATTAGCTAAAAATATAATTATATGTAAAATTATTTTTAATAAAACATTATTACTGAAAATAATTCAATGGTTATTAGTGATTTAAATGAAAAAATAATGAAAACGAATATGAGGTTCAAATAAAAAAGACCACTCGTAAGCAGTCTTTTCTATATATGTTTGGATGTTGTTTTACTTTTTAATGAACATCTTTGAGAATTTCTCAATCTGAATGACATAATTTCCTTTTATCAGGCTGTTTACGTTCACTGTTCCGTTCTGAAGAGCACCTTCCATGATCAGTTTCCCAGATAGATCATAGATTTTATATCTTTCTGAACTTGTATTGGAAAGGGTTAAGAGATCCTTCACCGGGTTTGGATACAGCTTAATTTCTATAGCGTCTTTCAATTGAGTTTCCGCTGTAGACAATTCATTGGTAGTTACCGAGATATTCGTATTGTTTACATCAAAGAAGATATGATTGGTTCCCTTCACCATAATTCTTCCTGAACGAGTGGCTGTATTAGGAATTACAACAGTCTCTGAACCATCATTAGGGGTTCCTGCCAATAAGGCAGTCCAGGTTTCTCCACCATCTGCAGACCAGAGAATATCCACATTGGCAGCATTAATATCATTGGCAGTTGTTCCTGCTACATCCCAGGTTACTGTTTGTAAACTTCCCCCAGGATAAGTTACCGTATTATTTTGAGAGGTAATCACGAATGGGCCTGCAAAAGCATTAACTGTGATTTTAACGTCATCAGAATTATTTCCAGCTCCTCCTAATCTATTATCCCTTACAGTAAATCTGAAATTCAGATCTCTTGAAACAGAAGATAGTGCTTCAACTCTTATTTCATCTCCGAGGGTTTCTGTATCTCCTTTTAGAATACTTTCCATTTGAGGAAAATATCTTACCGGTGAAGCTGTAGGTACCCATGATCTGAATGTAGGTCCTGCGGTTTTTGTAGGGGTAGCTACAGAATTACTTCCTGTTTGGGAGGGGGTTCCTATATCCATTTGTTCCCAGATGTAGGTAAGCGAATCTCCATCTGCATCTGTCCCAGAGCCTGTAAGTACAAATGGTGTGCTTTTAGGAATTGTATAATCTGCCCCAGCATTAGCTGTAGGAATTCTATTTCCTGTAGGGGTATTTACAGAACAGGTTGTTGCTTTAATGGTATTGGTTATTTGTTCAATACTTCGGGCATGAAAGAATGCATTTGAATTTCTTTGTACGTTATAAGGCGTAATTCCTGCATACCCCATAATGGTAGATCCGGAACCGGGTTCTACAGGCTGTAGCCCAACTTGTGTAGTATATGAAAACGTATGGTTTCCTCCAAACTGATGTCCCATTTCATGAGCTACAAAGTCAATGTCAAAAGTATCGCCAGAAGGAATGCCATTAGAAGGAGAGGTGAAGCCGCTTCCTTTATAGTTCTCAGGATAAACAGTTCCCTGATATGTATAAGTAGACATATCATCACTGCAAATACAGCCAATACAGCCAGCATTACCACCACCTCCGGTAGCGCCAAATAAATGACCTATATCAAAATTGGCATTACCAATAGTGGAACTTAAAGTATTCATAAGCTCAAGATTCCATTTGTTCATTTTATTGGAGGGTGAAAAAGGATCGGTATTGGCATCAGTATAAATGATGGAGTCGTTATTAGGAATCAGGACCATTCTTGCCGCAAAATCATTTTCAAAAATACCATTTACCCGGGTCAGTGTATTATTCATGGCTGCTAATGCATCAGCTTTGGTACCCCCGAAATAATTGGCATATTCCCCGGTACAAGACAATGCAAGCCTGTATGTTCTGAGGACAGCATCATCAGCGTTTTTGGCAGCTGTTGCGTTAGAAGTTCCTTTTTGAGCGGATTCCAGTACTTTGCATTCAAAATTATTCAGATCATTCTTTCTGTCAGAACGCTTATAAACAGCATAGGTAGAAAGGTCTTTGGTATAAGGTTCAATAAAGACAGCTGATTTATCCCCATAGATTTCCATAGAAGATAATCCCAAAGGAGAAATACTGAAATAAACGGTTGTTGTTTTATCTTCTAAACCCTGGCCGATATAAGATTTAATATCAGGATATTTAACAGCCAGTTCAGGATCAAAATTTGAATTTTCCGTTACGCTGAAACGTTCCATTTTCCCAGATGAATTGGGAAGGGAAATAATAACAGAGGATTTTTCTGTTGCCCTTTTAGGAGTTCTTGTTAATGCATTTTTCAAACCATTAATATCCAGATGAAAAATTCTTGGATCATTAATATTTTTCATATTTTCAAAAACAGAGGAAGTTCTTTCCTTATTTTTTTTTGTCCATAAGCGATCGGTTTGCGCAAAAGAAACGCCAGATAACACCAGCATCCCCATCATTAATAATTGTTTCTTCATGTTGCCGTGAATTTTTTTGAATAATTCAAAAATAATAAAAATATTCTTAAAAATTATTCTTTTTTAGAATAATTAAAAATAATAATCAATAAAAACATCCAACTTACTGAGTAAGAATAAATAAAAAAACTGCCCATTAAATGGACAGTTTCACATCGCTTAAATTATTATAGTAATTAGTTTTTAATAAATCTTTTAGAGGTTTCTCCAATTTGGATTAAATAAGTTCCATTCACTAGTTTGCTTACGTTTACCGTTCCTCTCTGAAGTGATCCTTCATGGACTAGTTTTCCAGACATATCGTAAATTCTATATTGTTCCGAATTGGCATTTGAAACAGTCAGAATGTCTTTTACTGGGTTAGGAGATAGGTTGATCTCTTTCACGGCTGTCGGTGCTATTTCTGATGTAGATTTTGCAACAGAAGATGTTACTGAGATATTAGCATTATTTACATCAAAGAAAATATGGTTGGTTCCTTTTACCATAATTCTTCCAGAAGAAGTGGACGTATTAGGAATGATGACAGCTTGTGATCCGTCATTAGGGGTTCCTGCTAATAAAGTTGTCCAGGTATTTCCATTGTCTGTTGACCAAAGGATATCTACATTGGCTGCGTTTATACCATTTGCTGTAGTTCCTGCAACATTCCATTTTACGGTTTGTGAGCTTCCTCCTGCATAAGATACGGCACTATTCTGTGTGGTGATTGTGAAAGGTCCTGCAGCAGAGCTAACAGTAATCTTTGCATCATCAGAACTATTTCCAGCACCACCAGGTCTGTTATCACGAACGGTAAATCTGAAATTTAAGGCTCTTGCAACTGAGGATAAAGCCTCTACATTAATCTCTAAACCAGCAGTAGTGGTAGCTCCTGCCAATATGGATGCCATTCTAGGGAAATATCGTATTGGAGAAGCTGTTGGTGTCCATGATCTGAAAGTAGGTCCTGCTGTTTTAGTCGCAGTAGCCGCTGAATTGGCTCCTGTCTGAGAAGATGTTCCCTGATCCATTTGTTCCCAGATATAGGTTAATGAGTCACCATTAGCATCGGTTCCAGATCCTGTTAACATAAAAGGAGTACTTTTAGGAATGGTATAATCTAGCCCGGCATTCGCTGTAGGAATTGAGTTTCCTGTAGGGGTATTTACAGAGCAGGTTTTAGCTTTAATATTATTAGTGATCTGTTCTATGCTAATCGCATGGAAAAAAGGATCTGAATTTCTCTGAACATCATAGTTTGTAATTCCTGCATACCCCATAATCGTAGATCCGGAACCTGGTTCAACCGGCTTCAAACCTGACTGTGTTGCATTAGACCAAGTGTGATTCCCTCCAAATTGGTGTCCCATTTCATGAGCTACATAATCTATATCAAAAGTATCTCCCGAGGGAACTCCATCGGCAGGGGAAGTATAACCGCTACCTTTATAATCGTTAGGGTATTTTATACCAGATTGTGTAGTATATGACATATCATTGCTGCAAATACATCCAATACATCCTGCATAACCACCTCCACCGTCTCTTCCAAATACATGGCCTATATCAAAATTTGCATTACCGATAGTTGTATCCAATGTCTGCATTAGCTCATAACTCCAATTATCTTTGCTTGATGATGGTGAATAAGGGTCTGTAGATGCATTGGTATAAATAACAGCATCATTATTAGGAATAAGCACCATTCTAGCGGAAAAATCATTTTCAAAAACACCATTGACACGCGTCATGGTATTGTTCATAGCTGCTAAAGCCTGGGCTTTGGTTCCTCCGAAATAAGAGGTGTATTCTCCAGTACAGGAAAGTGCTAATCTGAATGTTCTCAATGTGGAATCGTTAGCATTTTTAGCTGCTAGAGTAGAACTGCCTTTTTCTGCTACGTCAAGCACTTTGCATTCAAATTTATCTAAATTATCTTTTCTATCAGATTTCTTATAGACAATATAAGTAGACAAATCTTTAGTGTAAGGTTCAATAAAAATTGCCGATTTATCACCATAAATTTCCATAGAAGATAATCCCAAAGAGGAAATGCTGAAATAAACCGTTGAAGACTGATCTTCCAGTCCTTGTCCAACATAGGATTTAATATCAGGATATTTAGCGGCTAATTCGGGATCGAAATTGGAATTCTCTGTAACTCTGAAATTTTCCATTTTCCCCGTTGAGTTAGGAAAAGAAATGACAACTCCTGATTTCTCAGCTAATCTTTTAGGAGCTCTTGATAAGGTACTCCTTAATCCATCAATATCAAGATGATAAAGTCTGGGGTTTTCAATGTTTGACTTATTCTCAACAACTTCTGATAATTCTTTTTAGACTGTGAAGTCCATAAACGATCTGTCTGTGCGAAAGAGATGCCTGATATTGCAAGCATACTCATCATTAATAATTGTTTTTTCATGTAAGAAATATTTTTTATTTGTGTAATGCCAAAGCTAATAAAAAATATAATATGAAAAATACATTAATTTATAAATTTTAAAATAATATTCGCAATGAATTAAATAAAATATTGAAAATAATTAAATAAAAGTAACTAAAAAAATAAAACCACTCTATGAAGAGTGGTTTTTTCAATGGTTTAATATTAAGATTATTAATTTTTAATGAATCTTTTACTTATTTCTCCTATCTGCAACATATAGGCTCCTTTAATCAGGTTGCTTACATTTACAGATCCTCTCTGAAGTTTTCCTGAGTCAATCATTTTTCCGCCCATATCGAAGATTTTGTAATCTTCAGAAGTTGTATTGGAGATATACAGAATATCTTTTACCGGGTTAGGGTATAATTTAATATCTGTAATCAGATCCTTCGTATTAGAAAGTTCTCCTCTTCCTGAAGAAACAATGTTTAAAGTATAATCTTCAACCTGTCCATACGTATAAGCTTCACAAGATGAAGTAGGAATTGAGCTGTATTTCATCATCACTCTCATTCTTGTAGAACCTAGAGCTGCTGTTGAAGGGATAGTAATCGATCCTGTAACCGGACTTGTCGTAGAGCCGGCTTTTGACCATGCCAATTCGCCACTGTCCGTAAAGTCACCATCTCCGTTATAATCAATATAAACAGCATAAGCTTCACTATACTTCGTAGAAGTCCATACCGGAGTAATAGAAAGAGTATAAGCTGTTCCTCTTGTTACATTAGTAGAAATAGACGTAAAGTTTTCATATCCTGCCGTTCCTGTTGAAGTATTATTAATAGTTCCGAATTTTACATTACCAATTCTTTCGTCAGCGGTATTGGATGCTGAAGCTGAGCAGTAAGTAACAGGTCCTCCACCTGCAAGTGTTGTAACGTTTACGGTATTACTTGAAGATGACGCATTACCTGCAGCATCTTTTGCTTTTACAGAGAAGCTGTAAGTAGTGGAAGGAGTTAAACTAGTTACGGTAAGAGTAGTAGAAGCTGTAGAGCCAATTAATGAAGCTCCTTGATATACATCGTAACCAGTAACTCCCACATTGTCTGTAGCACCTGACCAGGAAAGATTTGTGCTTGTAGAAGTAGTTCCTGATGCAGCAAGGGTAGGTGCCGTAGGAGCAATCGTGTCAGGTGTTCCGGATCCTGCATTTACAGAAATATTAGCATTATTTACATCAAAGAAAATATGATTAGATCCTTTTACCATAAGTCTTCCTGTAGTAGTCGAAACATTAGGAATTGTTACAGCCTGTGAGCCATCATTAGGAGTTGCAGATAATAGAGTAGTCCAGGTATTTCCATTATCTGTGGACCATAGAATATCTACATTCGCTGTGTTTACACCATTTGCGGTAGTTCCTGCTACATCCCAGGTAACGGTTTGTGAACTTCCACCTGTGTAAGTAGTTGCAGAATTCTGAGAAGTAACGGCGAAAGGTCCTGCAGTGCTGTTTACTGTAATTACGGCATCGTCTGAATTATTCCCTGAACCTCCGGCCTTATTGTCACGAACGGTAAATCTGAAGTTTAATGTTCTGGCTACTGAAGAAAGGGCTTCTACTGTAATATCGGTGCCTGCAGTCGTTGTTGAACCTGCTAAAATAGAGGCCATTCTTGGGAAATATCTTGTAGGAACGGTAGTTGGAGTCCATGATCTGAAAGTAGGCCCTGAAGCTTTTGTTGCACTGGCTGCAGAGCTGGCTCCTGTTTGAGATGAGGACGCATTATCCATCTGTTCCCAGATATAAGTTAATGAATCTCCGTCTGCATCAGTTCCGCTTCCTGTCAGTACAAATGGCGTTCCTTTTGGAATGGTATAGTCTGAACCTGCGTTGGCTGTTGGGATAGAGTTTCCGGTGCTGGTATTTACTGAACAGGTTTTAGCTTTAATATTATTGGTAATTTGCTGGATACTTACCGCATGGAAAAATGAATCGGAATGAGGCTGGACGTCCTGGCTTGTAATTCCGGCATATCCCATGATGGTTGATCCTGAGCCTGGCTCCATATTCACGCCTGTGCCTTCATTTCCATGGGAAAAAGTATGATTTCCTCCAAATTGATGTCCCATTTCATGCGCTACATAATCGATGTCAAAATTATCTCCTGATGGAATTGCATCTGCGGGGGAAGTATAACCGCTTCCTTTTGAACCGTTGGTACAGATACATCCGATGCATCCCGCGTTTCCTCCGCCTCCGGAAGCACCAAACAAGTGTCCGATATCGTAATTAGCTTCTCCAATAACAGAAGTCAATGTACTTTGGAGTTGAGAATTCCAGCTGCTCATTCCTGATGCCGCAGAGTAAGGGTCTGTAGAAGCATTGGTATAAATTACAGCATCATTATTGGCGATAAGAACCATTCTTGCAGCAAAATCCTTTTCAAAAACACCGTTCACACGGGTCATTGTACTATTCATTGCTGCTAATGCCTGGGCTTTTGTGCCGCCAAAATAAGCTGTATACTCTCCAGTACATGATAATGCCAGTCTGAATGTTCTCAGTTTAGCATCGTCAGCATTTGGTCTTGCTGCAATATTGGCATTAGATACTCCTTTTTTAGCGACATCTATTACAGTACATTCAAATTTACTAAGATCATCATTTTTGTCAGATTTTTTGTAAACAACATACGTAGAAAGATCTTTAGAATAAGGTTCTATGAACACTGCTGATTTATCACCATAAATTTCCATAGATGATAATCCTAATGGGGAAACACTGAAATACACTGTTGAATTTGGATCTTCAAGTCCCTGGCCCACATAGGATTTGATGTCAGGATACTTTGCTGCTAATTCAGGGGTAAAGTTGGAGTTTTCTCTTACTTTGAAATTTTCCATTCTGCCATCAGAATTTGGAAAGGAAATAATGGTTTCGGATTTTTCGCCAGCTGCCAATCTCTTTGGAGTCTTTGCCAGAGCATTCTTTAATCCTTCGATATTCAAGCTGAATAATTTTGGATTCCGGATTCCTGTTTTGTTTTCAAAGGTTGGTGAAGATGTTCTTGAGAACTCTTGAGACCAAAGACGGTCAGTCTGTGCGAAGGAAGCTCCTGTAATTAGAAGCATCCCAAGCAGGGTTAATTGTCTTTTCATATTAAATATTTGTTTTTATTATGGTAAATCGAAATTAATAAAAAATATATTACGAAAAACAAAAATTTTTAAGAAAATTTTAGAGCATCCATTTAACGTATTATGTAATACATTGAATATCCTTAAAATGATAATGTCTCAAAATGAAAAAATGACATGCATAATTTATGCATGTCATTCATTATCAATTAAAATAATGTTAAAGTTATCTTACATCATCAGCAGTAGGACCATAAAGCCCTGGAACTTTGTTCCCGGTTGATCTTAAATACACAACCAATTCGCCTCTGTGATGGTACAAATGATTATAAAGAAAACCTCTTACTACCTGAATTCTTGGAGAAGCAGGAAAAATAGCGTT
Source organism: Chryseobacterium capnotolerans (assembly GCF_021278965.1). Classification (NCBI taxonomy): domain Bacteria; kingdom Pseudomonadati; phylum Bacteroidota; class Flavobacteriia; order Flavobacteriales; family Weeksellaceae; genus Chryseobacterium; species Chryseobacterium capnotolerans. Next base: position 2,177,532 of record NZ_CP065589.1, on the reverse strand, counting down.
TCCGTTCATTTCCATCTTCCATTCATTGAAATAAGTGCTTTCATCAGAATTTTCCAGAACTTTCTGTGCATTAGCTACATTTTCTTCAAATTTCGCTACAATATTTTCGGCTTTGGAAATGTCACCTTTATCGTACTGATACTGGCCCATGTCAAAGACATCCTGATTAAAAGTAGGGTTGTACCAGTTATAAACTTCCGCAATATGAGAGGCCAGCTGACCGGTAGTCCAGTTTTTTTCAGATGGTTTCCAGTCTAAAGCACTGTCAGGGATTGCTTTTAAAATTTTTCTGGTGTTTTCCGCTTCATGCAGAAACTCACCTAAAAGGGCCTGTTTAATCATTTGTATGAGGGTTAAAATTATTTTGTAATATCTCTTCCGATCACCAGTCTCTGGATTTCAGAAGTTCCTTCTCCAATAGTACAAAGCTTAGAATCTCTGTAGAATTTTTCAGCAGGGAAGTCCTTTGTGTACCCATAACCTCCGAAGATCTGAACTGCGTTGTTAGCAATTCTTACACAAGCTTCAGAAGCATATAATTTTGCCATTGCTCCCTCTTTGGTCATCTTCTGCTTAGCATTTTTTAATGTTGCCGCTCTCTGAATTAGAAGCTCTGCAGCATCAATTTCTGTAGCCATATCAGCTAACATAAAATTGATCGCCTGGAATTCAGAAATTGATTTTCCAAACTGATGTCTTTCTTTAGCATATTTTAAAGCAGCTTTATAAGCTCCTCTTGCAGTTCCTAAACTTAATGCAGCGATAGAAATTCTACCTCCGTCAAGAATTTTCATTGCCTGCTTGAAACCTTCACCTACTTCTCCCAAACGGTGAGAATCCGGCACACGTACATTATCAAAAATTAATTCTGCGGTTTCAGAAGCACGCATTCCTAATTTATTTTCTTTTTTTCCTGAAGTAAAACCAGGCATTCCTTTTTCTAAAACAAAAGCGGTAGAGTTATTTTTAGCTCCCTTTTCTCCTGTTCTGGTCATTACTACTGCAATATCTCCTGAAATTGCGTGAGTAATAAAGTTTTTAGCCCCACTGATGATCCATTCATCACCATCTTTTACAGCGGTGGTAGACATACCTCCTGAATCTGAACCAGTGTTGTGCTCTGTTAGTCCCCAGGCTCCGATTACTTTTCCGGAAGCTAGTTGAGGAAGCCATTTATTTCTTTGTTCTTCATTTCCAAACTCATAAATATGATTGGTACAAAGAGAGTTGTGCGCAGCTACAGAAAGACCAATAGACGGGTCTACCTGAGAAATCTCATCCAGGATCGTAACATATTCGTGATAGCCTAAACCGGAACCTCCGTACTGCTCAGGAACTACGATTCCCATAAAGCCCATTTCTCCCAGCTGGTGGAATAAGTCTTTTGGGAAAGTCTGGCTTTCATCCCACTCCATAATGTTCGGTCGGATATTCTTCTCTGCAAATTCTCTAGCTGTCTCCGCTATCATTTTGATGTTGTCAATTGTCTCTGTATTCATATTGATAATAGTTAGTTCCCAAAGATAACCAAATTGACGGAATGCTAAAAAAAATTATCACATCCATAATATATATCATGTCAATATTTTAATTTCCAATTTTTTATGTTTTGAGAATTAATGTATTCTTAATAAAATATTCAATCTTTTACGTATTTTATTTTACTAATTTAGTCCCCCAATTTTTAAGGCATGAAAAAAATTCTACTTCCTATTATTTTGATTTCTTCTTATATTTTCGCGCAGGCTCCTGCCGGATATTATAACGGGACCGCCGGATTAAGCGGCTATGCCCTGAAATCTAAGGTACATGATATTATTTCGGAGAAAATGATAAACTGGCATTATGATGATCTTCCGAATCTTTATAACCAAACGGATCTTGATAAATATTATGATCACGATGCTTCCAATACAGAATATCTTTTGGATATCTATTCTGAAATTCCTTTGGGGACTGATGCATATGAATACAAGTCTAATCAAATGATTGCTGGTGCTGGAGCTGAAGGAATGGGCTATAACAGAGAACATATGATGCCTCAAAGTACATTTAGCACAAGCTCTAATATTAGTGATTATCCCATGTATTCAGATCTGAATTTCATTGTTCCTGTAGATGCATATATTAACCAGCGAAGAAATAATTATCCTTATGGTGTAGCAGGTACTACTAATTATTATACATTTACTAACAATTCGAAGATCTCAAAGGCTGCCATTCCTAATTATCCTTATACAGGAAGGGTGTATGAACCTATTGATGAGTTTAAAGGGGATGTTGCGAGAACATTACTTTATTTCGCTGTAAGATATGAAGGTAAATTAGGTTCGTTTAATACAGCATATAGTACATCTGCAACTATAACACCGGCTACAGATCAATGTCCGCTTGATGGGACGGAAGAAAGGGCTATTGATCTCCCTTATGTTGCTATGCTTAAGCAATGGAGTGCAATGGATCCTGTTTCACAAAGAGAAATAGATAGAAATAATGCAATATATGCCATCCAGAAAAACAGAAACCCATTTATTGATCATCCGGAATGGATTGATATGATTTGGTCTGAAAATCCAGATAGCATTGCTCCTTTAGCTCCGGGATCACTGGTTTCAACACAGCAGAATGCTTATTTTATTAATCTGAACTGGACCGCTTCTACTGATACAGATGTTTTAGGGTACAGAATTTATATGAATGGTTCTGAAACACCTGTCGCTGTTACAAAAGGAACTGCTATAACCATAGATCACTTAAGTCCGTCTACAACTTATACTTTTACAGTGAAAGCTTTTGATAAAGGATACCTGGAATCTCCATTCAGTAATACGGTTACAGTCTCAACTATTGCTTCAGATTCATTTGCTCCCGACCTTATGATCACAAAATATATATCAGGAACCAATAATACTGCAAATACTATTAAGAATAACGCTCTGGAAATCGTTAATAAAACGGGACATGAAGTCAATTTAAATAATTATAGAATTAACATCCAGCTTAAGAATAATGCTACAGGTGCTATTTATAATGCAGATACTTACGAACTGGAAGGAAAAATAGGGAATAATGAAACTTTTGTAATCCTGAATCCCAAAGCTAATTTAGCTTGCTATTCTAATGATCAGGCTAAATTTGTAACAGCATCAGATCCAATGACTTTTAAAGGAGAGAATTATGTAGAACTGGCTTATAATAAAACAATTACTGTAGACGCAATTGGTACAAAATACGTACTCAACAATAATGGTAATATTTCATTATACAGGAAAAATATAATCAACCAGCCTAATAGTACATTTACTATCGGAGAATGGGACTCTTATCCATCCAATTATTGTCAGAATCTTGGAACATTATCTACTACAGAACTTATTGCATCAAAAGATAAAAAGTTAGGAATATATCCCAATCCTGTATATGACCGCCTTTTTGTAAATGGAGAAATTGAAAAGATAAAAACAGCCCAAATCATTGATTTCTCAGGAAAAGTAATTTATACTGAGAAAGATCCGTTCAGAAACAAGAAAGATATTTCTGTTCAGGGAATTCCTACAGGAACATACATCTTAAGACTGGATGACCATACTCAACAGTTTATTAAAAAATAATAATTACTATTTTAATGATTCGCAACCTAACAGATTTCAAAAACCTGTTAGGTTTTATTTTTTAGAGATCGTAGTCTAACCTTGCCAGAGTTTCAAACTCTGGCAAGGTTAATTAGCCCTGATAGCAGCGGTAACCCCACAGCAAGCAGTGGAAAAAATAGGAGCGAGGAGTATGAGCGGATAGCAGGAAACAGCTCCACCAATAAAAAAATAATAAAAAGTTGAGTTAATATTCAACGGATTATGAACGTTTTCATATTATTTAATCTTTTTTACAATTTTTACATTTCATCTAAAGCTCTCAAAACCTTATGTTTACTATATAATCGATATAAGCAGATTTGCTAATAATCAATATCTATAAGTGTTTGTGCTTATATTTTTTATTTATAAGTAATTATGCTTATATTTGCAGTATGATAGCGGTCATTACCGGTGATATTATAAATTCACAGCATGCAGACACTGAAGTTTGGATTACCAAACTTAAAAATCTTCTCGAAACCTGGGGAAGCGCTCCCGGCACATGGGAAATCTACAGGGGAGATGAATTTCAGTTCAAGTGTAGTATTGACTCTGTTTTCTGGCATTTTCTAGCCATAAAATCACTTATTAAAAGCCAGGAGAATCTTGATGTAAGAATGGCCATAGGTATTGGTGAAGAAAGTTTTTCTTCTGAAAAGATCACCGAATCCAATGGTACCGCTTACGTAAATTCCGGACGGCTTCTGAATGACCTAAAGAATGACGGGCACACTGTTGCTATTAAAACGTCCAATGATACTGTAGACAGAGATCTTAATATCTTATTGAAATGGTCGTCTAAGGATTTTGATAACTGGACTATGGCCACTTCTGAAATCATTCACGAAATGATTATGAACCAGGATATTACCCAGGAAGATCTCGCTAAGAGATTTGCTATTTCACAGTCTTCTATCAGCCAGAGACTGAAACGAGCTAACTATGAGCTCATCGTGGAAACCAATCAGTATTTCAGAAAGAAAATCTCAGAACTATAAGCATGATCTTTATCAAACTCATATTGGCACATCTACTCGGAGATTTTATACTTCAGCCAAATGCATGGGTTGCTGATAAGGAGAACTATAAACTGAAAAGTAAATATTTATACTTTCATGTTCTGATTCACACTGTTTTAAGTTTTGTTTTTCTTTGGGATTTACAACTTTGGTGGGTAGCTGTTGCAGTGGGAATTACCCATCTCATTATTGATGCTGCTAAGCTTAGTTTCCAGACTATAAAAACGAAAAAAAGATGGTTTTTCATTGATCAGCTGCTGCATGTGTTAGTGATTGCAGGAGTATCTTTTTATTTCGGTGAATTTAATTTTGAATTTTTACAGAATCAGGAATTTTTAAAAATACTAATGGCCGCTTTGTTCCTGACAACGCCAGCTTCTATTTTTATCAAAATTCCTTTATCATCATGGACCCCAGCTCCGGATGGTGCCAACTCTATTCAAACCGAGTCTTTATCAAGTGCCGGAAAATATATCGGAATTTTAGAACGTCTGTTGGTATTTACCTTTATTATGGTAAATCACTGGGAAGGCGTAGGTTTCATGGTAGCAGCCAAATCTGTTTTCAGGTTCAGCGACCTTGCACAGGCAAAACAGAGAAAACTTACAGAATATGTATTGATTGGTACACTGCTAAGTTTTGGACTGGCTGTCTTAACAGGAATAATAATAAAATAAATCAATAAATCTAACTACAATTTAGAAAGTAAAATTATGAGTCAAAAGAAAGAAATGTTGTACGAGGGGAAAGCAAAACAAGTATTTGCAACCGATAATCCTGATGAAGTAGTAGTACGTTTCAAAGACGATGCTACAGCATTTAATGCTCAAAAGAAAGGGCAGGTTGACCTGAAAGGGGAAATGAACAACGCCATCACTACTCTTATTTTTGAATATTTAAATGAAAAAGGGATCAAAACTCATTTCATCAAACAATTGGACGAAAGAGAGCAGTTGGTAAGAAAAGTATCAATCATTCCTTTGGAAATGGTGGTAAGAAACTACTCTGCAGGAAGTATGGCACAAAGATTAGGAGTGGAAGAAGGAATTAAGTCTCCGGTAACCATTTTCGATATCTGCTATAAAAAAGACGAATTGGGAGATCCGCTTATCAATGATCACCACGCTGTTTTCTTAGGAGCTGCAACTTACGAAGAGCTTGATGAAATGTATGAATTAACTTCAGACATCAACGAGATCCTTATCGACCTGTTTGACAAAATCAATATCATCCTTGTAGATTTCAAAATCGAATTAGGAAAAACTTCAGACGGTGAAATCATTCTTGCAGACGAAATTTCTCCTGACACTTGCAGACTTTGGGATAAAGATACCATGAAGAAGCTTGACAAAGACAGATTCAGAAGAGACTTAGGAGAAGTAACTGAGGCATATGTTGAAATTTACAACCGTCTTAAAAATCTTTTAAAGAAATAAGATTTGAGATACTAGATTTCAGATATCAGATGTGGGTGCTGAAAATACTTTGTTAGTTAAAACAAAATTAAAATTTGAAGTTAGCTTTTAGTCTGAGATCTGAAATCTGACTTCTAAGATCTACAATTAGAAAAAATAGAAATGAAAAGTTTAGACATTCATAAAAGTGAATATTTAAAACAGTTTGAAAACCAGGTTTACGGAAGAAACCTTTTCAGAACTCAGGAGGAGGAAAGATTGGATGCTCCTAATGAGGAATGTGGAATCTTCGGACTGTATTCAGATGAAGATCTGGATACATTTTCTCTTTCGCAATTCGGGCTTTTTGCACTACAGCACAGAGGCCAGGAAGCTTGTGGTATTTCCGTTTTAAAGGACGGGAAAATCACCAACATGAAAGATGAGGGGCTGGTTTTAGACGTTTATAAAGACATTCAGGAACCTGAAACTTTTATGGGAAATTCTGCAATTGGGCATACCCGTTATACCACTGCAGGAGATAAAAAGAAATATAACTTCCAGCCATTTTTCGCGAAAAACGAATATGACCAAATTATACTTTCTATAGCACACAATGGTAACCTTACCAATGCGAAAGAATTAAAAGCTGAATTAGAAGCTGAAGGCGTGGTTTTCAGAGCAACTTCTGATTCTGAGGTGATCTTAAGGTTGATTCAGAAAAACCTTGATCTTGGACTTCGTGGAGCCATTAAAGCAACCATGGAGAAAATTGAAGGAGCATATTCCGTTGTAGGAATGACAAGAAATAAATTCTTTGCTTTCAGAGACTTCAACGGTATCCGTCCATTGGTTTTAGGAGCGATTAATGAAAATTCTTATGTAGTTGCTTCTGAATCTGTAGCATTAGATGCGGTAGGCGCTCAGTATGTACGTGACATTCTTCCTGGAGAAATCATTTATACTAACGAAAATGAGCCTGGAAAACTTCATTCTTATATGATGGATGAAGCCAAAGGAAAACAGAGAATCTGTTCTTTTGAATACATCTATTTTGCAAGACCTGACTCTACCTTAGAAAACATTAATGTTTATGAGATTAGAGAAAAATCCGGGGAAAAGATCTGGGATCAGGCTCCTGTAGAAGCAGACTTGGTTATCGGAGTTCCGGATTCCGGAGTTCCTGCTGCTATTGGATTCTCAAAAGCATCCGGAATACCTTTCCGTCCTGTTTTGATCAAAAACAGATACATCGGAAGAAGTTTCATTGTTCCTACGCAGGAAATGAGAGAAAGGGTAGTAAACCTGAAGCTTAACCCGATTATTTCTGAAATGAAAGACAAAAGGGTAGTAATCATTGATGATTCTATCGTTCGTGGAACAACCTCTAAAAGATTGGTTAAAATTCTGAAAGATGCAGGCGTAAAAGAAATTCACTTCAGAAGTGTTTCTCCGCCAATTATCGCTCCATGTTATCTGGGAATTGATACTCCCTCAAAAGATGATCTGATTTCAGCAAACATGACTACAGAGGAACTTAAAAACTATTTAGGAGTAGATTCCTTAGAATTCTTAAGCATAGACAACCTGAAAGATATTTTAGGGTCTTCCAATCACTGCTTTGGATGTTTTACAGAAGAATATCCAGTAGGAAAAGGAGAGGAAGTAGAATTATTTAATTAATATTTCTTACATAAACAGAGAGCCAGGCATTTATTGCCTGGTTTTTTTATGATATAAATGTCATTCCCTAGGAACCGAGGAATCTCAAAATATTATAAAACGTAGCACAATCTTAATATTCCAGTATTATACAGTACATAAGTAAATTTTAATTTTATAGAATTAAATATTGAAGAATGAAAAATGTACTTTTCACGGCCCTTTTTTTGGCATTTACCCAACTTTATACTGCTCAATCTTTCGATAACCAGGCGCATCGCGGTGGAAAATCTTTATATCCCGAGAACACAATCCCGGCTATGAAAAATGCCTTAAGAATGAATGTAACAACCCTTGAAATGGATCTGGCTATCACAAAAGATAAGAAAGTGATCTTATCTCATGATTCTTTCCTTTCACCAGAATTAGTAACAAAACCTAATGGAACCTATATCCCAAAAGACTCCGGCTTTTATTACAAGATTTATGAAATGCCTTACACAAAGATTCAGACATTTGATGTGGGTTTAAAAAAACTCGAAAACTATCCTGATCAAAAGAAAATGAAGGCTCAGAAACCTCTTTTTTCTGATGTAATAGATGCTGCTGAAAGCTATGCCCGTGAATTGAAAAGGCCTCTGCCTTATTATAATATAGAAACCAAAACACGCCCTTTCTCTGACAATATCTTTCATCCGGAACCTAAAGAATTTGTAGATTTAATGATGAAAATTATTCTTGAAAAAAGAATTCAGGATAGAGCTATTATTCAGTCTTTCGACCCCAGAACACTTGAAATTATTCATAAAGAATATCCTAAAATAATGACAGCCTTACTTGTAGAAAAAGTGGATGATCAAAAACTGGCACAACAACGAGCCCATTTCAAACACATTGCGGTTGAAAAATTTAAATTATATCCGGATCATCTGAATGGAGTAGCAGGAGATATGAAGTTTTTAAGCTTCACTCCAACTATTTATAGTCCGGATCATAGACTGGTTACTTCTCAACTCGTACAGGAATGCCACGCATTAGGCATGAAAGTGATCCCGTGGACCGTGAATACCAAAGAAAGATTACAGGAGTTAAAAAGCATGGGAATAGATGGGGTAATCAGTGATGACCCAAGAATATTTGAAAAGTGATTTGTTCTAAAGACTGAAGAAACGAAGCTATTATCACTAAAAATAATATTATTGAGATCTTTGTGCTTTGTCATTCCGACGAAGGAGGAATCTCAATCCATTTAGTAGATTCTTCATTTCACTCCGTTTCATCCAGAATGACAGCACACATATTAAAATGATACCTGAGATTACAACAGCAACCTGACCAAAATATAAATAGCCGGAAGAATTTCTTCCGGCTATTTTATGCGATACAGAAATCTGTATCTAAGTTAAAAAATTGGTTTATTTTTTTATTAGAACTTATAGTTCAGACCTAATTGGAAAACTCTGTTGTTGTTTTCAGCAGCTGGTCTGCTTTTTTCGATCTTTGTTAAGCTGTTTGTATATCTAGCACTAATTCCAATATTATTGGTAATATCATACCCTAGACCAAGACCTAAACCAAAGTTGAATCTGTTGATGTTATCCTTATTAATATCATCAGACTGAGATTGAGATGTTGTTGTTGTTACCCCTCCCGTAGTAGTAGCTATAGTAGCTTCTCCTTTAGTCTTTCCATTGATAAAATAGCTGAACTCAGGACCTGCTTCAATATAGAATTTATCCATAGGTCTCATTTGTACCATTAAAGGAACTGAAATATAGTTCATTGTTACTTTGCTTTCTCCTTTAGTTTTTACAGTAGTTGCTCCTGTAGTCGTTTCTGTTGAATAGGCTACATCTCTTGCTCCCATTTGGTTATATAAAACCTCTGGTTGTAAACTGAATTGTTTAGAGATAGGAATGTTAACAAAAGCTCCGGCATGGAAACCTAATTTCTGGCTGTTCATTCCGAATTGTTGTTCACTGAAATACGCTGAGTTTCCTCCGGCTTTAATACCAAATCTAACAGGTTGAACGTCTTTTTTAAGAGGTGATGTATTTACAGTTGTTGATTCCTGAGCAAAGGCTAATGTACCAGCAGTTAATGCCAGTCCTAAAAATAACTTCTTCATAATTTTTATTTTTTAATTTTTACTACTTGATGGTCTTTCAACCATTCGCGGTTTATTTTGCAAAATGCTTGCCAAACTCGAAAAACCTAGATTTAAAGCTGTTTTATAGGGGTTTTTCAATTAAAAAAAGAATTGTAATATTCTGATTTGTATAAAATATTTCAACATATATGGAATATTTTTGATAAATTTTATGTTAAAATCATCCTATATGGAAATATATCTTAATTAGTAATATTATATTTTTTCATCATGAGAAAATCCAATTGAAAGAACTTTATTCCTAAAAACAAAAAACCAGGTATTGAAAAATACCTGGCTTACATCGAAAAATAATAAATATCTATTTGAATTTATATGCTACACCCACCTGAAAGGCATTGTTTCTTATTTTGTAATCTGAATCACGGTTATCCAGAATATTGGTAATACCTGCTGTAAATCTTGCTGTCACCCCAAATTTTGGAGTAAAATAATATCCCGCACCAATACCAATACCCAATTGGAATCTGTTGTAAAGATCCATATCTAATTTTTCAGAAAAACTCTCATGAGTAGTTGATGTTGTATTTCCAAATCTTTGAGTAATGGTATCATCTCCCTTGAATTTTCCGCCTAGTAAAAACCCAAATTCAGGACCTGCTTCAACGTAAAGCTGTGGAAGAATGTTATACTGAACCATAACGGGTAGAACAAGGTAATTCAAATTTGCTGAATAGTCAGAATCTCTTCTGTAGTTACCATTGTTATATCTTTCTCTTTCTTCAATTTTAGAACCTAATTGACTGAAAAGAAGTTCCGGTTGAACACTGAATTTTTCCGCTACAGGAATATTAACGAAAACTCCTGCATGAAAACCTGCTTTCATTTTATTTTCATCGTCATAATAATCCCTATTGTTATTGTCAGAAAAATTAGAGAGGCTCAATCCTCCTTTAACTCCAAAAGTAACAGGAGAAGATGATTTGGTTTTTTCTTGTGCATTGATAAAAAGGCTACCTGCAAATGCCAATCCTATGAATAATTTTTTCATGATTATTAAAGTTTAAATTTCCCTCACACTGTAGCAAAAGTCCCGCCAAAAAGAGGAAAAATGATAAAAGTCACATAAAAGCGAAAAAGTCAGATTTAACAAGTAAACCTGACTTTTTCTATTGAAATCAAAATGTATTCTATGGAGCGTGGAAATACAGATCTGTATTTCCTTGATCTATTTTCAACTACACATCAATAGCAACAGTACTTTATTTATGATTCTAAAATCATAGCATAAAGCTGAAGCTTAAAGACGTTTTAAAAACAGATACAATTATTACTCTACACGCAAATTTCTTGCCAAAAAAATTAAATAAGGATTCTTACATAAAAAAACCGGATTATAATAAATAATCCGGCTATAAATTTGTTATGAAATTTATGTCTAGACTTAGAATTTATAAGCTAAACCAATTTGAAATACATCACTTTTTGTAGAGCTTGTGTATCCAGGTCTGTCTTTCCCAATATTAGTTAATCCAGCAACATATCTTACGTTGACTCCGATATTGGGAGTAAAGTAGTAGCCAGCTCCTAGACCAAGTCCGAAATCAAATGTTTTAAATATATCTTTACCATCTATTGAGCTAGATGGAAATTTAACCTTTGAGCTTACCAAGAAGTTAAATTGTGGGCCTGCTTCCAAATATAAATTAGGAAGAGCATTATATTGTAGCATTACCGGTATAGAGATATAATCTAAATTAACTTTGCTGTCTGTCGATAAATGTTTTGCTCCCATTCCACTATATAATACTTCAGGCTGTACGGAAAAATCCTTTGCTACTGGAATATTAGCAAATGCCCCTCCATAGAACCCGGTTTTTGAACTGAATTCAGAATCAGAAAGGCTAGAAATGTTAATACCTGCTTTTAGACCAAATCTAATAGGAGAAGAAGAGGCTGTATTAGTAGACGTTTTTTGTGCAAAAACAAATGTACCTGCTACAAGAGCCAGGCATGGAAAAATTTTTTTCATAAATGGATTTTTTATTTTTTTTAACATTTACTTCATATTCAAACAGCATGCCAAAAAAGATAAAATAAAAATATAATCATCTGGTAATCAGTGTTTAAGAAAAATTAAATTTCATTGTAATATAAAAAAATATTATTTATTTTTGCCATTATATTTTATTTGTGTTATATTTTTTAACAAAATTTAATATTCAATAAAAAAATCAGGTTAAATTTTTAACCTGATTTTTTTATGAACTGGAGTATGATTAATAAAACCGTTCTTAGAACTTATAAGATAAACCAACTTGGAATACTCCATTTTTGGTAGAATCTGTACCACCAGGTCTATCTTTATTAATGTCTGTTAATCCTGCAACATATCTCAAGTTAACTCCGATATTAGGAGTAAAGTAATAACCAGCTCCAAGACCTAGTCCGAAATCAAAAGTTTTCAATCCGTCTTTGATATCCATAGAGTTGGAATTATATTTTGCTTTTGCACTCATTAAGAAACTGAATTGAGGTCCTGCTTCTAAATATAGGTTAGGAAGTGCATTGTACTGAAACATTACTGGTACTGAGATATAATCTAGATTAGCTTTAAGATCACTATTTGCGCTAGATTTTGCTCCCATACCACTGTATAGTACTTCTGGCTGAACAGAGAAGTCTTGTGCTACTGGAATATTAGCAAATACTCCACCATAGAAACCAGCCTTTGATTTTGAATCACTATCAGTAAAACTAGAAACGTTAAGACCAGCTTTGATTCCAAATCTAACTGGAGAAGATGATGCTGTATTGCTTGAAGTTTTTTGTGCGAAAGAGAAAGTACCTGCTACTAATGCTAGGCCTAAAAAAATCTTTTTTCATAAGTATTTATTTAATAGTTTTTAAGTTTTGTTTAACATTTTTTATGTTATCAAATATTATGCCATAATAAAATTGTTCTTTATTGTTTTAATATTAAATAATCTTATTTTATAAAAAACATTTAATGACCTATAAAAATAATTAGTAACCATAAAATCATGTTTTTCCTTAATTTATAGATCTATTCACGTACCTTAAGATTTAAAATAAAAAAAGACCAGGCTAGAATTAACCTGATCTTTCTATTGAATATAAAATTTGTTACTGAATGTTAAGAAGCTTATCTAAATTTATAAGCTAATCCTACTTGGAATACATTGTTTCTGATCGCATCAGATCCGCTAGGTCTGTCTTTCGCAATATCCGTTAAACCTGCAACATATCTGGCAGTGATTCCAAAGTTTGGAGTAAAGTAATATCCTGCTCCTAAACCGATCCCAAAGTTGAATGTATTCAGATCATCTTTGAAATTTTCCGTTGTAGATGACTGTCCTGTAGATTCATTCTTAACTTTGTTCTTAGCGCTTACCATGAAACCGAACTCTGGTCCAGCTTCTAAATAAAGGTTAGGAAGTGCGTTATACTGGAACATTACCGGCACTGTTATATAATCTAGTTTGGTAGAGTTTGAGATGGTTGTATTTCCTAATTTATAATCAGACTTCTCTCCATACTGAGAATACAATACCTCTGGCTGAATGCTGAATGAAGAGGCTACCGGGATGTTGGCAAATACACCAGCATTGAATCCGATTTTAGATTTTTGATCATCCAGACTGTTATTTTTTGATAATGAAGAAACGTTCATTCCTCCTTTTACCCCAAATGATACCGGATTAGAAGAAGGTGTCTGTTGAGCGAATGCTAATGTTCCTGCAGTTACTGCTAATCCTAAAATTAACTTTTTCATAACTTTAAATTTTTAATTTTTACTCTTTCTTAATTTTAAATTTTACTACTTGTTCACATTTCTGTTGAACGCTGGAGATCTTTCAAATTGCTTGCCAAAAATATTTTTCATGATTAAAATCAATAATAAAAACGTAGATCTTAAATTTTAATACATTGATTTACAGTATTTTATTTTTTTAATTAAACGTTTGTTTATAAACTGTCTAAATTGACAATTTTGTTAAAAGCAACAAGAATTCAAGTTTAATTTTAATAAGATCAAGTAATATTTTTCCGTTTATTGTAAAAAAGAACAGTTTCAAAAGTTTTTTTGATGTTTAGCTGAACTTTATTATATAGCCTGATTTCTTTAAACAAGGCAACTAAACCCTGATTATCTCATTTTGCTTTATTAATTTTGTAGATCATTATAAAATGATAACCTGATACTCTTACAAAACAGATCTTTGAATTTGTAAGGATTCACTAATCTCTACCCTATGAAAAAGTGCACATTGCTGCTGTTATTTCTTTTCTTTGAAAATACTTTCCAGGCCCAGGTGGGTATTAATACCATAGACCCTAATCCTTCTTCTGTACTTGACGTTGTAGGTTCTGACAAAGGAATCCTAATCCCCCGAATCGCACTGACCGGAAGTTCAGATACCATGACAGTACCGTCTCCTGCCAATTCTCTAATGATTTACAACACCGCTTCCGTAAACGGAATCGTTCCGGGATATTATTATTGGAATACAACTGCCGGACGATGGATAAAAGTATTGGATGATTTAACACCTATTGTGATGACAGGATGGAGTCTTACCGGAAATTCCGGTATGGTAAACGGAGTTAATTATATAGGAACTTCTGATAATGTAGATGTTATTTTTAAAAGAAATAATATAGTATCCGGGGTATTAAATACAACGAACACAATATTTGGCGTAAATAGTCTGACAGCCAACACATCCGGCCTTAATAATACTGCAGTGGGCGTCAATAATTTAATTTCAAATACCATAGGAAGTATGAATACAGCCATAGGAGCGGAAGTGTTGAGCAGTAATAAATCCGGAATACAGAATACGGGTTACGGATACCGGGCTTTATATTCGAACCTGGATGGTAATAATAATGTGGCCAATGGTTATTTTTCACTTTTTTCTGCTAAAAGTACCATAAGTAATGTGGGTATTGGAGCCAGTTCGCTTAGGGAGCTGGTATCGGGTGATTACAATATAGGAATAGGAGGAGATGCTTTCCGAATGATTCCGGGAGGAAGAGGAAATACCGCAATTGGCGGATCTGCAGGATATAATTTAAATACAGCTAATAATTATAACACTTTTATTGGTTTCCGGGCTGGTGCAGGACTTGTTTCTGGAAAAGCAAATACCATTATAGGGGCCAATGTAAGCACATTGCCTGCTTCTCTTTCAAATAACGTGATCATTGCCGATGGGGATGGAAACAGAAGAATCAATATTGATCAGAACGGAAATATTGGTATTGGTACGAATGAACCGAAATTTCCGTTGGATATCCGGTTAAAGACCAGTTCATGGCCTTTGACAGTATCAAGTCTTACATATTATGGGATAAGCCCTGATTCGGGATCTCCTGACGGAATACTGACTACCTATCCGAATTATACCAATGATATTGGGGCTTTCAATACGAATACGTCTATTTATGCAGATGGAAATATTATATCGGTAGGAAAACTGAGTGTAGCACAAACCTCTCTTTTTTCAGATAAAAGAATTAAAAATATCATAGGAAAATCAGACACTGCAAAGGATTTAACGACCTTAAAAAAGTTAGTTGTTACCGATTATTTGATGAAAGATGAGGCTGTGTATGGGAGAAAAGAATTTAAAAAGGTAATTGCTCAAGAAGTGGAAGCAGTATATCCACAGGCAGTTAGTAAAAATAATGTAAAAACTTTTATTCCCAATATCTATCAGTCTGCTCAACAAAATGATGCGGTTTTTACCTTCGAGAAACCTATTGCTATTTCTAAAGAGGATAAATTTCTTAAAATTTTTGATGAAACCGGGGAAATTATATTGAGAATTAAAAATAGTACTCCTAAGAGTATTACAGTACATTTGGAAGGTAAAAAACTTAAAGGAAAGCTCTTTGTTTACGGAACTGAAGTAACAGATCTGAGAACAGTAGATTATGATGCTTTATCTATGCTGAATATTTCTGCAACTCAGGAGCTGGTAAAAAAGATAGAAGCGTTAGAAAATGAAAATAAGATGTTAAAAAAATCGAATATGGAAATGCAGCAAACACAAACCATCTTTGAAGAACGCTTAAAACGTCTGGAATCGTCATTTGCAAAACAGAGATAAATAGTAAGCCCTGCTTAAATAGCAGGGTTTACTATAATATGAGATTCAGATAATACTATATAAAAAATGTTTATGCATTATTTAGATTTCTGTAGAAAGATAGTGATTCAAGGATATTTTTTTGGCTGCACTGATGATCATAATTGCAAGCACCAATATTGGTAAGCAGAGAAAAATTAATCTTACTATCCACATTTTTTTTGTCATTTAAAAGCAAAGCCGTAATATCTTCATCCTTAAAATCACTGATATCTAAATAAGGATAATATCTCTGGATGTTTTCAATGATCACTTTTGAATCTTCTTCTGAAATAAGGTTTTCAAGATAGGCAAGATGTGCTTCACAAATCATTCCCATAGCCACAGCTTCTCCGTGCAGAATTGGATTTCCTTGTTGCAAACAAAGACTTTCCACTGCGTGTCCTATGGTATGTCCGAAATTCAGGGTTTTTCTGATATTGCTTTCATGGAAATCTTTTTCTACGACATCCTGTTTAATATCCATAGAATTTTGAATATAAGGTGTTACGGCTTCCACATCAAGCTTATGAATCTGAATCAGCTGATTCCAATGAGCTTTATCAGCAATGAGTCCGTGTTTCAGCATTTCAGCAAATCCACTTCTTAATTCTTTAAAAGGCAATGTTTCTAAAAATTTAGGATAAATAAAGATCTGCTCCGGGAAGGCGAATGTTCCCACCATATTTTTATAATGCATCAGATCAATTCCTGTTTTTCCACCAATAGAGGCATCACACATAGATAACAGGGTAGTAGGGATATTAATGAACTGAATTCCTCTTTTATAGGTAGATGCTACAAAACCTCCCATATCAGTAATCACACCACCGCCAAGGTTGATCACCAATGCTTTTCGGTCCGCCTGCATTTCTGTAAGAATTTCCCAAAGCTGATTAGCGGTCTGGATATTCTTCATTTCTTCTCCTGCTTCAATTTCCAGAATCTCAAACCCAAGATCTGTTTCCATGTTGCCTAAAAGAACCGGAAGGCAGTATTCATGTGTGTTTTCATCCACCAAAATAAAAATTTTACTGAATGTTTTCTCATGAAGAAAATCGTTGAGTTGAGAAAAATTATCGTTTAATATTGTTATCATCTTCGAAAATATGTAAGGTTAAAATGTAAACTATTCTGCAAAGTTATGATTCTTAATTTTTAACTCGTAACTAAATTACTATCTTTGCAAAAATTTTTAGAATGAGCAGAGATAATAATAATTCAGACAGATCAAAGAGACCAAGAATTTCAACCAAGAAAAGTTCTGATGATTCTCGTGCTTCCAGATCTGGAAATTCTTCAGGATCAAAACCTTTTAAAAAGCCTTTCTCTAAAGATGGAGCAAGAAAAGGTCCCGAACATTCAGGATCCAACTCAAGATTTGAAAAGAAACCATTCAAGAAAAATACCGGGAGTTTTAATAGCTCAAGTGATGATTCTGAATCAAAATCTGAAAGTAGAGCTTATATCACGAATAAAAGTGAAAGCTACGAAAGAAAATCTTTTGGAAAACCTAAAAGAGGAGGAAAAAGCTTCGATACTAGAGACAAGTATGAAAGAGGCAGCTTGAAATATGGTAGAAGACCATCTAATGGAGACGAAAAAGCTGATGATAAAACAAGATCTTTTGTACAGAAAAGAAGACTGAACAAGATTGACAAAGACATTCATAAAGACAGCATCCGTCTTAATAAGTATATTGCTAATTCCGGAATCTGCAGCAGGAGAGAGGCTGATGAGCTTATCACTCAAGGGCTTGTAGAGGTAAACGGAAAAGTAGTAACTGAAATGGGATATCAGGTACAGAAAACCGATAGAGTTGTTTTTGACGGACAAAGCATTACCCCGGAAAAACCGGTATATGTACTTCTAAACAAACCAAAAGGGTATATTTCTACTACTAAGGATGATAAAGCAAGAAAAACCGTAATGGATCTTGTTGCGAATGCTTCTCCTTATAGACTTTTCCCGGTTGGAAGATTAGATCGTTCTACTACAGGAGTTATCTTATTGACCAATGACGGACACATGACTAAAAAACTTACGCATCCATCTTTTGATGCTAAGAAGATATACCATGTAACGTTGGATAAGAAACTGACTGGTGAAGATTTACGTCTTATTGCAGAAGGAATTCGTCTTGATGAAGGAGTAGCGGTAGTAGATCAGATTTCTTACATTGAAGGTAAACCTAAGAATGAAATCGGAATTGAGATCCACATCGGATGGAACCGTGTTATCAGAAGAATTTTCCAAAGATTAGGGTACGAGGTGGAATCGTTAGATCGAGTAATGTTTGCCGGATTAACGAAGAAAAACATTAAGAGAGGACACTGGAGAATTCTTTCAGAACTGGAAGTGAACAATCTTAAAATGCTTTAATATAATTTTAAAGCATTGTACATAAAGAAGCGCGGAATTTATTTCTGCGCTTTTTTTGTGTTAATTAAATGAAATATTTCGCCTATTTAAAATTTGATCTTATTCAAAAATAAATGTCTCATATTTGAGACATTTGTCGTAATTTTGAGTCGGTAAAAAATATATGAATACTCAGCAAAAAATTATTGAAGCCGCAATATCAGTTTTAAATGATAATTTTTCAGCAACACTGGAGGATATTGCGATACACTGCGGGCTGAACAGAAGAACGCTTCACCGATATTTTAAAAGTCGAAATGAATTACTGGAAGCATGCAATAAGACTATGATGGAAGCTTGGGAGTTGGCAGCGATTAAAGCTTGTAACAGCTCAGAAGATCCCTTAGTACAACTTGAACAGCTGTTATATGCAGGAATTGACAGCGGAACAAAGTATGCTTTTCTTATTAAACTGAATGATACTAGAAAATCCTCTTCAATACTACATGAAAGTGAGCAAAGTGCAGTCTATTTTAAAACGAGAGATCAATTATTTGATGCTATTCAGAGATTACAAAAAGAACAGGTGATAGATAGCCAGTTTCCATTACCCTGGATAAGAATTCTTTTTACCAGCGTAATCACAGCAACAATTATGGCATTCAGATCCGGAGATATTGCTCAAAATGAAGTAAAGAAACTTGCCTGGACTTCATTTAGCAGAAGTATTGGTTTACAAATAAGCAAAAAATGATACATTCTTTTTTAATGATAGGGCAGTCAAATATGGCTGGACGCGGTTATGGTAAAGAAGTTCCGTCTATCTATGACGAACATATTAAAATGCAAAGAAACGGATTATGGCAAATCATGTCCGAGCCTATTAATTTTGACCGTCCTAGCGCTGGTGTAGGCCTTGCAGCTTCATTTGCTGCATCCTGGAGGCTTGATCATCAACATGAGGAAATAGGACTAATTCCATGTGCTGATGGAGGAACCAGCCTTGATGATTGGGCTGTAGGTGGTGCTTTATTTGAAAATGCTGTATCACAAGCCAGATTAGCACAACGAACCAGCCAGATTGCTGGTATTCTCTGGCACCAGGGTGAAAATGATTGCTCTCCGGAAAAAGCTGAAAAATATGGTGATAAATTCTCTGTCATAGTGGAGACATTACGCCAAGAATTAAATATACCTGAGGTTCCTCTTATTATAGGTGGTTTAGGAGATTTTTTATCCAAAGGCATTTTTGGGCAATATTTCACCGCATACCCTTTAGTTAATCAAGCATTGGAAGACTTTGCAAGGACTCATGCAAACTGTTATTTTGTTACATCAAAAGGACTTACAGCCAATGCTGACAGTATTCATTTCAATGCCTTGTCGCAAAGAATATTGGGTGTCAGATATTATAAAGTTTTTCGTACTTTAAAACCTCTTTTTGACCCACAGTATGATGAAGAAAATACATTGGCTAAAATCTATAGTCGCCCTTATACCCAATCAGAAAGGATCAAACAGGTGGAGCATGAATTTGCAATGGGAAATATTGAACCTACAGATTTTCTGTCAGAATTAGCTAAACTGAATGGAAAATAAGATGAATATTAAAAAACAGCATCCATAATGATGCTGTTTTCTTCTGATATAGCCTGGTTGGTATATTATTATTGTTTTATCCAAGTACGGTTACACCTTTTTCGATCATATCATAGATAGCATCCCTGCCATTCTCCGGCTTTACATTTACAGCTTTGGTTCCGTTGAAATGAAGACAGGTAATATACCCGTTGGCTACAGCATCCTGAGCAGTGAATTTCACACAATAATCCATAGCTAATCCTGCGATTTCTACTAACTGAATATCATGATATTTCAAGAAATCATCCAATCCTGTTTTCATGAAATGATTGTTGTCCTGGAAACCGCTATAACTATCAATTTCAATATTTTTCCCTTTTTGTACAATGTGAGTGACCTTGCTTTGGTTTAAGTCCTTATGAAACTCAGCCCCAAAGGTTCCCTGTACACAATGATCAGGCCACATGAATTGCGGAACGCCATTCAAAATAATGCTATCTCCAACATTTCTTCCATTGCTGCTTGCAAAACTTTTATGCCCTGCAGGGTGCCAGTCTTGGGTTAAGATGATTTGATCATATTCGTTTTCTTCCATCAAAAGGTTGATATATGGAATAATTTCGTTTGCTCCTGGTACTGCCAATGCTCCGCCTTCACAAAAATCGTTCTGTACATCGACTATTATTAATGCTTTTTTCATATTTAGATTTCTCGAATTTTTGATAAATTTACGAAACTAATCCGCAAAAACTTTTCCAAAACCAAATTATCGGACAAATCGGCAATAAAAAAATAAAAGATAGGAGGATGGAAGAAAGAAGAGGGAAGTTACTTTTAGTTTTATAACGACTCACTATCATTTTTAATAAGGAGTGTGTCATTATTTTTTAATGATTGTATGACTTCCTTGTTCGAGCACCTAGCTTCCAGCCTTTTAGTGTATCTTTGCAGCAAATAAATATTTTTATGTCATTTGAATCGTTAGGATTATCACACAATATTATTCGATCCGTTAAAAAACTGGGGTATCTGAAACCTTTTCCCATTCAGGAACAGGCCGTACCTGTTATCCTGCAAGGGAAAGACCTGATGGGGATTGCGCAGACTGGTTCCGGGAAAACGGCTTGTTTTGTAATGCCTATTTTAGAGAAGTTACAAAATGCAGAAGCTAAAAAAGGGCGTAATATTCAGGTATTGATATTGGTTCCTACCCGTGAATTAGCGATTCAGATTGACGAGGTTTTCAGAGCATTTACAGAAAATCTGAAGCGAGAAATCCGCACAATGGCCGTTTATGGAGGGGTGTCTATCAATCCACAGATGAAAGGAATGTTTGGAGTAGAAGTGCTTATCGCAACTCCAGGACGTTTATTGGATTTAATTGATCACAATGCATTAAGTATTTCGGAAATTCAGCATTTGGTTATTGATGAGGCAGATAAGATGTTTCAGTTAGGCTTTGGTGAAGAGATGAATAAGCTTTTTGCTTTAATGCCTGTAGTTAAACAAACCACTTTATTTTCCGCTACTTTGAATGATAAAGTTGCTGAGATGAAGGAACGCTTATCTATTCATCCAACGATTGTTGAAATTAAAAAAGAGGAAGTTGAAATTGATAATATCGAACAATTTGCTTACCATGTTTCTCCTGAAAATAAGGGTCCTTTTTTAAGATATTTAATTAAGGAGAAGAAAGTAGAAAAAGCTTTGATATTTGTTTCTTCCACACGATCTGCAGATAATCTAGTGGAGAAACTTAAAAAGAATAAAATTAAAGCAGTAGCCATCCACAGTCAGAAATCACAAGGCGCCAGAAGAAATAATTTAGAAGAGTTTAAATCTAATGGAGCCCAAATTTTGGTAGCTACAGATCTGATCGGCCGCGGAATCCATATTGATTACTTACCTTGTGTGATCAATTATGAGCTGCCAAGGTCACCTTTGGATTATATTCACCGTATTGGTAGAACAGGCCGTGCTCATGAAAAAGGAGTTGCGATCAATATTTTGACGGATGATGAATTGCAGCATTTCAGGGTTATCCAAAAGAAAATGGGAAAAAAAGTAACTTTAGAAAGAACAGAAGGGATTAACCTACATGGTTATTAGAATAAATTTAAATAAAAGGCTTCAATGATATGAAATTGGAGCCTTTTATTTTTTTATACCGTTAATCATCATCAATATAATTAACATTTTTTTCATATTTAATTTTCCTGAATTTTAATACATTTACAAAATCAGAGAAAAGTTTGTCCAAATTGAATTACCGGACAGACCGACAATAATTAAAAACAAAACCCCGAACAATGAGTAATCTTGAGAAAAAAAAATTCCCCATAGGATCATTTGAAGCACCGGAAAATATCTGCGATACAACTTTAGATACCTATATTAAAGCCATTAAAGATTTCCCGGGCAGACTTAAGAATCTTATTGAACATTTCTCAGACGAACAGCTCGATACCCCATACAGAGAAGGAGGATGGACTGTAAGGCAGCTTGTCAATCACATTGCTGACAGTCATGCCAACAGTTTTATCCGCTTTAAGCTGGCTCTTACTGAAGACAATCCCACCATAAAACCTTATGATGAAGCCAAATGGGCTGAACTTCAGGATAGTATTCACATGCCTATTAAACCGGCTATGAGAATGATAAAAGGAACTCATCAACGATGGACAATACTCCTTAAAAGTCTTACTAACAAACAGTTTGAAAGAACTTTTCATCATCCTGAACATAACAAAAATTATAACTTGCGAGACAATCTTGCTTTATATGTCTGGCATTGTAACCATCATTTTGCTCATATTGAAAATCTGAAGAAAGAAAAAGGTTGGTAAAAAAGTACCTTAATCATTCAATATATTATAAGGAGATTACAGACAGAATTTCCAGATTATCTGCAGACAGTCCGAAAAAATGGGGAAAAATGGACGTTTGTCAGATGTTAACGCATTGTGATCTAGTTCTTAAGGTTGCCTTGCGAAAAATTGAGCTCCCCACATCAATCCTCTTTTTAAAACCATAGGGATCGTTACAAAACTGGAAATGTATGTTTTCAATAACGGAATTCCCAGAAACATGCCTACTTTTCAAAAACTAATCGTTAATTTTGAGTGTGATTTTGATGAATCAAAGACCAATCTACTGAAAACGCTGGAGGAATTCCGGGAAGCCTGTAAAAACAGAAAACTGCCGGACCGCCACAGATTATTCGGAAACATGACTGAAAAAGACTGGGAATTTTTAGAATATAAACATCTAGATCATCACTTAAAACAATTTAATGTATGAGTTTTTTTGATAAAATATTCGGCGGAAATAATAATGAAACCTCTGATCAAAAATCTTTCTGGAAAAATATAAAGTCTGATGAAGACCTGGAAAAAGCCATTGAAAGTTCTTATCAGCATAAAATAGCCATTTTCAAGCATTCTACAAGCTGTTTTATCAGCAAGACTGTATTGAGGAATTTTGAAAAAGAAGTTGAAAATTCTGATCAAAAGGTTGAAATATATTACCTCGATCTATTAGCTCACCGATCTATTTCAAATAAAATTGCTGAGGATTTTGGGATAAGACATGAAAGTCCACAGCTGATTGTTATTGAAAACGGAAAGCCCTTTAACAGCGCTTCGCACCAGGACATTTCTTTAAGCCAGATCGTATAATGAAGAATATTAATAATTATTTAGCCAAAGTTTTAAATGTTCCCCTTCAAAGTGTGAACACCTGCAGCTTGCATTATGAAGTGAAAAAGATCCCTAAAAATCAGTTTCTTCTTCAGTATGGCGAAATATGCAGACACATATTCTTTGTGGAGAAAGGACTTTTAAAAATGTATTCCATTGATAAGAATGGAAAGGAACATATTATACAGTTTGCTCCTGAAAGCTGGCTGATTTCTGACCGAAGCAGCCTTTATTTCAATGAAAAATCCAATTATTATATAGAAGCGGTAGAAGATTCGGAAGTATTGTTTCTACATCCTGATTTCTTCAATAAGCTGGTAGAGCAATTCCCAAACAGCATTGAGCGTAGTGATTTTCTGCTTCAGAAACACATCAGAAGCCTTCAAAACAGAATTAATTCCTTGCTGGGAGAAACTGCAGAAGAAAGGTATATGAAATTCATTAAAATGTACCCGGATTTGCTTCTCAGGGTTCCCCAATGGATGATTGCCTCTTATCTTGGCATTACTCCTGAAAGCTTAAGCCGCGTAAGGAAAGAGCTGGCAAGAAAGAACTTCGTTCCGGATAATAAATAAAAGGTTGGAAGATGGGAGAGGGAAGCTGGAAGTTCTATTGAACTCAAAGGAATTTTCTCTGCTATTATTTAAATATATTTATCAATAAAAATTGATATAAGTTATTCTTAAAAACCACAATAACTTCCATCTTCCAGCCTCCCTCTTCCTTACTTTAAATAAATCCTTTTGGCAAGCTGCCCAACCTTTTGAGCTTTATTTGTGTATCTTCTGACCAAGGAAGCCCGATGCAAAGTCTCATACAGTTCTCAAACTGTTCCTGGAAAGTAAACATTCTCCCCGGAGCAATACTTATGTTTTCTTTGATAGAGAGATCATAAAGCTCTGTAGTGCGGATTTTCTTATCAAACTCTACCCATAAGGACAAACCGCCTTGCGGACGGCTGGTTTTAGTTCCTTCCGGGAAATATTCTGCAATGGTCTGTACATAGTTCTGATAATTACTCTGTAATGTTTTTCTAAGCTGCTGAAGATGCTTTTCATACCTTCCGGACTTCATAAAACTGGCAACAGCCTCATTCACAATGGAAATAGAGGATGTAGAATGCAAAAGTTTAAGCTTTAAGATCTTGTCTTTATATTTTCCCGGCGCAATCCAACCTACACGGTATCCCGGGGCCAATGTTTTTGAAATAGAACTGCAATACAGTACATTTCCATCCTTATCAAAAGATTTACAGCATTTTGGTCGGGTAGAGCCAAAATAAAGGTCCCCATACACATCATCCTCAATCAGAGGAATATTATTCTCTGAAAGGATCTTTACAATTTCTTTCTTATTTTCATCCGGCATACAGCTTCCCAGAGGGGAATTGAAATTAGGAATCAACAGACACAGATTAATCTTTGGGATCAGTTTTTTGAAAGCTTCAATTTCTATTCCGGTCGTAGGGTGAGTAGGTAACTCAAGAACTTTAAGTCCTAAACCGTTGGCTAATTGAAGGATTCCCGGATAGCAAGGGCTTTCAATAGCAATGGTATCTCCTGGCTTTCCTAAAGCCATCAAACAGAAAGATAATGCATTCATGCCTCCGTTTGTGGTAACCAGATCATTTTCATGCAGATTTCCGCTCCATTGTAAAGAGCGTACAGCAATCATTCTTCTCAGTTTCAGATTTCCCTGCAACTCTTCATATTCGGTTCCGCCTTCTTTTAATTCTCTTATGGCATGTACAATCTCTTTTTTCAGTTTAGCCTGAGGAAGAAGATCTCCGGATGGAATTCAATGGAAAAGAAAGTGATATCTTTTTTACCCATGTTTTCATACACCTTACTGATCAACTCATCAGGTTCATCATTATTGGCAATCAAAGAAGGGCGGCTCACTTCAGGTAATGGAAGCTTTACAGACATTAACTTGCTTACAAAATAACCCGATTGGGGCTTAGATTCAATAAGAGATAATGATTCCAGTTCAAGAAAAACACGTTTCGCAGTGTTCATACTTACCTGATGCTCACCACATAACATTCTTACTGACGGAAGCTTATCTCCAGCCTTTAATACTCCGCTTCTGATCTGAGAAGCAATACCATCTGCAATTTCTGTATATAAAAATTCTTTACTCATTGTATTAACTGTGCTCATACAAATATACAAAACTGATACTGTGTTTGTCAAAATATCCTTTTTAATTTTGCCTTACTAATTAAAACTTATCAAAATGATGACAGATACTATTTCAAAAGACCAGGCTGTAAGCGGTTGGATCAATGGTTTTATAGGCGTATTACTTTTTAGTGGTTCTATGCCGGCTACCAAACTTGCGGTGCTGGAAATGAGCCCTATATTTGCTACAATTGCCCGTGCAGTGATTGCCGGAATTCTTGCCCTTTCCGTTTTATTGATTTATAAAGAAAAACGCCCGGCAAAAAATCAGTTATTTTCTCTGGTTCTGGTTGCTATAGGTTGTGTCATAGGATTTCCTTTGCTTTCTTCATTGGCATTACAATATCTTACTTCAGCTCATTCCATTGTATTTTTAGGAATGCTGCCTCTAGCTACCGCTATTTTTGGAGTTTTCAGAGGTGGAGAAAAGCCACATCCTGTATTCTGGATCTTTTCTGTGATTGGAAGCCTTTTAGTGATTGGTTATGCTTTCTCTCAAGGAATTTCAGCTTCCCCAGTTGGCGATATTCTTATGCTTTTGGCGATCATCTTGTGTGGAATGGGATATGCAGAAGGAGCTAAACTTTCTAAAACATTAGGCGGATGGCAGGTAATTTCCTGGGCTCTTGTTATCTCTTTGCCGGTGATGCTTCCTTTATTTTTCATTTATTTCCCATCCAATATCGAAACGATAAGCTTTAAGGGTTGGTTTGGATTAGGCTATATATCGCTGTTCAGTATGTTTATTGGGTTTATATTCTGGTACAAAGGACTGGCACAGGGTGGAATTACTACGGTAGGCCAACTTCAGCTGTTACAACCATTTTTTGGGCTTGCTTTAGCGGCATATCTTCTTCATGAGCAGGTAAGTATAGGAATGTTGGGGATTACAGTTGGAGTTATTCTCTGCGTTGCCGGAACCAAGAAATTTGCGAAATAATCAAGAAATAGATTACAAAAGATAAACTCACCATTATAGATTTAAAGCCCTTTTTCATTATATATGAAGAAGGGTTTTATTTATATTAAAATATATCGATTTAATAAAAATAACAGCAATTAACACGTAAGTGATAATAAATAACACCTATTATTTAAAAATTATATAACATTTTTAACTTTATTTAACATTATAAAAAATAATTAAGGTTTTATTTTTGCATGTATTTATTTATCAATCCCTACTGAAGAATAAAAGAAAAAAACAACATTAAAAAGCTATTGTTATGGTTATTGACGAAAACATTCTATTCTCTGTAAATGAATACCTGCTTCTATCAACAGGTTTATTATAAGTTTGTGATGATGCAGAGCATGTCTTCTCAAAATCCAATATTGTGCTTAAAGGGGCTCTAAAAAGTTATTATGACGGAGACTGCTGCCATTGTTTTACAAATAGTATTTACAAGACAAGAGATTGCTAATCTTACGGGATTGCCTGTAGAAACGGTAATCCGTACTTTTAAAAAAGTAAAGAAAGAAGGAAATATCATATTCAAAGACCGGAAAATTTTATACTGATATTTTCAAATATGATTTAGGTCATAAAAAAGAGAATTATTCTGGCGTACATTTAATCTATTAATTTATAGAACAATCTTTTCGTCTTTTTTATTCAGATTGAAATCACAGACAGATTTCATGAATATGAAAGATCAATATTCTGGAGAATAATAAAGAATAATTTACTGCTTTTTTAATTTAATGGCCATAAGAACATCCTTCGCATCATATAATATCTCATTAATAAAGCAGTAATTTTTCTGTTCTTCCACGATAAAAAGACCTTTAATAAAGATAATAGGTAAGGATAGCCAATAGTATTTGATGCTATTCAAGTGTGTACAAATTATTAATTAATACTTTCCAAAATTAGAATGCTATGGAATTTCAAAAAACTCTTCTCGAATATATAAGTCATTGCCTGATGGCTGCTAATGAAACGATCTCTATTGCGGAAAGTGTAACATCTGGATGCCTGCAATTAGCTTTTTCTCAGATGCCCAACGCTTCTTTAACGTACAAAGGCGGAATAACAGCTTATACTTTACAGGAAAAAGTAAGATTATTAAAAGTGGACAAAAAAGAAGCAGAAGAATCTGATTGTGTATCGGAAAATGTTGCAAAAGAGATGGCGTTACAGGTTGCCGATCTTTTTGAGTCCGATTGGTCTATTTCTACAACAGGCTATTGCACCCCGATCCGTAATTCGTCTTATAAAATCTTTTCTTATTTCGCATTTTCATACAAAGGAGAGATTATTCTTACTAAAAAACTGGAGCTGCATCCCAAAACTCAGGCTCTGAATGCCCAACTTTACTATACAGAATTTATTTTGGGCTGCTTTAAAAGTGAACTCAACAGGCTTTTAATTTTAAAATAATATAAACTGGCCTTAATAAAGAAGTCTTTTAATGTTTATATACCTTGGGTTTTGCTTTCATCACGGCAAAATACGATGAGGTAAAGGCCGATAAACTTTGGTAACCTACTTTATAAGCTACTTCGCTTAGAGTATATTGTTTTGTATCAATCAGTTCAATACTTTTCAATATTCTGGTCAGTTGCAGGTATTTCTGTAAGGTAATTCCGGTTTCATTTTTAAAAATACGCTGAAGGCTTCGTACTGACATTTGTGCTTTGTCTGCCAGGGAATCAATATCCAGGTTATATTTAAAATTCGCATTGATGTCATTGCAGACAGGAATCAGTCTTGTATCTTTTGGAATAGGAATTTCCAAACCATTGCTTTCTTTGCAGAAGTTAGGAAGACTTTTTAAAATAGCTTTAAAAAAAATATCCTGTTCTTCGTTTTCATCCAGAGATTGATTCCATTTTGAAGCATACAGCAGCATTTCTTTCAAAACAGGAGGAACGGTAAAAACATGGACATTCTGATAAAAATCGTCTTCAAATACAGATTTAAATAAAAAGACCATCAGGTTAACTGTTTTTGCTTCAGAAGTGATTTTATGCCCTTTTCCGGAAGGAACCCAGATCACATGATGCTGTGGAACCAGATAAATTTTCTGGTCAATATGAAAATACTGATAACCATCTTCCACAAAAGTCAGTTGAGCACGGTTGTGAACATGCTCATAATCATCATGTTTCCAATCTTTTTCACACCAGACATAAGCTTCTTTTTCAATGGCATCTACAAACTGGCTTTGTGTTTTTTCAATCAATCCACATTTCATATTGTCGTTTTGTATATATTTTTTGGCAAATTTAATAAAAACGCCAATATTAATTTTGTACTATTAATTTATACCCTGTTCAGAATGAAAAAAATATGTTCTTTTTTTATTTTAATTTTACTATTTAACACCACACAAATTATGGCACAGAATAAAGCTAAAATATTGGTTCTTATCCATTCAGACAATGGCGGGACATATGAATTGGCCAAAGAAATAGCCAAAGGTATTGAGAGTGAAAACAATGCCACTTCTTATATCAAACTGGTAAAACCATCCCAGAATTCCAACCTTAAAAACATCCCTGTTGCAACGGTAGATGAACTTACCAGCTATGATGGAATTGCTTTCGGATCCCCGGTTTATTTCGGAAATATCAGTACCGGAATGAGCGAGTTTTTATCTAAAACCGTTCAGCTTTGGACTAATCATGCATTGGAAGGAGTTCCTGCAACTGTTTTTATGTCTGCAGGTAGCGGTGCAGGAAAAGAATTGGCTCTTCAGGCATTCTGGAACAGTCTTGCTGTACACGGAATGATTATGGTACCCAATGGAATTCGTGGTACTGAAGTGCTTAACAAAGCTATTCCACAAGGAAATTCAGTCCTGGGAATTACGACTATGGCTTCTCTAAAGGATGTTGAACGCCCTACAAAAGGAGAAAGAACACTGGCTGAACTTCAGGGCAGAAATTTTGCCAAAGTATCATTGGCTTTGAAAGATATCCGCCCCGAAAAAACGGTTTCCATCGTTGAAAACCACCAAAATTTTAATGAAGTTTTAAGGCAAAAAAATATCGTTCTTCCACAGGTTCCTAAACCGGCAGGAAATTATCAGCCATTTGTACGTTCTGGAAATCTTGTTTTCATCAATCAGGTTGCCTTGAAAGATGGAAAGATCTTTAATCCCGGAAAATTAGGTGTAGATGTTAATGAACAACAGGTAAAGGACGCCACCAAAGTTACGATGCTGAATGTTATTTCAGTTCTGAATGAAGCAGTTGGCGGAGATCTGGGCAGAGTAAAACAATGTGTACAGCTTACCGGAATTTTCAATACAAAAGATGATTATACCAAACATGCAGATCTGATGAACATAGCTTCCGATCTTACTGCTGAGGTTTTCGGGGAAAAAGGAAAACATGCAAGAGCTACATTTGGAGCATCTTCTATCCCTGTGAATTCTTCGGTTGAAATTCAGGCAGTTTTTGAAGTAGAGTAGTTATTTTCTGGCAGATAATTCTATACATATTGTTTTATCTGTGGGAATTTTTTTGGTCTCTCGCAGATCACACAGATTTCGCGGATGATTTTGAATAATAGCTTATAAAATGATAGCGCAAACCGATAAAGGTTTGCGCTATTTGTTTTTATGTCTCCCTGATCTTACTGGTTTTCTCCAAAAAGATTATTACGGATGAGAATACATAATGATGGGGAAATAATTATAGTTATACAGCAGGCAGAAAAATTGGCGTTATTTGCGGAATCTGCGAGAACTTTTTATTAAGAAAGCTGTTTAAAAACTTCTGCAATGATCTGTATACTTTGTTTCAATTGCTCCTCTGAAACGGAGCCATAACTTAGCCTGAAACCATTGACAGAGTTTCTACTATATTGTTTCGGGTGAATAATTTTAATGTTTTTCTCTAATAATGCAGAGGTTACCTTATCCCAATCCAATGCTGTTTTTGGAACAATCCAGAAAGCCAGTCCTCCTTCAGGTAAGGTAAAATGGGCAACCTCCTTCAGATACTTATTCAAAAGGTTATATACAAAATCCCTTTTGTGTTTATAATGGGCCGTTGCTTTTCTGATGTGCTTTTTTACCGCTCCTTCTTTGATTAACTGTAAAACAGCCTGCTCCATGATAACATCTCCATGCACATCAATAATCTTTCTTAAATTCCCGATCTTTTGTAATAAATCCTGGTTTTTAGTAGCCAGATATCCAATTCTTAATGCCGGAGCCACCACTTTACTTAATGTCCCGATATAAACATAATGATTAAGTTCAGGAAAACTGGAAATGGGTAGAATAGGGCGGTACCCAAAATGGAACTCATTATCATAATCATCTTCAATGATTGTAATATTATGTTGATTAGCGAGTTCTATTAATTTTAATCTTCGTGATAAACTTAATGTAACCATTGTTGGGTACTGCCGATGAGGGGTTACATATATTGCTTTGATATTTTTATGCTCTGCCAGAAGTTTTTCAATATGCTTTACATTGATTCCTTCTTCATCTACAGAAACAGGAAGAAGCTGAGCTCCTGCATATTCAAAAGCCTGCCAAGCTGGCTGGTAACCGGGGTCTTCTACAATAACATAATCTCCGGAAGTAAAAAGGCTTTGAGCTGTCAGAAACATAGCCATCTGACTGCCTCTTGTAATGGATATTTCCTGTTCATGAATCTGCATCCCGCGTTGATGGTTCAACATCTGAGAAATCATCCTTCGGAATTCGATATCCCCATGTTCATCTCCATATCCCATCATCTGCCATTTTGCTTTAATTCCGAAAATCTGCCGGTAGGCTCTTGCCAATTCAGTTACGGGAGCTATTTTACTGTCCGGATGACCATCATCGAAATTAATTATTATTCCCTGATTGGCCATGGGATAGATGGAAGAATCGGACTTCTTATCCATTCTTTTTTCGTGTAAGACAGACAATTGATCTGAAACAAAAATTCCTTTTCTTTCTTTAGAAATCACCCATTCTTCGTTAAGTAATACCTGATAGGCTTCAACCACTGTATTTCTGTTGATTTTCAACATCGCAGCCAGATTCCGGCTGCCGGGCAGTGCATCTCCGGCCTTTAATCTGCCTGAGCGGATATCTGCAATAAGGGTATCTGCTATTTGTAAATACACCGCTTTATCAAGCTTTTTATCAATTTCAAATTCTAATTTCCAAGGTCGAATCATCTGGACTATCTATTTATATAAAAACTGAATCAGTTAAACAGTCCAAATATAGAATAATTTTGTCATGCAATAAAGCACAAAACTTTAAAATTTAAAACATTATGGACAAGAAACAATTCAGTTCAAAAGACTTTCACGAAACATTTGCAAGACCAAAGTATGTAAAGCCAAGCCACTTAATTCATAAAAATGTAGAAAATGCAGGAGAACATAATCAGTTTTCAACAGAAAGGAAACACCCTGTTTTCTTTGTAGATCTTCCGAGTAAAAATGTAAGTATGACCATTGGAGGATTAACTCCCGGACAACAAACGAACAGACACCGTCATACTTATGAAACTGTATTATTTGTCATTGAAGGAAAAGGCTGGACAGAAGTAGAGGACGAAAGAGTATATTGGGAAGCTGGTGATGCCGTTTATATTCCATCATGGGCATGGCATAAGCACCAAAATCTGAGCGATACAGAATCAGCCAAATATATAGCCTGCGAAAATGCTCCTCAATTACAGAATCTGGGTGTAGCCCTGAGAGAAGAAGAAGGCAGGGATCTTTAATACCATGATTTAAACCATTAAGAGACCACTTCTACTGATTTTATTGATCATGGATATGATTTTCTTTTTCAAAGTGAAATTTTACTTCAAATTAAATATCTCTTAATGGTTAAAAATTTTTGCTAAAAATTATTCTAAATTTTTAAACCAACAAAACATGAAAAATGTACCATTTAAAGGGATTATATCCTATCCCATAACACCTTTTGATGAAAATGAAAAAGTAGACATCCCTCTTTTCAAGCACCTGGTAGAAAGGCTAATCACTTCTGGAAGTCATGGTATTGCTCCCTTGGGAAGTACAGGGGTAATGCCTTATCTGTCTGATGAAGAAAAGGAAGAAGTTACAGAAGCCACATTAAAACAAGTAAAGGGAAGAATCCCAACTCTTGTAGGGGTTTCCAATCTTACCACAGAGAAAACGATTCATCATGCTCAATTTGCAGAGAAAGCAGGAGCAGATGCCGTAATGATCATTCCGATGAGCTACTGGAAACTAACAGATGACGAAATTGTGTCGCATTATGATGCTGTAGCACGTAAAATTTCTATTCCAATTATGGCTTACAATAATCCGGCAACAAGTGGAGTAGATATGTCACCGTCTCTCTTAAAAAGGCTGCTTGAAATTCCTAATGTAACCATGATTAAAGAAAGTACAGGAGATATTCAGAGAATGCATTATCTGAGAAGAGAACTGGGAGAAGAAGTCGCTTTTTATAACGGCTCAAACCCTTTAGCTTTGGCTGCATTTTCTGCTGGGGCAAGAGGCTGGTGTACGGCTGCACCTAATCTTATTCCTGAACTTACTATCAGTCTTTACAATGCGGTTGAAAAAGGGAATTTAGAGAAAGCAAAAACTATTTTCTATCGACAGTTTGATCTTTTAAAATTCATTGTCAATAAAGGACTACCAAGAGCTGTGAAATCAGGGCTGAATATTCTGGGTGAAGATGGTGGAAATTTGAGAAGTCCTTTAAAACCATTGCATGAAAAAGAAACTGAAGAATTAAGAAATATTATTCAAACTCTTATTAATTAATACCATCTTATGAAAAAGTCCATTTTTTATCATGCAGGATGTCCTGTATGCATCAGTGCAGAACATGATATTATCGGCCTTATAGGGTTGCAAAATATTGAAATTATCCATCTGGGTAATGAAAAAAATAAAATTGAAGATGCTGAAAAGGCAGGGGTAAAGTCTGTACCTGCTTTAGTAACGCCTAGCGGGAATGTTCTTCATATTAACTTTGGAGCATCTATAGAGGATGTGAAAAATTAGTATTATTAATCTTGTATCAACGGCTCAATTTCTTGAGCCGTTTTTTACATTTTTAAATGATAGCATTGCCTTCAACACCGTCAGCATTATTCGTTTTATGGCCTGTTATTGCTGATGCAACAAAGCTAAAGAGACTGACTAGTTTTCCAGCTTTGGTGTCCCAATAATAAGTTTCTTTAGGCTCTACACGGATAATCGTAACATTGGGATCATCTTTTCCGTCAAACCAGGCTTTTGCAAGGGGAGACCATTTTTCTTCTTATAGTGGTCTTATCTTTATAAACAGAAGCTTTTCCATATACAGACAGATATTGAGAGTTATTATTATTCATGAAAAACAGCTGGACTCTCCGGTCTTCTTTTATTTCAAAATTTTTATTGCTGGTTCCACTGCTGATAAACCAAAGGTTTCCGCTGTCATCTGTCTCTTGTAAAGTCATAGGCCTCGAGTTGACAGGTACTGTTTCCAATTCTGTACAGAACATACATATTTTTGCATTTTCTGACAGTTCTTTGATCTTTTTGATCGCTTCGAGATGGGTAAGATTTTGTGTAGACATAATATTATATTTAAATGATTGGTTGAATCGTAATAATTCTACAGAAGCTAGAATTAATTTTATTGAAATATTCAAATACCTGACCAAATAGGTGGAAAACGTGGTACCTCGGTTTAAATTTTTATGTGATTTGTTGGAAAACGCAAGGACGCAAATGGGTTTTCCTATGATGATGCTTATTTAGGTGCAAGGATTTCATCTTCAATGAAATTGAATGCTGCTTATTTGAATCATTATGATTTTTTAAGAGAGAATAAGAATAATAAAAAACTACTGAAACTATTTATTAAAGTGTACACTTATTTTAATTACCACGAATGCACAAATAAAAAATAATTCGTGTATTCTAAGATATATGCAAATTATATTTTGTTAAATTTACAAAAGGTTGATCTCTTTTTATCACCGCAAATATTCTGTAAATAAGTTTACAGCAAACAGCATTAATTATGGAATTATGAGCTATCTGTGGGAAAAATTTATGTACATTTGACTATGCAGATTTCACCGCCAAAACATCTGGCACCCTTTATCCGGCATTATATCTTTTTGGAAAACAATGAAAAGGATATCAAGAACGTCAGATTATTTACTGATGGCAGTACCGGGTTAATTTTATCTGCTAATATGCGTTTATACTCTCATCTTTCCGGGGAGCAAATGCCTTTTTTTTTTTTTTTATGGAACTTTAAATACTTATAAAGATTTTTATTCAAAAGATACATTCTCATTTATTGCAGTTATTTTTCAGCCTTACTTTTTAAATATTCTTCTGAAGACCTCTGCAAAAGAGGCTAAAAATCAGATTGTTTCTGTTGAAGATGTATTGAAAGATGCGTTGCAGCCGTTTCATGAGAAGCTTTTTTATAAAACAGATCCTTTGGTAATCATGCATGATCTGAATCTATTTTTTACGAAATTTCTATCTGAAAAAATTGACACCGAGTACCAATTTATAGCAGCAGTTCAACAGTATATCCTTCAGAATAGAGGTACCGTACTCTCTAAGGATCTGGAAAAATTTACAGGATATTCTGAACGCCACCTGGAAAGGAAGTTTGAAAGCTATATGGGTATTTCTCCTAAAACATACAGCAATATTATCCGGCTTCATTATTTTTTAAGTCTTATGAAACAGGAGAATAAAGGTCAAAATATGACCTTGCTTTCCTATCATGCAGGTTATTCCGATCAATCTCACCTGATTCGGGAGTTCAGAAAGAATGTAGGACTTACTCCCAGACAATATGCCAACACGGAAAATAAAATGGCCGTTAACTTTATTGAGCTGTAATCCTCATGTCGGATTTATACAATTTTCCTTTAGCAGGCTGCCATAGATTTGCTGAAAAAAACAATGAATATTAAAATTTCAACGGCACAATTTGAAAATAAAAGCGGCGACAAGGAATACAATCTGGGTATTATAGAAAAACTGGCTCAAAAAGCTTCTATTGAAGGTTCTGATGTGATTGCTTTTCACGAATGTTCTATTACAGGATATACTTTTGCCAGAAACCTGTCCAAGGATCAGTTGCTGGATATTGCTGAACTTATTCCTGATGGAGAAAGCATTAAAAGACTGCAACAAATTGCTGAGCAATACAATATCGTTATTCTGGCAGGACTTTTTGAAAAGGATGAAAATAACAACCTCTTCAAAGCCTATGTATGTGTAGATCATACAGGATTGAAAGCCAAATACAGAAAATTGCATCCCTTCATCAATCCCCATCTTACTCCAGGTAATGAATATTGTGTATTTGAAATTCAAGGTTGGAAATGTGGTATTCTGATTTGCTACGACAATAATATTATTGAAAATGTAAGGGCGACCAAATTGCTTGGTGCAGATATTATTTTCATGCCTCATGTTACGATGTGTACACCTTCCACAAGACCTGGAGCAGGTTTTGTAGATCCTCAGCTTTGGGAAAACAGGCTAGAAGATCCTACTTCTTTACGACTTGAATTTAACGGAATGAAAGGAAGAGACTGGCTGATGAAATGGCTTCCTGCCAGGGCTTATGACAATGCAGCGTATATCATTTTCTCAAATCCTATTGGAATGGATGATGACCAGCTTAAAAATGGATGTTCTATGATTATAGACCCTTTTGGGGATGTTATTGCAGAATGCCAGTCATTTGAAGACAGCTTTACATCTGCTGTTATTATTTCTGAAAAGCTTACGCAGGCTGGTGGATACCGGTATTTAAAAGCAAGAAGGCCGGAACTTTACAGAGATATTATAGGGAAAGAACATTCTTCTGTACAAAAAGTGGTATGGCTGGATGAGAAAGACAATTAACCTATACTTATGCAGAGGTAATTTGTATAATAGAAGGATAATGAATGATCAAAAATATAAGGGCAGATTATGGGTCTGCCCTTGTATTTTTTAATTTGACGCAAGGTTTTATAATTATGCTGCTTTATTTTTAAGAAAGCAAAGAGAAAAAAATCAACAAGTTGATTTGACTAAGCTAATGATATGATTCTATTATCTAGGTCTGTCTGGTTTTGTTGGATCAATGGTTTCGTCTGGATTATCACCTTGGATGGGTGGCGTAATTTTAGAAGTAGATGATTCTATTTTTAGCCCTTGTTTACTGAAATTCGCATCGTTTTTTGGAGTAACATCTTCATCTCTTTCAGAAGTGCAGGAATTAAGTGTAAATACGATAGCAGCACTTGCCGCTAAAATAATTAGTTTTTTCATTGTAATTGTTTTGATTAAAGTGTAAAAATACTAATTAACAGGTGATATTCTACTATGTATTTGAGGTTTTTAATTCTAAAATAAAAACCTCAAACCTCATAAATTCCATCACTTGTAAACACAAAAACTTACTTTTCTTAGGAAGGTTTTTGGTGTCCAGACCTGTAAATTCACTAAAGGCGGGAAGTAACAACTGGTTTTCACTTAATGCAAAACAGGGAAGTCTTATGCTTTTCACCGCAGAATTTAAAACAATTCCGGGATGAATATGGCCGGTGATCTGAAAACCTGATTTCTCTTTATCAAAATCATGGATCAGCGTAAAGGCTCCCAGCTCCAATAAAAATGCTTTAAAATCAAGACAAAGCTTTTTCTCCAAAGGCTCTGAAATACGGTCGTGATTTCCCTCAATAAGATAAAACTTCAAATCAGGATATTGATTTCTCCATTGGCAAAACTCATCCACATCAGAATTGTCACCGGCATGAAGCAGATCCCCCACTACAATCAATTTTTCTGGCTGAAAATACTCAATTAATGCAGACAGCCTTTCAAGGTCACTTTTCATGATATGATTAGCGATTGCGATGCCATTTTTTCGGAAATGAGCAGTTTTTCCGATATGAAGATCAGAAAGTATTACAGCTTTTTCTTTTTCAGAAACAGTGCACGCTGGTTTGTCAGCGTAAAAACTTCATTTTGAATGGTAATTTCTTTAGTAATAATATACACAGTGAATTAGGTAAAGATTTTTGGGTAAAGTTTAAGTTTTCTTACAAAAGATTGTTTTAATAATAATTATTCTCTCTTCTGCTTACATGAAATTTTTCATCAAAAATATAAGTGACTGGAACTCCTGTTGCAATTTCTCTTTCCAGGATTTCTTCAGGAGATAAATGTTCCAGGTACATGATAAGGGCACGAAGGCTGTTTCCATGAGCCACAATCAATACATTTTCTCCTTTCTTCAACAAGGGAGTAATTTCTTTTTCAAAATACGGGATTACCCTGTTATAAGTATCTTTAAGGCTTTCTCCACCAGGTGGAACTACATCAAAAGATCTGCGCCAGGTATGAACCTGTTCTTCTCCATATTTCAGGGCAGTTTCTGCTTTATTAAGGCCTTCCAGGTTTCCATAAGAGCGCTCATTCAAGGCTTTATCCATGACAATAGGAATATTGGGTTTTCCAATTTCATCAAGAATGATGGTAAGGGTATGCTTAGCTCTTAGCAAAACTGAAGTAAAGGCAATGTCTATTTTTTCCTTTTTTAAGGCAATTCCCGCATTTTTTGCTTCTTCAATTCCTGTTTCTGTAATATCGATATCCTGCCATCCGGTAAATCTGTTTTCAAGATTCCAGAGGGACTGTCCGTGACGGACTAAAAACAATTTTGCCATTGTGTATTTTTTATTTTAGCTTCCTGGAAGCTATACTCTAAGGTACGGCGAATATTTAAACTTATCAAGAAAATTCTGTCAGAATATTAGGCTAACAATACGATTAAATTATGAGTAAATACTGATATCAAATATCTGCTACATTGGAAAGTTTCAGCATTCTTTTAATTCTTGCATCCAATCCTTCACTGGAAAGAGTCTGCCTCAAACTGTCTACCTTAATAGGAAAGCTTAAAGGCGTAAAAGACCGGGAATGTTTTAAAATAACCTTAGATTTTTCAATCCTTTTAAAAGCTTCGACGAGCCGTTGTTCCTGAAGCTGCATATTAAAGACTTCTGTATAGGCCTGTTTGATTAAAAAGTGGTGAGAATCATGATCTTCCAAAACTTTAAAAATGAGCCCGGCTGAACTTTGCAACGATTTATTGGAGCGTTGCTGACCGACATAATTTTGAATCACCATTCCGGAGATCACTGCAATATCCCTGAATTTCCGCCTTGCCATTTCTGCAGAATTGATGCTGGCAATCACATCATTCATCAGGTTATCCCGGGTTAATATCTGCTGTAAATTTTCTTCATTCAACGGAATCTCCTTATCGCTGAACAGCTCAAATCCATAGTCGTTCATTGCCATTGAAAAGGAAATAGGGGCCAGTTTTGATATCCGAAAGGCAATTAACGCGGCCATTACTTCATGTACCAGACGGCCTTCAAAAGGATACATAAATAAATGATAGCCTTCGCGGTTTTTGATCATTTCCACCAGAAATTCATTTTCCTGCGGAATGTGAGAATTCTCTTCTTGATTAATCAATAGCGGATGCAGAAATTTAAGTTCTTTTTCTGAAGCCTTTGGGCTTAAGGCATGCGAAAGTTTTTCTCTTAAAAAATGACCCAGATTGGAACTTAATGGCAATCTTCCACCAAGATAACTTGGAACCAGGGCTTTTCCCTTTGCAGCTCTTACATAGACGGTCATATCCTTAATCATAGCAACTTCCAACGTTCGACCAGCCAGAATAAATCTTTCTTCTTTTTTAAGTTTGGAAATAAAATATTCTTCAATCATTCCCACATAACCACCGGAAATAAATTTTACTTTGAGCATGGCATCGCTTACAATCACGCCCATATTCATTCGGTGAAGCATAGCAATTTTTCGGGAAGTTACTTTATACAAGCCATCTTCCATGATGACGATTTTATGAAATTCCTCATAGTTTTTTAAAACACTGCCGCCAATGGTCAAAAACTCAAGAATACTTTTCCATTCTTCATCCATGATTTCCTGAAAAGCATATACTTTTTTAATTCTTTCATAAGTTTCATCAGGATAAAAGCCATTTCCAACGGCCAGAGTCATGAGGAATTGAATCAAAACATCAAAACACAGTACTTGAGGCTCTCTTGGCTCCACTACTTTTTGCTTTACGGCTTCTTTTAAAGCAGAAACCTCTATTAATTCTAAAGAGTGGGTGGGAACACAATAAATCTTGGATGTTTCGAAAGGAGAGTGCCCACTACGGCCCGCTCTTTGAAGAAATCTAGCCACTCCTTTTGCAGAACCGATTTGAATCACTGTATCAACAGGTTTGAAATCTATTCCCAGGTCTAATGATGAAGTGGAAACAACAGCTTTTAATTTTCCGGAACTTAGATTTTCTTCAATCCAGATTCTCAGATGGGCATCAATAGAACTGTGGTGAATAGCAATTTGCCCTGCAAAATCAGGATAGGCATCTAAAAGCAGTTGATACCACATTTCACTCTGACTTCGGGTATTGGTAAAAACAATGGTAGATTTCGATTCAAGGATGATGGGAACTACTTTATCTGCAAGCTTATGGCCTAGATGGCCTGCCCAGGGTAGTATTTCCACTTCATCAGGAAATACGGGAATAATATCAATCTTTTTATGTTCTTTCGCTGTGATTTTTGTTTTCTTAATGTCATAAGGTATCAAAACATCCATGGCTTCATCCAGGTTTCCAATGGTGGCTGTAATTCCCCAAATCTGAAGTTTTGGAACGTATTTCCTAAGCTGTGATATTCCCAGTTCTACCATGACACCGCGTTTTGAACCTAACAATTCATGCCATTCATCTATCACAACACATTTCATATCCTTGAAGAAGATTTCATGATTTTTCTGAGCCAGTAAAAGATGTAAACTTTCAGGAGTTACCACCAAGATTTCAGGTATCTTTCTGACCTGTTGTTGTCTTATTTTAGGATCTGTGTCTCCGTTTCTTACCCCAACCACCCAATCAATGCCAATTTCATCCATGGCTTCCTGCATTGCCTTGGCAATATCTTTAGACAATGAACGGAGTGGGGTGACCCAGATCATTTTTAATCCTTTTTTATAGTTTTCAGGATGGTTTAAAAAGTCTGAGATCAATGCTAAAAAAACAGAAAAAGTTTTTCCGAATCCTGTAGGCGCTACTACCATACCACTATATCCGCTTCCAAATTTCTTCCATGTATCCATCTGAAATTTAAAAGGAGCAATGCCTTTATCCTTCATCCATTGCTGAATGATGGTAAATCCGTTGGTATGTTCAAAGGCTGCCATGTTTATTGTATTAATTTTTTAATTTCTTCCAGGGTATCAATCTCGTCTACTGTTTTATCTTTCCGCCATCTTACAATTCTTGGAAATCGAAGGGCAACCCCGCTTTTATGACGGTTACTGAACCCAATCCCTTCAAAGGCAATCTCAAAAACAAGCTCTGCTTTTACCGTTCGTACAGGGCCAAATTTTTCAATGGCATTTTTATTCACAAACTTGCTTACCTCCATGATTTCTTTATCTGTTAATCCTGAATAGGCTTTGGCAATGGTCACCAGCTTATCTTCATTTTTTACAGCAAATGTATAATCTGTATAGTAAGCACTTCGTCTGCCACTTCCTTTCTGAGCATAAATCAATACTGCATCAATGGTAAAAGGATTGATCTTCCATTTCCACCAGTCGCCTTTTTTTCTGCCGGAATGATAAGGGGAGTTTTGTTGTTTAAGCATCAATCCTTCGCTGTTTATAGCTCTTGAATTGTCCCGGATCTCGTTCAGTTCTTGCCATTTTTCAAAATGTATATTTTGAGAAATTTTAATGTTTTGAGGATTTTCATTTAATAATAATTCCTCCAGCATCGCTCTTCTGGCTGAAACCGGTTTTTCCCTCAAATCAGTATTCTCAAGTTCCAATAGATCATAGGCAAATACTTCTATCGGAATTTCTGTAAGCATTTTTTTAGTTAAAGTTTTTCTATTTAATCTTTTTTGTAATTCATTAAAATTTAAAACATTACCATCCTTTACCGCAAGTATTTCTCCATCTAAAACAAAATTCCCTTTCATGGCTTTTACTGCTTCTGTGATCTCAGGAAATTGTTCCGTAATGAGTTCTTCACCTCTTGACCAGATAAAAACTTCATCGTTTCTTCTGATAATCTGTCCTCGTATGCCATCCCACTTATATTCTACAAGCCATTCATCAGGCTGTCCCAATTCATCAAGATTTTTTTCCAGAGGATAGGCTAAACAGAAAGGATAGGGTTTAGAATTATCAGGATTTACATTCTCTGCAGAGATTAATTCTTCGAAGGAGACTTCATCAGGCATCCATTTCCCCATTAAACTGTGCATCAATGCACTTGCTTCCTGTCCGGAGAACTTGGTCAAGGCATTAATCAGCGTTTTAGCTGAAACTCCGATCCTAAAACTTCCGCCAATTAATTTATTGAAGATCAGTCGTTCCGTATAATCCAAACCATTCCAGGAATGGAGGACAAATGCTTTCTTTTCTGATTCTTTTTTATCTTTTAAATCAACAATATCGTTCATCCATTGGGAGAGGCTCTGTTCTATTTTCTCTTGTGGTGGCGGAAGAATTAATGACAATGTTTCGCCAAGATCTCCAACCGAAGAATAGCTTTCCTGAAAAAGCCAGTAGGGAAGTCCTGTAAGCTCCAGTGCCCATTCTTTCATCAAATTGGTATTGACATTTCGTTTAGGTCTTTTTCCTGTAAACAAAGCAATAAACCAGACTTTGTCATCATCCGGAGCACGCTCCAGATAATCCATAATAGCATCTATTTTAGCATTGGTCTTATTGGTTGTTTCCAAGGCATTGATAAGATCTGCAAAATGTCTCATGATTCCGGATTTTCGATGGTTTCTTTTTCTGATACTTCTTCATCCTCTCCAAACAGGGTTT
Organism: Chryseobacterium capnotolerans; assembly: GCF_021278965.1. Taxonomy (NCBI): domain Bacteria; kingdom Pseudomonadati; phylum Bacteroidota; class Flavobacteriia; order Flavobacteriales; family Weeksellaceae; genus Chryseobacterium; species Chryseobacterium capnotolerans. The sequence continues at coordinate 2,134,849 of NZ_CP065589.1, read as the reverse complement.
CTATTACATCTGCCTTGATTCCGATTTCATTCAGATACTTTGAAAAGACTTCTGTCTGCCCATGAGTAACATGCACAAGTTCTGCTTCTGTTGCTTTTACAGTTTGCAATAACCCCTTCCAATCAGCATGATCGCTCATAGCAAATCCTGCATCTGCACTTCGCCATCGCCTTGCTCCCCGAACCTGCATCCATCCGGAGCATATTGCTGTGGCCGGATCAGGAATTTTTTTGATCACATTACTGTCGAGTAAAGCGGGGGGAACAATAACAATTTGATGTTCTGTCTCTTTCGGATGCTCCCTGAAATCAGCAATCGTATATTCCGGAAGATCAATTCCTACAGCTTCAAAAGCCTCATTAAGCTTTCCGATGGAGTAGTGAACATATATTTTGCTTAACCCCTCCACGGCCTTCATAATTCGCTGAGCTTTCCCAAGCGAATATCCGATAAACACAGAAGTTTTATTGTTTTCCTGATTCTTTAATACCCAATTCTGAAGTTTTTTATTAAGATCATCTACTTCCAGCCAATTATAAATGGGTAATCCAAAAGTACTTTCTGTAACAAATTCATTGCACCTTACCAATTCAAAAGGTGTACTGAGATGATCATCCTGCACTTTATAATCCCCTGAAATGACCGTTACAAATCCTTTATATTCTAATCGTATCTGGGCAGAACCAATGATATGTCCGGCAGGATGTAATGAAACCTGAACACCATTCATATTGATCTTTTCTCCATATTCTACACTCTGGCACTCAATATCCACTCCAATTCTTTGGTATAAAATAGGTTTTGTAAAATGATGACAAAGGTATTTTTTCATTCCCCAGCGGGCATGATCGGCATGTCCGTGTGTAATAATAGCCATATCCACAGGCCTCCAGGGATCAATATAGAATTTTCCCTGTGGACAATAAATTCCTTTTTTGGTAAATGTGATTAGCTTCAATGGTGTGATAGGTTTGTATAAAGTACTTCAAAAACTTAACCAATTTACAATAAACTATTAATTTTATTATAATTCAAGACTTGATTGTTGGATAATACAAAGGATCATGAATTTCTAAACCTGTTTTAATGCATCAGATGACTTTTAGCATATTTTCAATATTACAGATATTATTTAATGCATAATTAATTAAAAAAACAATACTTTTAGGCAGTGAATTAGTTGAAAGAATTTTTAGTTGCATTAAATAAAGAATTTTTATTGAAACATAATGACAACTAAACCGTTACACAATTTCCATATTCCTGTGATGGGATTGGCTTACACCATAGATAGCCCGATCCGCGTTGCACAATATGGAATTTCTTCTGTGATTTCCATCATTGATGATGAAATTCTGGAAAAAATGAAGAACTTTTATAACCAGAAGTTTAATCTGGATTATTTAAGAATTCCAACAAAGACAGAAGATTACAGAGCCAAAAGAATTACTGCTTATCTGGACATGGTAGATGATATCGTGAATGAAAAATTCGAATCTTTCAAACAGGAAATCAGTAAAAATAAAGAGGCTCTGAAAGATTTCATGGCCATATTACCCAACACTTCAGATCTGAAGAACAGTCTTCAAAACATAATCAGCCAAAAAGACAACTGGAGTGAGAGCGTCAAAAATTTTATTGAAGCCAATCTGATTCCGGGAAGTATTGATGTGAATATCATGACCAAAGTTGATAAAGACAACTATAAAAAGAATGAGCAGCTTCCTGTCATGTATAATGATGCTCACGCTTCACTCCGCGGATTTGCAAAGAGTAAGTTATCTTCTTCTATGGTTCTTTCTGCCGGAATGAATCCACGTCTATACAGTTATATGGAAGAATTTGATGACTTTTTTCCGGATGAAAACGGAACGTTGAAAAAGAAAATTATTCTTAAGGTAAGCGATTTCCGTTCTGCTATGATCCAGGGGAACTTTCTGGCTAAAAAAGGGTTGTGGGTTTCAGAATACAGAATAGAATCCGGATTGAATTGCGGCGGTCATGCGTTTGCTACAGAGGGAATGCTGCTCGGACCTATCATGGAAGAATTCAGACAGAAAAAGAATGACCTGATTCAGTCTGCTCATTCCTTAATGATAAATGCTTTAGAACAAAAAGGCAAACCGGTTGTTTCCCAGCCTTTAGAAATGAAAATTACGGTACAGGGTGGAGTAGGAACTTCTGAAGAGCATGAGTTTTTACTCTCCAATTATGATGTAGACAGTGTGGGATGGGGTTCTCCTTTTTTATTGGTTCCTGAAGCCACTTCTGTAGATACCGAAACCAGAAACCTTCTCTTACATGCCAGGGAAAAAGATTTTTACCTGAGTAGGATTTCCCCTCTTGGAGTGCCTTTCAATACCATAAAAGGAACTTCCAACGAGTTGTTAAAACTACAGAAAGAATCCAAAGGAAGATATGGAAGCTCATGTCCAAAGAAATTATTAGCATTAAGCAAAGAATATTCTCCTGAAGGAACCTGTACTGCTTCCAAAAAATATCAGGATATTAAACTTAGTGAACTTTATCTTCAAAAAGAGTTTCTCTCTGCAGAAGATTTTGATAAGAAAAAAGCTGAAATTACAGATAAAGCCTGTCTATGTGTTGGACTTGTGAATGCCGCCTATATGGAGAAGGGAATAGAGATTAAAGGAGAAAAACAGGGTGTTGTCATCTGCCCAGGCCCGAATATCGCATTTTTTGATAAGGAAGTCTCGCTTGCTGAAATGGTGAAACATATTTATGGAAATACTAATATTCTGCCTGATAATAACCGTCCCAATATGTTCATTAACGAGTTGAAAATGTATGTGGATTATCTGAAAAAGGAAATTGCAGACACTTCTGTACAAATTACCCAATCTCAAACCAAAAAATGGAATGCATTCAAAAAGAATATGCTGGAGGGAGTAGAATATTATCAAAACCTATTCAATACATCTGCATTCTTTAAACAAGGATTACAAACGATTAATCTTCAATTACAGGAATACAGACAAATTCTGATAGCACTTGAAATTCCTCAGATTGAAAAGCAATAGATTGTCTCGCCAATAGTTTGAAAAATACACCACAATGAATGGATTAATTATTTTATTTACTTGAATTAACTTGCATAACTCTATGTCTCTATTTGGTTTTAAAAATTTAACCACGTAGTCACATAGAATTAGTACGAAAAGAATACTGAAATTATCTTGTGTAAAAAAATACACAATACAGATAAAAATTGCGTCTTTACGTTCATAACAATTACAGCAGAAACAGTCTTTTATGAGACTGTTTTTATATTATTATATTCTGCAAAATAAATGAGCAATCATCGGCTTTTTCATTTATAATAACTATAGATCGTATGGCTATTTTGAATGGTTATACAGTATAATATTCGTTACCTTAGATCTCACTTAGTAAAATAATTTTTATGGAAAAAAGAAAGATCAAAAACACTGATTTAGAAGTAGCTCCTATTAATTTTGGAGGAAATGTTTTTGGGTGGACGCTGGACGAGAAACAATCCTTTGATATACTGGATCAATTTACAGAAGCTGGATTTAATTTTATAGATACAGCAGATACGTATTCATGGTGGGTAAACGGAAAAGGCGGACAGTCTGAAGAGATCATCGGAAAATGGATGAAAAACCGTAATAACCGTAAGGATATTGTTCTGGCGACCAAAGTAGGCTCTGAAACGAAAGAACATGGCTACGATATCAGTAAAAAGCATATCCTGAAATCAGTAGATGAATCGCTGCAAAGACTTCAAACGGATCATATTGATCTTTATTATACCCATTTTGACGATCAAACTACTCCGGTAGAAGAAACACTTTCTGCTTATGATGAAATCATTAAGGCTGGAAAAGTGCGTTATATCGCAGCATCTAATCTTTCCCCGGAACGTTTAAAAGCATCCTTTGAGGCTTCTGAAAAGAACAATCTGCCTAAATATGTTGCATTACAGCCTCATTATAATCTATTGGAAAGAGAAGGGTTTGAGAAAAACTATGCTCCCTTGGCAGAACAATTTGATCTGAGTGTATTTCCATATTGGTCGCTGGCAGCAGGTTTCCTCACCGGAAAATATCGTAATGAAGCAGACCTTGCCAAAAGTGCAAGAGGAGAAGGAGTAAGAAAATACTTAAACCCAAAAGGTTTGGAAGTTTTAAAAGCATTGGATCAGGTGAGTGAAAAGCATCATAGCAACCAGGGAACAGTAGCTTTAGCATGGCTGTTAGCCAATCCATTGATTACAGCACCTATTGTAAGTGCAACAAGTTCTTCGCAGCTTGAAACGTTATTCAATGCACCGAAGCTTGTGTTAGATCAGGAAGATATCGAATTGCTTACTAAAGTGAGCAACTAGTTTCTAAACTTCATTATTAGATTAAAAAATCCGTTCAGTATAATATTTGAACGGATTTTATTTTTAAACACAAAAGACACAAAAGTTTTTTAATACTTTAGTTATTTTAAGTTACTACTAACTGTTTGAAAAGTACATTTAAGATTTTGAAAAATTTTATTGAGTATCATAATTAAAGATGTGATATTTCCCTGAAGGGATGTCAAACCACAGATTTTACAGGGAGATTCAATTCTTATTAATCAGAATATTCTTTCAACAGTTGTCTATAGCTCATCAAAATAGAAGACTTGGAAATAAATCCAATAAAAACATTGTTTTCACTCACCACAGGCAGGTTCCAAACTCCAGTATCATCAAAGATCTGAAGTATTTGAAGAGGTTTATTTTCAGGACGAACTATCGCTGGTGGAGCCTTCATAATCTGATCAACTGTTTGGGCAGCATTAATTTCTTTATTAAAAAGATAAGGTCTGATATCATCCAGTGTTAAAACGCCTTTTAATGCCCTGGTTTCGTCTACGATAGCAAAAATATTTTTATCTCCATTCTTTACCAGCTCAAAAAGTTCTGTGATAGAGGCTGTTTCCTGAATCGTCTGAGAATATTTATCAATAAAATCATCCGTTCTTAAGGCAAAAAGAATGTTTTTATCATGCTTATTGGTAAATATCTTTCCTTCATCGGCAAGGGACTTCAATTCCGGAGAAATAGGAGAGAACCATTTGGCAATAAGATAAGACATAATGGCAACAATCATTAATGGAATGAAAAGATCATATCCAAAGCTGGATTCTGCAATCAGAAATATGGCCGTAAGGGGAGCATACATTACTCCGCTCATGGCTCCAGCCATTCCTACCAGTACAAGATTGGTAACCGGAACATCTGTAAACCCGATATGCTGACAAACCAATGCAAACAAATAACCCAATGTTCCGCCCGCAAAAAGAGAAGGGGCAAAATTACCTCCGTTTCCACCACTGAATATGGTAAAAGAGGTAGCAAATGCTTTTAATAATAATACCAGCACCAAAAACACAATAATCGTCCATTCACCAATTTCAAAATATCTGAAAAAGCTATTTTCGATGATTGAATGAGTATTTCCATTGGTAAATGCTTTTACGGTGTCATATCCTTCTCCAAATAAAGGAGGGAAAAGCACACAAAGTAAAGAAAGAACAGCTCCTCCAAACATTGCTTTTCGCATTTTTGAAAGCTGAAGCCCTTTTATAAAGTGTTCCACTTTTTGGGAAATGATGACAAAATATCTGGCGTATAATCCGGTTACAATACCTAAAATAAGATAATAGGGTAGATTTTTATAATTGAAAGCCTCTCTTGTATAAAACCTGAATAGCACGTCTTCCTGAAGTAAAATTCTTGATAAAAGGCTTCCGCAAACTGCAGCAACCACTAATGGAATAAAGTCTGTAAAAACCACTCCTGTCAACAGAATTTCAAAAGCAAACATGATTCCGGCAATAGGAGCATTGAATGCCGAAGCAATCCCGGCAGTGGCTCCTGCTGCCAGTAATAAAGTACGTTCTTTATAATTGAGTCTGTAGGTCTGGGCAAAATTGGATCCTATGGCCGCTCCGGTTACTGCAATGGGACTTTCCAGTCCTGCAGAACCTCCTAATCCAACAGTAACTGCACTCTGGATTACCTGGGAATACATTTTTACAGAAGCTACAATACTTGAATTTTGTGCAATTTCGTAGAGAATGGCTCCAATTCCTTTTCGGTCCTGACCTTTAAATAGTGTTAATACAATTAAAGTCGTCAGAACAATTCCTAAAAACGGAAAAACAATATAGAACAGGATCTGATATTCAAAATGAACTTTATTGGTAATGAAATAGTGGATGTTATGGACTAATGTTTTCAGGATTACTCCGGCCAATCCGGCTGTACATCCTACAAGGATTCCTGAAAGCACTAGGAACTGGTTCCGGCTCAGTCTGTTGTTCAGCCAATGCAGAATAAGCTCATAGCTGCGGGCTTTTTCCAGTCCATATTTCTGGAAATCTCTTTTAAATTTTAGAAAGCTTAGGTACTTTTTTTTTGTTGTGAATTTTCACCTGGGAAGAATTTTAATGCGGATCTCAATTTGAAACTGCTGTGTAAATTTATGAAATATCTTAGAGAAACTTACCCAAAACATGTTTTAAAAACTTCTCTAAGATCAGAAAAAGTTTCTTGTTTTCTACTCAGAATATCTTAAAATGCTCATTTAATCTATTAAAACCTGTTGTAATATTGATTTTTCACATCCCTTATTACAGCTAATTTGTATGGTATTACCGAGCTTCATTAATTTTTCTAGACATTCCTGAAAACAGAAATTTAACAGCTGCTATTCCTACAATTCCGGCGGCAATCCATATAAGTTATTTTTCAGAAATAGTGAACAGTGATTTTCCATCAATTCCCATATTTCCTTTTGATTTTTCACCTTTATTGGCCTTCTTCATTACCATTTGCATCGCTGCAGAAGAAACATACCGGACCACGCCGGGAAAGATTTTATAGATACTTTTAAAAGCCACTGGTGGCCAGTCCGGATAAGATGCTTCAGTAGGATTTTTTGCTGTTCTTACAATAGAAGCGGCCAGTTTTCTTGGGTCAAATGATAGAGGAGGAGTACTGAGTTTGATTCCTGAATAATTAGCAGCATGTTTTATTCCTGAAGATTTCTGGAAACCAAGATACAACGCACAAATATGGATCCGATACACTTCCCTCGTATGGGCTCACCGAAAGTGAAAGAAGATTATACTACAGATGCTGTAAAAAATCTATTGAAGAGAGTCTCTAAAGAACCGGATTGAGCCATATCAATATTGTTTACATCCCTCTTGGCTTTTGGTAGGAATTGAAAGCAGAAGGATTGATTTATGAAAAGGCAGAAGTTCCACATTAAATTGTAGAAATTCCACCTGTTTTTTCTAATGAGATACTATGTTCAATAATAAACACCGCCCGGGCGAACGGTGCTTTATTTTTTTGTTTATTACAAATTTTCTTTATAAAAAGGAATCAGTTTATCCAAGGCTATTTTTACAGGCTCCGGCTGGTCATACAATTCATAATGTGACCATCCTTCAGCAATCACAAGCTCTTTTTTCTCTGAACCTGCTCTTCTCATAATTTCCAGACCGTCTCTGTAGGCTCCAAAACCTCCGGGTTTATCTCCGATAACCACCATCAACGGCTGTGTCAACAGAACCTCTGCTAAGTGAAAAGCATCCCAACCTACCGCTGCACTGCTTCGGGAATACAGATAATTGGTTGCTCCATTAGGCTTTTCTCCTCGTGAAGTTTTGTAATACTCTGTGGCTTCCAGTACATCAATATCCTTGATACCTGCAGCTTTTCCAGCTTCTACAGAGGGAGGTAAGAATTGCCCAATAAGCCTTTCAGCACCTCTTACTTCTGCAGTACGCTGTTCTGCTATTTTCTCTAATGCTTCAACAGGCTTCCAGTTTCCAAATGCTTCTCTCCAAAGCCTTCCATAGTTAACTCCCGTAACGCTTCCTATAGCTTTAATGCGACGTTCTGTCATTGCTGCATTGATGGCATATCCGCCACCGCCACAGATTCCCAATACTCCAATACGTGTTTCGTTTACATAAGGAAGGGTTACCAGATAGTCGCAGGCACAACGGAAATCTTCTACTCTTAATGTAGGATCTTCAATGAAACGGATATCTCCGCCACTGGCTCCCTGGAATGAAGCATCGAATACCAATACTACAAATCCTTCATTAGCCAATGCCTGTCCATACACATTTCCTGAAGTCTGTTCTTTGCAGCTTCCTATCGGGTGGGCACTGATAACGGCTGCATATTTTTTATTCTCGTCAAAGTTAGGTGGGAAATATAAATCTGCCGCTACATCCCAGTTAAGGTTTTTAAATGTTACTGATTGAATCATAATACTTTTTTTAATGATTAATACTGTGGTTATTTTATGATACAAATGTACAGGCAGACATTTTCAAAACAGGTAGACATATTACTTTAAAACAGATACATTTTACTGATAGAGGATTGTTGGTTTTAGAATTTTAGAGTGAAAGGTAAATAAAGTCTTATTAGGGTAAATAATTTTCCTGGTTTTTCTACACTACTTTCGCCTTTCGGATTATTTTTGCAAGCAGGGCAGGGAAAAACCTTTTCAGGTAAACACCCAATACTTCTTTGCCGCCGATCGCTTTTTGATTTTTCTTTTTTCAATGGCATTCAGCATTTTTTTTGCAAAGACATCCACGGGCATGCCATTATTAGTGGCATCATCCATTGTTCCCTGTGTAGAGCCATCTCCGGTTACTGCATGAATGGAAATATTGGTCTGTATAAATCCCGGGCAGATAATAGTTATCGAAATATTTTGAGCATATAATTCTGCACGCAGGGCATCAAAGAAGCCGTGAAGAGCATGTTTTGCAGCAGCATAGCCACTACGCATCGGAGCTCCAAAAATTCCCATAAGACTTGAAACCACAGCAATTTGTCCACCTTTATTTTGAAGCATATAGGGAAGCACTGCCTTTGTTAAAGCTACTGTTCCTATAAAATCTACATCCATCAAGCGTTTATCTACTTCGATATCGGTTTCCATAGCCAGCGAACGTTGGGATAACCCTGCATTGTTAATCAGAATATCTATTTTTCCAAAGGCTGCAACGGCTTTGGCTGCGATTTCAGGCATTTCTTTATAGTTCTTAAGATCTAAAGGAATCACAGCATATTGATTCACAGTTAGTCCTGCACTTTCTGCCACTTCATAGAGCTGTTCTTCATTTCTGGAAGAAAGAATCACTTTTGCATTGCTATTCTCTACTATTTCTTTTACTAAAGCTTCACCAATTCCGGATGAGGCTCCTGTAATCCAGATTACTTTATTGTTATAATAATTATTCATTCTGTGTTTTTATCCATTTGAATTTTCCTGTTTCAATCCGGCAATATACTTTCCGGCTTTCATTCCTGAAAAAATGCATCCGCCAAGAAATGTTCCTTCCAAAGCCCTATAACCATGCATTCCGCCACCACCAAAACCTGCCACTTCACCTGCTGCATAAAGTCCTTCAATAATGCTGTCATCCTCTCTCAGCACCTGTCCGTTCAAATTGGTTTTTATGCCGCCCAATGTCTTTCTGGTCAAAATATTAAGCCGAACTGCAATCAAAGGGCCGTTTTCAGGAGATAGGATTTTATGTGGAGCAGCAACCCGCCCAAGTTTGTCTCCTAAATAGCTTCTGGTACTTCTGATATAATTAATCTGAGTATCTTTTGAAAACGTATTGTCCAGCTCTCTGTCTCTTGCTTCAATCTGGTATTTTATTTTTTCATAATTCAAAAGATGATTGCCTGCCAGCTGGTTCATTCTTTCTACCAAATCTTTCAAATTGTCTGATACAATGAAATCATTTCCATGTTCTTTGAAGGCTTCTACAGGTCCGGGAGCTTTTTTACCAAAAATTCTTTTCAAAAATAGCGCATAATCCTTATTGGTGATATCCGGATTTTGTTCTGAACCGGATAATGCAAATTCTTTTTGATAATTTTCTGTGTCAGAATAAACCAGGAATAAGAATATCCTGTGTCCTGAATGTATTTCAATGTTCCTAAAGTATCGAATCCCGGAAGGAAAGGTGCAGGAAGACGTTTCCCTTTAGCATCAAACCATAGGGAAGAAGGACCGGGAAGTATCCTGATTCCATGCTTTGGCCAGATGGGGTTCCAGTTTTGTAACCCTTCTGTATAATGCCACATCCTATCCCGGTTGATGATATTGGCTCCTGCATTTTCGGCAATGCCAATCATTTTACCGTCTACATAAGCCGGAACTCCACACACCATATTTTCCGGAGGTGTTCCCAGTCTTTCGGGCCAGTTTTTCCTTACCAGTTCATGATTAGCTCCTATACCGCCTGATGCAATAATAATATGAGGAGCAGCATATTCAAATTGAGAGATGATATTTCTATTGGTAGCAACGCCTCTTTCCTGGTCATCATTTTCCAGAATATCTCCCTTTAGACCGGTTATTCTTCCTTCTTTCACAATCAGTTCTGTAACTCTATGACGAAACTTCATCTGTAAGAGGCCTTTTTCTTTCGCTCTGTATGCTTTTTCTACGAAAGGCTTTACAACACCTGTTCCTGTTCCCCAACTTACATGAAAACGGGGGACAGAATTTCCGTGTCCGGTAGCTGATCCGTCACCACGTTCTGCCCAGCCTACCATGAACATCAACTTAATTCCCAGTTTAGAAATGTATTCATATTTTTCACCGGCAGCAAATTTCAGATAAGCTTCCGCCCATTTGCGGGGCCAATAATCTTCATCACGATCAAAACCTGCAGTGCCTTTCCAGTCCTGTAAAGCCAATTCATAGGAATCTTTAATTCCCATTCTTCGTTGCTGAGGTGAATTGATAAGGAAAAGCCCGCCAAATGACCAAAAAGCCTGGCCACCGATATTCTGTTCAGTTTCCTGATCCAGAAGCAGTACTTTTTTTCCGGCATTTGTGATTTCCATGGCAGCAGTAAGACCTGCCAATCCGGTTCCTATGATAATGACATCCGGCTGGAATGTTTCGTCCATGATAAGGTATTTTTTGATTCACAATACTTTATATAAATGTATAAAATATTTGTATTTAAACAGACAATCTATTGAATACTTCTGATAACTTCCGAAAAATACACCATACGCGGTAATGTATGCTTGTATAATTTTGTATCAACATCAAAAAACAAAAATTATGAACAAATATCAAAATCTTTTCGATACCCAACGAGAATTTTTCTTCAGTGATAATACTAAAAGCTATGAATGGCGTATGGATCAACTGAACAGAATGGAAAAATTTCTTACAGAAAATCAGGATGCATTTTGTAAAGCACTTGAAAAAGACTTTAGAAAACCTCCCTTCGAGCAATTATTTGAAATCACCGTACCGCTTGGAGTAATAAGGTACTATAAAGAAAACCTCAAACAGCTAATGACTCCGCAAACGATAGAAATCCCCAAAGGTCTGGAAGCTACAGGAAACAGTGGTGTCATCTATAAAGAGCCTTACGGAGTTACTTTGGTTATAGGGCCATTCAATGCTCCTGTATTGCTTTTGCTTGACCCAGCCATTGCTGCATTAGCTGCAGGGAATACCGTTATCTTAAAACCAGCCAATACAACACCTAGTGTCGCCCAATTATTTCAGGAGACTATTCCTCAATACTTTGAACCTGAAGCAGTAACTATTATTACCGGAGGAAGGGAAGAAATTACAGAGTTATTAAAACTTCCTTTTGATTTTATCTTCTTTACAGGAAGCTCCAATGTAGGAAAAGTAGTTATGCGTGCTGCCGCAGAAAATCTGACTCCGGTCATTCTTGAACTCGGAGGTCAAAACCCTACTTTGGTTGATGAAACGGCCAATCTTGATATTGCGGCAGACAGGATTGCCTGGGGGCATAATGCGATATCTGGACAATGGTGCATTGCTCCTGGATATGTCTATGTTCATGAAAGTATTGCTGATGTGTTTATTGAAAAACTGAAGGCATCTATCCGAAAGATGTATGGGGAAAATCCTCAGGAAAGTCCTGATCTGGCCAGAATGATCAGCGAGCATGATACAGAGCGTGTAGCTTCTTACATTATTCCTGAAAAGGTAGTTATTGGAGGGCGTTATGATGTTTCCCAAAGGTATGTGGAACCAACTGTTTTGTATCCCAGTACCTGGGACGATCCGGCATTACAGCAAGAGGTTTTTGGCCCCGTTTTACCGGTAATGGTTTATTCTGATTTGAAAGAGATCACGAATATCATTAAGCGAAAACCAAAATCTCTTGCAGCTTATATTTTTAGTAAAAATCAGAACCATATTGATTATTTTCTCAATTCTGTCTCATTTGGAGGCGGATGCGTCAACCAAACCAATTTGCATTGTTGGATAGATAGTCTGCCATTTGGAGGTGTTGGCTATTCAGGAATGGGAAAATATTATGGGAAGGCAGGGTTTGATGCATTAAGCAATACTAAGGCTATGCTCGTTGGAAATCCAGATCTGGAACTCGATGTTTTCCCTCCGTATGCAGGAAAAGATATTGCAAAAAATTTAAGTGTATTTAGCTAAACATTTTACAAATTTCTAATCCAGAATTGTGACTTTTTTACCTGAGCTTAAGTTTCTATCAAAAAATCATTATAATCTCAATACGTTATCGTGTTGGGATTTTTATATTTTTGTTTAAAAGAAATTACAAGATGAGTGAAATAAAACAATATCAAGCAGTTGCAGTTGCAAAAGACGGAACCCGCCACAGCATTGATGCCGCATTCATCATCATCCAGCTTGAGGAAGAGGAAATTGAAATATCACTAATCCCGCCACATCCTGCTTTTCAAGGAAAACTGACCTTAACAACCGGCTCTGCTATTCATGGCCGGGAGCAGGAGAGAGGTTCTGGAAGCCGGCTGATGATTGAAGCGGGAGCTGCCAATGTCATTCATATCACTCCGAAAAAGAATAAACCCCTCTGAAACACTAATGATTATAAGGAAACATCCTGCTGAAACCTTTTAAAAATCAACAAATCATTTATATATTTGTGAAAAATAGAAGCATGAAGTATTTGTTCATTATGATATGTTTTGTCTGCTCCATTTTTGGCCAGGCACAGCAAACACAAGATCCATGGAAAGAAAGTCAGCTAATGGATCCTGCATTATTAGCCTCCAGAATTGTAAAGCACAAGACCAAAGATTTATTAATCATTTCTGTAGGACCGGAAGCTATTATTAAAGGTTCTGTAGATATCGGTCCCACCCGTGAACCTGAAAATCTGGAAAAATTAAGAACTTATCTTAAAGATATTCCTAAAAACAAGGAAATTGTAATTTACTGTGGGTGCTGTCCTTTTGTAAAGTGTCCGAATATACGTCCTGCATTTAATGTATTGATGGAAATGGGCTTTAAAAATGCCCAACTTTTGAACCTTCCAAAAAATATTAAAACCGATTGGTTGGATAAAGATTATCCTACAAATGATTAATATGAAAACAAGTTGTACTCTCTTATTTTTAATCCTGTTCTCCGGATTTATATTGGCTCAAAGTAAAATTGAGGTAGGGAAGAAGGCTCCTGAAATAACAATGGCAAAACCAGATGGATCTTTATTTTCTCTTTCGAGCCAAAAAGGGAAAATAGTTCTTGTTGATTTTTGGGCCACCTGGTGTGCTCCGTGTGTAGAGGAACAACCTGAATTGAAAAAACTGTATGAAACCTATTCGGATCAGGTGAAGGGCAATAAGTTTGAAATCCTGGGAGTTTCATTGGATAAAAACAAAGAGAGCTGGAAGAAAGCAATAGACCGTTTTGGTATGAACTGGATACAGATCAGCGATTTAAAATTCTGGAAAAGCCCTGTAGCAAAAGCTTATGAAATAGATGAACTTCCTTTTAATGTAATTATCGACAGTGAAGGAACTATTATCGCCAAAAACCTTCATGAAAAAGAACTTGAAGAATTTTTAAAGAAACATTTAGTTCAAAATTAAAATCGAAAAAATAGCGATAAAAAAAGAGTGGTCATTTGCCACTCTTTCTTTGTTTTTGACAGTTACTTGTGTATTAGAATCTAGGCTGAATGTAGCTTTGGTGTCAATAAGAAAGTTATGGAGGGAAAATCATTTTTGATTGACACGTTTTTTAAGTCAGGTTTTATTTATTACTGCGTAAAAATAAGCATTAAATCAGTAAAAATCACAATAAAGGGAATAATTCAAATGTTAATTTTTGTTTTATTACAAGTAATAATTCGTTCATAAATGACTATCAACAAAGGAATATATATGTTAACAGTCAGACATAAAATAAGTTATATAGAATTAAAAATATTTATTTTTTCAAAAAACATCAAGAAATTCATAGGCTTTTAAAAGCCATTGATATACAATAAAACCAAATATTTATCCATGATCTCTATTTTCGTTTCATGAAAAAAAACTTCTACCTTAGATTTGCATTGTCAGTGATCTTACTTATGCATAGCGTTATTTCCATTTTTAGTGGTGATGTCAACAATTTTGGAAACATTTATCTGAATTCCTTAGGATATGCTCCTACAGGCCTGTATCTCGCCTGGCTCATAAAACTGATTCATCTTGTTTCAGTCCCGTTACTTTGGCTGGATAGGTACATAAAGCCAGTTGCGATCAGCAATATGATTATTTTCGTTTTTGGGATTTATTATATTCATTGGGAGAACGGATGGTTTGTAGTAGGGGGAGGAAGTAACGGAATTGAATTTAATATCCTGTTGATCTTTTGCTTCCTGAATCTCATGTATCCTGAAATTCGTTTAAAAAAGCATCTCTAAAAATATTGAATAAAATAAACCATTAAGAAAGTAAGATATCAAATAAAGTTCTCTTTACCTATGAAATATCTTTGACCTTCTTTTACTAATCTTAAAGGCTAAAAAAATTAGCTATAAGTCGTTTGTAGATAAAAGATCTGTTTTTATAGCTTTTATATTTTTATATTTGACTAAACAATGCTACTTTGTACTTTTAAATCATAGCAGGCTTGAAATCAATTAGAAACTCCAAAGTACAGATTCATTTGCTTTTTTGGATATTGTACTATCTACTGGAAGCTTATCTTGACTTTTACTGGTCCAGATATCAGTTTCCTGATTTCATGTGGCAGACAAGGCTTCAGAATACCCTTATTCTTGAATTAGGCTATTTTCTGGTTAAAATTCCTCTTGCTTATTCCTTGTTGTATGTCTATGAAAAGGTTCATATTAATAAGGTATTTAAATTTCTTCTTTATGTTCTGATTGTCATACTCGCAGTTTTAGGACATCGTTATTTCACTCATTATATTATTTATCCTTATATCTATGGGGTTACAGAGACTTTAGATGGTAAAGAACCATCGGGATTTATGAATGGATTTGTTGCTTTCAACTCCTTTATGGATCTTATTTTTATGGTTGGATTGGTTTTCGGGGTGGAAATTACAAGACAGAAAAACCTGTTGAAAGAACAGATTTCTCAATTGAAATCGGAAAAACTGGATCAGGAACTCACGATGCTAAAAGCCCAGATCAATCCTCATTTTCTGTTTAATACACTGAACAATATCTACGGAATGGCTCTTAAAAAAGCGGATGAAACCCCAGATGTGATCCTCCAGCTTTCGAAAATCATGCGGTATAATATCTATGAAGCGGCTGAAAAGAGGATTTCCATAGAAAAAGACATTGAAAATATTAAAGATTTTATCCAGATCCAAAAATTAAGACACCATCATCTTAGTGTACATTTACGAGAAAGTATTGATCATCCTTCTCAGGAAATCTCTCCGCTTATTCTGATTCAATTTGTTGAAAACGCCTTTAAACATGGTGTTTCTGAAAGCCTGGGAGATTCATTCATCAATATTGATATTGAACTGAAAGATGGAATTCTTACCTACAATATTCAAAACTCGAAGGAAGAAAGACCCCATCAGCATTCTACCAAAATAGGACTGAAAAACATCCGCCGGCAGCTTGAATTGCTTTACCCGCAACACAAGCTAATAGTAGTGGATAAAAGTGGCCAATATAGTGTACAACTTAAAATTGATTTCAATGATACCTCCAAACTCTAAAAAATACAATTGCCTGATTGTAGAAGATGAGCCGATTGGTGCTGAAATTCTGGAAACTTTTATTTCCCGGGATCCGGAACTTAATCTTATAGGTAAATGTTCTGATGCTGTTCATGCCAATACTCTTTTGAATATTCATGAGGTAGATCTGATGTTTTTAGATCTTCATCTTCCTGTAGTGAAAGGGTTTGATTTTTTAAAAAACTTAAACATCCACCGTTTGTCATCGTCACAACAGCTTATCATCAATATGCGATAGAAGGGTACGAGTTAGATATTACAGATTATCTGCTGAAACCTATTCCTTATGATCGGTTTGCCACAGCCATCGGAAAGTTTAAATATCTAGTGGAGGCAGAGGAGGCTCTACTGGAAATAGGTGAACGTGATCATATTTTTATCAGCAGTGGAAAGAAACAGGTTAAAATTATTCTACAGGATATTTTTTATATTGAAAGTTTAAGAGAATACATACATATTCACACCAAAACGGAGACTTTTACTTTTAAAATGCCAATCAGTAGAATAGAAGCAAGTTTAAATCCAAGCATGTTTGCCCGTATTCATAAATCCTATATTATTTCCAAACCGAAAATTGAGGTAAAATCAGCAACCGTTGTACAGGTTAAAGGGAAAAAGCTTCCTATTGGCAGAACTTATAAGCCGTTTATTGATTTATAGTGTTTTACCACCCCGTCAAAAATTCAAAGAATTTTTGACACCCCTCCATTGGAGGGGAATGTTCAGTCCTTCAATTCATTATTTGTGGAACCCGTAGATTTCTACCTATTTTTAAACAATTTAAAATCCATATTATAAGAAAGGATTTCCGCAACTCATTACTCATTACTCATATTTTAATAGACTCTATCCCGCCATTCATATATAGATTACATCATATTCTTCACCAATTATTGAATTTTGATCAAACAATAAGCAAAATCAATAATTATGAAATACAAATTAAAGCTTTTAAGTGCAGGGGGTCGCTTTTTTTATCGGAAGCGAAACCTATTTCAGCCAGAGGAAACAGGACACCCTTACTACCCAGAATATAGAAGGGATTGTAGTTACTGCGCTAGGAATTAAAAGAGAAAAAAAATCTTTGGGATATTCTACACAAGAGGTAAAAGGTGAGGATATTAATAAGAATCCTACGACCAATTTTTTGAATAATTTATCGGGAAAAGTAGCTGGGCTTGAGATCAGGCAGTCTACCAATTTCGGAGGTTCAATAGATGCTGTTTCTAGAGGATACAAGTCTATTTTAGGGGATAATCAGGCTCTTTTTGTAGTGGACGGTGTTCCTATTATCAACAGGAATATCAATTCCATAGTACAGCAGAACGGATTTGGAGGTTATGATTACGGAAGTCCGGTTTCGGATATCAATCCCAATGATATTGAAACTGTAAATGTATTAAAAGGAGCTGCAGCAACTGCTTTATACGGTTCCCGGGCTCAAAACGGTGCCATTATCATTACGACTAAAAAAGGAAAGAAAAATGCACAGGGTATCGGTCTGGAATACAGTGGCAGTATTTCTGTTTCTACCATTGACAAATCTACATTTCCGGAATATCAGACTCAATACGGGCAAGGGTATTTGGGGAATTTTTTCCCTGAATATCAGAATGGACCTATGGCAATTTTTTGGCATGACGCTTCTTATGGAGCTCCTTACGATCCTAACCTCATGGTATGGCAGTATGATGCTTTCATTCCTGGTTCTAAAAACTTTGGAAAGAAAACACCATGGGTAATGGCTAAAAACGGACCGATTACTTTCTTTGAAAAAGCTATCAATCAGACCAATAATATTGCTTTAAGCGGCGGGAATGAAAGGGCTATCTTCCGATTGAGTTATTCCAATACCAATGCTACTGATATTATGCCTAATTCTTCTTTAATGAAAAACAATTTTGGTGGAAATGCAACTTATAAGATCACAGATCAACTTACAGCAAGCCTTTTTGCCAATTATATCACACAAAGAACCAAAGGAAGGAATTCCACAGGATATACAGACAATATTATGACTGGATTCCGCCAGTGGTGGCCTACCAATATAGACCTCAAGTATCAGAAATATCTTTATGATACTTACCATAAAAATTATACATGGAATATAACAGGACCTGGCAATCTTTTTCCATCTTATTGGGACAATCCTTATTTTTCCCGGTATGAGAATTATCAGAATGACAGTAGAGACCGTTTTGCCGGAAACTTCAGTCTGAGCTATGATCTTTCAAAAAATATCAATATCCTGGGAAGGGTAGGTATCGACGGATATACGATGATGACCGAAGAAAGAAAAGCTGTAGGATCTATGCCGGTTTTTTTCAGTTTTAATCCTATAGAGCAGCCTTCAGGATATGCCGTTACCAATCTCCGTTTTACAGAAACCAATTATGACCTGATGGCCACCTATAAAAACAATATTACACAGGATTTAAATCTGCAGGCATTATTAGGGGGAAATGTGAATGTTCAGTCCAATTATTCTAATGCACAAACCACTACAGGAGGATTGTATATTCCGGGTCTGTATACTATCTCTAATTCGGTATCGACTCCAGCCAAACCTATTGTAATAGATAATACAAAATATATTTATGGTGCTTTTATACAAGCCTCTTTAGGTTATAAAAACACTTATTATCTGGAAGGAACTTTCAGGAGAGACCAGTCTACAGCATTACCTAAAACAAAACAGGTGTATTACTATCCATCCGTTTCTGCAAGTGTTGTATTTTCCAATCTGCTGAAACAGCAATGGTTAAATTTCGGAAAAATAAGAGCCGCCTATGCAGAAGTAGGCTCTGATACCAATGCAGATCAATTAAGAAACCGATACATTCCTCAGGCATCTATAGAGAATAATCCTGTATATTCATACAATACCTCTTTAAGGAATGCGGATCTTCTTCCACAGAAATTAAAAAACTTTGAAATAGGAACCAGTATGCAGTTTCTTAAGAATAGGATAGGTATAGACTTATCATGGTTTCACAATACTGCGTTTAACCAGATATTACCACTTCCTATTTCTTTGGCAACGGGTTCTCTGTCTAAAATTCAGAACACAGGAGAGCTTACTACAAAAGGAGTTGAGCTTACTTTAAATATTACACCTTTGAAATCTGAACATTTCACCTGGGATATGGCTATTAACTGGTCTAACCCCAAAACTAAAGTTACAGCCTTAAGGGAAGGTATAGAAAATATTACACTGGGGACATTGCAGGGTGGAGTCACTATCAACGCTCCTCTCAACGAAGAATATGGAAGCATTTGGGGTTCAGATTTTGTGTATGATCCCAATGGAAATAAAATTATAGGAAGTAATGGAGCTTATCTGCATACGGATGACAGCAATCATAATCTTGGAAGTTTTCAGTCTGATTTTGTTGCAGGGCTGAATAATTCCTTTACCTATAAAAATTTTAACCTAAGCTTTCAGATCGATTGGAAAAAAGGGGTAAAATATTTTCCCTGGATCAGTATTACGGGTATGGAACCGGACTTTATCCTGATTCTGTTGGCATTAATGATCTTGGAAATCCTATCAGAAATACACTTGAAAACGGAGGTGGTGTTATTTTAGCGGGAGTCATGCAGGATCCTAATAATCCGGGGCATTATATACCCAATACCATACGTCTTGACCGTTCAATGTCCAGCCAGACCTTGGAAACCGATCCTCCTGTAGCTGCATTTGTCTATGATGCCAGTTTTATCAAGCTGCGACAGGTATCTGTTTCTTACACTTTTAACAATCAATTCTTAAAAAAGGCAGGCATCCAGAACCTTACTCTTGGTTTGATTGGAAGTAACCTATGGATTATTCATAAGAACCTTCCCTATGCAGATCCGGAATCTGGACTTTCATCCGGAAGCATTCAGGGATATCAATCCGGAGTACTGCCTGCTACCAGAAACTTCGCCTTCAATCTGAAAGTTAATTTTTAAAAACGATTACTATGAAAAATATTATGATAAGCTCTCTTTTAGCATTGGTGCTCATGAACTGTACATCAGATGATGTGAATGATGATCCGAATGTAGCCTACAATATGGCTCCTGAGCCTCTCCTTACATACGCAGAAAAAGAACTGAGCGATTATATGACCACCCCAAGTGTTAATGAAAACAATTTCCGTCTTACGATGCAATACTGGCAGGAAGTGACTTATGTGAGTGAAAGTAATTATAATTTTACCGCAAGAAATGTCTCCAATAATGTATGGACAGACAATTACGTGAATGTCTTGAACAATCTGAATAAGGCTAAAGAGCTTATAGAGCAATATCAGCCCACCGCTTCAGAACAGATTGCATGGCCAGTAAAAAAGCAGAATCAATTAGCAATTATTGATATACTGTCAGTATATACCTTTCAAACCATTGTTGATACTTTCGGCGATATTCCTTACAGCCAGGCTCTTAATTATGAAAAATATCCTCTTCCCATCTATGATGATGATACGCAGATTTACGAAAAATTAATTACCCGTCTAAAAACAGATATTCATAACCTGGAAGAAGGAGAAGGCAGTTTCGGTTCGGGAGATATTATTTATAGAGGAGATATAGGAAAATGGAAAAAGTTTGGAAATTCATTGCTTTTAAAATTAGGAATTGCTCTATCAGATGTTAATCCATCATTGGCTCAATCTACTATTAATGAAGCTATTAATGGAGGTGTTATTACCAACGAAACAGATAATGCCAATTTCAGATATCAGGAAGAAACGCCGAACTTTAATCCATTGTTTGAAAATATTGCCAATAGCGGGCGGAATGATTTTTTTGGCGGAAAGCCTTTTATAGACTTCCTGAATACAACTTCCGATCCCAGAAGGCCTCAATATTTTAAGGATGTACATGGTGAATATATCGGGCAGGCAATTGGGGTACCTGGTGTTTTCTCAGATTTTTCCGCTCCGGGAATTTTTGCTTACATACCTATTACTCCTGGAAAAATAATGACCAGTACTGAAGTTGCTTTTTACCTTACAGAAGCTGCTGCAAGATTCGGAATTGGCGGAAGCCCTGATGCGCTTTACCAGAATGCTGTACAGGCTTCTTTTTTGGAATGGGGACTTTCTGCTCAGCAGGCACAGACTTATCTTTTAAATCATCCGTATGATGCTTCCAACTGGAAAAAATCTATCGGAGAACAGGCTTGGGTTGCCATGTATAACCACCCTGTAATATCCTGGAACTTCTATCGCAGATTAGATTATCCGATTTTACAGGCTCCGCCAACTGCTGTTGCCAATGCGGGCGGAAAAGTTCCTGTGAGACTTCAATATCCCACGTTAGAGGCTACTACCAATGGTACTAATTATGCTAAAGCTTCTGCGGCTATTGGTGGTGATAAGCTTACCACCAAAGTTTTTTGGGATGTTCAGTAGAAAGCTGGGAGAAGGAAGAGGGAAGCTGGAAGTTAGTGTTGAACACAGTATAAATTTTTCTATTTTTTCATATCAATTATTTTGTACACTCTTTAAGCCTGTATTTCTATGCAGGCTTTTTCTTTGATCCTTAAGAGCATTCATAGACAATAATTCTCCTTTTATAGATGTTTTTTTCTGGTTATCCTTCATTTCATCACCTTTGAAGAGTAAATAATAAATGATTAAAATTATGACGGTAAATGGAATTCAAAGACTGATAAGTGGTTGTATTGTAATGGTAATAATAGGAGGCTTATTTTTCAGTTGTAAGAGTAATGATGATAATGATGAACCTACACCAAGTTCCGGACAGAGTATAGATCCGGTAGTTGGAACTTTTAAAGGAACCATACGAATTGCTACTCAGGATTATTATAATGCCATTGTTGTGGTTTCAAAAGTGGATGCTTCCCATATCAAGGTTCAGCCCAAATCCGGCGAAGTGTATTCTGTAGCAACACCTAAAGTCTTAAGTGCTGTAAACCCTGTAGGCGTGGGAGTGGGAGGAAATGATCCTGAAGGAAGCGTTAACTATCTTATCTCGACAAAAGCTTTACAGATCAGTACGAAAAAAACAGCTGCCAGTGATGTGGAATTTTATTACGAAGGCACTAAACAATAATAATATAATGTGGTTGGTTTATTATTCGAATGTTGAATAATGTTTTGGCTTAATGATTAGTAATAATCTTAAGCCAATTTTCATTTAAAAAAGTTTCAGCCCAATGATTCCAACCACAATCAGTAATGCGGATAACAATCTCAAAATACTGGCAGAATCCTGGAAAAACAGAACTCCCACCAACAGAGTTCCTACCGCACCAATTCCTGTCCACACCGCATAAGCCGTTCCAATAGGAATACTTTTTTGAGCATACCAAAGAAACGCGCCGCTTACTGTCATACATGCTATTGAAAACATGATCCAGCTCCATTTATTACTTTCAGGCTGCTGAGATAATTTAAGACCCAATGGCCATCCGATTTCAAACATTCCTGCGATAATTAAGGCAATCCAGTTCATACTACTTTTTTAATGATTAGGAATGAAAATATTCTCTATTCGATATCTCACTCTTCTTATTACGACACAAAATTATCATACCCTTTTCATATTGAAATACATAAACTGAGTGATCCTGCAAAAAACACTGATAAAGTGTCCCATATTAGAAATGAACCGTTTTAAACATTTTATTATCAATAACAAAGTCTGAATATCTGAAATTTTGATACCTTTAAGCTATAAAAATAAGAATAGAAATATTTCATTTATTTCAAATATGTTAACAGATATCATTAAATCTAATCTCGATGTTATTTTTTGTGGAATTAATCCCGGTTTGAAATCATCCAATGATGGTCATCATTTTTCAGGAAGAAACAATCGCTTTTGGAAAGTCCTGCATCAATCCGGATTTACGCCTTACGAAATTGAGGCAGTGAATGATACTGTTATACTAGACTTCGGATGTGGCTTAACAACAGCTGTTGCCAGGGCAACGTCCCGTGCTGACGAACTTTCAAAAGATGAATTTGATGAAGCTCTTGAAGCTTTTACAATCAAAATAACGAAATTTCAACCTCAATATGTAGCTTTTCTGGGTAAAGCAGCCTATAAAGCATTTTCTAAAAAGAAGGAAATTCAATGGGGGCAGCAACCAGAGAAATTTTGTGGTGCTAAAATATGGGTTTTACCTAATACCAGCGGCTTGAATCGTCGATTTTCTCTGGATGATCTTGTTGGATATTATAAAGAATTTTATCAGGCTATTCATCCATAATAAGCTCTATATTTTATTCGGTTTACTTACGTATTTATTCCCATTCACAAAAAATCTCCAGGGTAACAGAGCATCTTCCTGTGCATAAGCAACACCTATACGAGGCCCTGCAGCAATAGTATCAGAAGGATACCGAATCCCATGATCTTCAATCCAGATTTCACTTCCATTCAGGTCTTTTTTATTGAAAGAACGATCAATCCCCAATGCTTTAGCAGCAGATCCGGGACCGGATGAAATGGCTGCTTTGGAAGCCGGCATATTTCTCCTGAGTTCCATAATTTCTTTTCCTATTAATGGCTCAACAGCTCTCACCAGCACAGCATGAGGGGCATTCTCTATAGAAGTCACCACATTGAAAAGGTGATGAATACCATAACATAAGTACACATAGGAAATCCCGCCCTGATTATATAAAGTCTCAGTTCTGTCTGTACGCCTGCCGCCATAAGCATGAGACGCTTTGTCTGATATTCCATTGTATGCTTCAGTCTCTACAATAATTCCGGCTGCTATTTCACCATTAATTTCTGTAAAAAGTACTTTCCCCAGAAGATCCTGAGCCAGAAAAAGAACATCTTGATTATAGTAATAGGAAAGAGGTAGTTTCAATTGGGTGGGTTTTAGTAGTTTATTACTCTAAATTAATAATAATTTGTTAAATAAAAGGCTGGAAGCTGGAAGAGGGAGGTTGGAAGTTATTATTTCGTTTATAACTTCTGAATGGCATTTTAAATTTCAGTAAGGCATTGTTGAAAAACAGTAAAGAAAGAGGGAAGCGGGGAGAGGGAGGTTGGAAGTTACTATTTCGTTGATAACTTCTGGATGATATTTTTAACTTCAGTAAAGTACTACTTAAAAACACTAAAAAAATAGAATTGCCTCCTGACTGCAAGTACTCCCATCTTCCAGCCCCCATCTTCCTTTCTCCTTTTCTTCCTTACTTCAACAAAAAAGCCCCACATTCCTGTGAGACTTTCATTAATTATGTATCTACCTTCCTCCCGGAGGACAGTGTTCTTTTAAATATTTTGTAAACATAGTGGCTAAGTGCAGCGATGTTCCTTCTCCTTCACTGATAGAGTGCGTTCTGTTAGGGTAAGACATCAGCTGAAACTGTTTATTATATTTTACAAGTTCATTAATATAAACTTCTGTATTCTGATAATGTACGTTATCATCACCTGTTCCGTGAACCAATAACAGATTTCCTTTCAGGTTTTTAGCATAAGCCAGTGGTGAACCATTAACAAAATCTTCTCTGTTTTCCTGTGGAAGTCCCATATAACGTTCCTGATAAATATTGTCGTAGAATAATTGATTGGTTACCGGTGCAATGGCAATTCCGGTCTGGTAAATATCAGGATACTGTCCTAAAAGGTTTAATGTGGAAGAACCACCACCGCTCCAGCCCCATACAGCCACTCTGGAAGTGTCCACATAAGACCATTTTGCAAATAAAGCTTTAGCGCCCATCGCCTGATCGCGAATATTAAGCTGCCCTATTTTACGGTAGATGGATTTTCTCCATTCACGGCCTTTAGGAGCTGGTGTTCCGCGGTTTTCAAGAGAAACATATAAATACCCATCTTGGGCCATATCTCCGATATATAACCCATTTTTCCCAGTATAGAAATTATCCGTTACCGTCTGTGAGCCTGGTTCGCCATAGACCATGAAAACAATGGGATATTTTTTGTTGGGATCGAAATCTTTAGGTTTTACCACCCATCCGTCTAATGTAACACCATCCTGTGTGGTGATCTGGAAAAATTCTGTTTTAGATCTTGCAGGATCAGCTTTTGACGTACTTTTGGCCGCCACAAGTTCTTTATGTTCCGGCAGTGATACCACAGCTCCGGCTGAACGTGCATTGACACTGCTGTTGTTAAACATGGCGATTTTCCCATTGGGAGAAATCATATATTGATTGGATCCTGTATAGGCTTCAGGTGTAAGTCTTTGAGCTTTTCCTCCCTGCATACTTACTTTATACAGATATTTCTGAGTGGCATTATCTGGCGAAGCTAAAAAATAAATCTGCTTATTCGGAATATCAAAAAACTCTGGCTTTATCACATCAAAGGCATCTTTGGTAAGCAAAGTTTCTTTACCGTTCATATCTATTTTATAAATATGTCTCCAGCCGTCTTTCTCAGAAAGCCATAAAAACTCTTTACCATTGTTGATCCAGTCCCAGCCGCTTGGATCATTGTCATTCCAACGGGATTTGATATCAATCCATGCTGCATCAGTCTCTGTATGGATCGTTTTGCTGCTTCCCAACTGGGCATCAGCCACCATAATTTTACTTTGATTCTGTTTCCTGTTCAGCTGCTGCAGAATAATAGATTTAGAATCCAGCACCCATTCCATTCGTGGAATATAATGCTGTACTTCATCACCTGCAATATCTGCTTTCTTAGAAGATTTTGAATCAAGATCATAGAACCAGATACTGCATCCTGAAGGGTTTTCACCCACTTTCGGGTATTCTACAGGAACCGTAAATGAGTACAAACTATCCGTATTATTAATCATCAGGAAGTTCTTGGTACCTCTTGCATCCAGCTTCCAGTAAGCAATTTTGCTTCCATCAGGAGACCATCTGAAACCATCTTGAGTACCGAATTCTTCTTCATAAGCCCAATCGAAAGTACCGTTAATCATCCGGTCTGTACCATCATTCGTAATCTTAGTAAGCTGATTATTGGAAAGGTCTTCAATATAGATGTTATGTTTAGAAACATAGGCTACCTTTTTACCATCAGGAGAGAACTTGGCAAACATTAATGATGAGGTTGGCAAGTCTTTTCCAAGCTGAGTAAGTTTTTTCGTATTTTTATCAAAGATCCAATAATCCCCACGGGTATTGTCCCGCCATACTTTTTGGGTATTAGTGAAAAGCAGCAAACTTTTGCTATCAGGAGAAACCTGAAAACTCTGTACTTCTAAAGCTGTAGAACTTCCGGAAGGAATCAATTCATTATTGCTTAAAAAAGCCTGATCTTTTCCGGGATTCAGCACATCTATAATTCCAACCCCATTTTGAGTAAACGAATAATAAGCATTCCCATCAGGAGTCCATTGTGTTTTTTGCGCAGCCAATGGCGACAGGCACAAAAAGTATAAGGCAATAGCCGTTATTTTTTTTATATTTTTCATAAATATGATCTCAATTAAGCTAAATATTCGGCTCTGTAGTTTTCAATTTCATCAACTGTAGTAATCAATCCGTTTCCAAGAAGTCTGTACCCGTCATCTGTAATCAGGAAATCATCTTCTACACGAACGCCGCCGAAGTTTCGGTATTCATTCACTTTATCATAATTAATGAATTCCGCGTTTTTATTTTCAGCCTGCCAGATATCAATCAACTCAGGAATCATATAAATACCCGGTTCTACTGTCACTACATATCCGGATTCCAAAGCTTTTCCTAAACGTAAAGATTTAAGACCGAATGTTTGGGTATCTTTTGGTTCTTCTTCTGTATAACCAATATATTGTTCTCCAAGATCCTCCATATCATGTACATCCAATCCCATCATATGCCCTAATCCGCACTGAAAAAACAGGGTATGGGCATTATTTTTTACCGCTTCTTCAGGGTTTCCTTTCATCAGTCCAAGATCTACAAGCCCTTCAACCAGATATTCGGAAGCTTTCAGATAAATGTCTTTGAATTTAACACCAGGTTTCAAAAGATGATGGGCATTATTAAATGAATTCAGAACAATTTCATACATTTCCTTTTGTTTCGTGCTGAAAGTTTTGCTTACAGGAAATGTTCTGGTTAAGTCACCTGCGTATCCCATCGCCGTTTCAGCACCGGAATCATTCAGGAAAAGATCACCTTCCTTCAGCGTATTAAGACGATAATGGTTATGAAGAATACCACCATTTATCGTCACAATTGGAGGATAAGACATCTGACATTCTTTATTAGCTGCAAGATATTGAATCGCATTGGCAATTTCATATTCTTTAACACCCGGTTTAGCCATTCTCATCGCCAGCAGATGCATTTCATTGGATACATTCACTGCTTCTTCAATCTGTACGATTTCCTGGGCTTCTTTTATAGAACGTTGCTTTACAACCGCTTTAATCATCTCTACAGAAGGTTGTAATTCTGCTATTTTAATCCCTAAAAGATCAGTCAGTAAAATTTTATTGGAAGGCTGATAAGGAGGAAGATAATGTACCTTTCTCCCGGAGGATTGTGCTTTCAGGAGATATTGGGAAAGCTCTGCATACGGTAACGTTTCGTGTACACCAGATTTCAGACTTTTTTTCTTTCAAAGTTTCCTGTCTTCCCATCCATACAATATCATCAATACTCAATTCATCTCCGAAAATAATGGTCTTATTTTCATCAATATCAATAATGGCTGCAATCTTTGGCTCCTGGATTCCGAAATAATAAAGGAAAGTACTGTCCTGACGGAAATAATAAGGATTATGCTCAAAATTTACAGGATTTTCTATATTTCCTAAAATTAATAGAATTCCATTCACCACATTGCCCTGCAATACGGCTCTTCTGTCTTGATAAGTTTGTGCTGAAAACATATATTTATGAATAGTTTTTATTTTAAAAAGTTAAAGTTACGATTTTGTACTATTTGAAGCCCTTTCTTCATTAAAATAATGAGTATGTAAAGTTTGGATTTTAATATGATAGGTTATGTTCATATTTTGTTTAAATTCGGCAATATTTTAACCTATCCATTCATTGGTCTTATAAAATATTGTTTGTATGAAGAGTCTCCAGTTTTCAGTCCCAGCCGACACTAATAAAAGCATCCGTATTCAGGAAGATATTATGCCTAATTTCTATCCTTATTTCCATCGGCATACTGAAACACAAATCATGTGGATCCTTAAAGGACATGGTACTCTTGCTATAGAACAGAACCTTTTCACTTTTGAACCCGGAGATATTTTCTATCTGGGAGCCAATCAATCACACGTTTTTAAAGGTGATTTTGCTGAAAATGAAAAACAAAAAGTTCACGCGATCTCTATTTTTTTCGATCCTGATAAAAAAATATCCGCTTTCTTTGATCTACCGGAATTTGAAGAACTTAAAAACTTCATCGAACACTCAAAAGTAGGATTTCAGGTTGCTTCAAAATTAAAATCAAGCGTAGGAGAAAGCATGTCAGCCTTGCAAAAGACGCAAGGGGTAGAACAGATCATAGATTTTATCAAGATCTTAAACCACCTGATGCAAAACAGGCATCTGCATATTCCATTATCTTCGGAAAAGAACCTCTCTAATCATATTTCCGACAATGACCAGCGAATTATAGATGCCCAATCCTATATTAAGAAGAATTTCACCCAGCATAAACTTACCCTTGATACCATTGCCAAAAAGCTTGTATGACGCCTCAGGCATTTTGCAGATCTTTTAAAAAACGGACAAGGATTACTTATATTCAATATCTTAATGAGTTACGGGTACAAAGAGCCTGCAGATTATTAACCTCCAGCAATATGTACAGCATCTCATCTGTTGCTTTTAACAGCGGATTTAATAGTTTGACCAATTTCAACCGGGTTTTTAAATCCATTATGAAATACTCTCCCAAAGAATACCTGAAGCATTATAAAGAAGCTACTTTTGACCACGAATAACTACATGTTAAAATACGGTTAGAATACATTAAAATATTAACATTTACCGTTTTAAAATTCACTTAGTTTTGAATAAATATTATTTGATATGAGTACAAAACTAAACTGGGAAGGTATTTATCCTGCTGTATTAACTCCTTTTACAAGAGAAGGAAAGATTGATTTTGAAATGTTTGCAGTCAATACAGAAGCCCAGATTAAAGCCGGAGTTCATGGGATTATTCTTGCCGGAACATTAGGAGAAGCCAGCGCGTTGGAAACTGAAGAAAAATTTGAACTTCTCCAATATGCTAAAAAGATTACACAGGGCAGAATTCCTGTTATTCTTAACCTTTCTGAAAATACAACCAAAAATGCCATAAACTTTGCTCAAAAAGCAAAAGAATCAGGAGCTGACGGATTAATGCTGCTTCCTCCAATGCGCTACAAAGCTGACAGCCGTGAAGTGGTAGAATATTTCAAAGCAGTTGCCACTGCTACAGACCTTCCCATCCTTATTTATAACAACCCTGTTGATTACGGAATCTATGTCACCCTGGAAATGTTTGGTGAACTTATAGAATATCCAACCATTCAAGCAGTTAAAGAATCCACAAGAGATCTGGCGAATGTAACCAGAATGATTAACCGTTTTGGAACCAGAATCAAAATTCTTGGCGGAGTAGATACCATCTGCCTTGAAACCCTAATGCTTGGAGCTGATGGATTGGTAGCAGGACTTGTAGATGCTTTCCCTAATGAAACAATGGCCATGTACAACTATGCTAAAACAGGTCAATATGATAAAGCCGTGTCTATTTACAGGTGGTTTATGCCATTATTAGAGTTAGATATTCATCCAAAGCTTATTCAGTATATCAAACTGGCTGCTACCGCTGAAGGAATCAGCAATCCATATGTAAGAGCACCACGCCTTGAACTTCAGGGGGAAGAAGCCCAAAAAGTCAATAAGATTATTGAAGAGGGCAGAGCGAATCGTCCAACATTAGACTAACACCAAAACAAAAGCTATGATTGAAGAAACATCAAAAGAAAACATTGAGGTAAGGATTCAGATGGCTTCCGAAGCATATCAATTCCTGAAAAATACAACCATAAAACAAAGGGCAGCATTCATGAATATTGTTGCCGATGAAATTGAAGCTTTAGGAGAAGAACTTTTAACTACTGCTCATGCTGAAACTTCATTACCTCTGGCAAGACTTACCGGTGAAAAAGCCAGAACAATAGGCCAATGGAGAAGTTATGCAAAAGCTGTAGCCTCAGGAATCTACATTGAGCCAAGGATTGATCTTGCCCAGCCTGAAAAACAGAAAGGAGATCTCAGAAAATATAATATAGGATTAGGACCTGTGGTGGTTTTCGGAGCCAGTAATTTTCCTTTTGCTTTTTCCACAGCCGGAGGTGATACAGCAAGTGCTATAGGAGCGGGCTGCCCCGTTATTGTAAAAGCGCATCCGGCACATCCTAAGACCTCTCAGATGATGGCTGATACTATAATAAATGCAGTAAAAAAAATTGGATGGCATGAAGGTATTTTCAGTCATATTACCGGAACTTCTTATGAAACAGGAGCTTATTTAACGCAACACAAAGATATACAGGCAGTAGCATTTACAGGTTCTTTCAGTGGTGGAAAAGCTTTGTTTGACATCGCCAATCGCCGTGAAAACCCTATTCCCGTATTTGCTGAAATGGGAAGCATTAATCCGGTATTTGCACTTAAAAACTTGATTGAAAATAAAGCAGAGGCTTTAGCTAAAGAATACATCGGCTCATTAACATTAGGAGTAGGACAGTTCTGTACCAATCCGGGAGTATTTATTGCTGTTAAAGGAGAATCCCTGAATCGTTTTATCACTGCAGTTAAAAAGGAAATTCAGGAAGTTACCCCTGCTAACATGCTGCACAATGGCATATATGAAAGCTTTGAAAAGCATAAAGCAAATGCAATAAAGCAGCCTGATATTGAAGTAATTGCTTCAAGAGGAACTGAAGAAGGAAAAGGAAGTGCAGTCATTATCAAAACCACTGCTCAAAATTTCCTCAATAATCCCGTGCTGAGCGAAGAAGTCTTCGGACCTTTTGGGATCATTGTCACTTGTGAAAACAAAGAAGAGCTTATACAGATTGCTCAAAACTTAAAAGGACAGTTAACCATTACTGTAGCAGCTACTTCTGATGATGTTCGTGAGAACTCTGAACTGATTCATCTTTTGAAAGATAAGTGTGGAAGACTGTTATTCAACGGAATGCCAACCGGAGTAGAAGTTGTGTATGCCATGCAGCATGGAGGGCCTTTTCCTTCAACTACAGATTCCCGCTTTACTTCCGTAGGACCAGATGCTGTTAAACGATTTGTTCGCCCTATTTCTTTTCAAAACTGGCCGGAAGAATTCTTACCGGAAGAATTAAAAAATGAAAATCCATTGCAGATCAGCAGAATCGTAGATGGAGAAGTGAATTCAGGATCATTACAATTAGAAACCGTATGAACAGAACATTTTTTTGCATAGACTCCCATACCTGTGGATGCCCTGTACGTCTTGTTGCAGGTGGTGGACCTATTTTGAATGGAAATTCTATGATGGAGCGCAGGCTTCACTTCATGAAAGAATATGACTGGATCCGAAAAGGATTAATGTTTGAACCCCGTGGCCATGATATGATGAGCGGAAGCATTCTTTATCCACCTATTGATGAAGCAAATGATATCGGAGTTTTATACATTGAAACCAGTGGCTGCCTTCCGATGTGTGGACACGGAACCATAGGAACAGTTACCATTGCCATAGAAGAAGGGCTGGTTGTTCCTAAAATTCCAGGAAAATTACGATTGGAAACACCAGCAGGACTTATTCTCATAGATTATATACAGGAAGGCAAAAAAGTAAAATCTGTAAAACTGACCAACGTAAAATCATTCCTTTATGCTGAAAACCTGGAGGTGGAATGCCCCGATCTTGGATTGATAAAGGCAGATGTGGCCTATGGAGGAAACTTCTACGCCATTATTGACCCTCAGGAAAATTTCAGAGATATTTCTGATTTCTCGGCAAGCCAGCTTATTCATTATGGGAAGATCATCAGAAAACTGCTTAATGAAAAATACCAATTCATCCACCCTGAAAATGAACATATTTCCGGATTAAGCCACATTCAATGGACGGGAAACCCTACAGATCCTAAAGCCAGTGGACGAAATGCTGTTTTAGTAGGAGAGAATGCATTAGATCGCTCTCCTTGTGGTACAGGAACTTCTGCAAGAATGGCTCAATGGTATGCAAAAGGAAAATTAAAAGAAGGGGAAGAATTCATCCATGAAAGCTATATCGGTTCCCAGTTTATTGGAAGAATTGAGGGAACAGCTACTATTGATGGTAAACCGGCTATTATTCCTTCAGTAGAAGGCTGGGCGAGAATTACCGGCTACAATCAGATTATTATTGATGATGAAGATCCTTACTGGCAAGGATTTCAGGTAATGTAAAATTTACAACGAGTTATGACACAAAATAAAGGCAAAGCACTGATTATAGGTGCCGGAATCGCAGGATTAAGCTCAGCCTATTATCTTTTACAGAAAGGCTGGCAGGTAGAAATTCTGGAACAAAATGACCTTAGTAACAATTGCTCTTATGGCAATGCAGGGATGATTGTACCCAGTCATTTTACCCCATTGGCTGCTCCTGGAGTTGTTGCACAGGGCATCCGATGGATGTTCGACAGTAAAAGTCCGTTTTATGTGAAGCCGTCGCTGAGTACTCAACTGGTATCATGGGGATTGAAATTTCTGAAACATTCCAATCAAAACCATGTAGACCGTTCTGCACAGGCAATCAGAGATCTTAATCTCGCAAGCAGCAGCCTTTACAATGAAATTGCTGGAAAAGAAGAATTTGATTTTGAATTGAATCAAAACGGAATTCTGATGCTCTATAAAACAGAAAAAGTAGCCGAGGAAGAAACAGAATTAGCCTATAAAGCCATCAATTTGGGACTCCCTGTTGATATCCTTGACAAAAAGGAAATTCAGGCACTAGAACCCAATGTTCAACTGGATGTTATAGGAGGAGTTAATTACAGATGTGATGGTCACATGAATCCCATGAAGCTGATGAAACAAATGATCTCTTACCTTAAAAATAATGGAGTCATTTTCCACACACAGCATAGGGTAACAAGCTATGAAATTGCAGGAAACACCATTAAAGCAGTAATCGCCAATGGTAAAAAGTTTTCAGCAGATCGTTTCATTATGACCGGAGGTTCATTTTTACCCGAATTGGCTCAAAAAGCAGGTATTAAAACTCAGCTGATGCCAGGGAAAGGCTATTCTTTCATGTATACCCTTGAAAATCCAGTCAACACATTGGAACATGCAGCATTATTACTGGAAGCAAGAGTAGCGGTAACCCCTATGAATGGACAGATCCGTTTTGGAGGCACTATGGAACTGGCTTCCCATCAGAATAAAATTAATATGAAGAGGGTAGAGGGAATCGTACAATCTATTCCCAAATATTTGCCGGATTTTCAGGTTAAATTACCCAAAGAATCGGAAATCTGGTTCGGCTACAGACCTTGTGCTCCGGATGGGCTTCCTTATCTGGGCCAGTCTTCCAAACTAAAAAACCTGATTATTGCTGGTGGAGGCGGAATGATGGGCTTAAGTCTCGGACCTATTTTCGGAAAAACAGTTTCAGAACTTGCCAATGACCAAAAGCCAACGGTTGAGATAAAGATATTCAACCCTGAAAGATTTAATTAGAAAACATCACATAACACACAAAATTATTATTTATGAAAACAGTAACTCTTGCAATACATTCTATTATGAAGATTGCATTTTTTAACGCGTTCTTATTTTGCTATTCCTGTGAAAGCAAAGAATTAGAACCCTTGGAGATGGTAAAGTTGTTGACAAAAGCATAGAAAAAATTGACTATTCAAATAATTTATTAACAAACAAATCCAAAAAATCATGAAAAAATTTAAATTACTACTACTTGTTTCCCTATTTCCAATAATAGGTTTTGCTCAAGAAAACAGACCTCATGAGTGTAAAGCTGATGAAATGATGAAAAAACATTTCGAACGGCACCCTGAATCTAAGGCTGAATATGAAAATTTTGAAAAATTCACCAAAGATTTTGTAAAAAAAATGGAATCAAACAAAACTCCATTGAATAAAAAGGCCAGCAATCCCACCTACATCATCCCTGTGGTTTTTCATGTGTATGGAGAATCTCAGAGTAATGTAAAAGTAAATTACCAAAAAAGTAGTTGACTTGCTGCAACAAATCAACTTAAACTTCAATGGAATTAATACCGATTCAAACACTATAGATTCTTACTTCCAGCCTATTAGAGGTACATTAAGCATTGAATTCCGCTTAGCTAAAATTGACCCAACCGGAAAAGCAACAAGCGGAGTGGTATTTCATCCTTTCAAAAGTGGATATGGCAACGGAGGCGGATATGATGCACAAATTGGCGCAGATGCATGGGATAATACAAAGTATATGAATGTGTATATACAAAATGACCTATATGCTGATAAAGATTTATATCAATCAGGAGTTGCCTGGTACCCGGATTCATACATGTCTTCAGTAAATACAGCAAGAGTTGTTTATAATGGCCGTTATATATATGATGCTGCAGGAACCGTGGCTTCAAACGAGTTTTCTGATACATTCACTCACGAATTTGGGCATTGGTTAAATCTTCAACACACGTTCAATGTTCTTTGCTCAACGGCGAATCCTGGTAATGATGGTGACGGAGTTGCCGACACCCCTGTAGAAAATAATTCTTCCGGATTAGGATGTACAACTGGAAACAATTGTCTTGGACAAAAAGTGAACGTTGAAAACTATATGGGATACAATGGTTCCGCTGGTTGTTATAAAATGTTTACCAATGGACAAGTTAACAGAATGTTAGCCGCATTAAATCACCCGTCAAGAATAAATTTATGGCAGCCTGCCAACTTAGCGGCAACAGGAGTTGCCAATACTCCGCCTAAATTAACCCTTAGCAACAGTACCTTTACAGAGAACTTAAACAATAATGGAGCGGTGTCATTAGATGGAACAGTAGCATCTGCTCCTAAATCAACCATTACGCTAAACGGAGCAACATTTGCCGTACCGAATGGAACAACTCTTATTGCAGGAACACATTTCACTTCTTCATTACCAGCAGGACTAACAGCAGCTATAGCAGTTACAAGCCCTACTACTGCTGCACTTACCATAAACGGTGCAGCAACCAGTCATCCTAAAAGTCAGGTCTTGAATTCAGCAATTACGTTCCTAAATCCTGCTATAACAGGAGGTGTAACTTCATTAGGTTCAACTACATCTTTGGCATTAACTTTTTCTTACAAAGATCCCTATAAAATAGTTACAGGAACTCCTCTGGAAAGTTATGCCAATCCAAACCCAACAACAGTAACCACCAATTCCGGAGCACCTTGGAAATACTTTATCATTAACCCGGAGCTTAGTGATGATGCAGGGTATGGCGCTTGGTACTATGGCGCCAATCAATTAAAATTGGAAACCTATTGGAAAGGATTAGTATGTGGAGTAGGGACAAGAAATATTAGTTTAATTCCATCTTGTACCACTATAAGTAATGCAAATAATATAGGTTATCCAACGGGTACTCCTGGACAACTTGACGTGTACACCCCTACATACACTACCTGGTCTGGCCAAACCGCTTATGTTGGTTTTAGAAACCAATTCGAAGGCTACAATATTAACGGCTATTTCAAACTGAATGTTGGGGCCAATGGTTCAGGTTATTCTGTAACTGAGTTTGCATATAATACACAACCATATGGCAGTATTACAACACCTTGTGCATTATCATCACCATTATCCACTTCAGACGTTGATACAACAAATTCAGAAACATCCATTTATCCGAATCCAGTTTCTGATGTATTGAATATTAAAACAAAAGGGGAAATTAAATCAATTTCTGTTTACGACATGTCTGGAAGAAAAATGAATGCTAAAGTTATTGGCGATAAGGTTGATGTTAAACACTTCCTAAGCGGAACTTATTTAATTGATATTGAGACTTCTTTAGGGAAATCTTCCCAGAAATTCATTAAAAAATAGGATAAAACATACATTTAATGAAATAATTTAGTATTGATATTTTAGTTATTCACTTGTTGAATAAAAGATGGACTTAATTTTTTAAGTCCATTTTTGTTTTATGACGAATATTATCAGGTTTTATCGGCAATTGTGAGTTTATTTACGTAATTTTATGTATCAATTTCAAACGTAAAATATTCTTATGTACTATAAAAACGATACTATCATCATCCGGGAATTCACTCCTCAGGAACTTCATTTATTTTTAGATCTATTTACAAGCGAAAATGTTACCCGTTATCTGCCTTATAAATCTCCCGAAGAATTTAAAGAAATGTTTGAAAAAGCATTATCAGATTATAAAGAAGGGCCGTTCAGCAGATGGGGAATATTTAATGCTCAGAATGATGATTTTGTAGGAATGTGTTTGGCAAGAACTTTTCATCATCATCCCGACAACACAGAAATCGGATATATCCTTGGAGAAAACTATTGGGGAAAAGGTATCGGAACCCAGATATGCCAGGCACTTGTGGACTATTGTCTATCAACAGACGAAAAAAGAGATATTGTTGCTGTAACGGATCTTGATAATATTGGTTCCCAAAAAGTACTTCTCAAATGTGGATTTAACCGAAATGAAAATCTGATAGAAGAAAACAGAGAACTGGCTTATTTTTTATATTCAAAAGAATCAGAATAGAGTAAGAAACAGAAAGAGAGAAAGTAAACTGAAAATATTGTTCAGTTTACTTTCTCTTTATTATTTACTATTTCTGTCCAGTGAGAGAGCATTATCATCCATTCTGGAAATCAGGATATAAAACAATCCTGCATAGATCATTTGAATTCCCATTGCTTCCCAATTTTCAACCGTACTGCTGCCAAAGAGCAGTAAAATAATCAGTGAAGTACCTGCCATCGCTGCAATTCTTGTTTTGAAACCAATGATAAGCATAAGCCCAATAATAAATTCCAAAAGGGTAGTGCAGTACTGAACATTTGCACAAATAACGAGGGAAGCCAGCTTTTTTCAAAGCTTTTGGTCATTCCATCAGCAAAATCCTGAAGTTTAGCTAATCTTACCAGGCCATGTCCTAAAAAATTGATTCCCATTGATAAACGAAGGAAAAAATAAGCTGTTTTTTGATTCATAAAAGTATATTTTAATGATTATTTACAATATGAGAGCAACCTGTTAGTTATTGAAGACTGCTTCACTGTTATCAACCGGAGTGTCCGGATCATTCATCACCATTTTAGCAATATCATCTTTTCTCATAAAGACCACACCTTGTTTTTCTTTTGTATATTTAATAAATTCTTCCATTGCATGTACCATTGCCGGAGTTCCGCCAATCCGGTCATGGAAACTGATGCTCATCATTCTTCTTTTTGTTCCTCCTTCCTCATAAAGCCTGTCAAATTCAAACTTCAATTGAGCAAGAAACTGATCCGGACTCCAGTGTTTCCCTTCAATATTGACAATATCATTATTACGAAGGGTGTAGGGAATTACCACAAAGTTTCTTCCTTTTACCCTGGTAATGAAAGGTTCATCGTGGCTGAGATCATCAATATGATAAAGGAAGCCCAATTCCTGCAATACTTTTAGGGTATTCGGACTCCTTCTCAGCCAGTTACAGTTGTAACCCACAGCTTTCTGTCCTGTAATTTTTGCTACGGCATCCACCCCCTGTTTTACAAACTGTAATTCTTCATCATAACTTTTATTCCACTGATTGTCCCAGGCAATTCCATGAGCTGCAATCTCATGACCACCATTAGCAATAGCTTTTGCAATTTCCGGATATTTCTCAGCAGCAGTTCCTACTACATGAGAGGTTACTTTGATATTATATTTTTTCCAAAGATCCAGCATCCGGTAAATCCCTTCATTTCCACCATAGCGATACCAGCTTTCTGCAGGAAGATCCGGATAACCTTTAGGAAGTGGAGTATTACTAAAAGGACTTTCCGCCCCTTCAGGCTGTCCACCTGTTTCAAACTGCATCGATACAGAAATGACCAATTGGGCACCATTAGGCCAATATCTTTTAGTTACAGGAAGTTTTTCTTCTTTTGGACTTCTTTTTCCAATACCATCATTAGCTTTAAATCCGGATACTAAAAACACTGTTGCAGCAAGCACCATTGCTGATTGTTTTATATATTTCATTTTACATGTATTTATACTGCAAAATTGGCTCATAAACCATTAGTTATTATTGTAAAAATTAATCTTAAATTTGTAAAAATCCATTATTCATGAAAAGAATTGTCAACTTCAATTCCTTTAACGTTTTCAGCATCGAAAAAGAGAGCTGGGACATAGAATATCACAATCATAACTTCTATGAACTGATTATCATTGAAAATGGAAAAGGTACCCATCATCTGAACGGCATTACATTTCCTTATCAAAAAGGAGATATATTTCTCCTCAGACCCAGTGATGCTCATGAATTTACCATTCAAAATAAAACCAGATTCATCTATATAAAATTTACAGAAGAATATCTCTGGGAAAACCTTTTGATGAATAAGACAAATGAACTTAAGAAAATTATTCAGCTATTGATGGAGGACCGATCTTTTGTATATGAATCAGTGATTAAAAATAAATCAGACAGAGCGCACCTTCTTCAGCTATCACGTATTCTTTTGCATGAATTCAGCCACAAAAATTTATACAATAAAGAAATTTCAATAGATCTTTTTCAACAATTTTTACCATTCTCACCAGAAATACCATGAATACTAAAAACCATCAAACATGGATTTCTAAAAATATCAATAGGATAGACCGGATATTATATTATATCAATGTCAATTTTCAAGATGCAGAGAAGATGAAAATCGAAAACATTGCCAAGGAATTTTTAATTTCACCCAATTACATCAGCATTTATGTAAAAAAAAGAGACCGGTTTTTCCATCCAGCAGCATATTATTCAGTATAAAATAAAGGCTGCTGAAAAGCTTCTGCTTCAAAGTAATTATAACATCAGTGAAATTGCAGACAGACTTGGTTTTAATGATGTTAGCCATTTCAATAAAATATTCAAAACCCATAGAAACAAATCTCCGTCTGTCTTTAAAAAAGAAAATAAAACAGCACAAAGACTGTAAAGCTCAATTGATAAATCATTCCATTACATATGTATTATTTTACAGCTGTGATTTTCATTCCGTAAAAACATTTCATTTATCAGATAAATTGTTATACCTTGCGTAAATTATGATGTCCAAACGTTGCAAATACGCGCTGAAAGCAATGGTCAGATTAGCAAGAAATTACAATCAAGGCTATCTGCCCACTTCTATTATTGCACAGGATGAGAACATTCCCAAAAAATTTCTGGAGCAAATCCTTCTTGAACTTAAAAGAGCTAAACTTGTAAACAGTAAGCAAGGGAAAATAGGAGGTTACTATCTGCTAAAATCTCCTGATGATGTATCTTTAGCGGATATCTACCGTATTTTTGACGGACCTATTGCATTGACGCCTTGCGTATCCTTAAACTTCTACGAAGCATGTGATGATTGTGTAGATGAAGCAGAATGTTACCTTAGAAATGAATTAATCATCGTTCGTGAAAAAACCAGAAATAGCATGCTGGAGGCCACTCTGACCAAGTTTATCAATAAAAAATAATTTTTTTTCATTTAAATCCTACTATTTTGATAGGAGTTATAGAATTTTATATATATTTGCATCAACAAATTGGAATGGAAATGGAAAACAGTCTGAAAAACGAGTTCGAAAAATTGAAAGAAGAAACCTCCGGGACGTCTTCTCAACAAGATATTTTACAATTATTGACAGAAAAATTTCCGGGTGGAGTAGTATTCTCAACAAGTTTCAGCTACGAAGATCAGGTGATCACTCATCTGATAAAAAATCTGAACGTAGACATTTTTACATTGGATACGGGAAGGCTTTTTGAACAGACTTATGAAACATGGGCTTCTACAAAAGCTTTCTTCAAAAAAGAAATCAAAGCCTATTACCCGGATACTGAAGAACTGAAAAAATTTGTATCAGAAAACGGACCCAATTCATTTTATCAATCCGTAGAACAAAGGAAAGCCTGCTGCACGATCAGAAAAGTGCATCCTTTGAAATCTGCTTTAAAAGGATATAAAATATGGATCACCGGTTTAAGGGCAGAACATTCCCCAAACAGGCAGAATATGCCGGCACTGGAATGGGACGAAGATAATCAGATCATTAAGTTTCACCCACTTCTTCACTGGAATACAGAGCAAGTGACAGATTACGTTAAAACCCATCAACTTCCTTACAACTATCTTCATAAAAAAGGATTTGTAAGCATTGGATGTGAGCCTTGTACAAGAGCCATCCAGGAAGGAGAAGATTTCAGAGCAGGCCGATGGTGGTGGGAAGATGCCAATAAAAAAGAATGCGGTCTCCATATTCATCAATAAAAAAGAAAAAATATGTCAACATATCATTTAGATTACCTGGATCAGTTGGAAGCTGAATCTATTTATATTTTAAGGGAAGTAGCAGGACAATTTGAACGTCCGGCACTTCTGTTCAGCGGTGGAAAGGATAGTATTGTGCTGGCTCATTTAGCCTCAAAAGCTTTCCGTTACGGAAAAATACCTTTCAAGTTTGTTCATGTAGATACAGGACACAACTTTCCTGAGGTTCTGAATTTTAGAGATCAACTTGTGAATAAATTAGAAGTTGATCTGGTAGTTCGTAAAGTAGAAGATACCATTAAAAAGAAAAGCTTAACAGAACCTAAAGGAAAATTTCCAAGCAGAAACTGGTTACAAACCTATACTTTGCTTGATACCATAGAAGAATTTGAATTTGATGCCTGCATCGGAGGAGCCCGAAGAGATGAAGAAAAAGCCCGGGCTAAAGAAAGAATCTTCTCAGTTCGTGATGAATTCGGGCAATGGGATCCTAAACTGCAACGTCCTGAATTATGGAGCATCTTCAACGGAAAAATCCATAAAGGAGAAAATGTAAGAGTTTTCCCAATCAGCAACTGGACAGAACTTGACATATGGAATTATATCCGAAGAGAAAAAATTGAACTCCCTTCCATTTACTTCTCGCATGACAGGGAAGTGGTAGACCTTAACGGACAATGGATTGCCAATTCTGACCATGCAACCTTGGAAACAGATGATGTAATTACCGTAAAAAAAATAAGATACAGAACAGTAGGAGACATGACCTGTACTGCAGCCGTAGAATCAAAAGCAACAACCATTGATGCTGTGATTGAAGAAATTGTTGCCACCAGAATTTCTGAACGCGGAGAAACCAGAATTGATGACCGTGTGACCGAAGCAGCGATGGAAGACCGTAAAAAAGGAGGCTATTTTTAGATTAGTAATCAGCAATGAGTAATAAGTAATTAGATTCACAGCTTATTACTTATGATATTCACCATTACTCATTGCCCATTTCATAAACCAAACAGATGGATATATTAAGATTTATAACAGCAGGAAGCGTAGATGACGGTAAAAGTACCCTTATCGGAAGACTGCTATACGATAGTAAAAGTATTTTACAGGACCAGTTAGAAGTACTGGAAAAACATTCTAAAAACAAAAATGATGACGGCGTAGACCTTGCTCTTCTTACAGACGGATTACGTGCTGAAAGAGAGCAGGGGATCACCATTGATGTTGCTTACAGGTATTTTTCAACCTCAAAAAGAAAATTTATCATTGCCGATGCACCCGGTCACGTACAATATACAAGAAACATGATTACCGGAGCTTCCAACTCTGATCTGATGGTCATTCTGATCGATGCTAGACAAGGCGTGATTGAACAAACAAGAAGGCATTCAATCATCGCTTCGTTATTAAAACTGAAGAAAGTAGCCGTAGCCATTAATAAAATGGACATGGTGAAATATTCACAGGAAGTATTTGAAACCATTAAAGCAGATTATGCTAAAATTGCAGAAAACCTTGGATTAAATGACGTAAGCTATTTCCCGATTTCAGCATTGAAAGGAGACAATATTGTATCCAAGTCAGCTCAAACAGATTGGTACCAGGGAACTTCACTTTTAGAATATCTGGAAAATGTTACCCTGAATGAAGAGTTAAATACCGGAAGTCGTTTTCAGGTTCAGTATGTTATTCGTCCTCAGACTGAGGAATTGCACGATTACAGAGGATATGCAGGACAGGTTTTAAGTGGAAAGTTTCAGAAAGGAGACCTAATCCACATCCTTCCGGCAGGAATTACCAGCGAAATTGCTAAAATCGAGATCAACGGAATTGAAAAAGAAGAAGCCTTTGAAGGACAACCTGTTGTGATTCATGTAACCAATGATATAGATATCAGCAGAGGAGATATTTTTGCCACCGAAGAACAGCTTCCTGTAGTTGAAAAAGATCTTGAAGTCCTGTTATGCTGGCTCGACCAAAAATCGTTGCAGCCTGGTAATAAATACCTTTTACAGCAAAACAGCAGACTGATAAGAACCGTAGTGAAAGAGATTGATTATAAGATTGATGTGAATACCCTTACCCAGGAAAAAGCAGAAGGCGATATTAAGCTGAACGAAGTGGTAAAAGTAACCCTACGAACGGCACAGCCTTTGGTCTATGATAGTTTTATCAATAACAAAAGAACAGGTTCTGCAATTTTGGTAGATGAAACATCCAATTCAACGGTTGCAGCCTGCATAATTCAGTAAAGAAAAATGTCAGTTTCAAACCAATTTATAGAAAGAATTCAACAGAGTAAAGAGCATAAAACCCATGGATTCTTCGACAGAGCAAGAGTAAAGGTTTTTGTAAAAGAATTGTATAAAGTATTGTTTCTTCCACAGCAAGTCAATACTCCCGATCAGCTGAAACAGGATTTTGCCCAACTGCAGGATCATCTTTCAATCCTGATTAACACAATAACAAGAGACCAAGATCTTACCGAAGTACAGGTGAATGCTTTTTTTGAGGCTTTGCCCCAGATCTACAGCCACCTCGTTCAGGATGCACAGTCCATCCTTGAATTTGATCCGGCAGCAGCCTCTCTAGAAGAAATATACCTTGCATACCCGGGATATTTTGCAACTTATGTTTACAGAATTTCCCATCAACTCTGGAACCAGGAAATACCGGTTTTACCTCGTGTCATTTCAGAATACGCACACAGCAAAACGGGAAT
Organism: Chryseobacterium capnotolerans; assembly: GCF_021278965.1. Classification (NCBI taxonomy): domain Bacteria; kingdom Pseudomonadati; phylum Bacteroidota; class Flavobacteriia; order Flavobacteriales; family Weeksellaceae; genus Chryseobacterium; species Chryseobacterium capnotolerans. The sequence continues at coordinate 2,091,604 of NZ_CP065589.1, read as the reverse complement.
TGATATTCATCCCGGAGCAGTGATTGGAGAATATTTCTTCATCGATCATGGAACCGGAATTGTCATTGGAGAAACTACTACTATTGGCGATCATGTCAAAATATACCAGGGAGTAACCCTTGGTGCCTTGAATGTCTCCAAAGAAAAAGCCAACCAGAAAAGGCATCCTAATATTGAGGACCATGTCATTATTTATTCGGGAGCAACCATTCTGGGTGGAAATACAACCATAGGCAGGGACAGTATTATTGGGGGAAATGTATGGATTACACAGGATGTACCACCCAATTCCTTGGTCTATAACAAAAGCGAAATAAGAATAAAGGATAACAATCCGTTACCGGAATCATTAACCTTTGTAATATAAAAACAGAAAAAACAAAAAATTGTATTGATATGAAATTTCAGAACGCACTAGAAACCATTGGAAATACACCAGTCGTAAAGATCAATAACTTATTCAATTCAGACCATGAAATCTGGATTAAATTGGAAAAAAGCAACCCAGGCGGAAGCATCAAGGACAGAATTGCCTTAGCCATGATTGAAGATGCGGAAGCTAAAGGATTATTAAATAAAGATAGTACCATCATTGAACCTACCAGTGGAAATACCGGAATAGGATTGGCATTGGTAGCTGCAGTAAAAGGATATAAGCTTATTCTGGTAATGCCGGAAAGCATGAGTATAGAACGTCGTAAAATCATGGAAGCCTATGGTGCTGAATTTGTGCTTACGCCAAGAGAAAAAGGAATGAAAGGAGCTATCGAAAAAGCTAATGAATTAGCAGAAGAAACTCCCAATTCATGGATTCCAAGACAGTTTGATAATCCTGCTAACGTAAAAATACACGTAGAAACTACAGCACAGGAAATTCTACAAGATTTCCCGGAAGGGTTGGATTATGTGATTACCGGAGTAGGAACCGGCGGACATATCACAGGAATTGCTAAAGCATTAAAGGAAAAATATCCTAACCTTAAAGTGATTGCAGTAGAGCCGGAATTATCTCCTGTATTAAGCGGCGGAAGTCCTGCACCACATCCATTGCAAGGTTTAGGAGCAGGTTTTGTTCCTTCCATATTAGACATTACTCTTTTAGATGGAGTGATTACAGTAGGGAAGGATGAAGCGTATGAATATGCCATCAACGCCGCTAAAAAAGAAGGGCTTTTTGTTGGAGTTTCCACAGGAGCCGCTTTAGCCGCTATCGCAAAGCATTTACCTGAAATACAGCCTGGAGCAAAAATTCTTACCATTAATTACGACACCGGAGAAAGGTATCTTTCTCTTGAGGGACTCTTCTAAAATCCTTTAACTAACACCGATTTCAATGAATCCAACTATAAAATCACCTAAGGTTTACCTTATCGGTGCAGGGCCCGGCAACCCTGATTTGATCACAGTAAAAGCCGTAAAAGCCATCGCCAAAGCAGATGTTGTTCTGGCAGACCGCCTCGTAAGTCCTGAGATTTTAGAAACTTACGTAAACAAAAACACAGAGCTTATTTATGTAGGCAAAGAATGCAGCAAAAATGCATCTACACCTCAGTCTCTTATCAATACTTTAATGGTTGATTATGCTTTGCAGAACAAAACCGTTGTAAGACTTAAAGGCGGAGATGTTTCTATTTTCTCTAATATTCTGGATGAATTACAGGCCTTGAAGGAACATCATATTCCTTTTGAGATTATTCCGGGAATTACAGCTGCTTTGGGAGCTGCTGCTTATGCGGGAATGCCTTTAACAGCCAGAGGATATTCAACATCTGTTCGTTTTCTTACGTATTATAAGTCTGAAATTCTTACCGAAGACTATTGGAAAGATCTTGCCAACACTCAGGATACCCTTGTATTCTATATGTCTAAAGGAAACCTGACTAGTCTTGTAGAAAAATTCATTGACCTGAATGTTTCAAACGAGAAAAAAAATCGCTGTGATTGAACAGGCTACCACACCTTACCAGAAAGTGTATACCTCATCTTTTGAGGATTTTACCAAAACACTGGGTGACAAATCCTTCGCCTCACCCTCATTGGTGGTGATCGGAAAAGTTGTGAATCTTCATGAAGAATTCTCTTGGCTTGAAAATGCCGAGCAGGAAGGTCTTTATTTTAAATCAGTTGAAAACGGAAGCTTAGTCCCTAAAACTCAAAATTTCTTCGAATATGCTGTCTGAAACTAAATTAAATATCCTTAAACAAATCTCCAGCGATTTTTCCAGAGACGAATCCATCTGGGCAAGCGGGTATCTTGCAGGATTGGCAGGAGCACCGCTTACCGCTGTTCAGCCACCTTTACAGGTAACTCTTCCGGAACAGAATACAGTGAAGAAAATCACCTTAGCTTATGGTACAGAAACCGGAAACAGTAAAAAATTAGCGACATCACTTGCTGGAATCATTAAGAAAAAAGGAATTCAGGTGAAATTAGCAGATCTTTCTCAGTATAAACCTAAAGATCTTTCAAAAGAAGAATTTTTCTTTGTGGTCATCAGTACTCAGGGAGAAGGAGATCCACCGGTATTGGCCAAGAAGTTCTATGATTATATTTATGAAAATGAAATCAATCTTAGCGCTTTAAAATTTGGAGTGCTTGCGTTAGGAGATACCAGTTATCCTTTATTCTGCAAAACAGGAGAAGACGTAGATTCCCGATTTGAAATTCTTGGAGCACAGCGTATCATTCCATTAAAAAAATGTGATATTGATTACGAACAGGATGCTCAAAACTGGATTGATCATGTTTTTGAAGCTGTCAATAAAACGTCTATTAGCAGTGTTAAAAATCCATCTGCTCAGAAAGCTTCAACAGGAAGAAAAAAATATCTGGGGAAAGTATCAGCCATTATTAATCTGAATGATATCACCTCTGAAAAAGAAACCTATCACATCGAAATAGAAACGGAGGAAGTTTTAAGCTATCAGCCGGGCGCTGCGCTGGGAATTATTCCTTTCAATTCAAAATCTGTAGTGGATGAAATTATTGCTGTAACAGGTATTGATCCTAAAAAACAGATCGAAACTGCAAAAATTACAGCCCCTGTAGAAGAGCTTTTACACAAACATCTTAATATTAGCTATTTACTAAAAACCGTAGTAACTCAATATGCTAAGATTACAGGACATTCTATTCCGGAAGTTCGTTTAAGCCTTTTGGATCTTTTAAGAATTTATCCTGTAAAAAATGCAGAAGAATTTGAAGAAGTAGTTCAAATATTAACCGCTCAGGCACCACGGCTGTATTCCATATCGTCTTCTCCGGAAGCCCATGGAGAAAATGAGATCCATATTACCGTTGCCAGATCGGAATTCTTTATTGACCACCAGAAACACAACGGTCTGTGCAGCGGTTACCTCAGCGAATTCTCTGAAGGCAGTGACGTTGAATTCTACATTCAGGATGCAGGACATTTCCGCTTACCGGAACCAGATAAAGATATTATCATGATTGGCCCCGGAACCGGGATTGCCCCTTTCAGGTCATTCCTTTGGGAACGTGATGCTGTTGGAGCAGAGGGAAAAAACTGGCTGTTCTTCGGAGACCGAAACTTTGTATCAGATTTCATTTACCAATCTGAGCTTCAGGATTTCCTTAAAACAGGAAGCTTAACTCATCTGGATCTTGCCTTTTCAAGAGATACTGCTGAAAAAGTATATGTACAGCACAAACTGGAGCAAAAAGCACAGGAAGTCTTTTACTGGCTTGAAAACGGAGCTTCAGTCTATGTATGTGGTACAAAAGATCCTATGAGCCGCGATGTAGAAAATACACTACTCAATATTATTCAACAACATGGAAAACGCAGCCAGGAAGAAGCCGTTCATTATCTGGAAGAGATGGAACTCAGCGGCCGATATGCTAAAGATGTTTATTAAAAAAGTACCCGCACCCTTAAAAGAAAACAATTATGAACCATAAAGATAATCTTTCCCCTGTTGAAAGAATTAAAACCCAAAGTAACGGACTCAGAGGAACCTTAAAGGAAAGTCTTGCCGATGATTTTACAGGAGCCATAAGAGAAGACGATCAGACCTTAATTAAGTTCCATGGAATGTACCAGCAGGATGATAGGGACAGAAGGGAAGAGCGTGTAGCTAAAAAATTAGAGTGGCTATATTCCTACATGATAAGACTAAGGCTTCCAGGGGGATTTTTGACTTCAGATCAATGGATCGGAGTGAATGATATTGCCAATGACCATTCCACAGGAACCATCAAAATAACAACCCGACAGACGCTTCAGCTGCATGGTATTTTAAAATCTCATTTAAGACCCACCATTCAAAGTTTCAATCTGAATCATTTGGATTCTATTGCAGCTTGTGGTGATGTAAACAGAAATGTGACCTGTACGGCAAACCCCTCAGAATCTCCACTACACCAACAGACTTATGAGCTGGCGGGTAAAATAAGTGAAATGTGTCTCCCAAAAACCAAATCTTATTACGATATCTGGATTGATGATGAATTGCTTGTAGACCGGAAAACTGAAGAAGATCTTTTATATCAGGACAGATATCTTCCCAGAAAACTGAAAATCGGAATTGCCGTTCCCCCCAATAATGATGTAGATGTATTCATTAATGATATTGCTTTGATCGCCATCATTGAAAATAATCAGATCGTAGGATATAATATTGCTGCCGGAGGCGGATTAGGAGCTACCCATGGTAATGAAGCTACGTATGCAAGATTAGCTTCTGTGCTTGGATTTGTAGATTCTGAAGAAAAAGCATTAAAAGCTGTGTATGAAATTATTACTGTACAGCGTGATTTCGGGAATAGAAGCGACAGAAAGCTTTCAAGATTAAAATATACCATTGATAAACTTGGCATCGATCAGTACAGAACCGAAGTAGAAAAAAGAACCGGATTCAGTTTTGAACCTGCCAGAGAATTTAAGTTTGAACAGAGAAAAGACCGCTATGGCTGGACTCAGAATCATGAAGGAAAATGGTTTTACACTGTATTTGTAGAACATGGAAGAGTCCTTGATATTGAAGGCTATCCGTTAAAATCCGGATTGTTAAAAATTGCTCAGAATGCACCTGTGAATTTCAGATTTACCTGTAACCAGAATCTGATTGTGGCGGATATCAATGAAGAAGATAAAGCTACAATAGAAAATCTTTTACACGAATATGGAATTTCAGAGGCTACTGAAAAAGCAAGTGCCCTACGTAAAAACTCTGTGGCCTGTGTTGCCCTGAATACTTGTTCACTGGCTTTAGCAGAAGCACAGCGCTATTTGCCGTCTTTGGTTACCAAAATAGAACCTATTCTTGAAAAATATGGTCTTTTAGAAGATGATATTACCATCAGAATGACTGGATGTCCCAATGGATGCGGAAGATCTCCCAATGCTGAAATCGGATTTGTAGGAACAGCCTATGGGAAATACAATCTTCACATTGGAGGAGACCGATTAGGAATGCGTCTGAATACGAAATACAGAGAAAACATTGGTGAAGAAGAAATTCTGACTACGCTGGATGAACTTTTCGGAGTTTATGTACAGCAAAAACATGCTGAAGAAACATTTGGAGACTTTTCATACCGTTACTTACAAACCTTAAACTGAAAATATGACCAGCCTTTTTGATAACCCGAAAAAACTAAAAAAACATCAACCATTTCTTCTAGGTGAACGAATGTGTATGTGCTGTTGATTTTCAATACGGACAACATATACAAGCTGTTTGAACTCTATTTAAACCACAAAAGTTTTAACACTTAAGTTATTCAAGTGACATACTTTGTGTATAAAAGCACACTAAAGTTTTGTAAAAACCTCTTGTTACAATTGAAGGACTTCATATTCCCCTCCGCTGGAGGGGTGGCAACAATTCAAAGAATTTTTGACGGGGTGGTTAAATAAAAACCCACATCAAACAGCTCCATTCTTACTCACCTAAAATAGAAGAACAATGAAAAACAAAAGACAGGGATATTTCTTGCCTAAAACAGGAGTTATATTATTTACATTTTTATTCTGTAATCTATCAGAAGCACAGCAGCTTATAGAATTAAGCGGAATCATTAAGAATACAGGAACCCAAAAAGGGCTTGATGCTGTAAAAGTTCAGATTGAAAATACACAGGATACCGCATCAACAGATCAACTTGGAAACTTTAAAATAAGAACAAGAGTTACCATTCCTTTCCGTCTGATTATCAATAAAGACGGCTTTTCAAGCCAAACAGTGGAAATCCTTTCGCTTTCCAACAAACTTACGATTGGACTTAATCCTCAAAATACCATTATTGATGATGTTGTTATTTCTGCTTCCCGTATTCCGGAAAAAATACTGAAATCTCCGATCGCTATTGAAAAGATTGATATTAAAACAATCCGCGAAAGCCCGGCAGCATCCTTTTATGAAACACTGGAGAATGTAAAAGGTCTCCAACTTTTAACGTCAAGTCTTACATTGAAAATCCCTAATTCCAGAGGGTTTAACTCGCCTAACAACTTCAGATTTATGCAGTTGGTAGATGGTGTAGATGTGCAGTCTGCCACCTTAGGAGTTCCCTTGGGAAATGCCATTGGTCCTACAGAATTGGATATTCAATCTATGGAAGTTACTCCGGGAGCCGCTTCCGCATTGTATGGAATGAATGCTATCAATGGTCTTGCAAGTTTACAGACCAAAGATCCGTTTACTTCTGAAGGAATAAGCGTCTATTTCCGTGGCGGCGTGAATCATGTAGATAATTACAATCATAAAATCAGTTCCTTAGGGGAAAGTGCCATCAGATTTGCCAAGGTATTCAATAAAAATTTCGCAGTTAAAGTGAACGCTTCCTATTTTACAGGAACAGACTGGATTTCAAATAATCAGACTGATCAGAATCCTAACTCATTAATCACTGCCAATCCTAATTTTTCTTTGGCCAATAATCCTGCAGAAGACCTTTGGAACAAATACGGCGATGAAAGAAACAACAGGGTAGCGGTAAAAGTAGATTATAACGGAAAACCAACCACATTTAATGTTTCCAGAACAGGGTATCTGGAAAAAGACCTGGTAAGCCCGGAAGTAAAGAATATAAAATTTGATGCCGGATTATACTACCGTTTCGGAGATCAATGGAAAGCTTCTTACGTCTATCGTTACGGATTACTTGACGGAACTTTTCAAAGAGGAAATAAAATCCGTTTACAAAATGCTACCGTACAAAATCATAAGGTTGAACTTACCAGCAAAGAACTTACTTTCAGAGCTTATGTTTCCATAGAAAATACAGGAGATTCCTATAACCTGAAGCCTTTGGCTGATAATCTTGATTTAACGAATCGTTCTAACAATAATTGGAAAAACATTTTCCAGACTACATTACAAAATACTCTCAATGCGGGCACCAATCTGAATGATGCTCTTATTCTTGCCCGTCGTGAAGCTGATAAAAATAGAGCAGTACCCGGAACAGCAGCCTTTGAACAGTTAAAAAACACCATTATCGGAATCAATAACTGGGATTCTGCCAATGCAGGAATTGCCGGAGCTCCCGCAACAGGAGGAGCAAAGCTGGAACAAAAATCCAGATTTTATCAGGGAGAACTTACTTATGACTTCAGTAGATTTGTAAAGGTTTTCAGTCTTTTGGCCGGAATAGATTATCGTTTGTACAGCATCACCCCGGATGGAAACAATTTTGTAGATTTTAACAGACCGGTTACTGAAAGAAATATACCTTTATCTGATGGTACTTTCGGTAAAGATGTTATTTATCAGAAATATGGAGCTTTTGCCCAGGTTACCAAGCTTTTCTTTGATGAAAAATTGAAGATTAATGCAGCACTCCGTATTGACAGAAACCCTGAGTTTGAAGCCAAGCTGAATCCAAGAATCAGCATTGTCTATTCTCCTGTGAAACAGCACAATTTCAGAGCCTCTTTTCAAAACGGATACCGTTTTCCCTCTTTATTTGAAGCCTTATCCTTTGTGAATAATGGGAATGTAAGAAGAGTAGGTGGATTGACAAAAGTGAATGACGGATTAGGCTATCTGGAAAACTCTTACACTTTAGCATCAATCGATAGGTTTACAGCAGCAGTAAATACTGATGTTGACGGTGGAAAAAGTCAGAACCAGGCTGCTCAGGACAATAAACAGCTTTTAGCCGTTGCCAATCTGCAAAAATTACAGCCGGAAAAGATCAATTCTTTTGAAATAGGCTATAAATCTGTGTTCTTTAATAATAAACTGGCCCTGGACTGGGACTTTTACTACAATATCTATGAAGGATTCTTAGGACAAGTGGAAGTAGCGGTTCCCAAAAACAGTCAGATAGGAAGCAATACAGCGGTTCTTGCTATGCTGGACAGAAGCAAACAGGATCGATACAGAGTGTATACCAATAGCAACAGTACTTACAAAAGCTATGGAACTTCCTTTGGAATCCGATATAATGTTGTTAAAAACTATAATGTCAACGCCAATGTATCTTATAACGATCTGGCTTCCAACAACACTTCAGATCTGTTTATTACGGCATTCAATACCCCAAAATGGATGGTGAATGTAAGTGTAGGAAACAGGGAAATTATTAAGAATATTGGATTTACAGTTGTAGCCAGATGGCAGAATGCTTTTGATTGGGAAAGTCCATTAGCTTCAGGAAAAATTCCTGCTTATTACACCATAGATGCCCAGGCAAGCTGGAAGATTCCTGAAATTCACGCGAATGTAAAAATTGGAGCCACCAACCTACTGAACAGACGTTACTTCCAGTATGCAGCAGGGCCTGAAATCGGAGGTTTATATTATCTCGCTTTTACGTATGACTTAAAACTGTAATCAAGATGAGCAATTCCTTATATCCCGTATTTTTAAAACTTGAAACATTATCGCTACTCATCATCGGAGGCGGAAAAATTGCCCTTGAAAAACTGGAATCAGTATTGGGTAATTCTCCTGAAACCTCTATAAGATTGGTAGCCAAGGAAATTAGTTCTGAAGTTAGAGCCTTACAGAGTCAGTATTCAAATATAAAATTATACGAAAGAGCCTATCATGATGATGATTTTAATGATACCGATGTGGCCATTATCGCTGTAAATGATATTGAATTAGCTGCACAGATTCGTGAAAACGCTCATCAGAAGAATGTATTGGTCAATATTGCAGACAAGCCCGAACTCTGTGATTTTTACTTAGGTTCCATTGTGAAAAAAGGAAGTCTTAAAATCGCCATTTCTACGAATGGAAAATCACCAACCATTGCCAAGAGACTCAGAGAAACCTTTACAGAAACCATTCCGGATGAAATGGACCTTGTGCTGGATAATATGCAGAGTATACGCAACCAGTTAAAAGGAGACTTCAATCATAAAGTAACCGAACTTAACAAGATTACAACTCAATATCTGTCTAATGGAAAAATAATTCCTGCAAAACAAGATTTGGAGATAGAAAAACTCATCAGTATTACTAAAATTGCTCAGAGAAAATCCAATATTTATCTTGCCATCATAGGAGTTCTGCTTCTTTTGGGAATTTTTGGACTTGTTGTTTATCAGTTTGACCTTTCTGATGATATTCAGACTTTTCTCAGTAAAGATGGTCATATTTTTTACTGGATGCTGTTTGCTGGATTTATGGCAGAAATTGTTGCAGGATCTATGGGAATGGGATATGGCGTTATCTGTACAACTATATTGCTGCTGTTAAACGTTCCGCCACCCGTTGTCAGTGCAAGTATTCACTCGGCAGAATCTTTTACAACCGCTGCCGGAGGATTTAGCCATTATAAACTGGGAAATGTCAATAAAAAAATGGTTTGGGTATTATTTCCGCTGGCTATCGTAGGATCTATCATTGGAACATTAACCCTGTCTCATTACGGAGAGCATTATGCACATATTGTAAAGCCCATCATTGCCTGTTATACTTTGTATTTAGGAGTAAATATTCTCAGAAATGCTTTTAAGGACAAAAACAAAAGCCGTATCAAAACAAAAAAAAAGAACCAATCTGAGAGTACTGGGACTTGTTGGCGGTTTTATAGATTCCTTTGCAGGAGGTGGATGGGGCCCATTAGTAACCGGAACGTTAATTAAAGAAGGAAGAATTCCCCGTTATGTTGTGGGAAGCTCCACCGTTGCCAAGTTTTTACTGACGGTAACGAGTGCCATCACTTTTATTTTCACCATTGGAATTCATCATTGGAATATTGTTCTGGGCCTTCTGTTGGGAGGTGTATTTACCGCTCCATTTTCTGCTATGCTTACCTCCAAACTTCCTACAAAGAAGATGTTTGTGGTGGTTGGGATAGTTGTTATTCTGATGAGCCTGGTAACGATTGGCAAATCTTTTCTAAAGTAAGGAAGCCTGAAGCTGGAAGAGGGAAGTTATTAAAGTCTGAAAAACACTTGATATAGGCAAAAAATAGATCGAAGTGTCTATAATCGACGCAAACGTAGAGATATTTATCTTCTGAAATTCAAATTGATTTGTTCAATTACGTACACATTGAATTGAACCCCCTAAGAGAATAAATCAAAAAGATTAAAATGCACAATGTTTTTTAGTAATAAAGATACCTATTATAAACAACCTGCTTAATGGCTCGCTCATCAACATTGTCATATATATAAACAATTGTAGGATTACTGTGTTCATCATAATTTTTTGAAACCTGTATCAGGTATCTCGTCAAGATTTCTCCATCTCTGTTTTCAGTAATCTTGCTTTTAATTTTTTGTATTTTATCGTTTTTGGAGGTGTATTCCAGCTCCTCGGTTACCTGCAATTTATCTTTATTTTTCAAAACACTTTTTATCAATAGATAATTTTTATCCAGCGTAATGCTAGTGGTGTAACCGCTGTTGTTCTGCGGTGTAATAGTACAATGGTAATTATCCGCCCAAACGTATTTATAGCTGCTTTCATCTGCGGGATTATTGTCACAAGTTAAAATATCTTTATAAGAGATACTTTTCCCTTTCCCTGAAAACAGGCCTCTATACTTGCACGACTGGATGCTTCCGCTCACGTCCATCCTAATTATTTTATTAGTCTCCAGAGCATTGCCAGCATTATCAAAAGTCTTGGTATATTTTACCATATAGCCGGTTGAATCTTTCGGAATTTTATCATCCTTTACATCGCAGAAATAGGATGTCATTTGTTTTACTTCGCCTTTCAGTCCGCATTCAGCTTTTGCAGAATAAGTTGCAGGTTTGCCACAAGAACATATTGTTTGCAAAATGATAAAGGTTACTAAAAGTTTTTTCATTGTATTTTATTTTGGTTCAATATTTTTAAAATCAATCGGATTTTCTGTACCGTTAACGTCTAATCAAATACATTTACAACGGAATCTCAAGTATAAAACTTATAACAGCAGTAAGACTTTACATACTATTGTCTAATAGCGTATTTTTATTGGAGTTGAAATACACCAAAATAAAATCCAAATGTCTCTTCGGACTTTTTAAATTCAGTTTGTGCAATAAAGATTGTATGATTAAAGAATAAATAAGAGTAAAGATAAATTTAATTTTCATAATCGTCTATTGAATTTTGTCTAATTGCTATATTATAAAACAAAAGTATTAAATACTATAAGTAAAATATATCCCCGATAACAGGGTTTTTAATCCGTGTTATTTACTTTAGATAATTTTATTTTTGCCTATTGATTTTATTCTTAATATATCATAGGTGAAAGCGTCAAAACCTTTAACACTTTCTGTAAGATTAAGTAAAACTACTGTATGGTCTTCATAAAAGGATAGTTATCTTTGATCTGTTCATACATTGAATAACATGTTTGATCCAAATTAAAACAATAACTTTTTAAAACAAAGACCATGAAAAAATTAAACAGAAATACGTTAAAGAATATTGCCGGAGAGATTGGTATTGAGATTAATTTACCTCTTCCTGTGGGAATCTGTATTGGAAATCTTATTGGTTTATGTCCACCCAATTCCCATTGCAGAGCGGATGAAAAATGTTATCCGGATATTGCAGGACCTTGTATCAATGGATTGTGCCCATTAGGATATCAATGCCATTCCGGAGAATGTGTAAGATAAAATTATTTAAATACAAAACCTTTATCCAGTATTGATAAAGGTTTTTGTATCAATTTCCATTGAATAAATGGGTACAATAATACATCCGCTTCATCCTATCGATTGAAAATCGATTACCTCTTTGCTCACTTAAAATTCAGCTACAATAAAAATAATCTTTGCGTTTAAAAAAAGATCTTATGTATTTTGAATTTGCCGCAAAGGTTTTATAAACTAAGACATTCATCTATGTATCCTTTAGTTTGTAAAAAGAAATTAAGTTTACAAACTAAAGGACACATAGCTTTTTATGTAAAAAATGGTGAAAAACCAAAACCTGGATAAGAATAACCGGATTTGTATATTGATGTTTTAAGTAATAGATAGGTTATTTTCTATCCTTTATCCCGATCAGCTTCAACGCGCTTGAAGTTAAAAAGATATCGTCAAAAACAGTCAAAGACTCCACATCATTGAAACCTGTAGGAATCAGATCATTTTTATTGAATGATAATTCTATGGAAGTATCGTAAGAAGCTACAATTCTTACTTTTGAATATCCGTTATAGTCTACTCTGAAACCTTCAAACATACACTTACGTTCTGCTTTCTGATATTCACCATATTCTTCAAAACCTGCCATATCTGTTCTTTCGTCATCACTGTCGTTATGCTCCAATGATTTCCATGAAGTATAATTTTTCGGTTCCTTTAATACATTTCCGTTGGGATCTACAGGAACAAACATTCCCAAAGTAAGGGATCGTTTTAAAAAATTAGCATAATTATTCATCAAACTCAAAGTTTGAAGATCGGCATATCCTTCGTGGGCATAATATTCAAGCACGAAGGTAGTCATCGGAATCAGCTTATGAGAAGCATCAGTCGGCATACTTGGTCTTTTCTTTTTAGCCGATAAAAATAGTATTTTTATTTACGTTTCCCAACGTTACCTGAGCAATCCAACGGTATTTATACCCATTCTGAATAACAATAAGGAAAGATTGCCATGCATTTTTCGTAACTTCGTCCCATAACGGGAATAATGATAGTGAATACATCTTTACAGGATATGGAGGCAGTCCTTGGTTTATACAAAATGGCTTCTGATTTTAAGAAAACCGTGTCTGGTATACAATGGCCGGAATTTGATCGAAATATGATTGAAACTGAAATCCGTGAAGGTCGTCATTTTAAAATTACAGTAGATGAGCAGGTGGCCTGCGTCTGGAGTATTACCTTCGATGACCATCAGGTTTGGGCAGAAAAAAATGAAGATCCTGCCATCTATATACACAGAATTGCTACCAATCCCAATTTCCGAGGACAGAAATTTGTTGAACAGATTGTAGAATGGACCAAACAATTTGCTCCACAGCACAACAAACAATATGTTAGAATGGATACTACAGCAGGAAATCAAAGATTAACAGATTACTACGTAAAATGTGGATTTACCTATCTTGGAGATAAGAAAATGACCGATACGGAAGGCCGTCCGGATCATTATCACAACGCTACCATGGGGCTTTTCCAACTGGAAGTATAATCATTCTGCTATTTACAGACCGGTTGAACATCATTCAGTAAAGTAACCAGCATTTTTCCCGGTTCTTCAAAAGGAATTAAATGGGCTGAGTTTTCAAACCATATTCCCTTTTTAAAAGGAGCTTTTACGTTTTTAAGCCATTCATCAGTAGGTGCTGATGGGGTGGTATAATCATGTCTTCCCATGAACATAAAAACCGGAATCGGGAATGTTTTCACATTTTTAAAATCTGTATCCAAAAACTCGGAAAGTACTTTTGAAAGAGTAAATAAACTTCCTTTTCCAATAGCTTCAGCATCATCATACGAATATTCCGGCGACAGCAGGGGAGCCTGAAAGAAATATCTGGAATTGTTTCTGTAAGCCGTCAAGCCACCATAATATTGAGGCCACTTCCTCGCAATAATGATTCTCTGCCGGGTAATCGGAGTATTTCCCGGATAAGGTGCTATGGAAGCTAACTCCTTTAAAGCAACATCATTTTTCAGACGGGTAGCTTCTTTTACTGCAAAATCAACACTTAACCGTTCATTATCCCTGGTATTGATAATCTGCCCGATTCCAACATAAGCATAGAACAGGTCCGGCCTCTTCAATGCAGCTTTCATAGAGATTATTGTTCCCCAGCTATGCCCTATAAGAAGGACTTTTTTCTTTTTATATTTTTCCTTAATCAATTCAGCTATTTCTATGGCATCATCTACATATTGATTGATATTAATGGTATTCTTTAAACTTAATGTATCATTGGCATTATAGGTTTTACCGGATGCTCTCTGGTCATAGTTTACCATTGTAAAATATTCTTCGATAGGCCTCTGAAACATCCACATCACCGGAGCAATAGGAGAGGCCGGACCGCCATGTACAAATAAAATCACAGGATTTTCTTTATTCTGCCCGCGAACATATACCCATTGTTTAGCACCACCAATAGTTGCTTTATACCTTTCCTGAATTCCATTAGGAGCAACTATAGAATCCAGATCTTTGATAATTTCCCGGGCTTCATGGTATTCATTACCGGGTTTTTGACCTTGTCCAAACACTATAAATGAAAATAATAAAGTAAGAACTGATATAATTGGATATCTCATAATCGTGTTATATTTTTTATTTTTAAATCATTTATATTCAAGTAATATTCACTTTAATATACAATATGTCAAACATATACACAAAAAAGTTACAATGGTCTATCATTAAACTTAAATATTAAAAGCTGTTCGTTTTCATCTTTTACTTTTATTATAATCTATTCATTTCCAGTTAATTTTAAAATATCAATCTTTACACTAACCGAACAAACAGTATTAATATATCAGTAACAACAGAAGAAACCAGAAAGGCTTAGATATCTTTATCTGAAAAGGCGCTTGTAGCCTATATCGTTCTTTCAGTAACAGAAAATATTTCAAAGATTAGAACCTTTTCAAAATATTTGACCATTTTCATAAAATCTCCATACGGAGAATTAAAAAACAAAACCAATCATCTAAAAATCAAAATACTAAAAATGATCAAAATCACTACCAGGAATAATAAAATGTATTTTTTAAAACAAAATACTATCTATAGCTAAAAAATGACATATTATTTGATAAATTTGTTTTAATAATTACTTATGAAACCAAATTACACAAAAATATTCATTGTGGAAGATGATATGTTTTTTAGTGAAATGTTAAAATATCATCTCTCCCTTAATCCTGATCATGAAATCATTGCATTTGATACAGCAAAAGATTGTTTGTCCGGCTTATATCTCAATCCGGATATTATCTGTATTGATTTTGGCCTGCCTGATATGAAAGGAGATGTTCTGTTTAAAAAACTCAAGGAAGCACAGCCCTCTGTCCCAATCATTATTATTAGCGGCCAGGACGATATTGAGACGGCAATCAATTTTCTAAAATCAGGTGCCCATGATTATATCGTGAAAAATGAACACACCAAAGAAATGTTATGGAACAGCATCCTCAAGGTGAAAGAAACGATTTCTCTGAAAAAAGAAGTAGAGGAACTGAAAGAAGAACTTGAAAAAAAATATTCTTTTGAAAAAAACATTATAGGCCAAAGTGATGCCATAAAGGAGGTTTTCAAAAAGATCAGTAAAGCTGTAAAAACCAATATCAATGTATCTATTACAGGTGAAACCGGTACTGGAAAAGAAGTAGTGGCCAAAACCATTCATTATAATTCTGACCGTAAAAATAAACCCTTTGTTGCCATCAATATGGCCGCAATTCCGAAGGAACTTATTGAGAGTGAATTTTTTGGACATGAAAAAGGAGCTTTTACAGGAGCTTTATCCAAAAGTTCCGGAAAATTTGAACAGGCAGATGGAGGGACTATTTTCCTCGATGAAATTGCAGAATTGGACATCAATCTCCAAAGCAAATTACTAAGAGCTTTACAGGAAAGAGAAGTTACAAGAATAGGCGGAACACAGAAAATAAAATTCGATGCCAGGCTTATTATTGCCACCCATAAAAACCTTGCAGAAGAAGTAAAAAAGGAAACTTTCGTGAGGATCTGTACTATAGAATCGTAGGCTTACCTATAGAATTACCTCCTCTCCGTGACAGAGATCAGGATGTTATTATTCTGGCCAGACATTTCATCAAATTATTTGCTAAAGAAAACGGAATGAATCCCTTTGCACTTAGTAGCGAAGCAATGAACAAGCTTACAAAATATCCGTTTCCCGGGAATGTCCGCGAGCTTAAATCTGTTATTGATCTGGCTTGTGTAATGGCAGATGACAATGAAATACAACCGGAAGACATTCATTTTAACCCCATAGGAAATAAAGAAGACCTTTTCATTTCTGCAGAAAAAACACTTAAACAATTTACTACAGAGATTATTCTTTATCACCTTAAGAAAAATAATAATGATGTTATGAAAACTGCACAGGTTTTAGATATTGGCAAATCAACTATTTATAATCTTTTACAGAACAAATAGATCATGATTTTCTAACAGTATAACCAATCCCCAAAAGACATCATGGAATTTCATCAATTACTTGAAAGTCAAATAAAAAAGTTTCTTACACAAGATCATCTTTCAGATCCGGATCTTACTCGGTTTATTCAGGCTGTTAATCTATCTTATCAATCTTTCGATAAGGCTAAAAAAGATATCCCGCAGGACTCTATTGAATATATTTATAAGGAAACAGAACATTTAGACAAGGAGATCAAAGCTATTACTTTACGTAACAGTTTTCAGCTTATCGATTATATTTCCCGCCAGATACAGACAAAAAAGAAATAATGGCAGCGCTGACTGAGCAGAATAAACTGAAAAAGCTGTTGATGGAGATTTCATCAGATTATATCAATATTTCTTTCGAAATGATAGATACTGCCATGAACAGGTCGCTCAAAGAAATGGCAGACTTTGTAAAAGCTGACAGAGCTTATATATTCAGTTATAATTTTGAAGCAGGAACATGTTCCAATACCTATGAATACTGTTCTTCCGGAACTATACCCCAGATGGATGATCTGCAGAATGTACCTCTTGAAGCAATTCCGGAATGGGTAGAAGCCAATAAGGCAGGGAAAAGCATTACAATACCCAGTGTAAAGAATTTAAATGATGGAAACCTTAAAGAACTTCTTTCTTCACAGGATATCAAAAGCCTTATGGTAATCCCCATGATGTCAAAAGAATCATGTACAGGATTTATTGGTTTTGACTGGGTAAGAAAACTTCATCATTTCAGTGATACCGAAACAGAATTACTTACTCTTTTTCAAAAGTTCTGGTAAATGCTCAGGAAAGGTTTATAATTAAAAGCAACCTTACCCAGACTCTGGAGCTTCTCAAAACCTTTATTTCTAATCTTCAGTATGGAATATTGATGGAAGATCCTCAGGGACGTATTCTTTTCACCAATGAGCTTTTCTGTGAAATTTTTAAAACCAATAGAATCCCTTCAGAAATTATAGGCAAAAAACTGTCTGAAATAAAAATAAATGACCACTTCAAAGAAGATGATCTTTTAGAAAAAATAATTGGAGAAAGCCAAGATCAGAAGGTCATGGGAAGACTTGCTGAAACATGGGACAGAAGGTTTTTAGAAATTGATCATTTTAATTTTGAGACTAGAAATAAACAGGATGGTCATATCTGGAAATTTGGAGATGTTACAGAAAAAATAACCAACCAAGGCCTTTTACAGCAGAGTGAACAAAGAAGCCAGCTGATTATGGATTCAGCCATTAATGCCATTATCACCATAAACTCTGTTGGTGAAATTATATTCTGGAATAAAAGCGCAGAAACCATATTTGGCTGGCAGAAAAATGAAGTCATAGGCAGAAATATCTTTGAAACCATTATTCCACAAAAAAAAGTAGAGAGCTATAAAAACTATGTAGCAGACGAAAAAAACTCGGTTCTTAACAGACAAATTCAGCTTCCGGCTATCAGAAAATCCGGCGAAGAATTTCCTATGGAAATATCCATCATTTCATTCCAACAACAAGAACAAGAGTTTTATTGTTCTTTTATTCAGGATATTTCAGAAAGAAAAAGAATAGAGCATACTATGAAACTACAGGAACAGAAATACCGGAATATGATTGCCAATATGAATCTGGGACTTCTTGAAGTAGATATGAATGAGGTTATACAATATGCCAATCAGAGCTTCTGTAATGTTTCCGGTTATGAAGTAGAGGAAATTCTGGGCAGAAACCCTGCTGATCTTTTTATACATCATGAAAAGGATGTAGAATTGGTAAAAAAACAAATCCAGCTGCGAAGAAGCGGAGTTTCCAGTGTATACCAGGTGCCCGTAAAAAATAAGGCTGGAGAACTGAGATGGTGGGCAATAAGCGGAGCTCCCAATTATGATGATAAAGGCAATCTTATAGGTTCCATAGGAATACACCTGGACATTACAGATCAGAAAAGGCTTGAAGAAGACCTCCAAAAGCAAAAAGATAAGGCTCAGGAAGCCTCAAAAGCCAAGGAAGTATTTCTTGCTACGATGAGCCATGAAATCAGAACGCCACTTAATGCCATTATCGGATTTTTACGTGAACTGGAAAGGCAAAAGTTATCTTCATCTCAGGCTGTCCTGGTAGAAAACAGTACCCAGGCTTCTAGACACCTTCTATCAATTATTAATAATATCCTGGATATTTCTAAAATTGAATCAGGTGAAATGTCCCTCGAGGTGAAAGATTTTTCTTTAAAAGACTCTATTAACAATATTATTAATATACTCAGTCCTAAAGCAAAACAAAAAAAATTAAAACTCTATTCACAATATTCACCGGATATGGCTTCTGCTTTCAAAGGAGATCCGTTAAGAATAGAACAAATCCTTTTCAACCTGGTCGGGAACTCGTTAAAGTTTACCCAGAAAGGTGAAATCAAAGTAGAATGCAGGGTATTGGAAGATCACCCGTCTACTCAGAAAATCAGTTTGATGGTTTCTGACACCGGAATTGGGATGAGCAAAGGCTTTGCCGACAAAATTTTCAAAAAATTCTATCAGGAAGATGAAAGTATTGCAAGAAGATTTGGTGGAACCGGTCTTGGAATGGCTATTACCCAGGAATTGGTAAAGCTAATGCATGGCAAGATTAACATTGAAAGTGAAAAAAATAAAGGTACGGTCATACAAATTACTTTATCTCTCTATAAAGGGTTTCTTGAGCAAAATACTGATAAAAAGAAAATTACCCTGCCACTTCTGTTGCCGGGATTAAAGTTCTGCTCGTAGAAGATAATGAGATGAACAGGGTAGTAGCCCAAAATACACTTCAGAATTTTGAATGTAATGTAACGGAAGCTGAAAACGGTAAGCAGGCAATACAGATCTTAAAGAAAGAAAAGTTTGATATTATTCTGATGGATATTCAGATGCCGGAACTTGATGGAATAGAAACTACTCAAATCCTTAGAAAAAAATACCTCTTAACCACACCCATTATTGCCCTTACAGCCAATGCGTTCAAAACAGAAATTGAAAAATGTAAATCAGCAGGCATGAATGACTATGTTACCAAACCGTTTTCGGAAGAAATACTCCTGGAAGTGCTTTATAAGTATACTAAGCTTTCAAAAGCATCGGGCTATAAAAATAAAACTACGGAAACTTCAGATTCTCATCTTTATGATCTTGGTGGCATTCGTACGTTAAGCAGAGGTGACGAGGAATTTGTAAAAAAAATGATTTCCATATTCATTAGTCAGACCGAAAGTGCCATTGTACAGATGCGTACCTGCTTTCAATCGCAAAATTATCATGAAATGGCTAAATTGATGCATAAAATAAGACCTGGTGTAGAAGCTATGGGCATTCATTCCATCGTTGAAGATATCAGAACACTCGAAATAAAAGCAAAAGAGGAGGAGCAAACCTCAGAATTACTTTTAGAAATACAACACCTTTCTGACACAATAGAAAAAACTCTTTATGAAGTAATAAAGCTCTTAAAAGCAAATGAATAATAGATTATTCCCCAAAACAGAAGCCTCGTGTAATGAAAACATGAGGCTTTTTTGTTGATTTTATTCTCCATATTTTTTTCCAAAAATCAGCTTATTTTCCATAAAATGGAAATGACAAAAGCACAAGTAATTGACAATCAAATAATTAAACCAAGGCATTGTATATGATTTTATTTTTAAAAAATATACACAATGAATCCTAATCAATTAAAATTCTTTATTGTAGACGATGATCTGTTCTGTGCAAATGCTTATGAGCAGTATCTCAAAAACCTTAATTATACTGACATTCTCTACTTCGGTACGGGAGACGAATGTCTGAATAGTCTTGATCTTAAGCCTGATATCATCTTTCTGGATCATAGTATGGATGACATGAACGGTTTTGAAACCCTTAAAAAAATTAAAAGATATAATCCTAATATTTATGTCATTATGGTTTCCGGACAAAAGGAAATCAATATTGCAGTAGACGCTTTGAAATACGGAGCTTTTGATTATCTGGTCAAAGATAACACTGTATGTCAGAAAATGCAGAGTACAATCAACAGAATTCTAAAGATACAGGAAGAAATTGATAAAGGCAACAGAAACAATGGCATCTTCCGTCTCTTTTCTATGTTTTTTTAAAAAAATAAACTATGAAAACCAGAATCAACATCCACCCGGTTATTTTACTTTTCCTGCTCTTATTGCTTTCTTCATGCAAGACACAAAACCTTTTTGAAGAAAAGAAACCTACTGAAAATAAAGCAGACTTTAAGTATCAGGATACTTACCAGTATCAGATCAGAAAAGATGATAAAATTACGCTTTCTGTCTGGGGTCAGGACGACCTGAGTGTAGGCTCTGTATATGGCATTTATAACTCCAATGAGGTATATGGAAAATGGCTTCTGGTAGATAAAAACGGAAATATAGAATTACCAAGATTAGGAACCACTTATGTTGTAGGAAAAACAATCCCTGAGCTGAAAGAGGAAATAAAGGATAAACTAAAAAGATGGCTGGTAACTCCTATTGTTGATATAAAGGTTGTGAACAAAGAAATTACAGTGCTGGGGGAGGTTAAAAGCCCTGCCGTAATACATGTAGATAAAGATCAGAACACCCTGATGGAAATTATATCTGAATCAGGCGGATTTGAATCTTATGCCAATCTGAAATCGGTAAAGATTCTCCGCCAGGAAGGAGAAAATGTAAGAGTTACCAATATAGATATGACCACTCCCGGAGACTTCAGTTATCAGAATACCCAGCTTCATCCCGGAGACTTTGTGATTGTACCTTCTAAGAAAAGTAAAGACTTTGATAAACGTATTTCTACGATTATTCCTTTTGCTACAGCCGCTACACTTCTGATAGGACTTCTTTAAAAACTAAAAAAATGAACGAGAACATTAGATTTATAAGACCACTGTATAGAGGGCTTCCCTTTATTATTCTGGCTATAGTACTGTCTATATTGGCAGCGAAAAAATATCTTGGATATGTTACTCCTATTTATGAGAGTACAGCCATGCTTAAACTTGCAGATACTCAGGAAGGAGTTCCAAGCGCCAATTTATTTAAAGATTTCGACGTTTTTGCGTCTGCCAATAAAATCAATACAGAAATTGAAGTTCTCAAATCCTCATCACTTATTGAGAAAACACTTTCAAAACTTCCGTTTTCCACAGAGATTTACAGAAAAGGAGATCTGCATTCAGCAGAATTGTTCAAAAACACTCCCTTTTTTGTAGAAGGTACCTTCAGTTCAGATAAAAATTATGATAAAAAATTCTCCCTGAAAATTCTTTCACATAACAGATTTCAACTTACTCTTCCTGGAAAAGAAACTGCTGTAGAAGGAAATTTTGGTGAACCTATTACTATTTCAGGAGGGAAATTACTCATTACTCTTAATAAAAACTTCATTCTTTCTAAACCGGGACTCAAGATGATTGATGAATATGAATTTGAATTTCTAAGTCATGAAAAACTTCTGGAGAAAACCAATAAAAATCTGGACATTGTTTCTGTAGATAAAGATGTACCGGTTATCAGAATCAATTTTAAAAGTAATGTACCTGAAAAAGCAGAATTATTTGTTAATACCCTTGCTGAAACCTACATTCAGGATTATATCGAGAGTAAATATAAAGCAGCAGATACTACCACGGTTTTCCTTAAAAATGAAATTAAAGAGGCAAGGGCTAAGCTTACCAGTACAGAAAACCAGATTCAGAATTACAGAGATCACAACAATATCATTAATATTCCTCAGGAAACAGAAACAGATCTCAGAAAAATTTCCCAGCTGAAAATTCAACAAAGCAATATAAAAATGAATCTGGATGCCGCTAATTATCTCAACAATTACATCTCTCAGGGGAAAAGTAATTATCTTGAACTGGCCCCAAACTTTGAAGCATTCAACGACTTACTTTCTACAGAAATGGTAAAGAATATGAAAAATTTACAGGCTGAGAAAAAAGAATTACTGCTTACCTATACTCCAGAACATGAAAAAGTAAAAATAATTGATGCCAAACTGAAAGATCTTACAGATTATCAGACCGAAAGCATCAAAAATACCGCTAAAAATTTACAGATCAAATATAGAGATATCAACAAAGATATCGGAGTTGCAGAACAGGCTTTTGTAGGACTGCCTGAGAAAGAAAGAATCCTCAATGTATTGAACAGGGAGTTTAATCTCTACGAAAAGAATTATAATTTCCTGAATGAGAAACGCATTGATGCGGAAATAGCAAAATCTGCAAAAATTTCCTTCCACAAAGTAATTACTCCCGGAGAAATTCCTAAAAGTCCTGTATCACCTGTACGGTCTATCATCATTATTGTAGCAGCTATTATAGGTATGATTACATCCATTGCAGCTATTTATTTGGTACATTATGCAAAAGCAAAGGTAAATGATGTGTATACCATAGAAAAAAACAGCAACATTCCTATAGCATTTACCACCCCTTACATCAAGAATGAAAGCGAAAATATTTCACGCCTTTTGCAAAATATTACTGAAATGGAGCTTAAAGGTATTCTTAAAGATCATAATACCATTACTGTGACTTCCTATGATAAAGAAAAAGATCACCTTTTTCTCATCGAAAACACGATGAAAGCTCTTGAAAAGCAACACCGAAAAGTGATTCTTATTGATATTGCAGGAAACTTTCCTTATCAGTCTGATAATATCATTGATCTTTCCGGAAATGAAATTCTTTTTCAGCCCAGAAAACAGCTTGAACACTTCATTCATGAAGCATCTCAAGGATACGAATTATGTATCATCAATAATGTTGCAGTTAAAAAAAACACACTCGCTCTTCTTTTGATGAGCCTGGCCAATCAAAATCTTTTTATTCTGGATAGCAGAAAAACTGCGGAAAAAAGAATATTGGAAGTTGAGATACTCAATGAAGAATATCAATTTCCAAAGCTATGGTTTGTACTGAATAAAGCAGGCTACACCCCAAGTATCATAAAATATCTGATAAAGTGTATCACTTCATTGAAAAACAAATGAAATCATTAGTCAACATAAGAAAATCCAGTGTCATGGTCTTTACAGATCAGGCCCTGTATAGCGGAAGCAATTTCCTGCTCACTTTTCTTCTGGCCAGAACTCTGAGTATACAGGAATTTGGAATATACTCTTATGTTTTAATAGGATCTTATTTTATTCTGAATATAGGGAACGCACTCATCATACAACCTTACCAAATCATGGTATCCAAAAGCCCGCACTGTGAATCATTAGGTTTTATCAGTAAAGTATCAGCCGGATTTTTATTGTTTCTTATTATTCTGCTGAGCCTGATTTATCTTTTCTTAAAATTTCCTCCAAAACCTTCGCTATCTATGGAAAATTTAGAATTCCTAGCAGTACATTATGGAGAAGCGGCTATTTTTATTCTTGGTTATTTTATTCAGGATTTTTTTAGAAAATCATTGCTGGCTATACAGGAACTGCCTGCCGTACTTTGTATTGATCTTCTCTTTTTATGTGTATTTCCTCTTATTATATGTACATCACTCACATTGGGAAAGGTATTATTAATTATTGGAGTGGGTAATCTATTATCTTCACTTCCAGGGATTTTGTACTTCTTAAAAAATGCAGTATTTCCTATTTCGGATAAGCCCTACCTGCAATACTATAAAAGCAATGGAAAATGGTTTTTGTA
This sequence comes from Chryseobacterium capnotolerans, assembly GCF_021278965.1. NCBI lineage: Bacteria > Pseudomonadati > Bacteroidota > Flavobacteriia > Flavobacteriales > Weeksellaceae > Chryseobacterium > Chryseobacterium capnotolerans. Next base: position 2,067,353 of record NZ_CP065589.1, on the reverse strand, counting down.
TTCAGCTTTACTCCAATGGTTTTCGGGAAATTTCCTTGTACTGATTTCAGGTTTATATCTGGGGTTAGAGGCTTTAGCCGCCTTAAGACTGGCACAGTCTTTCTTTGGTATTTTTAATGTTATCCTACAGACTGTGGAAAATTTTTTCCTTCCCAAAACAGCCCGTCTTTATCATAAAGATACAAATGAAGCCAAAGAATTTTTATTCTCAATCAAACGTTATGGCTTTTTCATTTTAGGACCTGTTCTTCTTTTAATATTTATTTTTTCAGAGGAAATCATGATTCTTTTTGGGGGTACTCAATACCAGCATTTCGGATATGTAATTAAGCTAATGTCTCTGCTTTATCTGCTGATCTTTTGGGGATATCCGGTACGGATTGCTGTGAGAGTAACGGAACTCAATAAAATATTCTTCTACGGCTATATTTTTTCAACGGTATTTATTCTGACTATATTTCATTTTCTTTTAAAATATACCGCATTATACGGTGCTATTACAGGACTTATGATGAGTCAGATCATCCTCATCCTGTATTGGAAACTACAACTTCGTAAAAACAATTCTTCATTATGGAAATAATACACATCATATTGGGAAAGGCTAACCCTGAACGAATGAACGGAGTGAATAAAGTAGTATATCAGCTTGCCTCCAAACAGGCTGCTGCAGGTATAAAAGTATCCGTATGGGGTATTACAGACACCTTGGAAAGAAATTATCCTGAAAGAAATTTTGAAACATTACTCTTCAAAAAAAGCATGAATCCTTTTCACCTTAATGAGCAATTAAAAATAGAAATTCTGAAGAAAAACAGCCAAACTATCTTTCATCTTCATGGGGGCTGGCTTCCGTTGTATTCCTCATTAGGGAATTTTCTATCCGGCAACAAGAGAAAGTTTCTCATCACAGCTCATGGTGCCTACAACACAATTGCCATGCAAAAAAGCCATTATCTGAAAAAATATACTTCCATTTTTTTGAAAAAAAACTTCTTGAAAATGCAGGCAGAATTCACTGTATTGGAAACTCAGAAACTTATGGACTCCAGAATATGTATGAAAATAACAAAACGGTACTCATTCCTTACGGTTTTGATCCTGAAAACATAAATTCCCGCAAAAAAGATGATAATGCAAGAATAACATTCGGTTTTTTAGGAAGATTAGATATTTATACTAAAGGACTCGATCTGATGATCGACGCTTTTGATAATTTTCAGAAAGAAGTTCCCGATTCAGAACTCTGGATAGCTGGCAGCAGTAACCAGGCCAAACAGCTTGAAAAGACCATCAGAACTAAAAAGCTACAGAATAAAATACAACTATTAGGTCCCAAATTTGGTGCAGAAAAAAATGAAATTCTTCAGCAGATGGATATTTTCCTCCATCCCTCCCGCAACGAAGGACTTCCTGCTGCCGTACTGGAAGCAGCCAGCTTCGGAAAACCCTGTATTGTGAGTACCAATACCAATATTGGCGAACAAGTTGAAAAATATAATGCCGGAATTGTCTTTTCTCAAATGACCCCCAAAAACTAACCCTCGCCATGCATCAGATCTATAAAACATGGCTTGATAAACAACTCTTCCACGAAATGGAAAGTCAGGCCATTAAAATGGTAAAGTATGAATTTGACTGGGACATCATTTTAAACCGATTAAATACGGAACTCTATGAAAACATCTAACCTTTCTACAGAGAACAGACATCAGAAGTTTCTAAAAAACACCAACCTATTTCTTTTTATCATTCTTCTGCTGATGATTGCCGGATTCTTTACCTGGAGCGAAAATATTATCATTACCAGAATCATAAAAGTAGTAGGAAGAATGGGAGTTATGTTTTCATCGGTTTTCATTTACTACCGCATTATCAGATACGGTGCAGCATCCAGTCTTGGATATAAAAATATATTCTCTCCCGTTTTTTATCTCGGTTATCTTATATTGGGATTAGCTTCCTTTGCATGGAGTACCAATCCGGGATTTAGTGCACTGCAATGGCTGATGGTTTTTCAAAGCTTTGTCTTCGCTTATTTTTTTATCAAAAGCCTTACAACACTGGATATTTATTTTGAAGGGCATCCTATCCGGCTGTATAACCTTCTGGGAAATGTTGTATTTATTTTACAAACAGTATTTGTTGTGGGAATGTGGGTGGATCCCGAAACTTTTTTCAGACTTACCAACGGTGGTGAAGAAGCACGTCTAGGAGGAATCATTATGAATCCTAACGAATTGGGAATGCTGGCAGGAGTGGGTATTGCATGTCTGATCTTTGATTTGTACAGGAAAAAAAATAAGCTTTGGATCATCATAAAAATTGCTGTCATTTTTTATGCTCTGTTTATGACCGGCTCCCGTTCTTCGTTAATAGGTGTACTAATTATTATATTTTTTCATATCAATCAGACTAAAAGAAAAGGTCTCAAAGCCATCATTATTATGGCAGTGCTGGCAGTAGCTCCATTTGCGGTCTATCAGGTTATTTTAAAAGGTGGAGACAAAGACAGACTTGAGGAAATTATGAGCCTTACCGGAAGACTTCCTTTCTGGAAAGCTCTCATCACTGAGGGATTACCCAGAGAACCATTATTCGGATTTGGTTTTATGAGAATTGATTATGGAGAATTCTTTAAAAGCACCCACACTTATCCGGGAAAAATGACTCACAATACTTTTATGCAGGTATTAATGAATCTAGGTTTTGTAGGTCTTATGATTGTTATTGGCCAGGTATTCTTTACCATAAAGGCTATTATTGCACAAAAAAAAAACAAAAACTGATGCTGATCGGAATTCTTATCCCTGTTCTTATCAATTCTTTTACAGAATTTGGAATTTTTGGGGAAAGTAATTATGGAATTCTGTTCTTTCAAATCATTATTTTCTCTATAGCATTTGAAAACAGGAAATATCTTACCTCATTTCAAAGGATAAAACTCTACAGAAAACGGCCGGATTTATTCCAGAAATAAAATTCTTATTCCATAATCTGGAATAAAACCACAAGTAAAACGCAATTAAAATACTGAAAATCAACATATTGAAAATTAGGTTCAATTTTATCTTATACTTTGGTACAGACAACTTATTATCATGGAAAACGTATTTAAAAATTTAGGATATCAGGTTTCTCTACATCCAGATGAATACCAAAAAAAAATAACCGTATTGTCTATCAAAAATACAGATGGAACATTGCGATGGATTTGGAATGCTAAAAATGTAAATCCTGTATTCCTGAAATTTTACTCCACATCTTCTTTCTCTTCATTATTAACAGCAGCATTAATCAGACTAGTTTTCTTTATGAAATTACAGCATATTCTGTTCAAAAAAGCAAAGCTGTATTATGACGATCCTATCATTGCTCCCATTTGTAACCTTCAGGAAGAATGGGCTCTTTTTACAGGGACAGCCGGACCTAATAATAAGCTTATTTTATACTATCAAAAATATTTTTATAAAATAGCGAATTCAGAAACATCCCGTCAGCTTATTCAGCAGGAATGGGAGATATTAAAGACATTACCGGCAGGAAAGTTTTACGAGATTCCTATGGCCAGTCTTTTAAATGATAGAGTCTTAAGGACCAGTGATATCTGTAAAAAACAAAATCAGACTGCAGCTTTGGGAGTATTGCATATGAAAGCTCTTAAAGAACTGGATTCCTTTTTTTCAGGGAAAATAAAAATAGGAGAGTGGAAGCTGCTTAAGGATTTGAAAAAGCAGTTTTATGAAACTCAGGATAAAAGGTTTCCTCCGAATTTTTTCCAAAAAATCAAAGATATTTTAAATTCTTTACCTGAACAGGAAGAAATCAGCCTAAGATTCTCACACGGTGATTTTACAGCATGGAATACCAATATCGGAAATGAAAAACTTGGAATTTATGACTGGGAGCTGGCTGCTTTTAATCGCTCGCAAGGCTTTGATTATTTCCATTTTATCATTCAAAATAATATTCTGATTGGAAAGAAATGCTGGAAAGAAATCTACAGAGAAATAATGATCAAAAACAACTCTGTATTCAATTTTGAAATAGAAACCCTTCATAAATATTTAAAATTATACCTTCTCATCAACATCCTGCAACATATCAATATCTATTCGGAACAGGAAAAATGGCATCAACAGGTATACTGGCTGCTCTCCGTATGGAACGAATCTCTGAATACATTTCTGGAAGACCAATACAGCCACAGAAAGCTCATCATTTTAGACCTTTTCAGTAGAATTAATCATGAAGAGTATGCTGCATTGAAATTTCCTGATCGATCTCCTGAAAAACTTCCTGAATATTCGGATATCGATCTTATCTGCAGTAAATCTGTAGCACAGGATCTCTATTCCTACTTCAGCCATCATATATATACTCATAAAATTATTCTGGAAAAAAAATCATTCTTAACCCATATAAAAATTATTACCAAAGATTATGAAATTCTGTCTATTGACTGTATCCACCAGCTAAAATGGAAAAACATTCAGATACTTGATGCTAAAAAGCTCATTTCAAACAGCTATATCAACAACTTCGGAATCAAGAACGTTTCAGAAGAAGACACTGCCAAATACATCCTCCTGTTTTATAAACTAAACAAATCTGACGTCCCTAAAAAACACAATTCTATTATAAATATCAACTTCAATCAAACGTCAGAAAATAATGTAGACAAAGTATTGTTTGGCCCTTTATACAATGATGAAAAAGTAATAATAAAAGCTTTAAAAAAAGAAAAGTCCAATAAAGGATTAAGTTATTTCCTCAACACTATCCACTATTTTATGGATCTGTTTTCCGGAAAAGGATTTATTATTACACTAAGCGGGGTAGATGGTGCCGGGAAATCTACGGTCATCTCCGATTTATCCTTAATTATCGAGAAAAAATTGAGAAAGCCCTCGGTAATATTGCGTCATCGCCCCTCTTTTTTACCCATTCTCAGTGTATGGACAAAAGGAAAAGAAAAAGCACATAAAGAAGTTATAGAATCTTTACCCAGACAAGGAAAAAACAGAAGCTTTCTGTCTTCATTATTCAGATTTGGATATTATTATACAGATTATCTTCTGGGACAATTCATTATATATTTTAAATATATTCTGAGAGGGTATGTGGTGATCTATGATCGATATTATTTTGACTTTATTGTTGATGGCAAAAGAAGCAATATCATTCTTCCCGAAAAGCTTTTCAGAACAGGCTATTTTTTCCTTCTGAAACCCGATTATAATGTTTTCCTATATGAAGACTCTCAGGTCATTCTGCAAAGAAAAAAAGAACTTTCAAAGGATACCATAGAATTCCTCACTCAAGAATACAAAAACTTATTTGAAGGATTGGCAGAAAGAAAAAGAAAGAACATCTACACCTCATTGAAGAACAGCGATCTTCCTACCACACTCCAGACATTAACACACATGATTCTAACTACACAATGAAAAAGTTTATTTTACAAATTTTACAAAAGAGAAATCCCTCTTTCTCTTTTGATAAAGATCTAAGTTCCCGTATGATTCTGCAGTTTATTCTGATTCAGGGGATGAGCTTTTTACGGGGAATGAAAGTACTCTTCGCATTAAAAAAAAGCAAAGGATTGTTACTCGGAAGGCAGGTTCATTTTTTCTGCCTTTCAAGAATAACCTGGGGCCGGTTTCTCCGGTTGGGAGACAACGTTTATATTTCTGCAATGGGCAGAGACGGCGTTCATTTAGGTAACAATGTATCCATCGGAGCATTCAGTAGAATTATCATTTCTACCTCATTCAATCATATGGGAAAAGGGATAAAGATCGGGAATAATGTAGGTATTGGTGAATATGCCTACTTAGGAGGAGCCGGAGGACTGGAAATAGGAGATGACTGCATAACAGGTCAGTACCTGAGCTGCCATCCTGAAAATCATAATTATGAAGATCTCACTTCTCCCATAAGGCTTCAGGGTGTAAACAGAAAAGGGATAAGAATAGGAAAAAACTGTTGGATTGGCAGTAAAGTGACCATTCTGGATGGTGTTGAAATCGGCAATGGCTGCATCATTGCTGCCGGAAGTGTAGTCAACAGAAGCTTTCCTGAAAATTCTGTCATAGGAGGTGTTCCTGCAAAAATTATTAAAACAAGAGACGGCCATGAAAACAACAACCATTTTAGCAACCTGCTATGCCGTAAATCCGTATAAAGGATCGGAAGATGCTATGGGATGGAATTTTGTATGTCAGATTGCAAAGTTCCGAAAAGTAATTGCCATTACCAGAGAAAACAACCGTTCTTCCATTGAAAAATACATGAAGGAAAATCCTGATGAAATTTTTGAAAATATACAGTTTCTTTATTTTGATCTTCCTTATTGGGCAAGATTCTGGAAAAAAGGCAGCAGAGGAGCTATGGTTTATTTTTACCTGTGGCAGAGAAATATAATTGGTTTTATTAAAAGTAAACAACTTGATTTTGATATTGTCCATAATCTCAATTTCCATAACGACTGGACTCCCACATTTTTGTGGAAACTTCATAAACCTCTTGTTTGGGGTCCTGTAGGGCATCATCCTAAAATTCCTAGACAATATCTCAGATTTTATAGTTTCAGAACTCTTCTGAATGACAGGCTAAAATGGCTTGTTAAAAGATCTCCTGGAAGTTTTCGCCGGCCCTGAAAAATTCTGTGAAAAATGCAAACCATATCTGGTGCATGAATTCCAGTGTCTCAGAGTCTCTGCCATTAAACAAATCACATTATTCTATTTATCCCTCCGTAGCTACAGAAGATTTTTTCGAAGGTTTCAAACCTAAAAAGAGTTTTCAGATTCTTAGTGTGGGAAGATTTGTTCCATTAAAGGGCTTTGATCTCACGATCAATGCATTTGCTGATTTTTTAAAACATATCCCTGAGAAAAACCGTGCTTCCTGCAGATTAACACTTGTGGGAACCGGTCCGGAAAAAAAACTTTATCAACAATTGATCTCAAAGCATCACATTGAACCCTATGTGCAAATTATAGAATGGATTGACCGAAAAGAACTTATGAATACCTATAAAGAATCCTCTGCTTTTCTATTTCCCTCTCATGAAGGAGCAGGAATGGTAGTTGCAGAAGCTTTATCATTTGGACTTCCTGTAATAGCACTGAACAATGTAGGTCCTGGCGAATATATTCATTCAAAATTCGGATTTACGGTCAGTGAAAATTCTTACAATACAACTGTAGATAGCCTCTGCCATAATTTATTAAAACTATTTCTTGATCCTTCTCTGACAGAAAAAATGAGTAGAGAAGCCAGAAAATATTATGAAGAAAAGTTTTCATGGGATAAGAGAGGTGATTATCTGAATACTATTTATCAAAACTTTGAGCCATGAGAATAATAGCCGTACACTTATTAAACGATTACAGCGGAAGTCCAAAAGTACTTATGCAGCTGTTGAAAATATGGACAAAGAACGGAAAAGAAACCCATCTTTTTATCGGTGGAAAAAATAAAGGTTTTCTTTCCGATATTTCAGGTATACATTATCATGGATATGAATACCGTTTTTCCGGATATCCAATAATCAGACTTTTATTTTTTATCATCAGTCAGTTTGCATTAGCCATCCGGTTATTATTTTTTCTGAAAAAGCAGGATATTGTGTATATCAATACTGTATTGCCTTTTGGTGCTGCGGTTATTGCAAAATTAAAAGGCTGCCGGATAGTCTACCATGTGCATGAAACTTCCGTAAAACCTCAAATATTGAAAAAATTCTTATTTGGAATAGCCTCTGTAACGGCTTCTGAAGTAAAATATGTATCTCAATTTCTTGCTTTACAAGAACCAATCTGTAAAAAATCAGAAATTATTTATAATGTTCTGGAAGAAGACTTTATTGAGAAGGCAGTTCCCAAAAACCTGCAAGCCAATGAGCGTAAAATAGTTTTGATGTTATGTTCTTTAAAAAAATACAAGGGAGTAGATGAGTTTGTGACACTATCAGAGCAAAATCCTGAATTTACCTTTAAGCTTGTCCTGAATGCGTCAGTGTATGATATTCATTCCTATTTTGAAAAAAAACAGCTTCCTGAAAACCTATATATTTATCCTACCCAGCAAGACACACATCGGTTTTATAAAGAAGCGGATGTGATCCTGAATCTTTCTGATACAAAACTTTGGGTAGAAACATTTGGGCTTACCATTCTGGAAGGTATGGCTTATGGTCTGCCTGCCATTGTTCCACCGATAGGAGGTGTAACCGAATTAATAGATGATGGTAAAAACGGTTTCTGTATCAATTCTAAGGAAATTACTGTGATCTCACAGAAACTGAAATTATTACTTAATAATCCCAACCTTTACCAACAATTCAGTCTGTATGCTCAGCAAAAAAGTAAGCTTTTTTCTATCGACAACTTTGAAAAACAATCCCTTAAGATATTTTCCAAATTCCATTAATAATTCCATAATCTGGAAATAATAAAGTAAATAAAATCACATAAACAATTGAATATCAATGATTAAAAACAAAGGCACACCTGTGGATTTATCTTTAAAAAAGTAAAAAAATGAAAACAAAAATAGCCATTATCGGAACAGTAGGACTTCCTGCCAATTATGGAGGTTTTGAAACCTTAACTGAACATCTTGTAGAAGAATTATCGGATCAGTTTGATTTTACGGTATATTGCTCTTCAAAACGATATAAAAAAGAAGAAAGAAAGCCTCTTTATAAAAGAGCAAAACTGAAATACATTCCTCTAAATGCCAATGGAATACAAAGTATCCCTTATGATACGCTCAGTATTATCCATGCACTATTTTTTAGTAAAGTTTTAATTATATTGGGAGTTGCTGGATCATGGATCCTCCCTTTTGTAAGACTTTTTACCAACAGAAAAATTATCATTTCTATTGATGGAATTGAATGGAAAAGAGAAAAATGGAGCCTCCCTGCAAAACTGTATCTCTGGTGGGCTGAAAAAATTGCTGTCAAATTTTCTCATATTGATATTTCAGATAACGAAGCCATACAGGATTACACAGCATTACGATATGGAACACTGAGCAGGATTATCGAATATGGTGCTGATCATGCCACCCCGGATGGAACCATAACCCCCGAAGACCTCTATAAATATCCTTTTCTTACAAGCCCATATGCGGTAAAAGTTTGCCGAATAGAACCCGAAAATAATGTTCACAAAATATTGGAAGTGTTTCATACCGTTCAGCACAAAACTCTTGTGATTATAGGAAACTGGCAAAACAGCGAATACGGAAGAAACCTCAAGGCTCAGTATAAAGATTCCCCTAATATCTGTATTCTGGATCCTGTTTATCAACAAAGAGAAATTGATCTCATAAGAAGCAATGCCGAAATGTATATTCATGGCCATTCTGCCGGAGGAACAAACCCTTCATTAGTAGAAGCAATGTATCTGAAACTGCCTGTTTTTGCGTTTGATGTATCATATAATAGAGTCACGACAGAAAATGCCGCATTTTATTTCCGTGATACAGAGACCCTTACTTCTTTACTTCTTACTACAACTTCTTCAGAATTGAATACCTGTTCCTTGGCGCTCCGAAAAATTGCTGAAAGAAAATACATCTGGAAAAAGATTGCAGGCAGGTACAGAAACCTGATTCGGGAATCCTGTGAGGTAAATACCAAACAAGGGATATTTTCCCAGGCATCTGCACTTAAAGAAAAGGTTCTGTCAGAATATGAAGCAGTTCATCTTAAAAACAATCAGATTTTCCAATCAAAATACTAAAGCTATGAGAACCATTTTAGAATTTTTTATAGGCGGAGTACTGGCATATGTATTGTCTGTTATTGTAACTCCTTTGGTATCTAAACTTTCTGTTAAGTTACATCTGGTTGATTATCCTAATTACAGAAAGGTACATCGTAATCCTATCCCTTTAATTGGAGGAATTGTTATTGTATGCATTTCTATCCTTACAGGTTGTATCATGCAGGCTGTATTCAATAAAGAAATATTTATTATAATGACTGGAGCAGTTATCTTATTTATTCTGGGAGCTATTGATGATAAGAAAGATGTAAAAGCACAACACAAATTGTTTATCCAGCTTTGTATAAGCTTCGTAATGGCTCTGTACGGCATCAGAATCACTTCATTATTTGGTTTTTTAGGAATATATGAACTTCCGGTTTATGGGCAGTATGTGATTACTGTACTTTTAATTACCGGAGCTGTGAATTCATTTAACTTAATGGATGGAGTAGACGGGCTTGCCGGAATCATAGCATTATCAGGCTTTACTTTCTTACTACTCAGCAGCCTTTACAGTCACCATATAATGCTGGCTAAAATGAGCATCATCCTTATCGGCTGCCTTATCAGTTTTCTTAAATATAATTTTTCTGAACATCAGAAAATATTTCTGGGAGATTCCGGAAGTTTGTTCCTTGGATTTCTCCTTGTCAGTCTTGGAATTTACTGTCTCAGATACGATTTTGAGAAAGAGCAGAAAACACAACTTCTGTATTTTCTATTTGTTTTTATGCTTCCCGTTTTTGACTTTATACGGGTCTGTATCGGAAGAATGATCAAAAGAATATCACCTTTTACGGCTGACAGAACTCATCTTCATCACTATATGACAGAAATTGGATTAACCCCTAAAAAAATTGGATTTTCTATTCTTTTAATCCATCTCAGTCTTCTGGTTACAGCTTATTTATTAGTTTCCTTTAATATCAATTTAGTTTTCGTCATTTGTATTACTGCGGTTTTATCCTATTATAAGATTCTGCATATGATAAGAACTTTTAACATCTGGAAACACAAAATAAAAGAAATGGAAACTTCATTTTAACCCAGGTCTCCCAACCTGAATGAAATTGACATTCTAATCTCTCATTAACCATTAAAAATACGATCATGAAAAAAATTAGCTTACTTATCAGCATTATGTATGCTGCACTTTCATCAGCTCAAGTAGGGATAGGTACAACAACTCCTGATCTGAACTCTGATCTTACCTTAGGGTCTTCCAATAAAGGGTTGCTTTTGAACAAAGTAGCACTTACCTCCACCACAGCCAATGTATACAGTGAAGGAATGTTTCTTTATAATACTGCCACGGCCAATGATGTAACACCAGGCATCTATCTGAGTAATGGTACTTCATGGACTAAAGTAATTGATGCCCTCACTTTAAACTCAATACTATCTAGCAGTTGGAAAACAACTGGTAATAATCTTTCTGCTACAGACTTTATAGGAAGTACCAACGCACAGCCTTTCATTTTAAAAACCAATGATAATGAAAGAGTAAGAATAGATTCGGATGGAAAAGTTGGAATCGGAACCAATGCTCCACAAGGAATTGTTGATATCAATTCTGCAAATTCAACACTCATACTACCCAGAAATGCCAATCCGCCAGCCAATATAACCAATCCTGTAGCAGGCATGATTATATACGACTCTTCCAATAAAACATTACGTTATTATAACGGAACCCAATGGAGTACAATGATCTCCTCACAAACGCTTACAACAGCCAATGAAGGGGTTGTAAAAATGAACAGTGGAGCAGGAATAAAACCTTCATTTGCCTTTAGATCATCAGGAGGAGTTTCTTTAAACAATTATCAGAATATCATCTATCAGACTCCCGTTAATATTGTAACAGATTTCTCACCAACACCAGCCACAAGCTGGCCAGAGAACATTGTTTCTCCAACCGTAGCCAATATATATGACCAAAGTAATGGTAGATTTCTTGATAATTCAGTAGCAGGACAGGTTCACACCTGGAGAATCATTGCCAAATATGAAAACAAAAATAATGGTTCGGTAGCATTTGTAACGGTTAATATGTCTAATATGAATAATACATTTTCAATAGATCAGACGGCTGTTGCTCCTAACGGAGTTACTACAGGAAATCTTGTTTTCTATCTCACTACTGTAGCAGATTCCTCTTCCTTTACTAATGGATATACTATTAAAATCAAATCAGATACAGCAATGGACATCATTATTGATAATATCACAAGGGTTTCACAGGCAAAAGATTAAATAACAGATACTTCCGCAAGCACCTGATGCCTAGAAAATGTCGTTTGGATAAAAAAGACTATCTTTACAATAACCAAACAAAATATTCTTAATATGTCAGTAACAGCAGAAGGAGCCAGGAAGGCTCAGTTATCTTTATCCGAAAGGGCACCCGTTGCACACGCCGTTCTTTCAGGAGCAGAAAATATTTCAAAATACAGTAATGGGGTATGCCACGATGTGGTTGCTTATGCCCTTTACATGAGAGGAGCCAGCATCAGTCCTGATCAATTAGCAGGTTCAGCAGGTCAGAAATGGTTAGAAACCTTCAACTATACCGGAGGAAAAAAATGGGATGGATATTCTCCTATTGCTAAAGGAAAAGCTATTGGTTTCTACAGACCTATCGACAAAACATGGTTTCATTCAGCAATTACCACAGGAAACGGTAATGAAATCAGATCTGTTAACGGATTTGCCTTAGGCTCTGCATGGTCTGTTCCGGTAGATATGAAATGGGTCCTTGGGAAAATTAATTCCGATGGAACGTTCAACTATGATGGAACTAAAATAGAAGTGTATATCTCTCCTTTATAGCGGATATAAAAAAATAAAGCCTCCTTAAAACAACTTTAAGGAGGCTTTTTTATGGTCTACAAATATATTTCTATTATTAATATTCTGCCCTCATCAGATGAGTAGAGTTGGTATTGAGTTCAATCCCTCTGTCACTGCCAACAATTACAGTTCCGCCGATATTGGCAAGATGATTTCCAAAAGCACAATTGGGTTCAAAGGCAAAGCACATCCCTTCCTGTAGGACTAAATCTCTACCAGGGTTAGGCAGTCTACCAACATTTCCGTATCGGGCAGCTTGTGGCAATTTTTCAATTCCCGGAGCGGTTCCAAATCCAATTGGGCCATAAGGGTTTATACTATGTATCAAAGGATGTACATGCCATCCACCAGCTTCTAAAAGTGGTTTTTCCATGACATCAACAACTTCTCCAAATGTTTTTCCCGATTTCAAAACATCAACACCTGCTTCATAACACTCGCGGGCAACAAGAGCTGCACGTTCAAGATCCGGATGTATATTTCCAACTGCTACTGCGGCCTGATGCTGAGTTTCATACATTCCATACAGCGCAAAGATCTCAGACAAAACAATATCTCCTTCTTTAATGATTCTAGGAGGTTGTGACCGGTATTGCCAAGCCGGCGGCCCCCAGCCAATATATTCAGGTCCTGACCCCATTAATATTTCAGCCGTAAATCCGCCCATTGAAATACAGGTCGAAGTAATCACTGCAGCTACTTCAGCTTCACTTACTCCAGGCTTAATTGTCATTCGCATCGCTTCACTCATTGCTTCCCCGATGTGGGCCGCATGTCTGATTAAAGCCAGTTCTTCATCACTTTTGGGAGCAGTCAGTTTGAAAAAATCCATATATACAGGCTTTAATTCGGCGTTTGGAAAGGCTTCCATGATGCCTTTCCAAGTGCGATAGGGAAGTGCTCCGTCAAAATAGAAGGGTGGATAAGGCTCCAAACCGATGATCCCTATCCTGGGTGTATTTGAAAGTCCCATCTTTTTAAGGATATTTCCAATACCGGCTCCGGTTTTACCAACATAGATTTGCTCAGGCTCAATCCATTGCTGATCTCCACGATGGGAAGCCTGCATATGGTCGGCCACCATCATTGAAGCAAAAGTTACAACAATTGGCTTTTCTTCTTTGTGAAATATCACCACAGATCCAAGTCTGTCATTGGTAAAATAATGATCAATACAAAACGGAGCTGGTGCTGCAGATTCTCTGTCTCCATAGATAACAAGAGTGTCCAGTTCATTTTTTCTCATGATAGTGCGTGCAATATCCCAACGACGGTCACGCTCTTTTAACGATAGAGGTAATGGTATTTCCATCTTTGTTTTCATAACTCATTCTTTATTAATTATTAAAGCTGATGCAAAGTAAGCAGATCGGTGAGCGAAGGATATTATCCCAAAAGAATAATAAATGTGCAATACGTTTGTTTTGCTAAAAAATAAGTATCTTGTTTATCTTAAATTTAATTTACAGGATGAAAACCATGGAAGATGTTGAAAGTTACAGTATACCTTATGTATCTGAGAAGATAGGATTACAAAATGTAGAAGGAATTGTGGTAAACAGAGCAGAAGATTCTGTACGAAAGGGATTAACAAATTATCCACATACTGTTAATGGTTTTATCTGTGCCATCTGTATCAAAGGAAGAGCAGAACTGAAAATAAATTTTCAGAAAAGATTGTTGGAACCCCATACCCTGATGGTTGTACTTCCCGGTTCTATGATGGAGCCGATAGAAATATCAGAAGATCTGCATATAGATACTATTTTTTTCGATCCTGATTGTATTTCCAGCAATTCTCTTTCCAATAACTACATGCTTTTCCATGAAATAAGACAACTACCATGTATCAGGCTGAATAATACCGGTTTTGAAATCTTTAGCCAACATCATACAAATATTTCTATGCATTATCATAGAGAAGAAAGCAGGAGTAAGACAGATATACTTCAGTTCCTCTTATTAGCTCTTTTAGCAGAAATAAAAGATGTATATAATACGAATAATGAACAGGTTCAAAAACATACAAGGGCAGCAGAATTAACTACTATTTTTTTTGATTTATTATATCAGCATCATAAAGAAGAAAGAAGCGTTTCCTTTTATGCACAGAAAATGCATCTTACCAGTAAATATTTGACAACAATAATCCGTAAACAGACAGGGAAGTCTATCCTGATTTGGATCAATGAAGCAGTTATAGCACAATCTAAATCTTTATTGAAAACAACCAATCTTTCAGTCATGGAAATTACTGATGTACTAAATTTTGCTGAATCATCCCTCTTTTGTCGGTTTTTCAAACGATACACCGGTATGACGCCTTCTGCTTACAGAGGAAATTAAAAATGAATCTGGAAGCTTATTTATGCCTTTATCGTACATTTTGGGCACACTCCGCTAATAATAAAGTTATATTCTTCCGCAATAAAATGCTCCGGTAAGCTAATTTCAGGGATTGCATTCTCAATACATGTCACTGAATGGCATTTTTTACAGTTAAAATGCACATGATTATGAAAATGTTGTTCATGACTACATTTTCCACTGCATTTCGCAAAATTTACGACACCATCCACATTAACAATCCTGTGAATAGCTCCCTCATTTTCAAGACGTTCTAAAACCCTGTAAATCGTAACTCTATTACATAGCTCTCCTAATTTCTTCTGAATATCAGAATGACTCAATGCTACCTCAGAGCCATTAATAAGGTTTAAAATTTCAGTTTTGGCGTGGGTATTTCTAACCTGTTTCATATTTTTAATGCAACAAAGTTGCGTTATTTGATTTTTTATATATACATTTGCAACAAAGTTACAATAACAATTTTAAATCCTAATCTTTTTATGAAGTCAAAAATTCTTGATGCAGTAGGAATATCAGCCGTCGTTCTGTGCCTGGTTCATTGTATTATTTTCCCTTTGTTGCTTATTATTCCTTTAGGGATATCACATAATCCTTATATCGACCTTGCATTCCTTATTATCGGAACCTTTGTGGTATACAGGCAAACAAGACATATGACCAATAATTGGTTACGAATTTTATTCTGGGCTTCCATTGGATGCATTGCTATTTCAATATTGATTGACTTTCTGTTTGAAATTCATTTGCCCTTCATCTATGCAGGTGCAGCAGGACTGATTACAGCACATCTTATCAACTTTAAAAATCATAAACATTAAGAAGGTATGAAAAAGAAACTCCCTGTAACAGTACTCAGCGGTTTTTTAGGGGCTGGAAAAACAACTTTACTAAACCATATTCTGCATAATAAACAAGGCTTAAAAGTAGCAGTCATTGTTAATGATATGAGTGAAGTTAATATTGACGCCCGATTGGTTGAAAATCAGAATACCCTTTCAAGAACAGAAGAAAAGCTGGTTGAAATGAGCAATGGATGCATCTGCTGTACCTTAAGAGAAGATCTTATGATAGAAGTGGAACGCTTGGCGCATGAGGATCGTTTCGACTATCTTTTAATTGAAAGCACCGGCATCAGTGAACCTATTCCTGTAGCACAAACCTTCACGTATATAGATGAAGAAAGCGGAATAGACCTTTCCCGTTTCAGCTATGTAGATACTATGGTAACTGTAGTGGACAGTTTCAATTTCATGAAAGATTTCGCTTCGAATGAACGATTAATGGATCGCAGCCTTACTGATATTGACGGAGATTACCGTACCATTGTCAACCTTCTTACGGACCAGATTGAGTTTGCCAATGTCATTATTCTAAATAAAGCCGATCTGATTGATCCGGAAACGCTTGGATTTTTGAAATCTGCTATTAAAAAACTCAACCCGGAAGCCAGTATCCTGGAATCAGAATTCGGTAAAATTGATCCAAAACAGATCTTAAACACGAAACTTTTTGATTTTGATAAAGCCCAACATTCTGCAGGCTGGCAAAAAGAACTGCAATCCGAACATCATACCCCTGAAACAGAAGAATATGGAATAAGCTCTGTGGTATTCAGAAACAAACGTCCATTTCATCCGGAAAGGTTATGGGAGTATCTTAATCAGTATCCTGAAGGCATATTAAGAGCCAAAGGACTTTTCTGGCTAGCTTCCAGATCCAGCGATGCCCTTAACTTTTCTCAGGCAGGGGGTTCATTTCGTTTGGAGAAAGCAGGAGTCTGGTGGAGCAGTATGCCAATGAGCCATAGGGTACAATATCCTTCTTTTTTAGAAAATCAGGAATTTATTGAGAGCAGATGGGATAAAAACTGGGGTGACAGAATTAATGAATTGGTCTTTATCGGTCAACATCTCAACAAGGAGCAAATCTTACAGGACCTTACAGATTGCTTAATCAATGACTATGAAAAAGAATTATTCGATAGAAAAGCAAATTTTGAAGACCCTTTTCCTGAACATATCTAAAATTAACTTTCAATTAACGCAACTAAGTTTCATTAATTGAAAATATGTAATAATTTAGTGCTTTATTGATACAATATATGGATAGAAGAAAATTTTTAAAAGGTTCAGCATTGCTGTCAGGTTTATTATCCTTATCACCATCTGAAGTTTGGAGCTCCAGGAGGAATATTGAATCTCATGAAAACGGTAAAGCCAAAAACATTATATTCATGATCAGTGATGGAATGAGCCTGGGAACTCTTTCAATGGCCGATCTTTATTCAAGAAATATATTGGGGAAAGATAGCCATTGGCTCAGTTTATATCATCACAAAAAAGTTTCACGGGCATTAATGGATACAGCTTCTGCAAGCTCAATTGTTACAGACTCCGCAGCAGCCAGTTCAGCTTTTGGAGGCGGAATAAGAGTGCAGAACGGAGTATTAAATATGGGGGCTAATGGTGAAAGCCATGTTCCAATATGGCAGAAATATAAAAAAGCAGGAAAAAAGGTGGGCTGCGTTACAACTGTTACTGTTACCCACGCTACACCTGCGGGATTTTGTGTGAATTCCTCAAAAAGAAATGCTGAGCCCCAAATTGCTGAAATGTATGCAGAGCTGGGAATAGATGTTCTGATGGGAGGAGGAGATGAGTTTTTTAATCCATTAAAAAGAGAAGATCAAAAAGATCTCTATTCTGCCTATAGAAAAAGAATTATCAGATTCTTAAAGATCGATCAGATCTGAAAACAATTAAAAAGGGAGAGAAAGTTTTAGGAATCTTCACTACAGGAGCTTTGCCTTACAGTATTGACAGAGCCCATCTTCCTGAATTAAAGACTACCCCTACTTTAGCAGAGATGGCAGATGCTGCTATTGAACAGATGAAAGAACATCCGGAAGGTTTTGTTCTTCAGATAGAAGGCGGGAAAGTAGACTGGGCCGCTCATGCCAATGATATAGCCGCATTGCTTCATGATCAGCTGGCATTTGATGAAGCTGTAAAGACCGTAATGGACTTTGCTGAAAAAGATGGAAATACTTTAGTCATTATCACTACAGATCACGGAAATGCCAATCCAGGAACCATTTATGGAGCTGATGCCACTAAGAATTTCAATAGCATTTCAAACTATCAGTATACCAATGAATATATTCTGAATAAAATTCATAAAGATCATTCTGCTAAAGATATTAAAGACTGGATATTTGAAGCTAACAAGCTTGTTTTAAGTGATGATGAAGCCAAACATTTGCAAAGTTTTTACAATGGGCTTGAAAAAGAAGAAGGACTTTATAATTATAAAAAATTACCGTTCAAACTGTATTCAGAAATTCAAAAAAGTAGGAATGCTGTAGGCTGGATCAGTATGGATCACTCAGGAGATTATGCAGAAGTAGCTGCTTATGGACCTGGAAGCCAGTTGTTACAGCCTTACATTAAAAATACGGACCTGCATCACCTTATGCTGAATGCAGTTCCTTTATAAACAAAACGTGTTTTCATATCATATTTTTATTTGGTTTTAAAACAGGCTCTTCAAATCATTTGGAGAGCCTGTTTATTTTGTACCGCGAAATGTAATATCCCGTTTTTATTGTGAAGACTTTCTACGGCGTGTAGAAACCTTTTTATCCAATTCTTTGATATCCTGTCTCAACTCCCTGAACATTTCTTTGAAATTGTAACTTTCATAATCTCCCGGTTCAAAATCTTCCGGGAAAATACCTGAAGCATATTGCCAGATCTCTACAATATCCTCAAACGGAATATCATAAGGTTCATAGAAAGAATTATCCGCAGTTACACAAATCGCATTTCCTTTATTTTCTTTAAAACGCTTATAAGTAATCCCATCATTTTGGGTAATGAAAACATAAGTTTTTCCCGGTTTCAATTCATCAATTCCCTCTACATATTTTCCTACAATATAAGAACCGTTTCTGAATGGCGGCATTGAGTCTCCGTCTGCCGGAAATGCTCTGTATTTTCCATTATTCAAAAAGGGCAGGGCAATACGCTGGAGACTTTCAATATATCCAACATCACTATATCCTTCCAAATACCCCATAGAGGCTTTCTGAGGAATAATTTCTATGGTATCATTGCCAAGATCATCCACTGCTACAGGAAGAACAATTCTATTGTCCGGAAGTTTCAGCATATCTTCTGTTGAATATTTCTGAAGATCTACAGACAATAAAAGATCTATACTGACGTGAAAATACTTTGAAATTTTGATTAGAAGCTCAATAGGAGGTTCTGAAATCCCATTCTCATATTTAGAATATCTCACCCGGGATATCGTAAGGTCATCAGCTACATTTTGTTGAGAAAGTTTTCTCTTGGCTCTTAGAGAGCGTATATTATTTGAAAAAATTGACATTGATAGAAGTATGTCCACAAAAATACGAATTTTGCCTTCTCTTATCAATAATAGAAAGGCCTTTTACCATAAAATTTGGAGAATTTTATAATTTCTTAACTAAAGCGGTGAAAACGGGTTAATAACACCCTTATTTTTTCCTGTTTTATCGTTAGATTTTACTCTCTAAAACCTCATTTTAACAAATTTTAAATATTAACCATAAAAAACTTCATTTACCTTTAAAATATTAACTCCAATATTTAAAAT
Source organism: Chryseobacterium capnotolerans (assembly GCF_021278965.1). Classification (NCBI taxonomy): domain Bacteria; kingdom Pseudomonadati; phylum Bacteroidota; class Flavobacteriia; order Flavobacteriales; family Weeksellaceae; genus Chryseobacterium; species Chryseobacterium capnotolerans. The sequence continues at coordinate 2,047,701 of NZ_CP065589.1, read as the reverse complement.
TTGAAATATGTTTTTTAAAATTTAGTAAATCAAACAGATACAAGATAAAAACGATTTTCATATTATTATACATTTATATTAACGAAATATTAAATAATAAAAATGTTTAATTATTTTTTTGAAAACAATATGAGTTTATTATTATTTATCATATATTTGTGATGTATTAATCATATAAAATTTTAATCATGAAAAATTTCAAAAAACTAGACAGAAACGAACTAAAATCTATTTCAGGAGAAGGATTACTTGATCCAATCGGAAACTTATTAGGAGGTCTAGGTGGCGTTGTTGGTGGCGTTGTCGGAGGAGTAGGTACTATCGTTGGTGGTGTTATCGGCGGTGTAGGTTCTACAGTAGGTGGTGTTATCGGCGGTGTAGGTACCGTTGTAGGAAACGCTTTATGCCAAACACAGTGTGTAGTTAATGGTGTAATCCACATCAAATTATTAGAGTGTGGTTCTACTTGCTAATCAGCAGCTCCATTAAAAGTTAAAAAAGTATGCCGCTCTGAAAAGAGCGGCTTTTATATTTCCTGAATAAAGCATATTAAACCTAACAGATTTTTGAAACCTGATCATTTTCAATAAAAGCAGTTCTATAAAGTCAACCCATGATTATTCTTGACTTCAGCCATTACAAATGTACTGTGGGTACTGCCGATAGAATCTACAGATCCAAGCTTATTGAACACAAAGTCCTGATAATGTTTCATATCCCGAACCTGAACTTTCAGCAGGAAATCAAAATCGCCGGAAATATTGTAGCATTCTGCCACTTCCGAAATTTCCATAATTTCTTTTACAAAATCATAGCCCACAGAACGGTCATGAATCTTTAATTTAATCTGGCAGAATACCGTAAATCCACGGTTAAGCTTTTCAGCATCCAGTACTGCCGCATATCTCTTCACAAAACCTTCCTGTTCAAGCCTTTTTACTCTCTCAAAAACAGGTGAAGGAGACAGGTTAATTTCCTTAGCAAGTTCTTTAACGGTTAGTTTTGCATTATTCTGAAGCAGTTTCAGCAGTTTTATATCCTTATCATCTAGTTGTTCCACAGAATATTATTCTTTTAGGGTTTAAAATCAGTCAAATTTACAGAATTATATTCTTTAAAAAAAGAATATAAAAGCAATTTTAACCGAATAAATCCTACATAATTGATTATATATTCTGTTTTAATAATTTTACACAAAATTAAAATCTATTATTAAACTTATTATTGATAATAGATTCGTTCTTTACAATCTTCATCAAACAGGAAAGGTTTTACTTAAGGTAGATTAATAGGGAATCGTGTGAGAATCACGAGCTGTCGCGCAACTGTAAGTAACACACCAAAGGTTTCTGTCCTTGGATATCCACTGCCAAAAGCGGGAAGGATGACGGAAACCGTTACAAGTCAGGAGACCTGCCTTTACTGAATGGACGATGCTTTCGCGGTTTGAAGCTTTTGGGTCATACAGATGATATTGGCAGTACATTTTCCCTTGGGAGAATTGTACAATCTGTCTATATCAATGATTTCAAACATTTTCTTATCCATACAAAGCATTCCGAAGCATTTCAAAGAGCATTGAAAATAAGTGTAATCTAAAATTTGTAAAAATGCAAACTCACATTCTGGGCTATCCGCGTATTGGTAGCAAAAGAGAACTTAAAAAGGCCTGCGAACAGTATTGGTCAGGTAAAATCGTTTTGGAAGAACTTCTTACAGCAGGAAGAACCATCTGCAGCCAAAACTGGAATCTACAGAAAGAAGCAGGGATAGACCTTATTCCGTGTAATGATTTCTCTTATTACGATCAGGTATTGGATATGAGCCTGGTGGTAGGAGCTATTCCTACACGATATCATGAAGTAGCGCTTAAAAAGAACAATTCTGAACTGGATCTTTATTTTGCGATGGCAAGAGGCTATCAGAAAGAAGGATTGGATATCACCGCTATGGAAATGACTAAATGGTTTGATACCAATTACCATTATATTGTTCCTGAATTTTATAAAAACCAGCAATTTAAACTTACCTCAGATAAAATATTCAATGAATTTGCAGGGGCTAAGCAGGCAGGAATTAATGCAAAACCTGTAATTATTGGTCTGGTTTCTTATTTACTTTTAGGAAAGGAAAAAGAAGAAGGATTTGATAAGCTGGATCTTGCCCATCATCTTCTTCCTGTTTATATTGAGATCTTATCAAAACTACAAAACCAGGGTGCTGAATGGATTCAGTTTGATGAACCTTTCTTAGCCTTAGACCTTACTGAAAAAGCAAAAGAAGCTTATACTTTTGTCTATGCTGAACTTAGAAGATTGTTTCCAAAGCTTAAGTTTATTGTAACCACTTATTTTGAAGGCTTAAAGAACAATGCGTCTCTTGCTTCTTCACTTCCTGTAAATGTTCTGCATATTGATCTGGCAAGAAATCCTGAACAGCTTGAAGACGTTCTCAATTCTATTCCTGAGAGCCTGAGCTTATCAATAGGAGTTGTAGATGGAAGAAACATCTGGAAAAATGATTATGAAAAATCTTTGTCCTTTATTAAAAAAGCAACTGAAAAACTGGGATCTGAAAGAGTTTTCATCGCTCCGTCATGTTCTTTGCTGCACTCACCATGTGATTTAGATGTTGAAAACGGTCTTCATACCGAAATTAAAAACTGGCTTTCTTTTGCTAAACAAAAGGTAAAAGAGGTAGTAACACTTAAAGAGCTCGCTGCAGGAACTTCAGACCCAGCTATTCTACAGGATTTTGAGGATAACAAAAAAGCGGCTTCAGATAGAAGAACATCTTCGCTGATCCATAATGAAAGCGTAAAACAAAGAGCAAGCTCTGTAACAGAGAAGGACTCACAGAGGAAAAACCCATTCAGTATCCGTAAGGAAGCACAACAAAAGGCATTACAGCTTCCATTATTTCCAACAACAACCATCGGATCATTTCCACAGACTGCCGAAGTAAGAACCTGGAGAGCCAAATTCAAAAAAGGAGAACTAACTGCAGAACAATATGATACTTTATTAAAAGAGGAAACCCAGAGAACCATCCGCTGGCAGGAAGACATCGGAATTGATGTTCTGGTTCACGGAGAATACGAGCGTAATGATATGGTGGAATATTTTGGAGAGCAATTGCAAGGATTTACTTTTACTAAAAACGGCTGGGTACAAAGCTACGGAAGCCGTTGCGTAAAACCACCGATCATTTTTGGAGATGTTTCCAGGCCTGAGCCAATGACTGTATACTGGTCTCAGTATGCGCAGTCTCAAACCAATCAATGGGTAAAAGGAATGCTGACAGGGCCTGTAACTATTTTACAATGGTCATTTGTACGTGACGATCAGCCTCGTTCCGAAACCTGTAAACAAATTGCCCTGGCAATCCGTGATGAAGTTCAGGATCTTGAAAAAGCAGGGATCAGAATTATTCAGATTGATGAACCTGCTATTCGTGAAGGGCTACCATTGAGAAAAACAGACTGGCAAAATTATCTGAAATGGGCAGTAGAAGCATTTAAAATCTCAGCAAGTGGAGTAGAAGATGCTACCCAAATCCATACCCATATGTGTTATTCAGAATTTAATGATATCATTAAAAACATTGCAGATATGGATGCTGATGTGATTACAATAGAATGTTCAAGGTCTCAAATGGAACTTTTACATGCTTTCGCAGACTTCAAATATCCTAATGAGATCGGTCCGGGTGTGTATGATATTCATTCACCAAGAGTTCCTTCCAAGGAAGAAATGATTGAACTGCTGAAAAAGGCTCAGGATGTCATTCCTTCGAATCAACTTTGGGTCAATCCGGATTGTGGTTTAAAAACCAGACATTGGGAAGAAACGGAAAAGGCTTTAATTGCTATGGTTGCTGCTGCTAAAGAAGCATCTTTAGAATATGCCTCTTAAAATATTTCACCCGCATAGAAAATCAAAAAGCATCCGCCTCGGATGCTTTTATTTTTTAAAATTATTTCAAGCGTGAAAACATTCACAAATTCAATCTGTTATTACCTTTAGATTCCTCCCATTACGTACATATTTTCCATAGTAGGAACCGGGCTTCCGCCTTGTTTTTCAAGAGTAATAGCAAAAGCCTGTGCTTTTGAAATGGTAGCCAAAGCAGTCTTACTGTCTTTGTCTTCAGTATACATACCTGCATTTACCGGTTTTCCATCTTCAAGAGCCCAAAGCTGGTATTGCATTCCCGTTGGTGCTTTAGGAAGATGTTCACCATTAAGATACACTTTTTTTGTTTTTTTATCCCAGAAAACCATGGCCTTGGCATCCTGGTGCTTTTCTACTCCTTTGAGCATCACCATTTGCATATCAGGATTGGAAAACATACCCAGTTTTCTATCCATCTTTTCCATAGCAGCATCCTGAGATTGTTTTTCTGCTGCCAATTTTGTCATTTCTTGTTTTGTTGCAGACTGACTATTCATCCAAAATAGATTCCCGGCAATACTGATAAGGAATAAAGCAGATGCTGCAACGGCAAAAGCTTTCCAGTTTATTTTCCCTTGTATCTGTTCCGGATTTTTGATATCTCTGTCATCATTAGTTTCCTGAGTCTCTATAGAAATGGACGGTTTTACGTCCACAACAGGAGACTGTTCCTGTTGAATTTTATTCCAGATTTTAGATTTCAGATCACTTGGAGGTGTTACAGCCTGAGCTGTAGCAAGATGTTCCAAAGTTATTTGTGCCTCTTCAAAAGCAGCTTTTACTTCAGCATTATTCTTCATCACACACTCCAAAATCCCCGCTTCCTCAGGAGAAGCATGGCCTAGAATATAAGATTCTATAATTCCGGACGATATGTATTCTTTAGTGTTCAATTTAATTTATTGATAGTCTTTTAGCAAATCTTTTAATTTCATCAATGCATTTCGCATCTTCGTTTTTACCGTTCCCAGCGGTATCTTCAGTTTCTCGGATATTTCATGTTGGGTATATCCCTGATAATAAGCAAGATTAATAAGTTCTTGTTTGTCCACTTCCAGATTCTCAAGCACGTTGTTAAACCCAATATAGTCTGATGAGTTGTTGACCGTTGAAAGCTCTGTAGTGTTATATACGAAATCGGGAAGTGATTGGTTTTTAAGTTCGTTCTGGAATCCTTTAGATTTTAGATAATCGATAGCAGTATTGCGTGCAATATTAATCATCCAAGTATAAAACCTTCCTTTAGAGGCATCATATTGATGAATAGAATTCCATATTTTAACAAAAACATCCTGAATGACTTCTTCAGTGTATTCTTTAGACTGAACAATACGAAGAACAATACCATACAACGCACCGGAATAGTGGTCATACAGATAATGAAAACCATTTTCGTTTCTTTCTTTTAGTAAAACGATAAGTTCTTCTTCAGAATAGGTTGTTTTAATAGTAATTATTTTTCTATCCAAATGTAATAAAATAAAACAAATATCCAATAAAATCCGGAAAATCTTTTACATCGTATGTAGTTCTAAGAAAATATTTAAAAAATATTAAATATGAAGAACTTAATATCAAAAACAGTATTAATCTGTTGTATTGTCTTATCAACAGAAACTTATAAAGCGCAGACAGATCATTTTAAAATCAGAAATCCTTATTACTCTCATACTGCAGTAAACCTGTTGAAAGTAAGTAATTCTGAATGGAAAAAGATTTTAAAACCCGAACTCTATGAGGTTGCCAGAGAAGGAGCTACAGAAACAGCATTTACAGGAAAATATTATGAGCTTGATGAAAAAGGAACTTATTACTGTGCAGTATGTGGAAATCCATTGTTTCTTTCCACTTCAAAGTTTGCGACCACTTGCGGCTGGCCTTCATTTTATCAACCAATCCGTAAAAACAGTGTTATCTACAGGAAAGATACTTCTTACAATATGGTCCGAAGGGAAGTTCTATGCGGAAGATGTGGTTCTCATTTGGGACATATCTTCGAAGATGGCCCAAAACCAACAGGAAAACGATTCTGCATGAACTCGATCTGTCTTGATTTTATTCCGATTAAAAATTAATACACTGAATTACAATAAGTTAAATAAAATTTCATTTTTTTTTCAATCTAAAATACAACCAAGCTCGTAAATGACATTAAAAGCACAAATTAACTACAATTAATTTAAAAAAATATTACAATGAACACACGAACACACATCACAGTTTTAGCAATGGTAGCTTTATCATTTGCTTTCAGTGGAAAGGTAAATGCACAAATGATGAAAGAAAAAACAGTAATGGTAGGAGGAGCTCCTATGTATCCTTCCAAAAACATTATTGAAAATGCTGTAAACTCTAAAGATCACAAAACTTTAGTAGCAGCCGTAAAAGCAGCAGGATTAGTAGAAACATTAGAAGGAAAAGGCCCATTTACTGTATTGGCTCCTACTGATGCTGCATTTGCAAAACTTCCGAAAGGAACAGTAGAAACTCTTGTAAAGCCTGAAAATAAAGCGATGCTTACAAGTATATTGACCTATCATGTCTTACCAGGAAAATACAGCGCTAAAGAGATCTGGGCTGCCGTAAAAGCTGGAAATGGCAAAAGTATGATGAAAACCGTACAAGGCGAAGAACTTACTTTCTGGACAAAAGGAAAAGATCTTTATATAAAAGATGCAAAAGGGAACAGTGCCAAAGTAACTATTGCAGATGTAAATCAATCCAATGGCGTCATTCATGTCATTGATACGGTTTTAATGCCGTAGAAAACAGCAGAATCTAAAACAGCATTTTAGTGCTGTTTTTCTTCTTTTTATCATGTAATCAAACACTTTAAAGATTAATATTATGAAAAATACAATTCATGTTTCTAATCAGGGAGCGACGCTGGATACCAGCAGAAGAAATTTTTTAAAATTAGGTGGAGTGGGACTGGCAATTGCCGGCCTTACGATGATAGGATGTAATGATGATGATGATTTTCAGATGATAAATGACAGTCAGATCTTTGATTTAGGATCTGGCGATGTAGGAGTCTTAAACTATGCTTACGCTCTGGAGCAGCTGGAAGCCGATTTTTACACCAAAGTTGTAAACAATTTTTACAGCGGGATTTCCAGTATTGAAAAAGAAGTTTTTACGGATCTTTACCATCACGAAGTAATCCATCGGGACTTTTTTAAGGCAGCCATCACCGGTGCTACTCAAAATGTACTTCCGAAACTTGATTTTCAATATCCTAATGTGAATTTTAATGACAGAAACTCTGTATTAGCAACAGCTAAAGCACTGGAAGATACTGGAGTGGCAGCCTATAATGGCGCTGGAAAATATATTACTAATGCCGCTTATCTTGTTATTGCAGGAAAAATAGTTTCTGTAGAAGCCAGACATGCCTCTGCTATCAGGAATCTTATCAATCCGGGGTCTGCTGACTTTTCAGGGGACGATGTGATCGATGCTAATGGTCTCGATCTTGCTAAAGAGCCGAAAGATATTGTAGCGGCAGCAGGAGGATTTATCAAAACCCGCTTTACATGGAAAGAAAGAGGTATTAATTAAATTATTCATCTTCAAAAACTTGTATTATGAACATTCTTAGACTACTAGATAAGCTTTCTCATGATAAATTTTTCACAACGGAAGCTTCCCGATTAGAAACGATTACCAATCTATCATTATTTGGAAAAAAAGCAGCTACAGCAGCTGTTCCCCTTGGACTAGGTGCACTCATGACGGCTCCTGCAAAAGCAGAAACACCCCATGCCACAATGACAGGAACTGCCCTTAAAAGTACTTTAACGGATGCTTTACAGCTCGCTTTAGTGCTTGAATATCTTGAAAATGAATATTATGCTATAGGATTATCCACAGCAGGTTTAATTCCCAATGCAGACAGAACAGTGTTTATGCAAATTTCCAAGCATGAATCAGCCCATGTTAGTTTTCTCAAAAGTACACTTACTTCCTTAGGCTCTACGCCAGGATCTAAACCTACGTTTGATTTTACCGCTAATGGAAATTTTTCTCCATTTACCGATTACAATCAATTTCTGATTCTGGCACAGGCTTTCGAAGATACCGGGGTAAGAGCCTATAAAGGACAGGCTGGAAACGTAATGTCAAATAAGGTTGTCCTTCAAGCTGCATTACAAATTCATTCTGTGGAAGCAAGACATGCCTCGCAGGTAAGAAGAATGAGAGCCAATAAAGGCTGGATTGAGCTTGCTAACGGAGGAAATATGCCTTCAGCAACTGATCCTGTATACGCAGGAGAAGATAATGTTAATCAGGCAGGGTACAATACCGGAACTGCATTTGGAGCAGCGGCTGGGTCTGCGGCATATGATGAGACATTAAGTGGAAGTGATGCACAGGCCATTGCATCGTTATTTATTGTATAGCAATCACGAGAGGTATAAACATATCTATATTATGAAATTCAAAAGCATCCGGACGGATGCTTTTGCTATGTAAGATTATAATTCCATATGTAAAATAGGGTATTCTTTACCCTGATCATCTAATGCTGATCTATTCAGCACTTTAAATCCAATATGCTTATAAAAACCAACCCCCTGTTCATTTTGTTCATTCACGTCTACTTTGGTCACTTTTAAATGATCAATTCCATACTGAATCAGCTTCTTACCAATCCCTTTGCCACGGTGATCATTATGAATGAACAGCATTTCAAGATTTCCTTCAGCTACTCCCATAAATCCAACTAAGGTACCTTCTTCCTCAAATCCGAGTAGACTAACGTGTTCAAAATAGCCAGGAATCTCTTTTTTATAATACTTAAAATCTTCCTCTTTCAAAAAATCATGCGTATTAAGCACGGAACTTTCCCATATTTTCATTAATTGAGGGTAATCTGTTTCATGTATTTCTCTGATCATAATCGTAAATATTGAGCAGCAAAAGTCGTATTTTCTTAATGGTAAACACTGAACCTGGGTTAAAAAATCCGTTTCCGTATTCGGCTTAATGCCTGAGGAGTAATTCCCAGATACGAAGCAATATCCTTTAAAGGAATATCATTGAAAGTATTTCCATATTCAGCCATCATTTCCAGATAATATTGCTCAGGAGTATATTTTATCAGGTCTATATTCCGGTTTAAAAGTTTATTCAGCAATCTGGCGGTAAGGTCATCAAAAACAGCTTTTAAAGCAGGAATTGCTTCATACAACTGAGCTGCCTGTTCCTGATCAATTCTATAAATTTCGCATTCTGTAAGGGTTTGAACATTAAAAGTAGATTTTTCCTTTAGCGTAAAGGAGATATTGGATAAAGAAAATGAACCTTCCTTACAAAACCAAAAGGTTTGTTCTTCCCCTTTGTGATTTAAAGTCCAGCATCTGGCTATTCCATTGAAAATAAAATAACTGTATTGCTCCAATTCACCTTCTTGGATAAGAAAGGTATTTTTTTTAAACAGAATTCGTTCAAAATATTGGTCAAAAAGTGCAGAATCAGCCGAATTGAATGTATGAATATCTACATTAAATTCTTTGAATAATTTTTCTAGCAGCATAATCTATAAAATAGCATAGGAATAGGAGAGTACAATATACATTTTATCTAGAATATCTTACTTGGACTAAATGGTATGAAATATTTATAGATTTTTTAACCACAGAGAGCACAGATTTTCACAGATAATTATGCGTTGTTAGGCTTTATTTGAAAAAGTCTTTTTGATTTGAAGAGAAATTATGCAATCATACTACTCAATCGTCTTCATTTTATTGATAATCAACAATATACAATCCAGTCTTTTAAAGAAAAATATTAAAAAAATAATGCATAATAATTTTAATGCGACACGTTCTGTCGCTATGCGTCTATATCTTTGTATTAGAGATAAGATACAGAACCCCGGGAAGTTATCATCTTATTAAAACCAATTTTAACCTTAAAAATTATTATTTTAAATTATGTACAAAAAACAACTAGTAATCATTTTTCTTTTTCTTTTTTTCATTTCCTATGCACAAAACGAATTTATTACTTTATGGAAACCTAATATCAATGGAACCATAGATAATTCGATATCTTTTGGCGGTACAGGAACCAACTATACTATTAGCTGGGAAGAAGTAGGGTATCCGCAGCATCATGGAACTCTTTCTGTAACTTCTAATAGCAGTAATTTTACGACGATTTCTTTTGGTACTTCTTTACATCCTAATCCTATCCAGGCAGCCTACAGAGTAAAAGTTTCCAATGGTAATGGATTATTTTATGGATTCAGAGGCAGCCCTTATATGAATGCCAGTGGAAATCCAGAACTCTTCGAGGTAAGCCAGTGGGGAGATATTATTTGGCTTCAGCAATTTGATCAAGGCTTTTCGAACTGTCCAAACCTTGATGTAACCGCTACAGACGTTCCTAATCTGACACAAATCAATAATTTATCACAAATGTTCCTTAACTGTCCGTCTTTGATTGGTAACCCTTCATTTGCTAACTGGAATACAAGCAACATTACGAATATGAACAGTATGTTTAGCAAAGCAAAATTGTTTAATCAGCCTATTGGAACCTGGAATACGGCAAAAGTAACAGATTTTCGGGATATGTTTTCTTACGCATCTTCTTTTAATCAAAATATTTCTGCCTGGAATACCTCGTCCGGAACCAATTTCATTTCAATGTTCCAGGATGCGGTAGCGTTCAACCAGCCATTAAATTCATGGAATACAAGCAATGCGACCAACTTTCGTTATATGTTCTCCAATGCTAAATCCTTTAATCAGCCTCTTAATAATTGGAATACCAGTAAAGTAGTAAATTTTGACCAAATGTTTACCAATGCATCATCATTTAATCAGCCTATTGGAAACTGGGATGTTAGTAAAGTTGGGGGTGCTTATGGTTTTATGATGTTTAATGGGGCGTCGCTTTTTAATCAGGATATTTCTACCTGGAATATCAAGTTTCAAAATGTTCCTTCGGCCTATGTGTATTTCGGATTTAACAATTCCGGTTTATCATGCATTAATTATAATAAATTTCTAATTGCTCTCAGCAATAATCCTACATTATCAAACTTAGGATCCGCAATTGGAGTCATAGAAGCGGCAGGATTAACTTATTCTACACCGCAAGCTATTATGGCAAGAGCTCAATTGACGAACAAAGGGTTTACCATTAATGGAGACTCTTATAATCCGAGTTGCAACTCAAATTTGTCAACCGCTGAAACAACAAAACAAGTTAAAATTCCAGCTTATCCAAACCCAACAACAGGAGTAGTAACCGTTGAGTCTGCTACCAACGAAAGTGTTTATTTATATGATATCACAGGTAAGCTCATTAAAAATATGATTTTAAATAAAGGAAACAACCGTATTGACCTAACAGAATATCCATCAGGAAATTATTTGTTAAAAGGCAATACAATTTCCACTAAAATAGTTAAGAAATAAACTATTATTCTTTAATACGACGACACTAGATATCTAAATTAAGCCCCAAAGTGCCTTGCTTTGGGGCTTTTTAGACTAACGATAGTAATCACGCAATTCATTCAACAACAGGAGAGTACAGTATAAGCTTAAAAAATATATTTACTACAGATTTTTATAGTGCTTACTTACAAGTTTTCCTTACATACATTATAAAAAATATTTATATTCGTCAATAAATAAGCGATTAATAACCAAGCAAAATTGAAAATATAAAAAACCGATGAAAAAAGTTTTTATACTTCTGGCATTTTCTTTTGCTTTACAATCTTGTAAAAATGAAAAGCCGAATTCAAAAGAAGGCAAGAGCACAGAAGTTCAAAAAGTTCAGGAAAATGACATTGATATAAATAATTCTCCACAAAACATTGAAGGAAAGAAAAATCCAAGTGACTTTATTCCGGAAGGTTATGTCATCAATAAATATGAAGGGGGAGTTTCAGCCGAAGGCTGGGACGAAATAAAAGGTGACCTGAACAAAGACGGATTAGATGACATTGTACTCATCATCAAAGGAACAGACAAAAGTAAAGTTATAAAAGATGAAAATCGCGGTGAATTAGACCGAAACAGGAGAGGTATTATTGTACTATTAAATAAAGGCAATTATTATGAGCTGGCTTCTAAAAATTACAATTGCTTTTCGTCTGAAAATGAGGATGGCGGCGTATATTTTGCTCCTGAGCTAAGTGTAAGCATTGAAAAAGGAAACTTACATATTGACTATGGACATGGAAGGTATGGATCCTGGGGGTACACTTTTAGATATCAAAATGGGGATATGGAGCTCATTGGTTATGATTCCTATTCAAGCAGAGGACCAGTACCTCAATATGAAGTGAGTATTAATTTTCTTACCAAAAAGAAACTTACCAAAGATAATTTAAATAAAGAGGATGATGGGGATCATTATGAAGTTAAATACAAAAACACCTGGGAAGCAATCAAGGTCGAAAAACTTATCAAATTATCTGAAATAAAGGATTTTGATGAGCTTGAGTTTACTTAGCATGATGAATTAATATAGCTTTCTCAATTTCTATTCGTTGAACATTCCCTCACAAACCAAAGCTGAGTGATTTTTTATTAATTTCGGATCTAACCTTTTAAAAATATGGCAATAAGCAAGAAAAATAAAAGTAAAGTTCATGTTGATGGTAAAGAATATCTGTGGTGGGTATTTGATGAGTATGACCAGACAGAATTTGATGGGATACAGATTAAAGCAGTATGCTCAGACCAAACTCACTTTATAAAATATGGATTGCAGCAAGAAGAAGATCATCGAAAACTAGCTCTTATTTTAAAAGATTATACCAGATTAGTTCATTTATCATCACCTCCAAAATTTGAAGATAGTAAAGGAATAATTACCAAAAGTGGAATTATCCGGATGATAGAGTGGTGTAAGCAGGACATACATGACGTTCGATATGCATTAGATGGGAAGAACAATAATTTAAGTGAATCGGAAAAACAAGAGCTTCTTAAAGAGATACGGAAAATAATAACTTGAAAAGAAAATCAGCAATAACTTGTACAGAATAAAAATAGGAGAGTGCCCTATACATTTTATTCAGAACACATTGAATAAAAAGCTCTGAGTATAAAATTAATTCAACCTTGAAATATTCGATAATGATACAACCAATTATACAATATAACGAAACCGATTTTGAAGCAAATCTTCAGGATTATTATACTTGTATGTCTTATAAAGGAGAACCCTTTACAGGAACATTAGTCGATGGAAATATGACAACTCAATTTAAAAATGGTAATGCTCATGGGAAATCTGTAGAATATTATGACAACGGTCAATTAGCCGATGAAAGTTATTTTGATAATGGTGATTATGTAGGTTATAAAACCTGGTATCCAAACGGAAAAATAGAATCAGAACGGGCTGTTGGAAAAAATGATAGTTTTAAATATGATATAGATGGAAACATTATTCTTAAAAATGATAATTTCTTTTATAAGAATGGGAATTTCAGGAAACGTAATATTCCCTATAAAACAGAGTTTTATAATTATGAAGGAGAATTAATGGTAGTGATCCAACAAGATTTAAAAGTAAATGAGAAACCTCTTTTCCATATTAACAAAGAAAAATTTACTGAATGTTATGTAGATCTTTATTTTGAGTTATATCCTTATTTTTCAAGTTATAAAGATAATTTAGGACAAAGTATTATTGGATGGTTCTGGTATTTATTATCCCAAAATGAAGACGATAAAAAATTTGCCATAACTGCAATTAATACATTGTTGAATGATGAGAGGAATCATGACAAGTATGATTTGGAAGATTTATTACAAATGATGGACAAAGTTGACTTAGCAAACGAGTGGAGGAAATATTATACTGAAATTATTGAATTAAAATAAAAACGATAATATATGCTAATTGATTGCGCAGTAAGAATATACCTTTGAGGGATTGTTAATAAACATTGATATGAAATTCTCAAGTGATTTAGTCATTTACGATTTAGAAGGAAGTTGCAAAACTTTTGGAAAAAATGAAATACATGAAACCAATATAATAGAAATAGGAGCTGTAAAGTTAGACCGGAAAACTTTTGAAATAAAAAGCGAATTCTCAATTTTAATAAAGCCAAAACATTTTCCCATTCTACCTGAAATTACGAATATTACAAACATTACCAATGAAATGGTTGAAAGTGAAAAGTATTTCGATGAAGCAATTCTTACATTTTTGGATTGGTATGGAGAAAAAAATAAATCAACGTTAGCAGGGTGGGGATTGTACTATGATTTACCACTTTTGAGGAAAGAATTTACGGAATTTGGATTAGATTATAATCAATATTTTGTTGGCGGAGGTTTTGATATCAGAGCATTGGGTGTTTATTGGCTGGCAAAGAAAAATATTTCTACATCTGGAATCTCCCTAGAAAGAGTTTTACAAAAAATGAATATAAAAGAAGATTTTAAATTTCATAGAGCATTAGACGATGCTAAGGCAACAGCTTTAATATTACAACAGATTCTTAATGAAAAATAATTGCCTGATCTTTATTTCATACAAAGAAATAACCAATCTAAAACGTAATGAAAGAAAACTACATACAATATGCTGAAGGATATCAAAAAGACAATATTGATGAAAAGGATATAGTAAAAGCGATAAAAGACATTCAATTAATGGATAACGAGCATGGAGCTTTTTGGGTTTCTGTTATAACTAATGATGAAAAGGTAGTTGAAGTACATAAAGATCTTTCACTTTCTGTAATTTTTGAAGAAAAAGAAATTAAATATCAAGCTAAAGATTGGAAAGAAGTTGCTGAACTTTACAAGCTATTGTTGCTTGAAAAATTCGATGAAATAATCTCAAGAATAAAATAGCAATATGGAAATATGTTTTATAAATTCTATAGAATCAATTAGAATCAACGAAATGGAATTCAAAATGAGAAGAAATTGAAATCCTGGAATACATACAATTTAACATAATATAAATTATAGGAAAAATATATTATTGCAAAAAGAGTACATAACAGCCTCACTTATTGCATGATAAGACTTTCTACCGTATAATCCAAAGCTTTTTCTGCTTCAACCTGTATATCATCAGGCATTACACCATGCTGTCATGCTCTGTGGCTACAATATTAAAATCTATTGTAGTTTTCCCAGCTTCAAAAATTTGAATGCATTTGCGAAATCTGTTGCAGATGAAAAAGTCTGGCCACTTGTCAAAAGATAAACATTTCCTGTAAAGCGTTCAACTCTTATCCTTAGGCTCAATTGTATTTTTTAAATGATTTATAACGCCTAAAGTTCCGGATATTCTGCTTAAATAATTTTTTAATTCCATAGAATCGATCCCTGAGGATTTCTTCAAAAATTCTTACGGATATCCCTGTATATGACAACCGTCTTTTTCATACAGTGAAAATTTCTTGGATACCAATATTTTAAAAGCTCATCACCAAAATCAGAATTACCGCCACCATTGCCTTCAGCTTTTAATTCTGAAAACATTTGCTCTAAAAAAGGTCTGAATTTTTCTATATCAGCAAATTGCCTGAAAGTAAAAATTGTATAGTTTTTCTCTTTTAGGATCTCATAATAGCAACTTTATATTATGTTAAATTAGCAGGATGGAAGCTGGAGGCTGGAAGTTACTTTTAGTCAGATAACTGTTGGTCCCTGCAAAACTACTGCATAAAAGGTTAAAAAAGAGATATTCTTCTTCATAACACTTCAAGGGCTTCCCTCTTCCAGCATCCAGCTTCCTGCCCAAAAAACTATTCCCCTAGCTTCTCAGTCAAATATTCTCCAACGACTTCCCGGAACTCTTCTTTCGTCATAAACCAATCCAGGAATTCTTCAAGTTTACCTTTATTATCGAGCTCATCAAAATAGACTTCATGATCTGTACTGTAAACCGTTGGATTAGATTGATCCGGATCTTCCGTACAGATGAAATAATGATCAGGATATCCGTAGGAATAGAATATACAGAAGAATTCAGGTTTAGAAATCCCTACAACATTCTGCACATAATCTTCATCAATTAAATCATCGAATTCTTCATGGTCTTCAGAACCTTCTTTAAAAGGCGTAAACATCCAATCTTTCACAAAATACTGTCCATACGCTGCGTCATGAGCTGAAAAATAATGCGACATCAGATTCTCATAGAACTTTTCCTGTTGATTCTGATATAATTCCTTATTCGCTTCATAAAACTGGTCAATCCCATAAACATCCCAGTCTTTATCATACAAATAGTGAGGAAATTTAATCTGTTTCCAATTCTCTGCAAAGCTTTGATCTGCATGTACAGCATCTGTATTTCCGCCTAAAGCTTTGATTTTATTGATTATAGTAGTATTCATTATTTTTTTTTCATACGATCATTGAATCCTCCATTCCATAGTATCTCTGTGATTTCTTCCTGGCTATACTCATAGTAATTACCGTCTTTATCTTTATGAGACTGGAATAATTTAATATCATATCCTTTAAAATTCAATTTTAAAAAATCAGGAAAATAACTGCTTCCAAAATATATATAATTGTGAAATATTCCTTTAAAAGATGAATCATCCAGGTCCGGAACTTCAAAATTCTTCATTCTTCTTATGATTTCGGACAACTCATTTTTAGTAATATCCTTTACAATTTGAGGATCTGGTAAGCTGATATCAAAAGACAGATGCTCTGCTCCATCGCCTTCCCACCATTCCCAAAGATTATACCGGGACATTTCTTTTCCTGTCATAGTATGAAGCTTATCTTCCAGCTTTTTATATTCAACGGAATCTTCATCTCCGTGCTCATCACAGTAGTCTGTATATTCCAAAATAAGCTTTAAAACTTCAGGATATCGTTTTTCAGCAGTTTCAAAATCAGGCTCTATTACACTTCTTAACTTCATTATTCACTTACTTTCAAATATATTATGTTAAATCACGAAACTATAAACCTCTTAGGAAAGTCTTTTCTACTTTCAACAGTAAAGAATTTCATCAAACTTACCTACATAGTCTTCGTAGTATTGATTTAGCTGATTCAAAAAGGCTTCAAGACTATCGGTAATGATGTGTTTAAATGATTATAAAATTCCGGTCTTAATTTTTTTAATATGCAAATCTCATGTCCTAAGTATCTTTTCCATTGATTTCTTTCTGTCCATTAAAAATACAAAATCTTGCCACATGACAAGCTTTGTATTGATAAAAGGAAGTAATTTTATCCGCACCAAAAAAATAAAATATATGAAACCTAAAATGATCTGGGCCAACCTAGCTGTTGCAAACCTGGAGCGTACCCAAAAATTTTATGAAGCCATAGGATGCACTCCCAACAATCCTCACACTTCTAATGAGTTAGTAAGCTTCTTTTTCGGAGAAAATAATTTTGTTATTCATTTCTTCCTGAAAAATATATTGGAAACCAATGTAAAAGGTGTTTCCTTTGGCGATTCCCAAATTTCAAATGAAATCATATTTACCGTTTCAGCTGAGACTAACGATCAGGTTGATCAATGGGCTGCTGAAGTTAGAAATGCCGGCGGAACCATTGTTTCGGAACCTGAAAGTTTTGGAAACAATTATTATGGTTTTGTCTTTGCAGATCCTGATGGTCATAAATTTAATGTCTTTAAGATGTAAAAGTTATGAAATTTGACTAAAATTCATTTTTGCCCATAAATCCTCTTTATTTTCAAGCAGATAGCATAGGTTGAGGATGGAAAAACACGGCTTATTTGGGCTTATTTGGATTCCTATGTATTTAAGGACTTTTTCTATGATTTTGTACAAATTCTATATAAAAACAAGACTGTTTTTTGAAGAAAATAGACTGATGATTTAAATACAGCAATATAAATTCTATAGAGATGGGCTTTAGCACATCTAATAAAAACATTACAATCAATTTGGCTTTAGCCAAAACTTAATTAAAACAATTGTAAAGCAAACCGGACTCTTAAGCTAGCCTAAGAGTCCGGTTTGTTATTCTTATAATAAACTATAAAATATTATTTATTCATCCCCAAACTGTTATATAACTGCACCTGCCATATTCCCACTACTTCTTTCAGCATAACGAATGTAAATGCGGCATTATAACTATTCGGAAACCAGGTGATTTCAGTATCTATAAAGTCTGAAGCCTGCGGAATAGGTTTTAATCCAAATGTCTGAAACAGCGCAACAGATCTCTTCATATGAAAACCTGAAGTGACCAGGTATAAGTTGTAAGTTCCCATCTTCTTCAATATCTCGTTGGAAAATTTTGCATTCTGATAGGTGTTCATACTTTGATCTTCCTTAATAATGTCAGAATCCAGCACTCCCATTTTTTTAAAATTCGCACTGAATAATTCGGCTTCACTGGTATGTCCTCTTCCCTTTCCGGAAATCAATATCTTACAAGGTTGATTATTTTTCTTAAACTCATGATACAATTCATATGCGGTCACCATTCTGGAATAAGACATCGTATGTAATTTCTCTATATTGTTCATCTCAACAACACCGCCACCCAATACTACAATAATAGGATTCTGTACAGCTGTACTCTTCACCTCAGAAGTCTTGAGGTAACTTTCCTGTAAATATCCGGAAATAAGTTTCCCCAGAAAACCATTGCCTATAAGGATAACCAAGACAATTGTTGATATTAAAATTCCTATTCTCAGTTTCTTACTTTTATTTTTTCTTTTCAACAGTGCAATAACAACTACTGCAAGAAATACTAAAAAATACGGTTCTGTAAAAAGCTGGAAAACACGAAATAAAAAGTCGAGTAAAAATTTCATTGATGATAGTATTGATTAATGCAAAGAAAACTTTGAGTTTTCAAAGGTAAGGTTATTTCATGACTAGTACTTTTCTCACTGCATTGCAATGATTTATTGAAAATGATTTTATTTTTAATAATTTTAGCCGATCAGAATGATTATATACAATGGATTATCAGATATTCCAACCCCATCCGGAGCTGGCTTCGCTCATCAAGTGCTACTGGACACTGGACAGTCCCAAAGAAGACATTCCCCAAACCCAAACCATTGTTCCTGATGGCTGCATGGAAATGATCTTCCATTATGGAGACCTATACAAACAGTATATTGATAGAAAAGCCGTTGTACAGCCAAGATACTGTGTTTTCGGGCAGCTTACTGAACCTTTAAGAATTGAACCTACAGGCATTACCGGAATATTCTCTGTCCGTTTTCATCATAATGGCTTTCTGCCTTTTGCCACCATTCCCATCAAAGAAATGGATGATAAAGCAATTCCCTTAGAAGACCTATTTGGAACAGCCGGAACTGAATTGGGAGAAAAGGTCTACCAATCCAATACCATACAGGAAAAAATAGATCTTGTAGAAACCTTCCTGCGGGAAAGACTGAACACAGAAACCATTGACAAAATTGTACAATCAACAGTCGATATTTTGTTGCAGGTCAACGGGCAAATCTCTGTACATGAACTCTCCCTACAAACCAATATCAACCGAAGACAATTGGAACGCAGATTCTCTTCAGCGATTGGTATGAGTCCCAAACAACTTTCCAAAACCATAAGACTTCAGTCAACGCTCAGAAATCTTCTCAATAAGGAATATATTAATCTTACAACACTTGCTCACGACGCTGAATATTATGACCAGGCTCATTTTATCAAAGATTTTAAAGAATTTACAGGACTTACCCCCAAAGAATTTTATGGTGATAATCTTCAAATGTCTTATTTATTTTATGGTACAGATTCCTGATGTCGCATTTTTACAATTTTAAGATCATTGCTATCCTGAACTTTGCTGAGATAAAATACGACCGCAATGAAAACAAAACTCATCCCTGCCATCATCGCTATTCTGATGATGGGAAGCTGGGCTCAGCAACAAGGTGAACTCAGCAAACTGGAATGGCTTCTCGGAACCTGGGAAACCAAAACACCCAAAGGAAGCCTCTATGAAACCTGGAAAAGAAAAAGCCCTATCGAATTTCAGGGAAAAAGCTATTATCTGAAAAATAAAGACACCCTTTTATTCGAGTCTGTCCGATTGATAGAAAAGGATAAAAAGCTGCATTATATTGTTTCTGTAAAGCATCAAAACCATGAGCTTCCCGTAGACTTTGCGGCCAAAGAAATCAAAGATCCCACTTCTCTTGTATTTGAAAATCCGGCTCATGATTTCCCGCAAATGATTGCTTATAAAAAACAGGGAAAAGATTCTCTGGCTGCAGAGATTTCCGGAATAATGAACGGAAAAATGACCAGCCAGAAATTTCCGATGCGAAAGGTGAAATAGATTCATTTTTTACTGATTCCCAAGGGATAAACAGATGAATATATTTTTTCCAAACCATTAAGAGTCTTAGAGTTATCAGCATACTACCTTTCCAGGGTAGCTCCTCAAACACAGAGACATCTTTAACTTTGCATTTAATTTATAAAACTCTCGCAGATCAAGCTGATAACGCAGATTCTAATCCCCAATCATCTGCTTAATCACAGAAATCTGCGAGAGATCTCAAAAGCCTTCAAATCACAATCCACACCTTCATCAGACAAGTTCACTTGTCCAGCCTTACCTCCCTAAAAATATCCAGCCACCAGCATAAAAACTTTGCGTTTAAATAAAAAACTCTCGCAGATCAAGCAGATATCGCAGATTATAATCCCCAATCATCTGCTTAATCCCCGAAATCTGCGAGATATAAAAATAACCTTCATCTGGCAAGTTCACTTGCTCATCCTTAGCTCCCTAAAAATAACCAGCCACCAACATAAAAACTTTGCGTTAAAAAACTCACGCAGATCAAGCAGATATCGCAGATTCTAATCCTCAATCATCTGCTTAATCACCGAAATCTGCGAGAGATCTCAAAAGCCTTCGAATCACTAGCCACACCTTCACAGCCAGTTTATAAAATATATCTCCATATTCATCTGTGCCCATCTGTGTCATCTGTGGGAAAATGTAAACAGCAATGTATAGATAACCACAAAAGTCACAAAAGATTCTGAACACTTAAGTTTATACATTAAAACTATTTTCTTATCCTTCCTGATACTTCATCTCCTTTTCTAAAATAATCTGATTCCTCCGAACGGTCACCACCACATGATCTCCAGGTTCAAAACCACACTCCAGCAACCACTTCCCTGCCAGCCGGATTTCCGGGAAGAAAACTAGCCTTCTATACGCTCTTTCAAATGATTTATGGGAAACCGTAAGGTTACGAATGGAGACAACCTTATATTTGCCCCGAATAATTACTTTTCTCATATCGTTGTTTTTCAACAAAGCAAGAAATATCATGACAGCTATACCAGTTAAAAATGAATATTTTAGGCCGTAGAAAGGATATTTTAGAAGATAATTTATTTTGAACAGGGGTTTTATTTTTATCTTTTAAAGCTTTATATTTGTTATTATGATTGACACAGATATGCAAAATAAGAAAATACATCAGGGTAGAAATATAAAACGTTTCCGTGAAATGCTGGGCATCAAGCAGGAAGCTTTAGCCTTTGAATTGGGTGACGACTGGAACCAAAAGAAAGTTTCTCTTTTGGAACAAAAGGAAACCGTAGAATCTGATATTCTGGCGCAGGTAGCGAAGATTTTGAAAGTTCCGGCGGAAGCGATTGAGAATTTTGATGAGGAACAAGCTGTGAATATTATTTCGAATACTGTTAATAACAATGATAATGCTACAGGTAATTCATTGTATAGTTACCAACCTACTTTCAATCCTATTGATAAAATGGTTGAGCTTTATGAGCGTATGCTTGAGCAACAGAAAGAGATGATTGAAAAATTGGAGAGATTAATTGAAAAGAAATAATAATAATAATAATAATAATATATATCCATCATGTTTCTCACAGAAGAACAATCTGAAAGTCTCAAAAGAGTTATATCAAAATCAATTTGTCGATTATATATTGATGATATAGATTTAATCGAAAGGAAGGGCATGGAACAAAGTATAGCATTTCGCTTCACTCTTTATTTGAATGAAGCCCTACAAACTGTTAAATGGGTAAATGATTTGCAACTTGATATTGATATTGAATACAATAAAAACGGATTAGCTCCCAAAAGAACTCCTAGGCGCCCAAATGGTACAAGACCAGATGTGATTATTCATAAAAGAGGAAATAATGAGTCTAACTTATTAATAATCGAAATTAAAGGTTGGTGGAATCAAGAGTCTAGAGAAATTGATAAAATTAAACTTGAAGATTTTACACATCAAGATGGAGAATACAAATATGGACTAGGAGTATTTCTCGAATTAAACATAAATGAATGTATACCTGTTTATTTCTGTGGATATTAATTTATTAATAAAATTTTATGATACTTGCTAAAGTTAAATTAATTGGATTTAGAAATTTCAAAAATGCAACTGTACATTTTAATGAAAAATCATTAATTATAGGTTCTAATGATGTTGGGAAAACAAATTTAATATGGGCCATTAGGCTTCTTTTAGATCGCAGCTTATCTGATTATGATATTGAGCCACAAGATTCAGATTTTTATGCCTTTACAGAAACTAATAATTTCGAGATTATACTTTTCTTTACAAATGTAGTAGAAGACTGTGTAGTTTCTAAACTTAAAGGAAAAATAAGCGATGGAGATGAATTAATTATAAAATATGAAGGTTACAGAGATTCAAAAACCAAGGCTAAATCATATAAATTATTTTGTGGGGCGTCAATCGAAAAACTTGAAGAAATCGATGATAGGTACTATAGAAAAGTATTAAATCTAAAATATATTAGTAGTAGAAGGGATTTAATAAGATATATAAACAAAGAGAAAAACTATTTATTTCAAACCGCAAAAGAGAACAGAACTGCTGAAGAATCTGAATTTGATAATAAATTATATACTGAGATTCAAGAAAATTTAAAAAGTATAGATGAGCGCATTCCAAAATTAAATTTTGTAAAAGATGCAACCGCAACGATTAATGAAGAATTAGCAAAGTTATCACTACATCATTCTCAACAACAAATTGTTTTTGATTCTGCTACATCTAATTTGGATTCATTTATTAATAACGTATCAATTTCAGCAAAATCTGAAGACCAATCAGTATTAATAGGTGGGGATGGTAGGCTAAACCAAATATATTTAGCACTTTGGACCTCAAGAAATCAATTAAGAGAAGAAAACCTAAACGAAGTAACAATTTTTTGTATTGAGGAACCCGAAGCCCACTTGCATCCACATCAACAAAGAAAATTAGCTGAGTATTTAAACAATGAATTGTATGGGCAAGTAATAACAACAACACATTCTCCTCAAATTGCCTCTGAATTTAGTCCTAATTCAATAATTAGAATCTATAATAAAAATTTAAAATCAGAAGCTGCTTCAGAAGGCTGTTCTCCAATAATTAATGAAGCGTTTCAGGATTTTGGTTATAGAATGAGTATTATACCTGCTGAAGCCTTTTTTGCTAGTGTTGTTTTTCTTGTTGAAGGACCCTCAGAAGAAATTTTTTATAAAACATTAGCCAAACAACTAGATATAGATTTAGATAGACTAAACATAAGTATTTTAATGGTTGATGGAATTAGCTTTAAAACCTATGCCAAAATACTTAATGCTCTAAATATTGATTGGGTTTTAAGAACGGATAATGATATATTTAAAGTCTCTAAAAAAGATAAACATCGTTTTGCAGGAATTCATAGATGCATTTCCATTTATAAAGATTGTTTTGAAAAACATCCTGAAACTGAAGCAATTTTAGAAGAACATCTTGATAATACAACTTGGGATTCAAAAATTACTCCTCAACCTGAAAATATAAGTTCTGCATTATATATTATTGAAGAGTTAAGAAGTTATAATATGTTTTTGTCTGAAAAAGATCTGGAAAATGATTTAGTAAACAGTCCTATTTTAAAAGATTTACAGACATCTTTTAACGAAAATGAAACGAAAAATTTAGTATCAATAATGCAAAAAAAGAAGGCAATCTATATGTATAAATTTTTAAAGGAAAATAAAAATTGCTTGAAAAATCTTAAAGATGATAATATAGCTATTCCCTTATTTAGATGTGTAGATTTAATTTCTTAACATGAAGCCAACTGAACAACAAAAAATAATCATAGATTATAATGGTAATTCTGTTGTAGTTGCTGCACCTGGAAGTGGTAAGACATTTGTAATTTCTCAAAAAATAAAAAGAAATTTACATAATTTAAAAGAACATGAAGGTGTAATTGCTATTTCCTATACAAATAAAGCTAGTACAGAATTAAAAAATAGATGTCTTTCAAACGGAGAAAATCCTAAATCATCATTTTTTGGCACTATTGATAAGTTTAATCTTTCAGAAGTTTTAATACCTTTTGGAAAATTGTTGTTTGGTATTCCTTCTACCGATATAAAGATTATTAAGAAAGATTCATTAGAAAATTTTGAAAATGAAAGCTTAGATTGGATTGATAGGAATCTTCTATTAACCGACTTGGACAAAGAAAAGCTTAATATTTTAGTCAACTATTTTTTAAATGGAATAATTTTAATAGAAACCATTGGATTATTTTCAAACTATGTACTAGACCAATCTATAGCCTGTCAAAATTATATTAAGGCTAAATATAAGTTTATGTATATTGACGAATATCAGGATTCTGGGCAGCATCAACACGATATTTTTTTAAAAATTAAAAACCTAGGTGCTAATGCTATTGCCGTAGGTGATCTAAATCAGTCAATATATGCTTTTTCTGGTAAAGATGCTAAATTTCTGAAAGAACTATCAGAAAATGATACTTTTGAACAATTTATACTTGATAAGAATCATAGGTGTCATCCATCAATTATAAACTATTCCAATTATTTATTAAATGATAAAGCAGTTATGATTCCTAATGTTGAATCTAGAGTATATCATTTCGAAACAGAAGGAGATGAAAGCTCAATTGCAAATTTTTTAGATAAAAATTTAATTAGGCTAAAAAATATTTTGATATAAAGCATAATAACCAAATTGCTTTATTAGTCAGGGGAAAAAGCACTGCAAAAATCCTTGTTAATTCATTAAAAACACCAAATAGATATTTTATAAGTAATGATCTAGATAGTAATCTTAATATTTGGTCACTAATCTTTTCTAATTTATTACATTACGTTTTTAATATCAGTCATAAATTTATTGATATTATTGAAGTTTTTACCTCCTATGATAAACTCCTAAAAAGAGAGATTGAAGAACTGAAAAAAGTAAAAAAAAATATTGATTACATTATAGCATCAGGAAATATTGATATTACAAAATTAAAAGAGCAATTTATTGATATAGCTAATATTATTGCCCCCAAACTATCAAATGATGAATCTATAAACCTGTTGGATAGTGTCTTAAATAATAAAGAAGAGTTGGATTCATATAGATCTGCAGGTAGTGAGGAATTAGTAATTATGACATTACATAAATCAAAAGGGTTAGAATTTGATTTGATTATACATTTAGATTTATATGAATGGGTGCTTCCTGCTAAACGTCCAGGAAAAAATAATGATTTTGATAATCCTATATATCCTAATTATACTCAAGATTTAAATCTTCATTATGTAGGAATAACTCGAGCTATTAAAGGGTGTATATTATTTACTTCTACTCGAAGAACAAATGCAATTGGAGAAACTAGAAGTGGAAGACATTCAGAATTTCTTACATTAGAAGGTATTCAGAAATTAAGATATATTGATCCCAAAACATAATTATTTAATCTAACTACTGAATATCCTTGTATATAGAGAACTACCGTTATAAAAAATATAAATTTCTTCATTAAAAACTTGCGTAGCTAAATAACTACACATATATTTGTAGTCAAATAACTACACAATGAATTTAAGAAGAGATGTATTCCAGGCGATCGCAGACCCTACCAGAAGATCCATATTGATGCTGGTGGCTGCTCAATCCATGACTGCAGGAGCCATTGCTTCCAATTTCGATACCGCAAGACCTACCGTTTCCAAGCATCTTCAGATCCTTACAGAATGTGAGTTACTGAGATCAGAACAAAACGGCCGTGAAATTACGTACCACCTCAATCCCCATAAAATGAAAGAAATAGCCGACTTTATAGAGCCATTCCGCCAAATGTGGGATGAGAAATTCAATAAGCTGGAAAGTGTGATGAAAGCATACCAAGACTTACATAAGACAGATAGATAATAGACGAAGAGATGAGAGACAATGAGTGCAAAGTTTAAATTGTGGGTGTCAATAGTCAATTTTGCTTCGCAAGTGAATCGTCAATCATCAAGGAAAGGATACCAACCTTAAACGTTCCACTCTAATACTCTAATACTCTAATACTCTAATACTCTAATACTCTAATACTCTAATACTCTCAAACCCCAAAACACCAACCTCAAAATATGGAACTTAAAACAAAAATCCACGCAGAAGACGGAAAACAGGAAATCTTCATCATCAGAGAATTTGATCTTCCTGTAGAATTGCTTTTCAAAGCGTATACAGAAGCTGAACTTTTTGAACAATGGATGGGAACCAAAGTGACCAAGTTTGAAAATAAACAACATGGAAGTTACCGTTTCGAAACTTCTAATCCTCAGGGAGAAGTAATGTTTAGTGCTAACGGAACCATTCATGACATTGTTGAAAATGAGAAAATTATAAGAACATTCCAGATGGAAAACACACCTTTTCCAGTTCAGATTGAGTTTTTAGAATTTGAAAAATTAACGGATACCACCAGCAAAATCACAATTCAGACGATATACAAATCCGTAGACTTCAGAGACCAACATCTGAAAATGCCGTTTGCGCAGGGAATTAATAGGGCGCATAATCGTTTGCAGGAGCTGTTTAGAGACCAATAGATAATAAACGAAGAGATGAGAGATGATGATGTCAAAGTTTAACTTGTATATGTCAATAGTGAATTTTGCTTCGCAAGTGAATCGTCAATCATCAGTGAAAGGATAACAACCTTGAACTTTAATCATCAAACTTTGAACGTTATCACGCTCCTACTCTAATACTCTCAAACCCTAGAACCCTAAAACTTACCCCCATGAATCCAAAAGTTGATTTTTTCTTCGATAAAGCCACACAGTGGAAAGAAGAATTTGAAGCATTAAGAACCATTGCCCTAAGTACCGAATTGGTAGAGGATTTAAAATGGGGCTGCCCGTGTTATACCTATGAAGGTAAAAATATATTTTTAATTCACGGATTTAAAGAATATTGCGCCCTACTCTTTTTTAAAGGTGCTTTGATGAAAGATCCCGACCAGATTCTTATTCAGCAGTCTGAAAATGTACAGGCAGCAAGACAGATCCGTTTTACAGAAGTGCAACAGATCCACGATCTTAAAAAGGAACTTCGGGCGTATATGTTTGAAGCGGTTGAGATTGAAGAATCCGGAGTGAAGGTTGAAATGAAGACAACCAAAGATTTTGAAATGGTTGAAGAATTTCAAAACAGACTCGATCAGGATGCTGTATTAAAAGAAGCTTTTGAATCCTTAACACCAGGCCGGCAAAGAGCTTACCTACTCCACTTTTCCTCCGCAAAACAATCCAAAACCAGGGAAGCAAGAATCGAAAAATGCATTCCTCAGATCCTTGAAGGAAAAGGCCTTAACGACTAATCACAAAAACAATTACTATGGAAACATCAAACAAATCAGAAAAAAGAAAAAGAATCATTTATTGGATCTTTACGCTCTGGATGGCATTAGGCATGGTCTCTACCGCCATTGTTCAGCTTATGAAAAATAAGGATGAGCTTGCTAATTTTACCAATCTGGGCTATCCGGCTTATCTTATGACCATCATCGGAGTATGGAAACTATTGGGCGTTATTGCTATTCTTATCCCGAAACAATTACTATTAAAAGAATGGGCTTATGCAGGGTTTTTCTTCGTGATGTCTGGAGCTGTAATCTCACACCTTATTGTGGGAGATACCGCCGGAAGAACCTTTCCTGCTGTATTGCTTTTTGTATTGGTTATTATTTCATGGTATTTCAGACCTGCCAACAGAAAAATCTCGCTCAACAACTAACACACAATTAAAAATTTTATGCCGATAATTACATTGATTTTGTTGGAATATCGCTAAGACGCTAAGAATTAAAACCTAATGCTGTTTTTAAGGCGCAAGAAAATCTAAGATTTTCAGCAAATATGACATGAAAGTATGCAGCATTCAATTTTATCGGAGATAAAATTCTTGCCCCTTAAAAATACTTCCAGCCTCAAAAGCCTCTTGCCCCTTTGCGATTGCCAACAACATCCATCAATTAATTCAAAAGAACAAACAAACAAAATTTAACATGAAAAAGAAATCCTTAACTCCCGAACAAAGCGAAGCCCTTTTAAAAGTACTGAAAGCCCGTTTTGAAAAAAATATGCCCCGCCACAAAGACCTGAAATGGGAAAAGATTCAATCCAAATTAGAATCTAACCTTGAAAAACTATGGTCTTTAAACGAAATGGAAGAAACAGAAGGTGAACCTGATGTCGTGGATTATAACCAAAAAACAGATGAATATATCTTCTTCGATTGTTCGCCTGAAAGTCCGAAACGCAGAAGCCTTTGCTATGATTATCCTGCCTGGGAATCAAGAAAAGCCAACAAACCGGAAAGCAACGCCATTGATAAAGCTTCAGAAATGGGCATTGATATTTTAACCGAAGAACAATACCGCCACCTTCAGGAATTAGGAAAATTTGATCAGAAAACTTCCAGCTGGGTACAAACTCCTGCTTCAATCCGGGAACTCGGAGGCGCTGTTTTCTGCGACAGACGCTACAATACTGTATTCTATTATCATAACGGTGCAGATTCTTATTATGCTGCGAGAGGGTTTAGGGGGAGTTTGAGGGTTTGAGGGTCTGAGGGTTTGAAAGTATTAGAGTAAAAATGAAAAATCTTTGATTTTTCAAAACTTAAGTGAACTTCTAATACGCAAAACTTTTTAACTTAAAATAATTAAAGCCTTCCAAAACTGTTGCAGCTTTTGTGGTTAAATAAAAAAGGTTCTGTTTATTTTAGTAAACAAAACCTTTTTCTTTAAAGCATATATTGATAATGATTATTCTGCTTTATTCTTCAGCATCATCAGAAGACTGTAAGCTCCTTTCTGTACAATCTTTTTATCTTTCAAAAATCTGCTTTTACAATTTCTGTAAACTGATCGTCTGAAATTCCGGTTACCACAGGGATCATCTTATAATTTGATTTTCCCCGTTGGCGCGAGCATCTTGCTCGTGCTCATCAAATATTTTTATAAATTTACATCTATTTCCAAGATCTCCTGATAATCATCACAATAATTTCTAGCACTACTATACTTCCACTCCCATCGTTCCATAACAAAACCACTTTCAACGGGATTTTGAGGAATATATTTCATGATATATATATTTTCTGCTCATAGTATAAAATTAAAGAATTGAAGTAAATAACAAAGCTAACTCATAAATTTAGCTTTGTTTATTGTTATTTCCATTTAGGACAGGAGCTAGAAGCTCGGGCCAGCGAGGGGAAAAATACAACTCATTGAACAGTTGGAAGAGAACGAAAAAAATCTGTATTCTCAATTATTGACGGACTTGTTACAAAACAAAGATTAAAACAAACACTTTCTAATACGCTTGCTGTTTAAAACAGAAACCCCTCGCAATTTGCGAGGGGTTTGTTTATTTATCTGCTCAAAGTCGGGAGACTTTGCGCAGCGGGGTTTCTTCTTCTAAATTTCATGAGAAAAAAGAAAAGAGCCGGAAATTAGGAAGTTGACACTAACATAAAATCTTCTATTTCCCAATAATTATCATGCAATCTTAGTTTAAATATACCATTTCTACCGTAATAATCTTTTTTTATACGATGGTCAACAAAAACTAATGCTATTTTTTTAGAAGGATCAAATACAATCTCTGAAAAATAGACAACACCTATCTCACATTCATTTGTATGTTTATCATACTCTGCCAGATCTAGGACTTTTGCCGTACACAAATTAAATTGATTTGCTTTTATAGAACTTCGTGTACTTAATTTTTTAATAATATCTGTATTACTGGAAAATTCTTTTAAAAGCTCCTTCCTACTTTTTATGTCATTTATATGAGCTTCGGGATGACCTGTAATAAAGTTTTTACTACTTGTAGCAAAATATGTATTTTTACTTTTAGTAGAATCTATATACAAATTGCAAAATTTTTCAGGATGATTAAAAATTTCGTTGTGCGCTTTTGTCTTCTCTTCGATATATAAATCATCATCGTGAACTCTTAAACTATCAAAATATCTTTTTTCACCTAAATAATCTTCTCTAAAAAAATAAGGTATCAACTGATCTGTTAAATCATTATATAGTTTTACATTAGTATCGGTTGATTGACTTACACATTTTTTCATTTCCTCCTTACAATTCGTAAGTAATAAAGAGGATAATAAAATTATAAATATTTTACTCTTAAAATTCATACTATTTGGAAATTTTAGATTAATAACATCCTCTTTCAGGAATTCCCCGCTAGCGCGAGCATCTTGCTCGTGCTCGTCAAACATTCTTTTATAAATTTACATCTATTTCTATTATCTCCTGATAATCATTACAATAATTTACAGGCTACTCTTAATAACAATATCAAAATACTCCATTCTCGTAAAAACATCAATCCAGAATACCGTAGCAAAACTTATAAAGTATGCTCCCTCTTTTTCATGAAATTTATATTTTCTGCTCATAGTATAAAATTAAAGAATTGGAGTAAATAACAAAGCTAACTCATAAAGTTAGCTTTGTTTATTGTTATTTCATTTAGGACACGAGCTAGAAGCTCGCGCCAGCGAGGGATAAAATAAAAGCTTTTAAATAATAAAAACCACTGCAATTTGCAGTGGTTTTACTTTTTATCTGTGTCCAGGTGTGACGCTCGAACCAGCGAGGGTTTTATACCCTATAATCTTAAATCTAGATGTAAAAAAATCATATTTTACATTTACTTCAATACATTCTTTATTATTACTAATATATATATTCTTTTCTTGAAAAATAAAGAAGAAATCATTTCTTACTCTGATATTACTCCTTTCTATATTCATCTTTAATAATTCCATTTGAAAGTTTTGCCCTATATTTTCAATTCCTTTTCTATAAAAATTATGATTTGATCTATATTCAAGATTCCTTATATCATCTAACCGAATTTTTAAAAAAGTATCATAAAGCTTATTCTCTATATATATTTAATAAAAAAGAGGAACTTAAAATAACTAATAAAAATATTATCCCTTTTCTTTTCATACTATTTTTTATAATTAAATTATGGCATAATTACATTATTTTTTTCAGTAATTTTTATTTTTTCAGTAGAATGCATATTAAATGACCTTGCCCCCCGCTGGCGCGAGCATCTTGCTCGTGCTCATCAAGCATTCTTTTATAAATTTACATCTATTTCTAATATCTCCTGATAATCATCACAATAATTTCTAGCACTACTATACCTCCACTCCCAAGGATCAATAACAAAACCATTTTCAACAGGATTTTGATGGATATAATTGAGCTTCTGTTCAAATACTTTTAAAGACCAAACTTCTATTGGTTTATTATTCTGTTACCAAAATTGGTATTTTTTGACGTTTGAATTTCTTTTGCCTGCTTTCTCAAACATCCAAAGTAACCACTCTTTTCTACTTTCCTGAGAATTCTCTTCAATTGCCTTTAACAACACTCTTGCTGTAAATCCTTTAAAATCTCTTATCAATTCTGATGGTTCTCCTTTCTCCGATTGAAAAAGCAAATGAACATGACTTGACACGATGCAATATCCAAAAATAGACATCCCTTTATTCTTTCTACAATAATCTAATGCATTAATAACAATATCAAAATACTCCATTCTCGTAAAAACATCAATCCAGAATACCGTAGCAAAAATTATAAAATAAGCTCCTTCTTTTTCATGAAATTTATATTTTCTACTCATATTCTAAAATTAAGAGAATTGAGTTAAAAAACAAAGCTAACTTTTATGAGCTAGCTTTGTTTTTTATTATCTGCTTAAAGTTATAAGCTTTTTGCAATTGGTTTCATTCTGAGCACGAGCAAGATGCTCGCGCTAGCGAGGGGAACCAGCAGTACTAAGCCAATCTTTTTAAATATTCAAATCCCACTAAATCACCATTATATCCAGTATTTAAAAGATCATCCTTAACAATTCGAAGAAGGTTATCCCATTCATTGATAAACTTATTTTTATTTATTACAACAATATTCGAAACTTTTTCTAATTCTTCAACTGTAGTATTTTCATAGCCATAAGAAGCAATATCTACCCATTTTGCCTCAACCTTAAGAAAATCACCTTCAATAGTAAAACTCCATACTGCAGTCAAACCAGTATCTAAAAAATTTACAGAAAAATCATACTCCTCTTCAAGTTCTTCTAACATTATGATTACATCATTATAGATTTGTGAAAAACTAACTCCATCCATTGGTATTTTAAATCCATTCCAATTTATGAAAATCATAAAATCATAATCATGAGTATATATTGTGTTTAATGCCTCACTAACACTGGAATCAGTAACACTTAAATTATCTAAAGAGGCTTTTCCTTTCGTTCTTATCTCAAACATTTTTATAATTATTTTGCTGTTTTAGAATCTATTGGTTAACCATGAAATGTTCCATCCCCCGCTAGCGCGAGCATCTTGCTCGTGCTAATCAAATATTTTTATAAATTTACATCTATTTCCAAGATCTCCTGATAATCATCGCAATAATTTCTAGCACTACTATACTTCCATTCCCATGGTTCCATAACAAAACCACTTTCAACGGGATTTTGATGGATATAATTAAGCTTCTGTTCAAATACTTTTAAAGACCAAACTTCTATTGGTTTATTATTCTGTTGCCAAAATTGATATTTTTTGACGTTTGAATTTCTTTTGCCTGCTTTCTCAAACATCCAAAGTAACCACTCTTTTCTACTTTCCTGAGAATTCTCTTCAATTGCCTTTAACAACACTCTTACTGTAAATCCTTTAAAATCTCTTATCAATTCTGATGGTTCTCCTTTCTCCGATCGAAAAAGCAAATGAACATGACTTAGCATGATGCAATATCCAAAAATAGACATCCCTTTATTCTTTATACAATAATCTAATGCATTAATGACAATATCAAAATAATTCATTCTGGTAAAAACATCAATCCAGAATACCGTAGCAAAACTTATAAAATAAGCTGCTTCTTTTTCATGAAATTTATATTTTCTACTTATATTCTAAAATTAAGAGAATTGAGTAAAAAAACAAAGCTAACTTTTATGAGCTAGCTTTGTTTATTGTTATTTACATTTAGGACACGAGCTAGAAGCTCGCGCCAGCGAGGGGTTTCAATACTGCACAAAGTTTTTCTAAAAAGTTTCAGGAACGATATAAAATACCTCCGACTCATTTTCTTAAAAACCTTAATCAGAAAAATAAAGCTAGCTAAAGGATGGTAAAAATAAAGCGCATTAAATCAATTTATATCAATTATACTTAGAGTGAAGCTCACCGCTAAATATTCTTATTCTCTTAAACCATTCTTAATGGTTCTTAAGCTCAAAAAATAAAAAAGGTCTCATTTACCTTAGTAAACAAAACCTTTTCCTTTAAAAGTTATTGGTTATAAACGGATTATTCAGCTTTATTCTTCAACATCATCAGAAGGCTGTAAGCTCCCTTTTGCACAATCTTTTTATCCTTTAAAAAGTCTCCTTTTACGATTTCTGTAAACTGATCGTCTGAAATTCCTGTTACCACAGGGACCATCTTATAATTTGATTTTCCCAGATCTTCAAAAACATAATTTTTGTTTTCAAAAGAAACCACAGCATCATTAGGCAGTCCCTGAGTAGAGCGGTTACTGATATTGACTTCAGCATTGATATACATTCCTTTTACAAATTCAGAATTAACGGATGATAATTGGGCTACAGCTGTTGCAGAACCTCCGGTTTCAATGCTTGGAACTACACTTACAATTTTAGCATTAGATTTCGAATCAGGATTTTGATTGGTATATACCAGGATTTCCTGCCCGACTTTTATATCATTAACATCGTTTTCAAAAACCTTCAATTCTAAAAGGAGTCCGGCTGGATTAATCAATTCAAATAAAGTATCTGCAGGGTTGATATACTGTCCGTTATTCACCAGAATTTTGCTCACAAAACCACTGAATGGTGCATAAATATTAATTCTGCTTCTTATATTTCCTGTATTTAACCCTTTAGCATTAATCCCGATAATTCGAAGTTTTTCTTCAAGACCTCTTAACGTGGCATTCAACGTTGAATAGTCTGCCTGTGCCGTTTGCAGGGTTTTATCACTGCTTGCTTTGCTGGTGTTAAGATCTTTCTGACGGTTAAAATTCAATCTTGCAGCGTCCAGCTGTGCTTTGGTTACCAGGTAATCCTGCTGAAGCTGTATAAATTGCGGATCTTCTACCACTGCCAGCACCTGACCTTTGCTGAAATGACTTCCATTAATGATATTGATGGATTTGATATGTCCGCCCATAATGCTTGAAACTGAGCTGATATGAGAGGGTGCAATCTCCGCTTTCCCATTCAGTAGTACCAGTTTCTCCATATTTCTGTCCTGAACAGTTGTAGTGGTGATTCCTACAGACTGAATCTGCTGTTGGGTAAGATGAACGGTATTCTCTGTTCCTTTTGCAAATTTTGTGTTCTCATAAACTGTTTTTTCCTCTTCTTTCTTTCCTGAACATGATGATAAAGCGAACGTTAAAGCCAGACTGTATATTGATATTATTTTAAATTGCATGACGCTGTTATTTTGAAATTAAGAAATTAAGTTCTGCTCCGATCTGATTCAGTCTTTCCAGGCTGTCGATGTAATCTGCTTTGGTCTTTACGGCCTGATTCACCAGGATTACCCAGTTCAGATAGTCGATTTCTCCTACATCCATCTGTTTTTGAGCTGTTTTTAAGATGGTTTCAGATTTTGGAAGCTGTTTTTGCTCATAATTTTCAATGATTCTCTGTTGATTCATATAGTTTTTCAACTGTTGCCCCAATCTGTTTTTAAGCTCAATTTCTTTTCTTTGATATTGATTTTCAGAGATCGCAATTTTTGCTTCGGCTGCTTTAGCTAATGCTCTTTGACCTTTAGTAAACAGAGGAATACCTACTCCCACCTGTACAGAATTGAAGCGATTGTTGTTAATATTTTTCATACTCTGGTTAGTGTAACCGATCAGAAGTTCAGGAAGCAATCTGCTCTTCTCAAGCTGTACTTCAGCCTCTCCTACTTTGATCTGCTGCTGCAGGTATTGAAGTTCAGGATGTTGCTTTAGCATTTCCTCTGAAGCCTGAAGCCCCACATTCATAGTAAGCTTATCTGCTACAGGCTGGTAAGGAACTTCGGATTGGAGCAGTACCTGCAGCTGGAGTTTGGCAATATTCAGATCATTTTCCAGGGAATTCAGCTGTACGTTCATCTGTTCTTTTTGAATTTCAGCAGTAGATTCCTCCAAAATGTTGGCTTCTCCTTTTTGTAATCTCAACCTTGCCTTATCTGCAAAGCTGGTGTACAACTGGCCGATGTATTCCAACACT